>CAZZHH010000039.1:0-30991 GCA_964653595.1 uncultured Lentimicrobiaceae bacterium
AAATCGTTATCTTTGCAAAAAATCATTAGAATGGCAAAAAAAATCGAGAAAAAATCGAAAAAAGAGATCGAAAACACTACAAATAAAGGCTTAGCTGAAGTAATTATTGAAACAATTCAAGATAAAAAGGGGATAGATATCGTAGTAATGGATTTACATTCATTGCAAAATTCACTGTTTGATAAATTTATAATCTGTTCAGCTTCCTCTAAACCACAATCTGATACAATTGTCGATAGCATTGCGTTCGAAGTTAAAAAGAAACTAGGTATTCTTCCAAAAAGCATCGAGGGAACAGATAATGCAACATGGTGTATTGTTGATTATTTTAATGTATTAGTTCATGTTTTTAATCCAGAGAGTAGAGGCTTTTACCAGTTAGAAAAGCTATGGGCAGATGCACAACTCACAAAAATTGAATCAATAACTGAGTAAACAATATTTTAGGTATGGCTGATAATAATTTAAAAATAAAGAAACCAAAATTTAATTTTTATTGGATTTATGGGGCAATAGCTTTGGTGCTAATCTTTTTTTCTTATCAAAACAATAGTGATTCTGGTAATACGAGAGAGATTAATTTTAATAATTTGGATTTGATGTTACAAAAGGGGCATGTCTCTAAGATTGTGATTATCAAAAGCAAAGATCAAGCAGATATCTATTTAGTTAAAGATTCTATAGCCAAAGATACTGCATACAAAGAGTTGTCAAAAGGTAAGAATATAGCCAATAATTCTGGTCCTCATTACTACTGCTTAATTGGCTCATTAGAGAGTTTTAATACAAATATAAAGGAGTCGCAAGTCAAAAAATTAAGTGCAGATACCATTGGTAAAACCGATGTTGAGAAGCAAGAAATTATTAAAAAATTTCAACCCATATCTATTACCTATGATAATTCTACCGATTGGGGAAGTGAGATTTCTACTTGGGTTATTACTTTCGGTTTTATTATCTTAATGTGGATAATACTGATGCGCCTTATGAATAGAGGAGGTGGCGGTTCTCAAATTTTTAATTTTGGGAAAGCTAAAGCTCAATTGTTTGATAAAAATGTGCCAGTTTCTACTACTTTTTTAGATGTTGCCGGTCTAGAAGGTGCCAAAGAAGAGATAGTTGAAGTGGTTGATTTTCTTAAAAATCCGATGCGATATACTCATTTGGGAGGAAAAATTCCAAAGGGTGTTTTACTTGTAGGTCCTCCTGGAACTGGTAAAACTTTGCTAGCAAAAGCAGTAGCAGGTGAAGCGAAAGTTCCTTTCTTTTCTCTATCTGGGTCTGACTTTGTAGAGATGTTTGTTGGTGTTGGTGCTTCTCGTGTACGAGATTTGTTTAAAAACGCTAAAGAGAAAGCTCCTTGTATTATTTTTATCGATGAAATTGATGCTATTGGCAGGGCCCGTGGCAGAAATCAAGCTACAGGTGGTAATGATGAACGGGAAAACACTCTAAATGCGCTACTTACCGAAATGGATGGTTTTTCAACCAATAATGGTGTGATCATTTTGGCCGCTACCAATAGAGCTGATATTTTAGATGGTGCTTTGATGAGGGCAGGTCGGTTTGACAGACAAATTCATGTAGAATTGCCAAATGTAAGTGAACGAACTGCTATTTTTAAAGTTCATGTTAGAAACTTAAAATTATCGGATGATTTTAGTAGTGAATTTTTTGCACGCCAAACTCCTGGTTTTTCAGGAGCCGATATCGCTAATGTATGCAACGAAGCTGCTTTAATTGCAGCTAGAAAATCGAAAGAGAAAATTGAAAAAGATGACTTTTTATCCGCAATAGACAGAATTGTAGGTGGATTAGAACGTAAGTCTAAAATCATAACTCCAAACGAGAAAAAAGTAATAGCATATCACGAATCGGGTCACGCTTCGGTTAGCTGGATGTTAGAACATGCCCACCCACTTGTAAAGGTGACCATTGTTCCTCGTGGTAAATCGTTAGGCGCAGCATGGTATCTACCAGATGAAAGACAAATTACAACATTTAGCCAAATGTTTGATGAGCTTACTGCTTTGTTGGCAGGTAGAGCTTCAGAGGATGTCTTCTTCGGAGAAGTATCTACCGGAGCTTTAAACGATTTGGAAAGAGCGACAAGAATGGCTTATTCGATTGTAGTTTATTATGGACTAAATGATAAAATTGGCAATGTGAGCTATTACGATTCTACTGGTCAAAGCGAATTCTCTTTTTCTAAGCCCTATAGCGAAGAAACCTCCAAATTAATTGATCAAGAGATTCACTTGTTAATTGAAAAAGCATATTCCAAAGCAAAAGAGGTGATTGTGACCTATAAAGATAAAATTGATGAGTTGGCTAATATGCTTCTTACAAATGAAGTTCTTTTTAGAGAAGATGTGGAAGCAATTCTAGGTAAAAGAATATGGGATGATGGTCATGAGCATATGGTAGATGGAGAGACTGCTGAAATCGTTTCAGACGAAGCAGAAAGTACAGTAGAGTCTGATCCAAAGTGTGATTCCCCTTCACAAATTGATTCAGAATAAAGAACTTAAAATCGTTCAATTATGGATGCAACTTCAGTTAAAGAAAAAATATTCAAAGCTGTTAGAGAAGCTTTAATAGAAAAAGATAAAGAACTTATCGTGGAATCGGATGTTGTTGAATCTGTCGATCATACAGTTGATTTATCCGTGACTTTCGCTGAAAAGTTTGTTGCTAAAGGGGGTGGTTTCTTGTATTGTGAGCGATCAAAAGATCTTTTGGTAGGAGTTGTGGATTTTTTTAAAAATACAGACTTGTCCGATATCTTATGCCTTGATGATGATTTATCTGAAGTTTTGGATGCTTGTAATATTAAACATAAAAGAAGTATCTCTAAAGATGATAAAATTGATTATGTTGTGATGCCAGTTGATGCTTTAGTAGCCAATAACGGCGCAATTGTAATTAGTTTTAGTAATCCGATTGAAAATATTGTTTTAAGTTCTGGTGCAATTCTAGTCCTTTTCGCTCGAACGGATCAAGTGGTTAATAAGTATGCGGATGTTTCCAAAATTGTGAATTCGAGAGAACATTTGGAGGGTTTTTCACATATTCATCTGATTGAGTCACCTTCCACTAAAAACCGTCTCGAATTTCCTGTTCAAACGAATGTTTTTCTTCGTTATGTTAAATAAAAACTTAATAGTAAGATCGCTATCTGGAAGTGTGTTTGTTGCATTAATTGTTACATCCATCTTTATATCTCCATTATTTTTTGGAATATTGTTTTTGATCATTACGATCATAGGAACTTATGAATTAGTTAGGTTTTCTCAGAACATAGAAGGATTAGTAGTAAACAAAGCAATAACCTATATTTCGAGTATTCTTACTTATTCAGTTTTGTTTTTGGTTACTTCACTACATAATCCAAAATGGTATTTAATTCTATTGCTTTTATTACCTATTATATTATTAATTGAACTATACAGAAAACGAGAGTTTCCATTGTTAAATATTGCTTATGCTATTTTCCCATCAGTATATTTGGCATTACCTTTAGGCTTGTTAAACTTTATTTTGCCCATTGGAAATGGTTGGCTATTGCTTGCTTTTTTCGTAACAATTTGGGCTGGTGATACCTTTGCATATATCGTCGGTTCGTTATTCGGAAAACATAGATTGTTTGAAAGAATTTCTCCAAAAAAATCTTGGGAAGGAACAATTGGCTCTGTGCTAATTACGCTTATAGTAAGTTATTGGTATCCAGATATATTTGGGATATTAAACCATTGGCAATGGTCCATATTTGTGGTTATTGCTTTGGTGTCTGGTTCATACGGGGATTTAATTGAATCCCTATTCAAAAGAAGTGTAAATGTTAAAGATTCGGGCAATATTATGCCAGGGCATGGGGGTGTTTTAGATAGATTTGATGCTGTAATTTTGGCTTCTCCAATCATTTTTGTATTTTTGCAGATTATTTTTAATTAATCAATTTCAGTTAGAATGAAGATTCACAAAGAGGGATATAGTGTAATTGCTGTTTTTTTTATCGTTTTATCTATATTATTAATATCTGTTAATGTTCTTTTTGCCAAACAGACTATTTTTCATTATTCTTTATATCTCACTACTGCTGTCTTTTTCTTCTTTGTGGTTCGTTTCTTTAGAGTCCCTAGGAGGGATATTGCCATGGACGAAAATGCAATATATTCTCCAGCCGATGGAGAAATTGTCGTAATTGAAGAGGTATTTGAGCCCGAATATTTTTTGGATAATCGGAAGCAAATTTCAATATTCATGTCGCCACTCAATGTTCATATCAATTATTTCCCTATCTCAGGAGTATTATCCTACAAAAAATATCACCCAGGAAAATTTTTAGTAGCTTGGCATCCTAAGTCGTCTACTCTCAACGAAAGAAGCACCATGGTGGTTGAACATCAATCTAATGGAAAATCCATATTATTCCGACAAATTGCCGGTTTTGTAGCTCGTAGAATTGTTCCAAGTGCAAAACTTAATCAAAAAGCGGTACAAGGCGATGAGTTTGGAATGATAAAATTTGGTTCTAGAGTAGATGTTTTTGTTCCATTAGATGCTAAAATCAATGTCGCTATAGGTCAAAAAGTTACTGCTAAAAAAACCATTATAGCTTATTTCGGCTAGTTAAAATTATTTTTTTTACTTTTTTTATCAACGTATCGTCTCTTGCGGAACTGAAATTCAAGTATGCATCGTTTGAGATATATGAACGAATTGATAAAATTTTTCCATTCGACTCTTTGCAAAACTGTCTTGTCCTCAAACATTTTATTAATCTCTTTAGGACTGAAACGAATTTTGGTTTTTACACCCATTCTCATCTTGAAATCCAATATCTTTAATTAACATTTTTAGCTAGTTGTGCGATCCCGATTAATATCGGGATTGTATCTTCGCACTCTCATCACTCCATTTCCCAATCCCAACTACTGTCTTAACACTTTTTAACTGTTTTTTTTTATCTAAAAAAACCTTCTATATTTACCTCCAATTAATAAATAAAGATACACACACAATGAAATTAGCGACCTCACCACAAGTGAAACCTATTTTACAAAAAAAGCCGGAAGGGCTTGCTCCCCAACCGACTCTCTTTCCACACACTAACTTAGTATACACCAAATTAGATTTTGCAAAGATACAATAATATTTCATCGGAAATGCTGTTTTGAGTGCGAACTCAGTTTGCCACCAAACTACAAAGGGCTGCATCGAATGCCTTTTAAGAAATATATTATGTTAAAAATAAATAATCTTAATTTACTTAAAATGAAAAAATTAATAATTACGTTTGTATTTTTTGCTTCAATCATTACAATTTCTAATGCAGCTCATCTACCTTGGAATGTGTATAAAGAACACGGTGGAATAGGTGGTTGGTTTAATCGTTATAGTGATGTGAGTCAAGAATATGATCATTCCGAAACTATTGGGAATGTTACTTATAATTATTTTAACCTTAGATGCTGTAACCCTGGTTGGCAAATTTGTCGTGTATCAACAAAGTCTCCTCAACCTCCAACTCCAAATGACCCTTTGGATTATCTTTGGGAAAAATATGATGAAATGATCGTAGAGAAATTGAATTATTGCATAGATTATGCCGATAAATCAGCGATTGACAATGTGCTAAAAGGGAATGGATGTGTGAAAGTGTCTGTGCCAGAGTTAATTGAATTAAATAGTATTTTTGTTTTTAACTTCAAATGGGATTATAAAGATGTTGAAAATGGGAAAATATATATTGATTCATTTATTTTGAAATTATAATTTAATGTAAAAGATTTACCTGGTATGTATCGCGTACTGGGTAAATCTTTTTATAAGAAAGAAAATATGAAATATAATAAACTTATACTGATAATACTCTTCTTTTTTCTGCTAAATCAAAGCAAGGCTCAAATATTCAATTCGTTATTTGAGATGGATACTGTGGTTGAACTTCAGGAAAATAGTGAATTAATGCAATTAAGGAAGGGGAATACCGTTAGTTTTTCTTCTAAAGATTTGCTATTTACAGATTGCTCTCAAAAATTAGCAGATATCGATACGTTAGAATTGTTGAAAGTTGACTTATTTTCAATGTTAAGATCAAAGATAAAACTGGTATTTGATTCTAAACTAAAAAAAATGATTAATACCCATATGGCTATTTCTGCCATTGCTCATAATAAGGAGTTTGTAATATTATCAGGATATAATAACACCTTGATTTTCAACAGAAAGGATGCGGATCAATATGTTTTAATAAATGTACTAAAAGATGGTTTTGATAAGATAAAAATTGTAAATGATTCTATTGTAGTATGTTTTCGATTTAATAATCCAGAACATAAGTATATGGTTTATGATTTTGCAAAGAACAAGGTTGTTGAAAAGAAACCTTTACTATTTGATATTGATGAAATGATGCATATCTCGCCGAGTATATATGCAGATGCCTATGGTGAAAATATTTATTTTTTACAGGCAGGCCAATACCGAATTATTCAATATAATTGGGCGACTCAAAAACAAGATACAATTATTGGTAAAATGGATGGTTGGGATTCATTCACCAAATCTCAATTAAATGAAATTTGCAATTCTCAACCAGGTTCCCCGGCAATTAGTGTGTTAAACAAATATCTGCCGAATGTGGATGTGCCGACTGCCATAAACGTGGTGAATGATACCATGATTTTTGTTTGGCGATATAGACACTATATGGGCTCGGACATGAGCTTGCTGGTGGAAGTTTTGACCAAAGTTGATGGAGTTTGGAGATTTTTATGTCAGGGATACAAAGGGAATCAAAGCTGTGGTGAAGGTGTTGTTACAAAAAGCAATTATCCGCTTGTGTGTTATCAACGTGATTATTCTCCACTCTATTCTTTTGATCGGAAATTCGGATTAATAGTTTCTAATCAAAAAGATTCACCTCTTGGCAAAACATGGAATCAGTATCTAGATGAATCACAAGTAAAATTGGTGGATGAAAATCCAGTTTTTAAAATGTGTATTTTTACATTTAAAGGTGTTCAATAATGCAGCAAGTTCTTTTTTTTATCCTATTCTGGATAAATATATGTGGGTATTGTCAGAAATCTGACCAGAGTTTCAGTAATATAATATTATTGGATATAAAAGGTAAAGAATTCGCTTTTTCTGATTCGATTTACAAACCTGCAATAATTCTCTATTACTCAGAACCGAATTGCCACGGTTGTATTGATGAAATCGTCGCTCTTATTTCTCAAAAAAAAGTAAAAAATTTTTATGTAATAGCTCAAGATAGAAATGATATCATGTACAGAAAACAGGTCGTAAAAAGATTTTCAGAGATAACAAGCTCAGTTAAAGCAGTGTATTTTGACAATAATAAGTTGAATTTCCCATTTCAAACAACGATATCTGCTAAAAAGAAATCTCCATGGTTGATTTTTTATTCAAACAAATTAGAGGTGTTTGCAAATGATGATATTTTTGATTCAAGCTCTTCTAATCTGAAATTTATAAAAACGTTTTTAAAGAAATTGGCGTTTTTTGTAAAACAGTCATAAGATTGCATCTACCGTTGTGCTAAGATTGAATCTTCGCACTCTTCGCACTCTCTTGCAACTTCGCACGCTCAAGTTGTGCGAAGTATGAAACTTCGCACGCTACCCCATCTCCCGATACTGCTCCTTAATAAATTCAATGGTTTCTAAAATTTCGGTCTTGGAATATGACGTTAAAAGTTTTAGTTTGAAAGGTTTGAAATCACGCAGACCGCTGAAGTAGTGGCTGTATTGCCGGCGCATCTCTACGATTCCGGCCCGTTCGCCTTTCCATTCGATGGATGTCAGCAGGTGCTCGATACAGGTGTCGGCCCGTTCGGTCATGTTAGGGCGGGGGAGAAGTTCTCCGGTGTTTAGATAATGTTTGATCTCCCTGAAAATCCAAGGGTTGCCGGTGGCGGCCCGGCCTACCATGATGGCGTCTACGGCGGTTTCGTTAAATCGTTGTTTGGCAATTTCGGGGGAGGTGATGTCGCCGTTACCGATGATTGGAATATGGATTTGGGGGTGGTTTTTTACCTCGCGGATGAGCGTCCAATCGGCTTCGCCCATGTACATCTGGGGTCGGGTGCGTCCGTGGATGGTGAGTGCTTGGATGCCGATGTCCTGCAATCGAAGTGCGATGTCTACGATAGGTTTGTCGGAGTTGTCGTATCCCAAGCGGGTTTTTACCGTCACTGGAATATTTACTGCTTCCACGATTGCTTTGGTGATGGCCACCATCTTTGGAATATCATTCAGAATCCCCGATCCGGAGCCTTTGGATGCCACTTTTCGGACTGGACAGCCCCAGTTTATATCGATCACATCGGGGTTTGCTGATTGGGCCACCAATGCCGCTTCCGCCATCGCCTGAGCATCGTTGCCAAAGATTTGGATGCCGATCGGACGCTCACTCTCGTCGAATTCCATTTTGCGCTTGCTCTTCTCTACATCACGGCGCAAGGCTTCGGAAGCGATAAACTCGGTATACACCATGTCGGCGCCAAACCGTTTGCACAAACGTCGGAACGGAGCATCCGAAATTTCTTCCATGGGCGCTAGAAAAACGGGATATTTCCCAAACTCAGTTGATCCAATCTTCACAAATAATTGATTTTAGAGTGCAAAAGTAGTGAAATTAAGTGAAAAGATATTTCGTGAAAGGTGAAAAGAAGATCGCGAAGCGGGTCTGGACTTCTTGTCTCGCTTCGCGTTCTTTTCACGTTTCACGTTTCACACTGCTATCTTTCGCTCTTTTCACTAAAAATCTTTTCACGTTTCACGTGCTATCTTCACGTGCTATCAAATTAAAATTGTATTTTTGCCTGAAATTTTTTTTTTTGATGAAAGCGATAAACTATAAAAAGATTACCAAGGAGTATTTGCAAATCCTAATCGGCTCTGCAATTATGGCTTTTGGATATGTGCTTTTTATTGCTCCATACAAATTGGCACCTGGAGGAGTGTATGGAATTGCGATCACTATTCACCATCTTACTAAAGGGATGTTTGATTTGTTTCCAGATGGTTTACCCATTGGAACGGTTGCCCTTTCCATGGATATTCCATTAGCTATCATAGGAACCATCATGTTGGGACCTAAATTTGGGTTTAAGACCGTAGTGGGTTTTATCTCTTTGGCGGTATTTACCGATTTAATGTCGGGATGGTGGGGAATAGAACCACTGATTTCTAACGATATGTTGCTCTCTTCTGTTTTTGGAGGAGTATTGCTCGGTTTAGGATTGGGACTAATTTTCCGAACAAAGGCTACTTCTGGAGGAACAGATATTGTTGCAATGATGATTAACAAATACACTCACTTACCAGTGGGAACTCTTTTGATAATTGTCGATTCAGCAGTGGTTGCAGTAAGTATTTTAGCATATAACGATTGGAAAATTCCTTTTTATTCCCTAATTGTTATCTATATTACAGGCAAAGTTATTGATGCTGTAATCCAAGGGATAAGCAACGATAGAACCGTATATATTATTTCTGAAAAATACGAAGAGATTCGAGAGAAAATTATTCATGACTTAGATCGTGGAGGAACCTATATCCACGGAGAGGGAATGTATCATAATAAACCAAAAAAAATTATATATACCATTGTCGATCGAAAACAATTGCCTTTATTAATTGAGTTTGTTCACGAAATAGATCCCAATGCCTTTTTGTCGGTTATTAAAGCAAGTCAAACACTTGGGAATGGATTTCAATCATTAAGAGAGGCAACATTAGGAGAATTATAAATATTTTAAAAAATCATTATCATGTCGATTGAACTAATAAATATTACGAAAAAATATGGTGAGCAATTAGCCGTAAATAACGTCACTTTTTCTATTCAAAAAGGAGAGGTTGTTGGGATTTTAGGTCCTAACGGAGCTGGAAAATCGACCATGATGAAAATTCTCACATGTTTCATTCCTCAAAGCGATGGCGAGGCCAAAGTATGTGGATATAATGTACTTACGGATTCTCTAGAAGTTAGAAAGAGAGTAGGTTATTTGCCCGAAAACAATCCATTATATTTGGATATGTATGTGAGAGAATATTTAGAATTTATTGCAGGTATTCATCATTTAGGATCCAATTCAAAATTACGAATCAATGAAATGATTGAGATAACTGGGTTAGGAGCCGAACAACATAAAAAAATCGGGGCTTTATCAAAAGGCTATCGTCAGAGGGTTGGGCTGGCACAAGCAATGATTCATGATCCAGAAGTGCTGATTTTAGATGAGCCAACTTCGGGATTAGATCCAAATCAGTTGGTCGACATCCGAAAATTAATTATGGAATTTGGTAAAAACAAAACTATTTTGCTGAGCACCCATATTATGCAAGAGGTTGAGGCAATGTGTAGTAGAGTAATTATTATTGATGAAGGCCGTATTGTGGCAGATGATAGAACCACCCAATTGCATCAAATGCAAATCGGACAAGAATTTGTTTTGGTAGAGTTTCTTGAAGAAGTTGCATTGCAAGAGCTGAAATCCATTGCTGGAGTAAAATCCGTTGTAAAAATTGGAAATTCGGAGTTTAAAATTGAATCTTCAAGCAAACAAGATATTCGACTAGCAATTTCTCAATATGTTAAAAATAAAAACTATACTTTGTTATCTATGACTAAGTTAGAACATGGGTTAGAAGAAGTGTTTAGAAATTTAACAAAAAAATAAATTCAAGAAATGCTTTATGCAAATAGTTTTTTGTAATTTTGCATGAAAATAAAATAGTGGAAAAATTTGATTGATTGCAACCACACAAAAAAATGCTAAAACAGTTTTTTGCTTCTCTCAATCTGATTCTTCCCAAATATTAATTCATAAAAAGTGAACATATAATGGGACATTTATTTACTTCAGAGAGCGTTTCAGAAGGTCATCCAGATAAAGTTAGTGACCAAATTTCAGACGCATTATTAGATCAATTTTTACGTTGGGATCCAGAATCAAAAGTTGCCTGCGAAACTCTTGTTACTACTGGTTTAGTAGTTTGTGCTGGTGAGGTTAAAACTGAGGGTTTTGTTCATATCGACGATGTAGCTCGTGAAACTATTCGTAAAATTGGATACACAAAAGCAGAGTATAGATTTGACTGCGAATCATGCGGCGTTATTTCTGCAATTCACGAACAATCACCGGATATTAATCAAGGTGTAGAACGCAAACAAGCAGAAGAACAAGGTGCTGGAGATCAAGGAATGATGTTTGGCTATGCTTGTACCGAAATGGACAACTTTATGCCAATTTCTATCGACTTGTCTCATCGTTTTTTGATGGAACTTGCCGAAATTCGTAAAGAAGGGAAACGTATGAAGTACCTTCGACCAGATGCTAAATCACAAGTAACCATAGAGTATGACGAAAAAGGTAAACCAAAACGCATCGACACAATTGTAATTTCTACACAACACGATGATTTTGCAGAAGAGGCTAAAATGCTTGCTCAAATTGAAGCGGATGTTAAAAATGTATTGATTCCAAGAGTGAAAAAATCATGTCCTGATAGTGTTAAAAAATTATTCAAAGGAGATTTTAAATTACACGTAAACCCAACAGGAAAATTTGTAATAGGTGGACCTCATGGTGATACAGGATTAACAGGACGAAAAATTATTGTAGATACTTATGGTGGAAAAGGTGCTCATGGTGGTGGTGCTTTCTCTGGCAAGGATTCATCTAAAGTAGACAGATCTGCTGCATATGCTGCTCGTCATATTGCCAAAAACATGGTTGCTGCAGGTATTTGCGATGAGGTTTTAGTACAAGTTGCTTATGCAATTGGTGTTGCTCAACCTGTTGGTTTGTACGTTAACACATACAATTCAGCTAAGGTGAAAGATGCTTCTGGAAAAAAATTATCCGACGGAAAAATCGCAGAAATTATCCACAAAATTTTCGACATGCGTCCTTATGCTATCGTGAAAAGATTTGGATTAAAAAACCCAATCTTTGCTCCTACTGCTGCTTATGGACACTTTGGTAGAACCCCATATTCTCAAGAAGTGGAAGTGTTTTACTCCGATAAAACAACCAAGAAAGTAAAAGTTGACGGTAAAGAAAAATTGGTAAAAACGGTCGATTTCTTTGCTTGGGAAAAATTAGACTATGTTGATTTAATCAAAAAAGAGTTTGTTCTTTAATTATTGAACCGTTGACTCATAAAAAAATCCTGTTAAGCTTTCTTAACAGGATTTTTTTATGAGTTTGTTTTAAAAATTATCTTTTAATGCTTGATGATTAGCTTTTTGGAATGAATAGGAATGCCATTAGAAGTTAAGGTTACAAAATAAATTCCATCCAAAAATTCAGCAGTATTAATGGTGTATTTGCCATTGTTTGATGAAGATAAATCTGAAGTAAAAATTGTCGCTCCTAGCATGTTTTTTATTTCAACTTTCTGATTTGCATTTTGCGACGAAAAATTTAGATTCACCATGTTTGAAGCAGGATTAGGTGAGATGCTAATTTTTGAATCGTTTTGTTTGAAATTATTTACATAAGTGTCATCTAAACCCCTATATGTAACTATTACCGATACATTATTATCTCTATTATTTTCTTCTTCAAAGGTGTATTTAACATGAGTATCCCCAAAGTTGCCATGAGGATGATAATCTCCTGAAAATCCACTTTCGTCAGTGCTATCGCCTGCTGTTATCAGTAAAGGCATTTGTGAAACTTGAACTTCAGAACCAAAGCAAACATCCCAACAAAAACTGTTAACAGAGCCAACGATACTGTCTAAAACCTCTTTTCGGCAATGTACTAATATATCTGAAGCTCCAATGTTGTGTACAAATATTACTCTTTGTCCTGGTAAAATTGGAACATGACCGGGTGTTTCGAAAACAACAGAACCACCATTTGGAATTACCCCACCTGGATAGGAGAGAGATAATGTTTGAGCAATACTACCAAACGAAATGGCAATGAATGCAATGAATAGAGATAATTTTTTCATTTTTTTCCTTTTTTTATGCAAATATAAGCGAGAAAATCAAAATTTCAAATAAATTAGCATTTTTTTATCATAAACAGAGGATGTTATAAATCATATAAAAAAACGATAAAATAGTAATTTTTGGGATTTTTTTTTTTTTATATACAGGTAAAAATAAATTGTAATAAGAAAAAAGTATATAAATTGAAACTTAAATCAAAAAATTATGTTTTTTTGACTAAAAATATTTCAATAATTGCAAAACTGTGCTTATCTTTGACGTTGGGAAATTATGTCAATAAAATAATAAGTTAAACAAAAACCAAAACCGTATGAGAAAAATTGTTACAATGTTTTTGGCTTTGTTCTGTTTTCTTACAGTAAAAGCTCAAACAACATTAGTTAACGAAGGGTTCGAAGTGATTCCTCACTCTTTTACTTCCTCGTTAACAGCCTCAGTTCCCGATTGGGATACAACAAGGGTGCTAAAATTCGCAGGATTAAATTCCATTCGAGGGAAAATTAATTCATCTCCTGCTACATCTATTGTCACTGCTAAGTTTTCGACTTTAGGACACAACAAAGTGTACTTAAGATTTAAGCACATCTGTAAAATTGCACCCGCAGATAAAGGGGGACTCCGCTTCAGAGTTGGTGGAAGTTCAGGCACTTGGACATCTATTCCAAAAGCCGATACCATTTATCTGACACCCGTGCCTACTGGCAATTTAGGGTTTCTATCTACAGCAGGTTTTAACTCATCTTCGTACACACAATGGGCTCAAACTGATACCATAGCTATGCCAAACAATGATTGGTGGAGAGGAGAGTTATTCAATCTATCTTCCTTTATTGGGAATAAAGATACCGTAGAGATTCAATTTAGAATTCAACGTGGAAATACTTCATCTGGTTTGACTCATTATGGTTGGTTGCTTGATAATGTTGAAATTATTGCTTCAGATAATGAAATTGCTCCTCCAATTATTGTACAACAACCTACTATCTTTCAAGATACTATTTATGGAGTAGGACCATGGACTATTAATGCATTAGTCACAGATGCATCACCTATTAATACAGTGAATCTTGTTTATACCACAGAACGCTTTGGGGTTCCAACGGGTTCCTATTCTGTGCCAATGGTATTAGGAACAGGGAATGTTTATTCATATGAAATTCCTACTGAACCCTATATGACTAAAGTTACATACTATATTTTTGCACAAGATCAGTATGGAAATGAGGATGTTACACCGCAAAAATGGTTTGTGAATAAAAAACAACCTGTTCAAATTATTGTTGGAACTGGCACATTAGGGCAAAAGCAACCTTTTGGAGCGAATTTTGGGTATGAGCGTTCTGCTGCCATATATACGGGTGCGGAAATTGGAAATTATGGCACTATTACTACCTTAGCTTGGAATGTTGTTTCGGCTCAACCCACTGTTATTCCAACAAAAATTTATTTAAAAACTACTACAAACACCACTGTCACTGCAGCTACTTGGGCTTCGCTTACTACTGGTGCAACTTTAGTATACGATGCTTCCAAAACGTTCACACCGGCTGGTTGGAACACTATTGATATCACTGATTTTGATTTTTCTAGTGATAATATCATGATTCTTTGTGAAACAAATTATGGAACAACAGGTTCTACAACTTATCCAACATTTGCTTATACTAACACAAGTCCTAGTTATCAACATCAGTCGTTACAACAAAATAATACTGCTCCTACTGGTTCAGGAACTCTTAGTTATAATCGACCAAATGTGATGTTTGGTTTTGTGCCAACAGCACCCCTAGTGGATGTTGCAATGCATTCAATTGTTGGTCCACCTGCTACTTTAATTACTTCCAACTTGTCTGATATCGTAGTGAAAATAAAAACTAATGGTTCTAACGACTTAACCTCTGTTAGAATTAATTGGTCTTTAGATGGTGTGTTGCAAACTCCAATTTATAACTGGACAGGTACATTAACACAAGATCAAGTGTCTCCCGATATTACCATTGCATCGGCAGTTAACTTTACTCCAGGTTCACATACCTTAAAAGTTTGGGTAACCGATCCAAATAATGACGTGGATCCAAATTTGACTAACGATACAATTCAAAAGACTATTTTCTCTTGTGATGGCGTTTTATCAGCAGGTACTTATACTGTTGGAGGAGCTAGTCCTGATTTTGTGAATTTGGATGATGTTAGTCTAAAGTTAAAAACTTGTGGAATTAGTGGTCCAGTTACTTTTAATGTTAGACCAGGTACATATTACACAAATGTAAACTTTGCTAAAACACTAGGTGGATCTGCTGTGAATATGGTAACTCTTAAATCAGAGAGTAACGACGCCTCAAGTGTTATTATTTTGGATACTAATAATAGTGTAGCCACTTTCTTATTAGATTCTGTTAGTGATTTCAAAGTGCAATATCTTACCCTTAAAAAAACAAGCAAACAAAATAATAAATTGGTTTGGTTCAGAGGGAAAACTGGAAATGTTCAATTTGAATACAATGTCTTTGAAGGTCTTGATACTAATGTTACATCAGACAATTATGCATTAGTTTATTCGAGTAAGACTACCACTGTTAAAGATTCTGCAATTGTGTTTAAGAACAATACATTTAACAATGGATCCATTGGGTTGTTTTTGGCTGCAACTTCTACATTACCTTCTTCAGAAGTTTTAATTCAAAACAATATTTTCAACAGACAATCTTACCGTGGTATTCACCTAAATTATTTTAACAAATACAATGTTCTAAATAATACAATTAGACAAAGCACTATTTCCACCCAAAGCTTCAGTGGATTGTATTTTAATTATTGTAAGGAAGGTATTTCAATTACTGCAAATAAAGTGTATTCTACAAAATTAAATTGTGGATTATATCTAAATTATAGCAAGGGAAATCCACTTTTAGTTTCGAACAACTATTTCACTGCTAGCTCTATTACTTCATCGGGTATTATAACTTCTGCTTGTGGATTGTATGTTTATTCTTGTGATACAACCAATATTTTCAATAATACGGTAAACTTAAATGGTATTGACTCTGTTTCATCGAGAGCAATTTTTGTTTCTTTAGGTTCTAATTTGAATATAAGAAATAATATTTTTGCAAACAATATCAAAGGTTTTTCCTATTTTGTTAGTAATCCTCCTACTAATTTATTGTCAAATTACAATAATTTATTTACTACTGGAACATTAATTGGTAGTTATTCTGGTGCTACTTCTGCAAATATTACAGCATGGAAAACCTCTTCAACGAAAGATACAAATTCCATTAGCATAAGCCCAAGCTTCCTAACTTGGGATAATTTCCATACTTTTGAAGTTGGTCTAAATGGAAAAGGACAACCACTAGCATCTGTTCCTACAGATATCGAAAACGATCCACGTAATACTACAACTCCAGACATTGGTTGTGACGAGTTTGACGTGGCTCCTTCTGATTTAGGAGTTATTGCCATTGTTCAACCTGTTTCTACATTCTCATGTGGCTCAACCGGGGTTAGTATTGTGGCTAAAGTGAAAAATTATGGTTTGTCGGATATTGATTTTTCAGCAACAAATGCAACTGTTTATGCTGCTACTTCTGGTACTTTAGTGCAAAACTTTAGCGTAGTGCTAAATTCTGGAATCCTTGCTTCTGGAGCAACCATTGATGTACCTGTTACTGCAATCGCTGATTTCTCTGCTCAAGGATTATATACCATTAAATCATGGACAAATCTAACAACTGATACTGTTAGATTAAATGATACAATCAGCTTTAACTACGATTTGCGCAAAATCATTACCTATCCTTATGATGTGGATTTTAGTTCTGATTTTAGTCCTTCATGGTATTTTACCCAACTTTCGGGTGCTATTGCATGGCAACGTATCCAAAGTTCAATTTTACTTCCTACTATTGCTCCTTTCTATGGTAATGGAATGTTATATTTCCCTTCAAATACATCGACTAGTAGTGGTGCAAGATCTAGAGCTATTATGCCAACCTTCGACTTTACTGGTGTTACACGCCCATACTTAGAATTTTGGATGTCGCAAGACAATGGTGCGTCTGCATACCCTAAAGAAGGAGTTATTGTTAGAATTTCTTCGGATGGTGGAACTACTTGGAATAATGATACCTTGTTTGCTGCTCGATACAACGCTTCATTTACTACTCCTGGCTGGAAGTTGTTTAGTAAATTGCTTACTAGTTATGCAGGTAATAATTGTGTAAAAATTGCTTTTGATGCAGTAAGTTATGCTGGAAATAATATTGGAATTGACCGAGTAGTTGTCCGAAATTTATTAGACAATGATTTGAAAACAACTGCTGTTTATGCCAAAGGGAAACTACCACTTCAGGGAGGACTACCAGATACATTAAGTGCAGTTATCGAAAATATTGGGGCTATAACTCAATATAACAAAGTTGTTACTTTTGATGTTTCTGGCGCAAATACACAAATATTATCCTATACAATAGATTCTATTCAACCATTTACTAGTAAAATAATTAAAGTTGATGGATTTGCTCCAACTATTGTCGGAGTTAATACTCTTACAGTTTCTGTTCCAAATGATGGAGATAATACAAACAACACCAAAAATTGGCGACTTGAAACTACTTCTAACACTATTGGATATGCTGATACTAGCGCAGTTGCAATTAAAGCATTTCAAGGAAATGGATTGTTATTAGCAAAATATCGTGCAAGTGGCTCAAGAATTATCAATAATGTAAAAGCATATATTACTGGTGGAACTACTTTAAACAAAGTGGTTTATGGTGTAGTTTGTAATAGTGCAGGAACTGTTGTTGCACGTACTCAAAATTACACAATTCTGCCAGCAGATACTGCTCGTTGGATAACTTTCCCATTCCTTGATTGGACACAAACGGTGGTTGTAGATACTACTTTTTATGTAGGTATTGCGCAATTAGGTACTGGTTTTAATCCACTAGGATCTCAAGCGGAATCACCAGTGCGGGGACAAACATTCTACACATCTTCATCTGTGAATGGTGGATCTTTGCAAGCTACAACCACTCAGGGACGTTTCATGATTACCGCAGAATTAGGTGATCTTCCTGCATATGAAGTTGCTCTCCAATCGATTACTAATCCAGTTTCGGGTTGTGGTGTTGGTATTCAGCCTGTTACGTTAGTTGTCAAAAATTTTGGATTGAACAATATAAATCCAAATGAAGTTATTGCAACTTACACTGTAAATGGAGGTGCTCCTATTTCAATGCCAGTTAACATTGCAATTCCTTCCAATAATCAAGTGAATTTCTCATTTACTCCTGCTGATTTCTCTGCAACTACAGCAAACGTTAATTATACCATTAAAGCGTGGGTTACTCATCCATCGGATATCATTCACTATAATGATACTATTTTAGATTATCAAGTGTTGTCACGTCCAATGCCTTCTGCACCTACGATTACATCTGGAAACCCAACAATTGGTAGTTATAATACTCCTGCAACAATCACAGCAAATGGACCAAGTGGATTTAATGGATATATCAACTGGTATAAAACGAATGTTTCTCCAAATTCAATTGGTATGGGCGGAACATTTGTAACTGGAAATTTAATTACTGATACTAGCTTTTATACTTCATACTCTTCTACGGATGGTAGGGTTATGAATATTGTTGGAACAGGTACTGTTTCTATGAGTTATATTCCATTTTATTACAATTATGATTATGGATGGTCATCGATGTTGTATAAACGAAGTGAAATATCCAATATTGGATTGATAGACACTTTATTTGTTGAAATGAACTCTGCTACAGCAGGTACAGTTGCTTCTCAAAAAATATATATGCAAACTGTATCCGATACTGTTTTCGCAAATACAAGTCAACCGGATAGAAATAACATGGTATTGGTTTTTGATGGAACTGTAAATCAACCTGCATCAGGCTGGATGGCAATACCTTTGTCAACACCCTATAACTATAATGGAAATGGTAGTTTGATGATTTTATGGGAAAATAGAGAGGGTTCTTATTCAGGTAATCCATCTGCTTCTTTTAAATCAACTACTATTGCGAATGTTGCAAAATACAAGTATAAAGATGGATCTTTCCCTGAAGGATTAACTGGAACAATGACAGCTTCTAGAACTAATATTAAATTTAACGGAGATGCACTAGGTTGTGTTAGCCCAAGAATTCAAGTTTTAGTTACTATTCCGGATATTCCTACTGTAGAAATTCAACCTACAACTGTAACTGCTCCTACTTCGGGTTGTGGATTACATCAGGAATCTATTTTGGTAAATGTAAAAAATAATCTTACAACCGTTGTTCCTGCAGGTGGCTTTATTTATTATCAAGTAAATGGTGGTACACCTGTAAAAGATACAATTGATGTAAACATTAATGGAGGACAAACTATTCCTTTTACATTCTCTCAAAAGTATGATTTTTCTGCTCCTACAGCTACTACTCCATACGTTGTTAAAGTTTGGACAGAAACAATAGGTGATACATACAGAGTAAATGATACTATCAATTACAATTTCCAATCAAAATGGACTGCTACTGATCTAACTCTTACAGATGTAGTGATTCCTTATGGAACTTCACATACATTTATTTATCCAGATTGGTTGAGAGTATATTCAAATGCTACAGCAACAAACCAAATTTCGTTTGCTCAGAATTTTAACACACCAATACTTTATGAAAATAGATCTTATTGGATGGAGGCTGTTCAAGTGGTTGGAGCTCCAATCAACGTGCAAGTTGGAAATGGTTCTGTTACTCAATCTTATGTTCCATTCTACTATCTATTCGATTATGGATGGTCATCTGCATTATATAAAAGTAGTGAATTTTCATCCTTCGGTACGATAGACACTGTTTGGTTTGAAGTTAATTCAGCTTCTACATTTGCTACTATTAATAACCAAAAATTATATTTAAAAGTTGTTTCTGATACTGTTTTTGCAGATTTATCTCAACCAAACCGCAATACAATGACCCTTGTTTATGATGGCAATTTAACTATATCATCCACAGGATGGGTTGGAATTAAATTGATAGCTCCATTTACTTACGATGGTTCTGGTAGTTTGATGGTTTATTGGGAAAATCATGACGGTGTATATTCTGGAAATCCAAGTGCTGTTTGGAAATCTACTGCAATATCAGGAGTTACTAAGTATAAATATCAAGATGATTCATTCCCTGAAGGAGTTGCTGGAACTGCCCTAGCAAATAGACCAAACGCTCGATTTACTGGTATGAATATTTCTTGTCCAAGTCCGTTGAAACAAGTTAATATTACTTTAACTGACGTACCTGCTCAAGATGCTGGTGTAATCAGATATATTGGACCTTCTGGTGGTAGCTATTTAACTACTACAGAACATATTAAAGTTACTATTAAAAATTATGGTACCGATCCAATTTTTAACTTCCCAGTAAGCTATTCCATAGATAATGGTGCTCCCGTTACCGAAATATACTCCGGAACTATTAACTCTTTGGATACTGCTCAATATACATTTGTTGCAAATCAAGACTTAAGTAGTTTCTTATATCCTTTATCAGTAAAAGCATATACTAGTTTGTCTGGAGACATTCACGCTACAAATGACACTACTACTGGAACTATTGCTACTCCTGTATATTGTGCTTCAACTGCTACTACTCCTGCAACTAATCAAGATATTGGAAATGTTACTTTTGCCGGTATTAATAATGGTATTGCATATCCATTGTATAGCAACACAACTGCAGTAAATGGCTACACAGATTTCTCATTAACTGTTGCTCCTGCTTATTTAGCTAAAGGTGGTATATATCCATTTTCTGCAACTCAAATCAATAGATCTACTTCTGCTACCCAAGGAAAAGTAAAAGTTTATATTGATTATAATAGAAATGGTGTCTTTGATGCTACTGAAGCTGCATTTACTGCAAATAGTACTTCTGCTACAGGTTCTAACTTAACTTGGGCTCAGCTAACTGCTAGTGGTAATATCACCATCCCTGCAACTGCTCTATCAGGAGTTACAAGGATGAGAGTTGTGTTAGATGATTATGATGTTGCTCCTTCTTGTGGTAATTACACATATGGTGAAACCGAAGATTATTCGGTAATAATCTATTCTGCTACAGATCCAGATGCAGCTTTAACTAACTTTAATCAACCTAATAATCCAACAAGAGTAGAGGGTAATATTCAACCAGTTAAGGTTAATCTATTAAATGTAGGAACAACTCCAATAACTTCTGCTACCTTAAAAGTTATTCACAACGGTGTAGAAACAATAAAAGCTTGGACAGGAAACTTGGCTACTATGACTTCCACAATCGACTCAATTACTTCTGTAACTTTAGTTGCTGGTACTAATAACTTTACTGCCATTGTTGACTTAACTGGTGATAATATGCGTTACAATGATACCATAAGATTTGTTTTAAACGCCCTTCCACGTTATGATGTTAAACCAGTATCTGTACTTAATCCAATCGCATTAAGTTGTCCAAACTTTATTGAAACCATTAAAGTTAGAGTAACTAACGTTGGTCAAGATACTCTCTATTTAGCAAATACGAACCTTGTTGTGAAAGCTCAAGTTCTTATTAACAACGTGGCTGAGTATCAAACAACAGTTTCTTCCGGAATACTTCCTGTAAATGGAACTCTTGATGTAAATGTTTCTACTGCTGCAAACTTTTCTACAGGTGGTAGTTATAGAATTAGAGCTATTGTGTACCTAGCTGGTGATGGAAACTTGGCTAACGATACCTTGTTAACAGATACTATTAATATTTTGGGGCCAGTTACTGCACTTCCGGCAATCGAAAACTTTGAGACATTTACAGTGAACTCAACTACTTATCCTAACGGTTGGACTTCTACAACTACTTCAACTACAGTAAACAAATATCAATGGGTGGCAAATGCTGGGGCAACACAAAGTGGCACTGCTTCTGGACCTGCGGTAGACCATACCTTAAACAATGCAACTGGAAAGTATGCATATGTCTATGGTGGTTATGGTGCTGCCAATGATAAATCTTCATTAATTTCTAGATGCTACAACTTTGCTGGTACTGCTGGTCAATCGAATAGATTGTCATTTTGGTATCATATGTTTAACCCAGGTACTAACGCAAAAATGTATGTTGAATATGGCTCAGGTGATATTTGGTTGACATTGGATTCACTAGTTGGCCAACAACAAACTACTCAAACTGCTCCTTGGTTGCAAAAATCCTATGTTTTACCTATTGATTCTAAAAATGGTCGTATTCGCTTTAGAGCTCAAAAAGGTTCAACTCCTGGTGATATCGCTATTGATGATATTAACCTTAGGAAAGTGATGCCGGATGTTGGTGTTACCTCAATCATCACTCCTATTTCTTATCCTGATGATTCTGTAATGACGAATTCATATGTTAATATCAAAGTTCTTATTCATAACTTTGGACAATTAAATATTGATACAATTCCTGTGGCCTTTAAGTTGGGTACAAATGCTGAAGTGAATGAAACCTATATTGGATTAATTGCACCCGGTGCTGATGTTGAATATACATTCAATACACCTTATCAAGTGCCTTCTCCTCGTATGCATTATATTTGTGCTTATACAAAATTATTATTAGATGCAGATACTAATAATAATAAGAGTTGTAAGAATGTAACTGCATTCCCTGATACAAATATTGGCTTCAACGATTTGGATGTAGCTCAGTTTACTCTTTCTCAAAACATTCCTAACCCAGCTTCGGACAAAGCATTAATCGGCTTTAACATGCCTCAAACGGGTAAAGTAATGTTCAGAGTAACCGATGTTCTTGGAAGAGAGTTATACACCGAAGAGTTAAATGCAAACTATGGATCTAATTCTGTAGAACTAAACACCGTTAATTATGCTCCTGGTATTTATTATTACTGGATTGAGTATAAAGATAAACGACTCTCAAGAAAGATGAACATTATTAAATAATATAGTCTTTCTGAAAATAAAAAAGAGGCTGCTCGAAAGAGTAGCCTCTTTTTTATTTTTCTTTCTTTGCGAAAATTTGGCATCTGCTAAAAAATTCTTTTCGATTTTTCATTAATATTGATACACAATACACTATTTCGATTAAATGGACATACCTTTGCTCGCATTATTGCTATATTTGCAAAATATTGAAATTTCTATTTTATGAAAATATTGATGCTCATGAGACATGGAGAAGCCTCTTACAATTCAAGTTCAGATTATGAGCGACTTCTTACAAATATTGGTGTTTCGGAAGTGAAAAACTCTGCTTCTGTTTCTAAAAACTTTGGCTTAATACCCGAAAAAATCTTTTGTAGTCCAGCTAAAAGAACAAAACTATCAGCTTTAAATTTTTGCAATCATTTAAACATTTCCTCAAGCATAATTCAATATATTAAAGGATTTTATCATAAGGATGCTGATTTTTATTTTAATGAGATTTTAGCTACTACCAATTTGTGTAATACTTTATTAGTCGTTGGTCACAATCCTCCAATCTCCGAAATTGCAAATTACTTCTATTCAGATAAAAGTATCCTTATGAACACTGGCGACTTATTTGTTGTCTCTTTTGATGCACAAAATTGGAATGAAATTTTTTTGACCAATTCAAAGGTTATTTATAAAAAGTAATCTACCAACTCCTATTTTGTTCAGACTTTTTTCAGCCTTAGAAAGTCATTTTTTTTATTATAACTTAAATATATAATCGGTTTAGTTATTTTATTGCTGATTATAGGTAAAAAATATTTTGAAAATGGATAAACTGTCAAAATTCGGATTACTAACTAATCAACCATATATTTCCTTAACTTTGTACAAGGATTGTGATAAAACCGAAACAAGGTATGACAAAGAAAAAACCTCTTATTCCCACTAATATGCCAGTCCTCAATCGAGAGTTGAGTTGGTTGCAGTTTAATCGAAGAGTTTTACAAGAAGCAGAAGATGTTAGAAATCCTCTAGTAGAGAGGGTGCGTTTTTTAGGTATTTACTCTAATAATCTAGATGAATTTTTTAGAGTTAGAGTGGCCACTATACGGAGGTTAATAGAGTTAAAACAAACCAAAAGTGATTACTTAGATTTTAGTCCAGATCAGACCTTAGAAGATATTTCTAAATCCGAAAAAGATGTTCAAGAAAGGTTTATCAATATTTTTAAAGAGTTGTTAGAAGAGCTAAAAAGCAACAATATCATCGTAATTGATGAGTACCAATTGTCGGAATCTCAAGGGAAATTTATTCACGATTTTTTTAAATCGAAGATTAGACCGCTTTTATTTCCCATTATTTTAAAAGATTTTAAAGTTCCCGATTCTCTCGATGATAGTTCGATATACTTGGCGATAAAAATGTCGAATGTTAATAGTAGTAAGTCTCCCGGTTATGCTATTTTAGAGGTTCCATCCGAACAGTTGTCCCGTTTTATCATCTTACCCTCTGATGGGGAAAAACAATATGTAATTTTATTGGAAGATGCCATAAGGTTCTGTTTAAATGAACTTTTTCCAAGCTTTAAATTTGACAAATACGAAGCATATACTTTTAAAATTACAAGAGATGCAGAATTAGATCTCGATAATGATGTGTTGAAAAGTTATATCGAAAGGGTAGAAGAAAGTGTTAGGCTTCGAAAAAAAGGGTCACCTGTAAGGTTGGTATACGACATAAAGATGCCGGATACTTTACTCAAAAAAATCACTTCCCTTCTCAATATTAAGGATAAAGATGCTTTGGTCTCAGGTGGAAGGTATCATAATTTCAAAGATTTTATCTCTTTTCCCGATTTCGGAAATCCATCCATAATCTATCCACCAATGCCCCCTATAGTCCACCCAGAATTGCTTTTGAAAAAAAGTATATTAAACGTGGTCGCTAAAAAAGATATCATGTTGCATTTTCCCTATCATACATTTCAACATATAATCGATTTGCTTAGAGAGGCATCCATCGATCCAGATGTAATCTCCATAAAAATGACAATTTATCGAGCTGGTCATTTTTCTAATGTAATAAATGCATTAATTAATGCTTCTAGAAATGGGAAAAAAGTTACCGTATATTTGGAGTTACAAGCTCGATTTAGTGAAGGTCAAAACATTGTGTGGACAAGAAAATTGCAAGAGGCTGGCGTAAAAATTATTCATGGTATCCCAGGATTTAAAGTCCACGCTAAATTGATCCTAATAAAAAGAATGGAACGCCGAAAAGTAAAGATGTATGCCAATATCGGGACTGGTAATTTTAATGAGGTTACTTCTCGTGTCTTTTCGGATATAAGTTTATTAACTTCTAATCAAAATATTGCTCTCGAAATAGATATGGTTTTTAATTTGTTTGAGTCTTACTATAAACCATTTAAATTTAAAACCTTAAAAGTGGCCCCTTTTACTATGAGAAAATTTGTTTTAAAAATGCTAGATCGTGAAATTGAAAATGCAAAGCTGGGATATGATGCTTGGGCTATTATTAAATTAAATAGTCTAGTAGATACTGCTGTTATTGCAAAATTATACGAAGCCAGTCAAAAAGGGGTTAAACTATCTCTTATCATTCGAGGCATCTGTGTTCTAATGACTGGTATTCAAGGGGTTAGTGATAATATTGCAGCTTGTTCTATTGTAGATAGATACCTTGAGCATTCAAGAGTATATTGCTTTGCAAATAATGGCAATAAAGAGATATATATCTCCTCATCCGATTGGATGATTCGTAATTTTGATAATAGATTTGAAGTTGCTTGCCCAATCTTTGACCCGAAAATTAAAGAAGATATTTATAATATTTTATCGATGAATCTGAAAGATAATCAAAAAGTACGTCTTTTTTCTGATAACTATCTCAATATTTATAAAGAATTACCTGAAGAAAAACCTTTTTTTGCTCAAGCAGAAATATATAAATATCTTAAATCTAAACATTTAAATAATTCAAACCCATGATTTTTGCTGCAATTGATATAGGATCTAATGCTGGTAGACTTTTGTTTTCCAATATTACGGATTGTAATGGAGTCCCTAAAGCAGAAAAAGCTTCATTAATTCGGATTCCCCTTCGTTTAGGGTTTGATGTATTTGATACTGGTTATATCTCTGCTGAAAAAAGTGAAGACTTAATAAATACCCTCAAAGCTTTTAAACTATTAATAGATGTGTATCGCCCAGTTGCTTTTGAGGCATGTGCAACCTCAGCAATGAGAGATGCCAAAAATAGCAAGGAGCTTATTACCCGAATCAAAAATGAAATCGGACTTGATTTAAGAGTTATCGATGGAATCAAAGAGGCAAAGTATATTACGGCAAACAACGATGCTTTTTTTAATGAAAAAATACCTTATGTTATGTTTATCGATGTGGGTGGGGGTAGTACAGAAATTTCGTTGCTTCATAACAACCTTCTGGTCGACTCCCAATCTTTTAATATAGGTACTATTCGCCTTTTAAACAACGGAGTGCATGAATCGGAGTGGGAGAGACTTAGAAACTGGTTAGCCAACTTTAAACCCATCTACAGAAAATTACATTTAGTAGGTTCTGGGGGAAACATCAATAAAATTAAAAAATTATACGGTGGCCTTAACGATGAGTTTGTCTCTTTTGAAAGAATCCAAAAAGCATATAAAGATTTAAGCAAATTGTCTGTTGACGAACGAATTATATCCCTTAACTTACGCCCTGATAGAGCGGATGTAATTGTTCCCGCTGGTCAAATATTTTTGGAAATACAAAAGATAATTAAAATTGATAAAATTTTTATCCCCAAAATTGGTCTAGCAGATGGAATAGTATATTCCCTATACAATAAGTATTTATTGAAAAAATAAAATTTATAATCCAGTAATTTTGTCGATATAATTTTTTATTATTGCAAAAAATGCGGAATTGTAAATGTAACTAATTCATTTGCTTTAAGTTGAATGCATACATCGCTATAAATGGACCAGAAATCAGAAAGAAATTTTCAAAGCTAAAAGATCCTACCCCAAATAAAATGGGTAATCCTAAAATCAATACATTGGCTATTGTGTAGAAGTGAAATCCAATTTTTTTCAAGTTCCACATAAATATCACACCTATCAAGGAAAATAAAGCCAAAATTGCCTCTGTTGCAAAATAACTTTTAGGTAAAATAGACAAAGTCTCAGCCATGGCGTCATTCATCTCAGACGGATTTTGGATTAATATAGTCAATATCTGATCCAAAAAGAGGGTGTAGAAAACTCCAGCCAGAACTGCAAATCCACTTCCAATAAAGGATAGATAACACAACCTTGTCAGGAATTTGTTCCTAATTTCTTTGTCTTCTATGAGGTTTTCTTGGTTGAAATTAATTTGTTCCACTTTAAGTTTGATTAAGATCTTACAACTGCCCCAATTTCTTTAAAAGCTTCTGTAAGGCGAGTCATCGTCCTGTTAATTTCATTTTCAGATAATGTCTTTTCTGAATGTTGAAGTATAAAACTTACTGCGTATGATTTTTTAGATGCATCTATTTTGTCTCCTTCATAAACATCAAACAAACCCACCGACTTGAGAAGTTTTTTTTCAGTTTTAAAAGCTGTAGCTTTAATCTCTTCAAAAGTCATCGATTTATCTATCAATAAAGCTAAATCTCTTCTTACTTCAGGAAAATGATTGATCTCTTTATAGCTTAAACAATTTGAAATAGAAGTTTTTACAAATTTTCTCCAGCAAATAGAGATGTAAAAAACAGACTGTTTAATGCCAAATACTTTTAAAGTAGAAGGGGTGATTTCTCCAAATATTCCAAGTGCTTGATTGTTAGATACAATTTCTAATCCATCCATCATTTCATTGTTTATTGTATTAAACACCAATGATTTATTCATGATTCCGGCTTTGTTTAAAATGCCAGAAACAATCTTTTTTATTTCGTAAAATGAAATCGAACTATTTGTTTGATCCCAATTTTCTGGTTCAATATTCCCCGAAAAAACTAAATCAAGCATTAACTCTTCTGGATATTTTTTTACTACATTTGAATCTTCACCCTGCTTGTAGAAATAAATGTTGCCAAATTCAAACAACTTAATGATAGAGTTTTTATGATTAAGATTGTATGCAACATTTTCTAATAACCCAGGAAGTAACGATTGACGCATTGCCCCTAAATCACGGCTCAATGGGTTTAATAACTTCACCATCTCTTGGGGTGTGAGAAATGGGAGTTTGTCAAAATATTCAATTTTTGTTAGCGAATTATTCATTGCTTCTAACAACCCTTGATCTGCTAAAAAATTTGAGATTCGTTCTTTCAATTCCAGAGAGGGTTGTTTGGGTTGGTGCTTATATTGATATTGAATAAAATTTGGATCTTCAATACGATTATATCCATATATTCTTAATATCTCTTCTATCACATCCACCGGACGTGTAACATCTGCTTTAAAAAGCGGAACGTTCAAAGTCAATTCCTCTTCCGTCTCCGAATTAATGGTTATTCCTAGCATGAAAAGAATTTCTTTGACTTTGGATGAGTCTATTATTTCTCCAATTAACTTTTGAATTTCTGCATAAGTGATTTTTACCCGATTTTGAGGGATAGGAGTAGGGTAAACGTCAACTATCTCAGAAAAAACAGAATTTTCTATAATTTCGGATATTAAAAATGCAGCTCTTTGTAAAGCAAAAATTGTAAAATTTGGATCACAACCTCTTTCAAATCTGAAAGAAGAGTCTGTTTTAAGTCCATGTAATTTTGAAGTTTTCCTTACCGATACAGGATTAAAATAGGCACTTTCTATAAATAATTCGGTTGTATCTGAATTTACTCCTGAGTCCAATCCACCATAAACACCAGCAATACACATCTCTTTTTTCTCATTACAAATCATTAATTCAGTGCCATTCAGTGTTCTTTCAACTCCATCAAGTGTGGTGAATTTGCTATTTGGTTTCGATTTACGGATGATCAGTTTGTTGCCAGAAATCTTACTTGCATCAAATGCATGCAGAGGATGTCCAGTTTCAAAAAGTACATAATTGGTAATGTCTACAATGTTGTTAATAGGTTTAATGCCAATGGACAACAGCCGATTTTGAAGCCAAGCTGGGGAATCTTCAACTTTAATGTTTTTTACATGTAACCCCGAATATCTAGGACAATTTTCAGTATCTTCAATGGTGATGGTAAACTTTTTAAAATTGTTGACCTTTTTTAAATCCATCACCGATGGTAGAATGACTTGACATGGTAAGATCCCTCTAGTGGTTAAAACGGCTGCTAAATCACGTGCAACACCTATGTGTGACATCGCATCGCTTCTATTGGGAGTTAACCCAATTTCATATATCGTATCATCTTCAATTTGGAAATAGGATTTGGCATCTTGGCCTATGCTTGCCGAAGGATTTAACACCAAAATTCCATCATGAGAAGCCCCCAGTCCAAGCTCATCTTCCGCACATATCATTCCTTCAGATAAAACTCCTCTTATCTTCGATTTTTTAATTTGAAAGGACTCCTCTCCGCTATAAAGGACGGTTCCTATGGTAGCCACAGGTACAAGTTGACCAGCAGCAACATTTGGAGCACCACATACAATTTGTAAAGGCTCTTCTACTCCAATGTTAACCGTTGTAATGCTAAGTTTATCAGCATCAGGATGTTTTTCGCAGGTGAGCACTTTGCCTACAACCACACCTTTTAATCCTCCCTTTATCGTTTCAATTTCTTCTAGTGATTCAACTTCTAATCCAATATCGGTTAATAGCTCTGAAATTTGTTCTGGTTTTAACTGAATTTTTAAATAGTTATTCAACCATTTGTGTGATATTTTCATTCTCTTATTCTAATTTTTTTGATATGATAAACTTTGGATCAAAGAGTTTATGATCTTTCTGAAACTTCTTTTACTCTATCTACTAATACATTTACAAAGTTTTGTAATGGAGTTTTTACCATCATCGAGAGAGCCATAGGTACGTCTGCTTCCAAAGTAATTGAAACTTCACATGAATCGCCTATTTCATTAATATGCCCAATTATAATCATCCCTATCGGTTGATTTGCACTTGCTTTATAGGTTATCTGAGAAAACTCTTTTTTATCAATGATTTCAATGTTAATCTTAGCCATGCCACTTATTTCAAAAGAGCATTTATTTTCTGTTGATTGCCAATTTTGGACTTCTTTTGGTAACGAACTACCAAAGTTGTTAAAATTAGATACTAGTTGAAATATTTTTGAGGATGTTGCATTTACAACGTTTTTTTTGCTCTCTATCTTCATTGAGTTATCATTTTTTTGAACGATACAAAATAGTTTTATGAATTCGGTTCTTTAGATTTGTAATCAAAATTACTGAGTTTTTTTTTACCCCTAGATTTATTAAAGTATTTTACTCATGTAATTTACTCCAATCTTGAGGTGATTCTTTCCATTTTTCCAGTGTCTCAAGCTCATCTGCCCTTACATAGCCCTCTTTGGCTGCTTGCTCTATCATGATACTATAAGAAGTAATGGTCTCTAATTTTACATTTGCATCCATAAAACGTTGAATTGCTACTGGTAGTTCATATGTAAAGATAGCTGCCATCCCTTTAACAATACAACCCGCATCTCTAAGAGCTTCAACTGCTTTTAAACTGCTTTGACCGGTTGATATTAAATCTTCTATTACAACAACTGTCTGACCCGGCGAAATCACTCCCTCAATTAAGTTTGCCATACCATGTTTTTTCTCTTCACTTCGAACATATACAAAAGGAAGTCCTAAAGCCTCTGCAACTAATGCTCCTTGTGCAATCGCTCCAGTAGCCACTCCAGCAATAACATCTGGCTTGCCAAAAGATGTCATTACAAGGGTAGCAAGTTCTTCTTTTATAAAAGTTCGTATGTTATGATATGAAAGGGATTTACGATTATCACAGTAAATTGGTGACTTTAATCCTGATGCCCATGTAAAAGGATTTGATGGATTCAATTTAATTGCGTTAATTTGCAAAA
>CAZZHH010000040.1:0-28266 GCA_964653595.1 uncultured Lentimicrobiaceae bacterium
TAAACCTTCTGGAAGTAGCCCTTTTTATTTAAAATTTAGTCGGTCACTAGTGAAATATTATAACTTTTTTAACTCGTCAATTTTAATTCAATCTAAATTAAATGCAGTATATTTGCAAAAAAAAACTTGAGATGAATCATTTTGATAAAATTTCAGTCCTTAAAGCCCTTTCTCACGTCAACGATCCAGATTTGAAGCGGGATTTAGTTTCGCTAAACATGATTGAAAACATAGTGATTAGTGGGAGAAATTTGGAGTTTGATTTGGTGTTAACCACCCCTGCATGTCCATTGAAACATAAAATGGAGTTGGATTGTAAAGAGGCTATTGCTAAGTTTGTTTCTCCTGAGATAAACGTTGTAGTAAATTTCACCTCTCGTGTTAAAGATGTTCAGCAAATGAGAGAAATCAAACTACCTGGAGTGAAAAATGTGATTGCCGTTGTCTCTGGCAAAGGAGGTGTGGGAAAATCTACAGTAGCTGCTAATCTTGCTGTTTCGTTGGCTCGTTTGGGTGCCAAAGTAGGTTTGGTAGATGCAGATATTTATGGACCTTCAGTTCCTATTATGTTTGGATTAGAGGGCTATCGTCCTGAGGCTTTTCAAGAGGGAGATAAAACCTGGATTTTGCCAGCTGAACGTCATGGAGTGAAATTGATTTCTACTGGTTTTTTTGTAGATTCAAATAAAGCTTTAGCATGGCGTGGCCCTATGGCCTCTAGCGCTTTGCGTCAACTGTTTAGCGATACGAAGTGGGGCGAACTAGATTATTTAATCTGTGATATGCCTCCAGGTACTGGAGATATTCACCTTACCTTAATTCAAGGTCTTACTATTGCTGGTGCTGTTATCGTTGGCACCCCTCAAAAGGTAGCAGTTGCGGATGTGAAAAAAGCAGTTGCTCTGTTTGAGATGGATGGACTTCAAGTGCCAATTTTAGGGATTGTTGAAAATATGGCTTATTTTACACCAGCAGAATTGCCCGATCATAAGTATTATATTTTCGGCAAAGATGGTTGTAAAAAATTAGCTTTAGAATTAAACATCCCTCTATTATCTCAAATTCCTTTGGTGCAAACGATTGCCGAATCGGGAGATGCTGGCAACCCCGTAGTTATCTCAGAAGAGTCTATTGCGGCTCAGGCTTTTTCGGAATTAGCTCAAAATGTTGCACAACAATTGTCAATTAATTTTTATAAACAATAATCATTTTTATTATGGACAGTGTATTAGTAACAAAAGTAGAAAATGTAATCGATCAAATTCGCCCATACCTTCAAGCCGATGGTGGCGACATCCGATTTGTAGAATTGACCGAAGATTTTATCGTTAAAGTTGAATTGCAAGGTGCATGTGGCAGTTGCCCTCACAGCCTGATGACTTTGAAAAATGGTGTAGAACAAGCTATGATTTCTGCAATTCCTGAAATTAAAGGAGTAGAAGATATTCATTTGAGCTAAATTTTTGCTTTTTTAGAAAGACATACACGCAGATTTTAAACATATCTGCGTGTATTTTTTTTACTTCTGTCTTAGATTATGAAAAAAAAATGATCTATTTGGTAAACATCACACGAAAAATGGTGTTAATTTATAAAAACAAAATTTCCAATCTATGTTAGTCTTACTTTCCCCTTCAAAAACGATGGATTTTTCACCTTACGATAGTCGTTTTGATAAACAGTTTCCCGAGTTTATTCAACAAACTTTATTTATTGCTAGGCAGGCAAAACAATGGAGAGAAGACGAGATATCAAAGATAATGAGTGTTAGTAAACCATTAGCTTCTCAAGCCTTTGATTATTTTCAAAATTTTAATTTCAATGTAGATAAAGCAAATCAAAAGCAAGCTTTATTTGCATTCAATGGGGACGCTTATCAAGGAATGAATGCAAAAACAATGAGTTCGGAGGTAGTGGATTATACCAACCAACATTTGCTGATACTTTCTGGACTTTATGGTGTTTTGCGACCTTTGGATTTAATTCAAGCACATCGATTTGAAATGGGGCTCAAGGTCAAAATAGGCGATTCCAATGATTTGTATCACTTTTGGAGCGATGTCATTACCCAATTTATTCGAAAACAATTAGACGATTTGAAAACAGATGTAATTGTAAATTTAGCATCGGTAGAATATTCTAAAGTTGTTGATTTTAAATCGCTTGGTGCTCGTGTAATTACACCCTCTTTTTATAATTACCGCAATGGGGAGTATAAAATGGTTAGTTTTTGGGCTAAAAGAGCAAGAGGGATGATGACCAGATTTATCATGGAGAATCGAATTGAAAATCCAGATGATTTGATCGCTTTTGATCAAGAGTATTATTACGAAGAATCCCTTTCCAAGTTGAATAATCCAATATTTGTTTCCCATAAATAGATATGATATACAATAACTACAAGATAGAAATTGACTTCAATAAATATAGGATGTATAGGAGCTAAAAACTATTTTTTGGGAGTTTTAAAAGTTTTCATTTTTCGTTTTTTCCCACTTGTTTTGATAGCGCTTTTTTTATTGCTTCTGTTTTTAAAAGGGTCGGAAGTAATATCTCCATTTCTTCTTCTGTTTCTATACGAGGAGCTCGTGTTATCTTTCTGAGAATCAAAATTGTGGTTGCTTTTTCTCGACCATACACTACCACCTCGGGGTAGATCGAACCGATAAGTTACACCTACAGATAAAAATCCAAAGCCTTCAAAACTTCTTTTACGATCAACATAAGCATCCAACCAATCTGTGTTCAAATACCGGATAGAAGATTCTGCGTTGATAACCCATCTGTTTCCGATTTTGTAGTTGATACCCAATCCGAATGGGATAGAGATGGATGTGCTATATTTTTTGTTGAAATATTTTGCAGTGTCGTTGGGAGAATAATCCAAAATGGGTTGATGAATAGTGTCGTTGGTGATGGAACTATTTAGTTGTGATCTAAATCGGGTAAATCCTATTCCAGCAAATCCGTAGAAGTCCCAATTCGACTTGGATGCCCACTTAAATAAATCGATAAAATCCATCGAGAATATTAGATTGTAATCTTGGACTTTAGAACTCATAAACATCTTCTCTACTGCAGTTTGCCCAACTACAGAGCCAAAAAGAGCTTGTATTTTGAGACTATAAGTAGGAGAGATGTTTTTGCCGATAGAACCTCCCCACATCATTTTCCTATCTTCGTAAAATCCTTTTTGAAATGGACCGCCAGGCAAAAAGTGGTTTTGATTATCTGTTATATCTCCCCAGAGGGAAGTAGTCCCCAAATGGGCTCCTATAAACCAATCTTGATCTATTCTGTTTGATTGGCCATAACTGAATATCGATAATAGCAGGAGTATATTTATTAACAAACTTTTCTTAAACCACGACATTTGTTGTCTTTTTTTTTATTTGCAAAAATAGTTTTAATAATTGAGATATTGTTATTCGTGATTCCATTTAACAATCATTCCATTCTTTACCATAGGGATTACGGGAGTGCTATTGATTGATAAACAAAATGGAATGCTATCTTCAAGTCCTAATTTTGTAAGACGATGTTTGTGACTACATTTTTCTATATATCCAGATAAATCGTTTTTTGCCAATTTCCATAAATCGATACTGGCAGTAGATGAGTCACAAAGAGGGGTGTAATCCTCTTGTTGTAATATCTTTTCGCAATAAGCACCTGCTACTACAGCATCTTCAAGGCTGAATTTATGTTTCCATCCTGAACATACTATTACAACATTTTCTCTTGTTGATAGAATAAAGTCGGTAAGGATGTCTATATTTGTAAGAGCTGCAATATAGATTGTAGTTTCATCTTGTTCGGTAATTAAGCTGATAGCTCTTGTTCCATTGGTAGTGCTATACGCAATGGTAGATCCAGCTAATTCGGGAGACAAAAATTGAGATGGGGAGTTCCCCATATCAGCAAAGTCGAGTTTTAGTCCTTCTCGTTCGGAAGCAATCAGGTAGCCAACTTTTTTTAATTTTTTAAGTTCTTCAATTTCAGAAACTGGTATAATTGCTTTTACATTATTATGAAGAGCAGCGCAAATGGAGGTAGAGGCTCTTAGTAAATCGATGATTAGTGTAATGTGTTTTCCTTGTGTGTATTTATGAACATATAATTCAGGAGTAAAACATACTTCAATTGTTGGCATAGTTCTATTTTAATGTTTATGACTGATATTGGGGGAAGTTTTCATTGAAAAGAGCATCCGTTTTTTGTATAAACGAATGCTCTTTTTTAGAGTTTATCCTTTGTAAAAAGGTAGTTTTACTACTATTGCCTTAAGGAGTTTACCTCTAATATTGATAAATATTTCAGATCCAGTTTTTGTATGGTTTGGAGTTACATAACCCATTCCTATTGCTTTTCCTACGGATGGTCCTTGTGTTCCCGAGGTTACTATTCCGATGTGATTTCCGTCTGCGTCACAAATTTCGTATTCATGACGAGGAATGCCTTTATCTATCATTTCAAACCCAACCAATTTACGAGAAACTCCATTTTGTTTATGGTTTAAATGTATCTCTTTGTCAATGTGGTTTTTGCTATCGGTAAATTTTGTAATCCAACCTAAACCGGCTTCGATAGGAGAGGTGGTGTCGTCGATGTCGTTACCATAAAGGCAAAAACCCATCTCTAATCGAAGGGTGTCTCTGGCTCCAAGACCTATTGGTTTAATGCCAAACTCTGCACCAGCTTCAAAAACTGCTGTCCATACTTTTTCTGCTTCGTTGTTTGGAAAGTAAATCTCACAACCACCCGAACCGGTGTATCCAGTAGTTGAAAAAAGAACATTAGGAATGCCTGCAAAAGTAAGAGTTTTGTGAGTGTAATACTCCATGTCAACTACCGAAGTGTCGGTAAGTTTTTGCATCGCTTTAAGTGCCAATGGCCCTTGGATAGCTAACTGTGAAATATCGTCTGAAACATTAGAGATGTCTGCTCCAATTTTTTTATTTTGTTCTTGAATCCAAGCCCAGTCTTTGTCGATATTTGCTGCATTTATTACTAATAAATAGAACTCTTCGTTCATCCTGTATACTAATAGGTCATCCACAATGCCGCCTTTCCCATTTGGGAAACAGGAATATTGAATTTTTCCATCGTGCAATACGGCTACATCATTAGAAGTGATGTGTTGAACAAGATCAAAAGCCTTAGGACCTTTTACATACACTTCGCCCATATGAGAAACGTCAAAAACGCCCAATTTGGTTCTAACGGTTTCATGTTCAGTGATTAAACCTTCATATTGAACAGGCATGTAGAAACCTGCAAAAGGAACCATTTTTGCTCCTACGGATTCGTGGATTTTTGTGAATGCTGTTGTTTTCATATCTATAAGTTATAATTTATTGTGTTCTTTGAGCTGTTTTAAATATCTTATTCGTTATTGAAGTTATTTATTTGATTTACAGTTATTTGGTGTTTGTAATCAAAATTCTTCTAGGTTATGTCTGCAAAGTTATAAAAAAAATATGATTATATATCTTTAAAAAAGCAATATAAAACATTGCGATGATATTCGTAATAACAATTTTGATAATTGTTTGATAATATTCTTTTAGAATTGGTAATGATTTCATAACTTTGCATCATACAATCAAATGAATTTTGAATTTGATTATTTCAGTTTTTAATTTTAATTTTAATGGATGAGAGAGTATATTAAGGATAATAATTTGCCGGGTATTGTAATTTTAGCTTTGGACGTTTTTGTGGTAACAGCTGCATTGTTTATGGCTTTTTTATTGCGGTTCAATTTTCAAATACCTCCTGATCAAATATCTACGATACCCAAGATTTTGCTTGTGGTATTGGGAGCTCGGTTAGTCTCTTTTTTGGTTGCAAAAACTCATAAAAGTATTATTAGATATACTGCTACTCGTGATATTTTTAGAATATTTGTAGCAAATGGAATCGTTTCTATCTGTTTTGTATTGTTAAATTGGATAACTTTTAGCTATGTAAATGGAGTCTATTTTATTCCATTTTCCATCATAATTTTAGAGTTTGGCATTACCACATTTGCGATTTGGATATATCGTATGGGGATTAAAGTAGCCTATTTAGAATTTGTTAATCCAACTCGCGATAAGCAAAATGTGATTATTTATGGAGCAGGAATCGCTGGATTAAATACCAAAAGAGCCATTGATAGAGATGCTGGATTGAAGTATCGAGTTCTTGCTTTTGTAGATGACGATTCGAGCAAAGTAGGAAAAAAGATGGAAGGAGCAACTATTTATCATTCCTCGAAGTTGGAAGAACTACTTGTTCAAAATATAGTTGCTCACGTTATTATCGCTATTCAGAATGTTCATCAAGATGTAAAGAATGAAATCACTGAAAAATGTTTATCGCATAACTCAAAAGTTCTGATTGTTCCTCCTGTTAGTCGCTGGATAAATGGGGAGTTGAGCTTTAAGCAGATTAAAAAAATTAAAATTGAGGAACTCCTACAACGAGATGAAATTAAGTTGGATGAGAAACTGATTATATCAGAATTGGTTGGAAAAACGGTCATGATTACCGGAGCTGCTGGTTCTATTGGAAGTGAGATAGTGCGACAAATTGCAAAGTATAACTGTAAAAAAATCGTTTTAGTTGACATTGCCGAAACTCCCTTATTTTTTGTGGAGTTAGAAATGAAAGAGAGCTTTAATAATCGTGACTTTGCTTTTCATGTGGTAGATGTTACTAATGAATTACAGATGGAAATGCTTTTTTCTACTTATCATCCCGAAGTTGTTTACCATGCTGCTGCTTACAAACATGTTCCAATGATGGAAAAAAATCCTAACTCGGCCGTAAATAATAATGTTTTTGGAACTAAAATGTTGGCAGATTTGTCGGTAAAACACGGAGTTAAAAAGTTTGTCATGGTATCGACTGATAAAGCGGTTAATCCTACCAATATTATGGGTGCAACCAAACGTATTGCCGAAATATATATACAATCGTTGAATCAGCTGAATAAAACTTTATTTGTTACTACTCGCTTTGGGAATGTCTTGGGTTCGAATGGTTCGGTAATTCCAGTATTTAGAGATCAAATAGATAAAGGTGGCCCAATTACCATTACACATCCAGATATTACCCGTTTTTTTATGACGATACCCGAAGCCTGTCAGCTGGTACTTATTGCAGGTGCCATGGGACAAGGTGGCGAGATCTTTATTTTCGATATGGGTGAATCGGTAAAGATTATTGATTTAGCAAAAAAAATGATTGAACTTTCGGGGTTAAAATTAGGGAAAGATATTCAAATACGATTCACGGGACTTCGTCCAGGGGAAAAATTGTATGAAGAGCTATTGGCATCCAAAGAGAATACTCTGCCAACATCTCATGAAAAAATTATGGTAGCAAAGGTTCGGTTTTGCGAATTGAATGAAATAAAACCTCAAATTAATAAACTTGTCTCTTTGATTAATGGAGATAAAATCGAGTTAGTAAAAATGATGAAACAGATGGTGCCTGAATACAAAAGCAACAATTCAGAATTTGAAGTCTTGGATCTTGAATCCAATAATTTTAGAATGGAGGAACAAAAGTGAAATTGGTTTTTGTAATTTCAAATTCTGCAGCATTAGGTACTACCATTGAGGCTTTTCTAACTGAATACAACTCTTTAGGTAAATTTAATTTAAACCCTCAAAGGGTAAATTATAAGACCGTATCAGGGTATGATGTGGATGTTTTAGAAAATGAAAAAGAACTCTTGAAGTTGATCTACAATTGTGAAGAGGAGGTGGTGGCGAAGAAATTCTCGACGAAAACGATGAAAGTGGTGGATTTTTTTAAAAACATGGATGAGAAGAAATTTAAAACGCTTATTCGTCCCAATCTTGAAAGCTATTTAAATAAAGCACTTTCTATCATGGCTTTGTATCAAATTCCTTTATATCTTATCAATAAATCAAAGGATGAAATTTGTGAGATTCCAGTCAAAATTCAACGAAATGATGTGGAGGTTTTGTTTAATTTTAAGCGACACAAAGAAGGTATTTCTTATAGATTGATGATTAAATTAGATGGTCAATCGATGAAATTGATGAATCAAAATATTACGTTTATTACTCATAAGCCATGTTGGCTAATATTAAATAATACGTTACTTCATTTCGATGATGAGATTGATTCTTTTAAGCTAATGCCATTTACTCAAAAAGAAGTGATAGAAATTCCAAATAGCTCAGTGGATGTTTATGTCCAGAATTTTATCCAGAAAATTTTTAAAAAATTCGATATTGAAACTGAGGGAATTGTACAATTTACGGAAGAAATAACCCCAATAGCTGTCTTAAACCTTGATTGTGGTGTAAATTCTCGCCCTGTATTAGCTCTCTCATTTGATTATAATGGAAATGTTGTGTTAATGTCAAAAGCGCAACATAGTATCACCGATTGTCAACTGGATGAGGATACGTATGTGTTGAGTAAAATTAAACGCAATTATACATATGAGTATTCTGTTGTAGACCAACTTTATCTTTTGGGACTAAAGTCCTTCGAAAATGTGCATTTCTTTTACCCAGCCCCCGTTGATCAGCCCAATATTGATACAACTAATATGTTGATAAGCACGATTTGTTTAAACTATAAAAAGTTGATTGACTTAGGATTCCAGTTTCAACAAAATCAAAGTAATATAAAGTATTTTTTCGGTCAAATAGAAGCTAGAACACGAGTTTTAGATAATCAGGATTGGTTTGATGTTTCTATTGATGTTGCTTTTGGGGATTATGTCATTCCGTTTGTTAAACTTCGCAATCATATTTTAAATAAAATTAAAGAGTATGTGCTTCCCGATAATACAATTGCAGTAATCCCAGAGGAATGGTTTGCAAAGTACGACGATTTGGTAAAACTTGGAAGCGCAGATGACCAAAAGTATAAGATTAAAAAATATCATGTTGGTCTTTTAGATTCCATCGATAAAAATTTTGCAGAAAAATATCAAAATTTGCTTCAGACAAAAGATGTTACCCAATCAGAAATTCAAGTTCCAGCTAATTTGAAAACATCCCTCAGATCTTACCAATATCTTGGGTATAAATGGCTAAAAAAGCTAGAGAATTTCAACTTTAGTGGTTGTTTAGCCGATGATATGGGTTTAGGAAAGACGATACAAACCATTGCTGTTTTATTAGAATCACACAACAAAGGAAATGTAAATACTTTTTCTAATCCCGACTTTGTAAATGCAAATTCTCAGTTAGACTTTTTTAATAAAGCTTCTAACGAGCCAGGTAAATTTGTTCAAGCCTCTCTGATTGTTGTTCCTTTATCATTAATATACAACTGGCAACAAGAGTTGCAACGATTTGCTCCTTCATTGCTTGTATATACACACTCCGGTTTGTATCGAAGCCAGTCTGCATCCGTTTTTCACCTTTATGACATTGTTCTTACTACCTATGGGATGGTTAGAAACGACATTGAGATGTTTAAAAAATATAATTTTACTTATGTTGTGTTAGACGAAAGTCAAAACATTCGAAATCCACTTTCTAAGGCATATCGTTCGGTAAGATCACTTCAATGTCAATATCGCTTGGCATTAACAGGAACTCCCATCGAAAATTCATTGGTAGATCTATGGGCACAGATAAATTTTTTGAATCCCGGACTTTTGGGTGGACTTAAGCAATTTAAAAAAATGTATGTTATCCCCATTGAAAAGCAAAACAATGAACAAATTCGTGAAAAACTGAAAAATGTTTTAGCACCCTTCTTTATGCGACGCACAAAAGATGAAGTTGCTCCTGAGCTACCTTCTTTAACAGAAGTTATTCACTATACCAATATGACCGAAGAACAAAGATCCTATTATGAAACCATAAAGTCTTCTGTCCGAAATTCAATTCTGCAATCTATGACTAGCAATGATAGAGGAAAATTGAATATTTTGATACTTAGAGGATTGATGCAGTTGAGGTTAGCATCCATTCATCCCATTTTGATGGATAAATCTTGGAACTTTGAAGCGGGTAAACATCTGGAATTAAGGGAAATGATATCTCAGATCTTGCAAGAAGGTCATAAAGTTCTGATATTTAGTCAGTTTGTCCGTCATTTAAATTTGGTTAAAGAATTTCTAGAGTTTGATAACCAATCTCTGCTAATGTTTACTGGTGTTACACCAAATGAAGATAGACAAGAAATTATCAATAGATTTCAATCTGAAAAGGATTGTAGAGTTTTGTTGATGACTTTGAAAGCTGGTGGTGTTGGTTTAAATCTTACCGCAGCAGATTATATTTTGCTAATCGATCCCTGGTGGAATCCAGCAGCAGAAAGTCAAGCAATTGCCCGAGCTCATCGAATTGGCCAAGATAAAAAAGTATTTGCCTATCGTTTTATTACAAAAGATTCCATCGAGGAGAAAATACTGGTTTTGCAAAACAAAAAGAGAAGTCTCGCTAATGAATTTGTTCAGTCCTCAAATCCTATCTCTGCTTTTACCGACAATGAACTAATTGAATTGTTTCAATAACAATTAATTTTTATTTTAAACCCATCATAAAAATTATTTTTTTTTTGGAAGTATCGTTATCCCTAATTTTTAGGGGTGAAATTAAGATAATATTATATTATTAATTAAAAATAACATAAAACAGTAAATAACAAAAAAATTACAAAAGGTCAAATATCTTATTTTCTAAGTAGAAAATTGGGGTGTTTGTTAATATTGTGTAAAATGTGTAAAGTGCTGATATTATGGTGAAAAATTGATGTTTTAGTGTGAATTAGTTAACAATTAGTAATTTGTTGAGAATAAATCTAAATTATAGGATTTTTTATAAAAAAATGTACTTAGATTTAGAATTGTATTAATAAACTCCTATATTTGTAGCCGAAATCGTTGAATAGCTAGTCTTTTTGAGGTTTCTGAAAAATGTAATATATTCATTCAATTAATATTAACTTAAAAATGTTTACTTATGGTAGAAGTAGAAAACTTGATTAAACGACTCGTGAACATCTATGGTAGAGAGCGTGAAAGTTTGATACCAGTCATGCAAGGAGTTATAGAGCAAGAGAGGACACTTAGTGAAGACTCCATCAAAATTATTGCAAGGGAACTCAATTTATCGGCAGCCCAAGTGTATGGAACTGCTACATTTTATTCTTTTTTGGATACAGAGCCTCGTGGAGAGTTTGTGATTCGTGTGTGTAAATCGTTAACATGTGCGATGAAGGGGAAGAATCAAATCAACAAAGCGATTGAAGATACGTTGAAAATTAAAATCGGAGAGACTACTAAGGACAAGAAATTTACTTTGCTACAAACAAATTGTTTGGGATGGTGTCATAAAGCTCCTGCGATTTTAATTAACGATGAGGTTTATGTGGAGTTGAACGAGGAGAAGATTATTGAAATTATTGACAGTTATTCAAAAAAAGGGACTTACTAAATAAAAATAGGAGAGAACGAAATGGCAGATAAAACCCTAAAAAGAGTTGATTTAATTTTTCACGAGGATGATTATCGTGAGATTATCTCAAGAACGTTTAAACGCACTGATGATGAAATCATTAATGAGATGATTGATTCTGGTCTTAAAGGACGTGGAGGAGCTGGATTCCTTACAGGATTAAAATGGAAATTTGCAAGGGATGCAAAAGCAGATACTAAATATATTGTATGTAATGCAGATGAGGGCGAGCCTGGCACTTTTAAAGATAGAGAAATTATCCAAAGAGTTTCATTAAAAGTCCTTACTGGTATGGCTATTGCCGCAAAAGTTACTGGTGCTCACAAAGGATATATCTATTTACGTGGTGAGTATAAATTCTTAGTTCCCAAACTTCGTCGTGATTTAAAAGAATTTCATGCTATCATGCATGAGATGCAATATGATTTTGAAGTAGATATTTTTATGGGAGCGGGCGCATATGTTTGTGGAGAAGAGACTGCTTTGTTAGAATCTATGGAAGGTAAGAGAGGAGAGCCTCGAAATAAACCTCCATACCCTGTAATTGAAGGATATCTCGCTAAACCAACCGTTGTAAATAATGTAGAGACGCTTGCTTCTGCTGCAATTGTTTGCAAAATTGGTGCAGAAAAGTACAAACAGTTAGGAACGAAATCTTCAAGAGGGTCTAAGTTGTTTTCAATTTCTGGAGATACTCCAATTCCAGGTATTTATGAACTAGAGCTTGGAATGTCTCTTCAAGAATTTGTAGATGCATTTGGGGATGGAGATACTAAGGCAGTACAAGTGGGTGGAGCATCCGGATTTTGCGTGCCACGCAAAAAGTTTGAAAGTACTATTATTGGTTATCAAGGTGATTTAGAAGGTGATTCGTTGCCTACTGGTGGTTCAATGATGATTTTCAACAGCTCAAGATCTATGTATAATTTGCTAAGAAATTATTTAGACTTTTTTGCGGAAGAATCTTGTGGTCAGTGTACCCCCTGTAGAGTTGGTGTTCAACAACTTCTTCATGGTATTGAAGCCGTGAAAAAAGGAGATAAGCACTCTTCCTATCTTGATTACTTATTGAAACTAACCGACTCAATGAAGCTTACGGCAAAATGTGGCTTAGGACAATCCGTAGCAAATTCATTTTCGTCTATTGTAGGCAACTTTAGAGAAGAGATGATTTATTAATTCATGGTGTAAATTGTAAAACGTAATAAAATGGCAGAAAAAATAAATTTAACGATAGATGGAATTGATGTGAGCGTAGATAAGGGATGTACAATTCTGGAAGCAGCACATCAGGTAAATATAAAAATACCCGTATTATGTCATCACCCAGATATTCATGTTGCTGGGAACTGTAGAGTTTGTGTTGTAGAACAAATTGGAGCTAGAGTTTTGCCAACAGCTTGTTCGACACCTGCAGTGGACGGAATGGAAATTTTAACTAATTCTCATAAGGTAAGAACTGCTCGAAAGCATATTATTGAATTGTTGTTATCAGAACATAATGCGGATTGTACCAAGTGTTATAAAAATGGTAAATGTGAACTTCAATCTTTAGCTGCTGAGTATAAGATTAGCAACGATTTCTTTATTGATTTGGTCCCTCTTAAACATTACAGCATCGACATGTATTCACCATCCATTATTAAAGATGATAGCAAGTGTGTAAGATGTCAACGTTGTGTTAGAGTGTGCGAAGAGTTGCAATCTGTTAGTGCAATAAGTTGTGCCCACAAAGGCGACCATATGAAAATATCCACTTTCTTTGAGCATTCTTTATTTGAAGTGGTTTGTACCAATTGTGGTCAATGTATCAATCGTTGTCCTACTGGTGCATTAGTTGAAAAAAATCAAATTGAGGAAGTGTGGACTGCTCTTGCGGATCCTACAAAACACGTGGTAGTGCAAACTGCTCCAGCGGTGCGAATTGCTCTTGGCGAAGATTTAGGCAATGAAATTGGCACTCGTGTTACCGGAAAAATGGTAGCAGCTCTTAAACGGTTAGGCTTTGATTCCGTTTTGGATACTGACTTTACCGCAGATTTAACCATTATGGAAGAAGGGTATGAACTCTTAAATCGTCTGAAGAAAGCGCTCAAAGAGAAAGATCATACCGTTGCTTTGCCATTAACTACTTCTTGTTCGCCAGGATGGATTAAGTTTGTGGAGCATATTTTCCCAGATATGTTAGATCATGTTTCTACTTGTAAATCTCCACAACAGATGTTTGGAGCATTAGCAAAAACGTATTATGCAGAGAAAAGAAATATCGATCCAGCAAACATCGTTTCTGTATCAATCATGCCTTGTACTGCTAAAAAGTTTGAAGCCGATCGACCAGAAATGAGAAGTAGCGGGTATAAAGATGTGGACTATGTGTTGACTACCAGAGAGCTTGCAATTATGATTAAGCAAGCTGGTATTGAGTTTTCATCTCTTCAAGAAGAGAATTACGATAGCATGATGGGAGCTTCTACTGGGGCCGCTGTAATTTTTGGAACTACTGGTGGTGTAATGGAAGCAGCTTTAAGAACTGCATGGGAAGTAGTTACTGGAAAAGAGATTCCATTTGAAAATCTAAATGTTACTCCTGTTCGTGGAATGGAAGGCATTAAAGAAGCTTCAGTGGTTATTACTGGTACTGTTCCTGAATGGAACTTCTTAGAGGGAGCTGAGCTTCGTTGCGCTGTTGCCCATGGCTTGGTAAATGCTAAAAATTTAATTCAAAGTGTGAAAGACGGCAAAGCGGTGTATCATTTTATTGAAATTATGGCTTGTCCTGGTGGTTGTCTTGGTGGCGGTGGTCAACCGATACCTACCAGTCCAGAAATACGGAAAAAAAGAATGGAAGCCATCTATTCAGAAGATGAACATATGCCAATCCGAAAATCTCACGAAAATCCAGAGGTGATAGAGATATATAAAACATTCTTGGGTAAACCTAATGGACATAAATCGCATGAATTGTTACATACACATTACAAACAAAGAGAACGTTATTAGTAAATATTTTAACGTATTGAATATTAGTATTGTGTAATTAAGTTTATGTAATATTTAAAAAAAAAGGATGACAAAATTTTGTTATCCTTTTTTTTTGTCTTATATTTATGCCAACTTAAAGCTTAATTGGATTATATGGATCAAAAACACGAAATCATTATCTGCCTCGGAAGCTCTTGCTTTGCTCGTGGAAACCGAGATTCTCTAAAATTTATCGAAAAGTATATCAAAGACAACAAACTATCTGACAGAGCTGATTTTCGTGGAAAATTGTGCTCCGGAAATTGTGGCAAAGGTCCCATTCTGTTTATCGACAGAGTCATGTTGGAAGATGTTAAAGTTGAGCAGCTGCAAGAGATATTAGATAATCTTTTTTTTAAAAAATAATCAAACATGAATTTATTTCAGATTAATCAAAATGAATGCAAACTTTGTTATTCATGTGTTCGTATTTGTCCCTCTAAAGCAATAAAAGTTCAAGATGGTTATGCTGAAATTATTCACGATAGATGCATCGATTGTGGTAGTTGTTATTCTGTATGCACTCAAAATGCCGTAACATACTACGATTCTAAAAGTGATGTGAAATTTTTGTTACAAACTCCTGGCAAGGTAGCTGCTATTGTCGCTCCTAGTATTTCTGGTGAATTTAGCGATATTACCGATTATCGGAGTTTTGTAAATATGATAAAAAGCTTGGGTTTTGATTTTGTCAACGAAGTCAGTTTTGGAGTCGATTTGATGGCTTTTCAGTACGAAAAATTGTTTACCAACTTTAATGGAAAATATTATTTTACTGCAAATTGTCCTCCTGTTATCAACTACATCGAAAAATACTATCCTGAGCTTATCGATAATTTAGCTCCAATCATTCCTCATATGATTACCACTGCAAAAGTCCTTCACGAAACTCATGGAAGGGATTTGAAAATAGTGTACATTAGTCCTTGCATTGCTGCCAAGAATGAAGTGTTGCGTTTTGTGGATGCAGATACTCGCATCGATGCAGTGTTGACATATATTGAATTACGTGAAATGTTTTTGGAAGCTGGAATTTCTGAAACATCGGTTAGTTATTCCGAATTTGACCGCCCTATTGGTAGAAAAGGCTCCTTATTCCCAATTTCACGAGGAATGTTGCAAGCCGTTGATATTAATGAAGATTTGTTAACTGGTCGAATAATATGTACAGAAGGACGAGAAAATTTTTTGCAGGTGATTGAGGAATTTAAAAATAATGTACAGATAAAACAGCATATCGATTTGTTTTATTGCGATGGTTGTATCATGGGCCCTGGTACCTCCAAAAAGGGGAATAAATTTTTAAGACGTACCCTTGTCATTGATTATGTAGATAAGCGGATGAAGGGTTTTAATAAAGAGGAGTGGGAAAAGGAAATTGATACTTATAAACAGATAAATTTTAAACGTACGTATAATCGCAACGACGATCAGCGTTTGCCAGATCCTAGCAATGAAGAGCTTCAAATAGTTTTGTCTGAATTAGGTCACGAAAGTTCAACAGATATTTTAAGTTGTGGTGCATGCGGTCATGATAATTGTGCAAAATTTGCAGCTGCTATATGTAAAGGATTAGCTACTTCGGAGATGTGCCCTACCTATTCGTATCAGAAGATGAAGACCTATATCGACGAAATGGCAACCATTAACAATATTTTGTCGGAGACAAAAGAGGCCCTCACTAAGTCGGAGTTGAAAGCTAGAGAAGAAGAACAGTTAGCAAAAGAACTGTCTCACACCGTAACAGCCATGCTGCAGAAAATTCCACTTGCAATTGTTATCGTAAACAGCGACTTAAAAGTTATGCAATCGAATGACTCATTTGTCCGATTGTTAGGACATGAAGCACAAGATATTAGTCAAGTTGTTCCAGGGTTAATCAATGCGGATATTCGTACTCTTATCCCATTTCATAAATTGTTTGCATCCTTGGTATTTACCGGAGAAGAGAATTTAAGCAGAGACGAAGAGTATAAGAATAAGGTATATAACATTACTGTTTTTACCATTAAAAAACATGAAATCGTTGGGGGAATTATAAGAGACATGGAGAATCCAGATGTGCGAAAAGATGAAGTAGTAGAGCGCGCAAGAGAGGTTATCAAAGATAATTTGGAGACCGTTCAACAAATAGCATATCTTTTGGGAGAGAGTTCTTCGAAGACAGAAAAGATTTTACATTCGATAATCAAATCATACAATACGGAAGACAATAACTTATGATTGAAGATAAATTTTACATTGAAGTAGACGTAGAACAGAACATTTGTAAAGATGAAATGATCTGTGGAGATGTATTTTTGTCGGATAGAATAAAAAATGAGAAACGCATTATTGCTGTGTTGAGCGATGGGATGGGCAGTGGCGTGAAAGCAAATGTCTTGGCTACATTAACAGCTTCGATGGCTTTGAATTTTGTAAAAGGACATCGGAGTATTCACCAGACTGCCGAGATTATCATGGATACTTTGCCCGTTTGTTCAAGAAGAAAGGTGAGCTACTCCACTTTTACCATTATCGATATTGAATTTGACGGTACCACTCAGATAGTGGAGTACGATAATCCCAATTGTATTATCATGCGTGGGACCAAGCCTTTTGATCCTCAATGGCATGATATTGTGTTGGAAAGCGAAACACATAAAGGGAAAATTCTTCGTGCTTGTTCGTTTCAAGCTCAAAAAGAAGATCGAATTTTTTTCTGGTCTGATGGGATTACTCAATCTGGGATGGGATCGAAACAGTATCCATTTGGATGGGGACAAGAGAGTGTAGAACATTATGTATATAACTGCATTGAGCGGGATCCGTATATATCGGCACGCGAGATGGCCAAAAAAATGATCAATATTGCCCTGCGAAACGACAACGGCAAGCCTCAGGATGATACTTCTTGTGCGGTTGTGTATTATCGTCAACCTCGAAAGTTGCTGGTGATAACTGGACCTCCGTATAGCAAAGATAAAGATTCACAATTAGCCCTTAAAGTCCAAGCATTTGAAGGGAAAAAAGTGATATGTGGGGGGACAACTGCTGAGATAATTTCCGAAAATTTGGGATTGATGTATCGACAAGGTTTCGAAATTGTGGATTATGATTTGCCTCCAATATCCTACATGGATGGAATTAATCTTGTTACAGAAGGGATTTTAACTCTAAGCAAAGCATTTCAGATAATGGAGAGTTATAAAAATGATGTTGTCTTGGGCAATGGGCCTGCCGATGAGCTGGTGAAATTGTTTTTTAAAAGTGATAAAATTCATTTTATAACTGGCACCGGAATCAATACAGCCCATCAAGATCCTACACTGCCACAAGAACTTGAAATTCGCAGAAACGTGGTTAAAAGAATTGTCCATATTCTGGAAACAAAGTTTATGAAAGATGTCTCCATTGAGTTTATTTAGGTCGAAATAGTTTTCTTTTTTTCCTATTATCTAATTTCTTTTCCCAAAAATTTGATTTTTTAACTTAATGGGAAAGCATTTATTTGCCATATCTCGGTAAAAAAAATTAATTTTGCATCTCAAAAGTTTATCAATATATATATATGAAAATTCCAAAGCTCATCTTATTATTTTTTATGTCATTTTTTTTATGGGAATGTACAACCATAAAAACTACAAAAATTGACTCAACTGCAAATACACAACCTAATTCGGGAGTGTTATATACATTGCCAAAAACGGCGCTTAGGGTGAATGTCTCTATTTCAAAAGAGATAAAAATGAAGGGGCCTTATGCTGACTTTGCCGAAAAATTGCTGGGTTTAAAAAATGTAATAAGCAGCAATCAGACATCTTATCGTATTACAGATATTTCATTGGATCCATTTAGTATTCAAGATACTTCACACCAATATTTAATTACTATATCAAAAAATCCTTTTCATCGTCATTTCGATCGATATCTATTTAATTCCAATGGCCAATTGTTGGCTTACAATTCCAAGGTAGCAGGCATTGATGACAAAAAATTGGTATCTGCAAAAGCAAATATTACAAATTCAAATGCTAATTATCCCAATTTTTTTCAACTCTATGCAGATGCTTCTCAAATTGAAAAAATTGACACGGTGTATGAAACGATAAAAACCGATACTATCACAATGTCTAAGCCAATCATTAAGCGAACATTAGTTACCAAAACGGTTGAACAAAGAGCGGTAGAAGCAGCGGATTACATTTTAAAATTTAGGATGAAACGGTATGAGCTTATTTCTGCTAGTCAAGAGATACCCTATTCAAAGGATGCTATAGAATATATGAATAATCAGTTGCTTAAAATGGAAAATGATTATCTAGAGCTGTTTGTGGGAATTTCGCGTTTTGAAAATATCCAGACTACATATACGGTTGTCCCGAATGCAACTTTGGATAATAGAACCATCCCCTTATTTGGTTTTTCAGAAACAAGTGGGATAGTAGATTATAATGATTCTAAAGCAAATAAATACTCTTTGTCTTTTGAGCCATCTACAAAGCAAGTTGAAGATAGTGTTCATCTACCAAGACTAAATCAAATACCATATAGAGTTCCAGATATAGTTAATGTATTTGTAAATATTAATGGGGAAAGATTAAGTGATTTTTTTCAACTTCCTATATATCAATATGGAATCGTTCGTTTTTTTCCAAAAAGGGTTAAGTCATTTACTGTTGATCCAAATTCTGGGACGATAACCAAAATAAAAGTAAAATAATTTTCATCGAGTTTGTCACATCTTCAAGCTCATAATTGTTAATTTGCAAGCAAAAAAAACTATCTTTGCAAACGTAAAAATATATATTTAAAAAATGGATAAGAATACTGTTCTAGGTTTGGTGCTGATTTTCGCACTTTTTATCGGATTTACAATTTGGCAATCGCCATCAGACGAAGAGATTAAACAACAAAAGATTAAGCAAGATTCCATCACTCAAGTTGAAAAACAGAAGAAAGCCGTCAGCGATTCTCTTGCAAAAGTTGATTCTTTAGCAGTAAAAGGAGAGGGTGTCAGAGCCGATTCCTTGGGTGAAAGTGCAAGTCGTATTCAAGAGATGGGATTCTTTGCCGTTTCAGCAAACGAGAAAAACGAACTTTATACAGTAGAAAATGATCTGTTGAAGCTTACTTTTAGTACCAAAGGGGGTAGGGTATATGCCGCAGAATTAAAAAACACCGTAACCTTTGATGGTAAGCCACTGATCCTGTTTTCAGGGGATACTAACTTTTTTGGTTTCTCATTTTTCTCTAACCGCCAGTTGGTTGAGACTCAGAAACTAAATTTTGTTCCCGTTTGGAAAGGTGCTAAAGATGAGAAAATAGGTAGCAAAAACATGAAAATTACTGGCACCGATTCGCTTCAGTTTGCCATGAGAATATATCCTGTAGAGGATAGTGCACAAAATACCTCCAGTTACATGGAGTACATTTACACCATAAAAGGGAACGATTATATGGTAGGAGTGAAATTGAATATGGTAAATATGGATAATTATATCGATAGAAATACATCTTCTCTCTCATTCCAATGGCAATCTGTAATCAATAAACTTGAAAAAAGCTTTGATAACGAGAAAAATGCAACTACTATTTATTACCGCGATAGCGAAGAGGTGGACTATATTTCTGAAACAAAAGATGAAACCAAGGAGATAACCACTCAAGTAAAATGGCTGTCATTTAAACAACAGTTTTTTGCAACTTCCATCATTGCTAAATCTAATTTTGAAAGTGCTAAAATAACTACGAAGGCATTTGAAGAAAATCCAAATAAAATTAAAACTCTCACAGCTGAATTTAAAGTGCCTTTAGCAAGCTCTTTGAAAAGTTTTAATTTTGACATGTCCATGTACTTTGGTCCTACCAAATACAAAACATTGTCATCTTATAATTTAGATCTTGAACGTCAGATTCCTTTGGGATGGAGTTTTGCTCCAATGGCATGGATTAATAGGTTTGCAGTTTTACCTGTATTTAACTGGTTGGAGCAATATGGTTGGAATTATGGTATCATTATTTTAATACTTACTATCTTGTTGAAGATTGTGCTTTTGCCTATAGCATACAAGACGTATATGTCTTCTGCAAAAATGAGAGTTTTAAAACCAGAAGTGGAAGAGATAGCCGCTAGGTATCCCAAAACTGAAGACGCCATGAAAAAACAGTCCGCGACCATGGCATTGTATAAACAAGCTGGCGCTAATCCTATGTCGGGCTGTTTGCCTATGTTGTTACAAATGCCAATATTGCTAGCACTGTTTCGCTTTTTTCCGGCCTCTATCGAACTACGTCAACAATCTTTTCTTTGGGCGTCAGATTTATCTTCTTATGATTCTGTTTTAGATTTAGGTTTTAAAATCCCATTCTATGGCGACCATGTAAGTTTGTTTACCATATTAATGACGATTGCCACATTAGTTTATACTAAGATCAATAACGACATGATGGCAACTGACACTGGTCAGCAAGCCAAAACCATGAAAATAATGATGTACATGATGCCAATTATGTTCCTTGGTATTTTTAATAACTACGCAGCAGGTTTAAGTTATTACTATTTCTTAGTTAACTGTATTACATTCTTGCAAATGTGGTTGTTTAGAGTTTTTGTAGATGAAGATAAAATCCATGCAAAAATTCAATTAAATAAGCTAAAACCTGTCAAAAAATCTGGTTGGGCTAAACGATTAGAAGATATGGCAAAACAACAGCAACAACTTCAACAACAACAAAAAAATCAAAAAAGAAAATAATTCTTATCTATAAAGCATTAAAAAAGAGTTCGTTAAGTGGCTCTTTTTAATGTGTTTGATCTAGATGAATTGAATATTGTTTACATGTAGCCTTTGTAAATATTGGCTTAAACTCTTGCTTCTAGCATGCCATTTCCGATTAAGTTAACGGTTAGTTTATTGGGGGTTGGATACAAAATTAATTTCGAAAAATCCTCTTTCCAAAAATCTAAATCTAATAATTTTCCTTCTTTGTCGATGGTGAGTGTGATAACCACGCGTGTATTGTCTACATCTACGTAATTAGCTTGTATCAGATCGTGACAATAGTTTGAACCGTCGCTCTCTTGCATACTGATGCTGCCCATTATACCGCCTTCATATTCATGTACATTCTCCGAAATAGGATAATCTTCTATGCTAAATCCTTTGATGCGGATTAAAAACTCAATAATTTTCTTTTCTTCTTCTCTAATTGGTCTCATACATTTTACAGTTAACAGTGAACAGTTATCAGTGAACAGTTGTCAGTGAACAGATGTTGATTCTTAAATAAGGTTGACCGTTTTTATTCACTCATTTCAAGTTTATAAGTTTAAGTCTTTTAACCACTGAGGGCACTCACAAATATTAAGAAAAAAAACTATGAATGAAATTTCTACTAGTTCCGTACGTTCATTAAGTCTACTTGTATTCACTTTACAAACTTTATAAACTTTCCACTTTTACTAGGTTTACTTGTTCTGCCTGGTTCACCAGTTCTACTCGTTATACCTGTATTTGGCTGTTTTCTTTCGACTTTATAGACTTTATGAACTTTCAACTCTCTCTTATTTGCTTCCGCCTTTATCTTTGTTCCCTCTTGTTTTTGGTTTTCCATATTTCATTTGCATTGCTTCTTTTCGTCTTATTTTGTTGTTTACTTTTTTGTTTTTATCTTTTTTCTCATGAAAAGCAGCGCCTTTTTCGTCTTGTTTGGGTTGTTTCACGACAATGTTTTTCATTTTTACAAATGGTTTTTCGTCAGCCGTCAAAACGTGTGATATATTGAGATTGTCTGGTGTCTCTAATATTGGTATTGCAGTATTCATCATTGTTTCAATTTCCAAGGTAATAGTTTTATCCCCAGGAACCATTAAAGAGATAGCTTCTCCAATTTTTTCGGCTCTGCCAGTACGACCGATTCTGTGAATGTAATCCTCTGGAATTTCAGGCATATCGAAATTAATCACATGCGTTATGTCCGAAATATCCATCCCACGAGCAAGAATATCTGTAGCTATCAATATTCGATAATCGCCCTGATTAAACTCCTCCACTGCTTTAAATCTTTTGTTTTGGGCTTTATTGGAATGAATTACTGCAGTTTGAGAAGGAAATTTATTTTCCAAACGGGTAGTTAAAGTATCTGCTGATTTTTTGGTGGAAGTGAAAATTAAAACTTTAGACATCGATTGGTCGTTGAGGATCAACTCCAACATGTTTAGTTTTGTATTGTAATTAGAAAGAATGTATCCTTTTTGGTTTATGTTAAGAAGAGGTGAGCCAACTTCGGCGATTTGCACCCGTTGTATGTCTTTAAAATAGTTTTTAATTAAATCATTGATCTCTTTTGTCATGGTTGCCGAAAACATAATGTTTTGACGTTTAGCAGGTAAAAGGTCAAAAATAGAGGTTAGCTGATGTCTAAATCCTAAATCTAACATTTCGTCTACTTCATCAATGATTAATTTTTTCATGGATTTAAGTCTTACGGCTCCTCGCATAATTAAATCAAAAAGTCTACCAGGAGTGGCAACCAAAACATCCATCCCTTGAATTACGATGTCTGCTTGAGTGTTTATATTAACCCCACCATATACGCCAACTGTTTTAACAGACATATATTTTGTGAGTTTTTCTACCTCTTGTACTACTTGAACTACTAGCTCACGAGTAGGCACTAAGATTAATATTTGAACATTGCCATTACCCGAATATTTCCATTGTCTCAAACAGGGTAGGAGGTATGCAAAAGTTTTTCCGGTACCAGTCTGAGCAATTCCAAGCACGTCTTTACCCGACATTATTACTGAAAAAGATTGCTCCTGGATTGGTGTTGGTTCAGCCATCCCAAGATCTTCTATTGCCTGAATAAGAGGTTTGTTGAGGTTTAAATTGTAAAAACCATTCATAGTATAATTCATTTTATGCAAAAGTAGTTAAAAAAAATGAGTAGCACCAATAATACAATGTTAACCTAACATAAGGTGTTTATTTATGCAGAAAAATAATGTACTTTTGCAAAAAAAAATATAAAAGCAAAGAATCTAATGGTACACAATACGGAATTAAAAATTGGAGTATTAGGAAGTGGAAGTTGGGCGACCGCTATTGTTAAGATTTTAACTACGAATGTGCATCCAATTTATTGGTGGATATGGGAAGAGGATATTGCCGAATCTGTATCCCAAACAGGTTATAATACGAAGTATTTAAGTTCAACCAAAATTGATCACAAGAGGGTAAAGATTTATACCGATATTAAAAAAGTGGTTTCTAAATGCGATTATATTATTCTTGTAATTCCAGCCGCTTTTGTGGATAAATCCCTTCAGAAATTACCAAAAGAGATATTTAAAGGTAAAAAAATTATTTCAGCTGTAAAAGGTATTATTCCTGAAAAGATGAAGATTGTAGCCGATTATTTACATGAAAATTTTGAAATCGACATTAATGATATTGGTATAATTAGTGGTCCTTCTCATGCTGAAGAAATTGCTTCCGAAAAACTTACGTATCTCACTAGTGCTTCTCAAAATGAAGAGTTAGCAAGAGTTGTAGCTTCCATGTTTAAGTGTAAGTATGTGATTACTAACACTTCCGATGATATTTATGGGACAGAATACGCTGCAGTGCTTAAAAATATATATGCTTTAGCATGTGGAATATACAAAGGGATGGGGTATGGTGATAATTTTTTAGCAGCTTTTATTGCTAACTGTGCTAAAGAGATGAAACATTTTATCAATGTTATTTATCCTGTTGACCGAACTTTGTATGATTCTGTTTACTTAGGAGATTTATTGGTTACAGCTTATTCTCAATATAGCAGAAATAGGACATTTGGAAATATGATTGGTCAAGGATATTCCGTTTCTACGGTCCAATTGGAGATGAATATGGTAGCCGAAGGATATTATGCTACTTATTGCATATATCAGATGAATAAAGAACTGAATGCTTCTATCCCTATCATTGATGCAGTGTACAGAATTTTATACGAAGGAAAACCGCAGGAATTGGAATTGCGTAAATTGTGTGATGTTTTAATATAAACAAGAAGAAGATGGATAAATTAACTAAAATTGTAGCTACTATTGCCGACTATCGTTGTAGCCCTGGATTTATCAAAGAACTTATAGAAGCTGGAATGAATGCTGTAAGAATCAATACAGCACATCAAGATATTTTAACAGCAGTGAATGTGGTTAACAATATTCGAACAGTTTGTGACGAAATTCCAATTATTATAGATACAAAAGGTCCTGAAGTTAGGACTTCTGTTAAAACTATCCCTTTCGATGTAACTGCTGGCGATTTGATACGCATTGAAAATGATATAGATAAAGAGATAAAAGAGCGGATTATGTACGTAAATTATCCTCACTTTTGTAAGTATATTGAAGTGGGTAGCAAGGTGTTGATAGATGATGGGGAAACGGAGTTTACGGTAGTTGAACAAAAGGATGATTATCTATTAATAAGGGCAGAAAATAGTGGGGTGGTAAAGCCTAAAAAGAGTGTTAATGTTCCAGGTGTGGATCTGAAATTGCCATCGGTGAGTAATAAAGATAAGGAATTTGTAAAATTTGCAGCGGATCATGATATCGCTTTTATTGCTCACTCTTTTGTCCGCAATGCCCAAGATGTAAAAGCGCTACAAGCAGAAATTGACAAATATTCTGGTCAAACCAAAATTATTGCTAAAATTGAGAATCAAGAGGGGGTGGATAATATTGATGAGATTTTGCCATTAGTATATGGAATAATGGTTGCTCGTGGTGATTTGGGTGTAGAAATAGCGCCCGAAAAGATACCGATTATTCAGCGCCAGTTGATAAATAAATGCATTCATAACAGAAAAGTAGTAATTGTAGCAACACAAATGTTACATTCAATGATCGATAATCCGCGGCCAACGAGAGCTGAAGCAGCTGATATTGCGAATGCTTGCTATGTTGGTACAGATGCTATCATGTTGAGCGGTGAGACAGCCTATGGAAAATATCCTGTGGAAGCGGTGAAAATTATGACTAAAATTGCTATTGAAGTGGAACAAAGTAAAGGGTTTATTAAAGATAAAAAGATATTGCCAATTGATAATGAAGTCTCTGGTTTTTTGGCTAAAACTGCTGTTCGCTCTATCGAAAAATTAAATGTTAAAGTGATTATATGTGATACACATACTGGCAAAACTGCTCGCTATATTTCTGCTTTTAGAGGGAATAAGCCTATTTTTGCACAATGTTATGATCGTAGAACCAAACGCGAATTAGGTATCGTGTATGGTGTTACTGCCGATTATATGGACGAAGAAGTTTCTAAAACTGATTTTCGTAAAGAGACATTGAAAACGTTATTGGATAAGAAAAAGCTTTTACCTGATGATAATATTTTGATGTTGGCTGGAAATTTTGGACGAAAAATTGGCCCCTCTTTCATTGAAATTATTAAAGCAAAAGATGCTATCGATTTTGTATCCTAGCATTTTTATATTTCAGATTTTCCTATTTCGATTAAATCGATTCTTTCATGGGTGATTGTAATAAATCGTTGTGATGTTATTTAATTGTTAAATATTTAGATATGTAAATTATCTTACCTATCTTTGTTCGAATAATACATTGCAACTTAATATATTACATTTTATGTTCAAAAAAATTACTATTCTTTCTTTGGCATTTGTGTCTGTCGCTCTATTAACTAGTTGGGGTTGGGTAGGACATAATAATCTAAGTTATCGTTCGTCGTTATCGTTTAACTCTGAGATGACTTCCATGGGTTTTGGTGCTTGGATTCAAACATTAGCAGATAGTGCATCTGTAGCAGATTATCGAAAGTCCAACGATCCAAACGAGGCTCCAAAACACTATATTGACATCGATTACTATGCAGAATTTCTTCAGAGTGGTTCAATATCACAGAGCTTATCTTCCAATATAACACTTCATGGCTATTCAAATATTTACGACTGGGGAATATTACCTTGGGCTACCATTGCCACCTTCGACTCGTTGAGGAATTGTTTTCAACGTGGTGACATCAACAAAGCACTCTTTTTTGCCTGTGATTTGGGCCACTATGTGGGTGATGGGCATATGCCTTTGCATATTACCAAAAATTATGATGGTGCCATTACTGGCAACACAGGCATTCACTCTCGATACGAGAGTACCATGATCGGAAGCTATATTTCTCAGATTTCATACACTGGATCTGCAATTAATGAAGTTGCTGATGTTCCATCTTATATCTTTAATTATATCTATGAAAACCATAAGTATGTAGATTCAATTTTGATTGCCGATAATGCTGCCAAAGCTGTTAATTCGAGTTATACATCTACTGCATATAAAGCTGAGTTGTGGAATAGAACCAAGGTGTTTACCACCATGCTTTTGAAAAATGGTTCTCATGCTCTTGCTGAACTTATATATACCGCATGGAAACAAGGCGGTAGTCCTGATTTGTTGACAACTTCTATTCAGTCATCTCAATCGATAAATGGCATAACGCTCAACAAAATCTCGCCAAATCCATTTGTACATGAGACCAAAATCTCGTTTACATTACCCCGTTCGTGTGATGCTGTTTCACTGACCATAAACGACTTAAAAGGAAATACAGTAAAGACACTCTGTAGTGGCCCAAAACAAGCCGGAAACTACGATTTTATATTAGTTTTGGAAGATTTACCTCAAGGCGTTTATTTGTTAGTCATGAAATCGGATACTGCCAAAATTGTCCGTAAGATTGTGCTGTTGAAATAAATTCTGTGTTTTTATCTATCTTTGCATCCTAAATAGTGAGAGATGAAAATTGTTTTTATGGGTACGCCCGATTTTGCGGCGGATATTTTAAAATATTTAATGGAACATCATGTCGACGTTGTTGCAGTAGTGACTGTTGCAGATAAACCAGCAGGCAGAGGTCAGAAATTGCATGAATCTGCAGTGAAAAAAGTAGCTATGGCGTACCAAATTCCAATTTTGCAACCTGCGAAGTTGAAAGATTCTGAGTTTCTTTCACAATTGCAAGCGTATCATGCCGATGTGTTCGTAGTGATAGCCTTTCGCATGTTGCCCGAGGTTGTTTGGACCATGCCTTCTAAAGGAACATTTAATGTACATGCTTCCCTATTGCCACAATACCGAGGAGCAGCACCCATCAATTGGGCGGTGATGAACAACGAAAAGGAGTCGGGAGTAACCACTTTTTTGCTTAACCACGATATCGATGCAGGTGCCATTATTGCTCAACGTAAAATTGCGATCTCTGCCACGGAGACTGCTGGTACATTGCATGATAGACTCTGTGAAGAGGGGAAAATTATTGCGTTTGAAACCCTGAAAATGATGGAGAATAATCAAATCAGACCAATTGATCAGTCAAATATTCAAGTAGATGATCTGAAATTAGCCCCAAAAATATTCAAAACCGATTGCAAAATTGATTTCACCCTGACCTGCGAACAAATTCATTGCAAAGTGAGAGGTCTATCGCCCTATCCTACGGCTTTCTTCGAGTTCACCAACAAAGAGGAAGCGCTTTCGATGAAAGTTTTTGAAATAGAAACGGAGTTCTCATGCCACAATAAGCCTTTGGGGACATTTGTGTCTGACTATAAACACGAGTTGAAAATTGCTTGCACCGACGGATGGATTATTCTGAACGATATTCAGTTGATGGGAAAAAAGAGAATGAGAATTGAGCAGTTTTTGAGAGGATTTAGGTTTGACAGTGAACAGTTGACAGTGAACAGTTGACAGTGAACAGTTTACAGTGAACAGTTTACAGTGAACAGTTTACAGTGAACAGTT
>CAZZHH010000041.1:0-28065 GCA_964653595.1 uncultured Lentimicrobiaceae bacterium
TTTGGTAATAACTTTGGCAACATTCTCTTGTTCTGCCATGATAAAACTCCGAAGTTCTTCCGCCTTTTTATGTATTTTAATCAATTCCGCTTTAATATCGGTGAGTGGTCGAAGTTCCGTAGGTTTGTAAAAATATTTGGTAAAACTGAGTTCGTACCCCACTTTTGTTTTTGTTTCGTCCACGTAGGCATCGGGCACATAAGGCAACACTTCGTTTTGCATAAAGCCTGCAATGCCGCCTTCGTAGAGGAAAGGCACTTGCTCGGTATCGGTAAGTTCTTTGTCGGCCTCGCCTCCTATTGCTACGGCGTTTTGGTCTTTTACTGCAATCAACGAACGCAGTTTGTTTTTCAACGCTTTTGTAAGTTGTAAAGCCTCGCCGAATTTATTCCAGTCGTCCAGCGGTGTATTGGCGGGAACTTTGCTTAATGCTTCACGGCATTTTTCAACTTCATCTTTTTTTAGTTGTGAATAATCGGCAGTAGGTATTACCCGCAATCGCAGTGGGCGCTGGACTGTTATTTCCCAAAAGCCAAACTCCTCGTTCGGAAAAATTCGGCTTTGCTCGTTTTCCTCGAAATTCATCAGCAAATCGAGAATCTTTTTGCGGTCTGCTTTTCCTGTTTTGCAGTTTTTCTCCCCCAGATTTTTACGCAGGGGAGTTTTAATGGCAGTAGCATCAATCAGCTGCACCTTACCTCGGCGATATTCCTCCTTACGGTTGGTTACAATCCATATAAATGTGCCAATACCCGTATTGTAAAAATCTTTTTCAGGCATTGCCACAATGGCTTCGAGCAGGTCGTTTTCGATAATGTATTGGCGCAGGTTGCTTTCACCGCCTCCGGCATTTCCAGTAAAAAGCGACGATCCATTATGTACTTCCACAATACGGGTTCCAAGCGGCGTATTGCTTTTCATACGGCTCACATTGTTGGCAAGAAACAACATTTGCGGATCGCCAATTCCAGGAATAAATGAAATTGGTTCCTTTAAATAGCCGGAACTTTTTACAAATCGGGCATCGGTAACTTTGTCTTTCTCTTTTTCGCCCAATCCCCAGATTTTCAGGTCTTCTTTCCACGGAGTTCCAAAAGGTGGATTGGATATGCAAAAATCGTATGTTTCGCCCTTGTGTCCGTCTTGCGAAATGGTAGAACCGAATGCAATGTAATCGCGTTGCTGGTTGTTAAGCGTATAAGAAAACTGTTTGAGTTCTCCGGATATCATTATGTCGGCCTTGCAAGTGGCATAAGTGTCGGGCTGGAACTCCTGCCCGAAAGTGTGGATTTGTACTGTTTTATGTTTCTTTTCGGCAATCGTTTGGATTTGTTCTTTGGCAATGGTTAGAATCCCCCCCGTACCACAAGCGCCATCGTATATGCTGTAAGTGGTACTTTCAATTTTGTCGGCAATGGGTATCACCGCTAAATCGGAAAGCAGGCTTACATAATCGCGAGGTGTAAAATGTTCTCCAGCTTCGGTTACGCTATTTTCTTCATTAAATTTTCGAAGCAATTCTTCAAACACAGTTCCCATCATGTGATTATCCACACCTGGCATAACTTCATTACCGTCGGCATCCACAATTGGATTTATTCCAAGATTTACAGAAGAATCGGTAAACTTATCGAGAATGGAGCCCAAGCGATTATTTTCTGTCAGGTTATCCACCTGTTGCTTCAGTTTGAATTTTTCGATAATATCCTGTACATCTTTGCTGTAGCCATCCAGATATTCCAAGAAATTCATTTTCAAACGCATCGGGTTTGTTTCCGAGGTAAGCGTTTTCATTGTAAATTTTGAAGTATTGAAGAACGGATATTTAGTAACGGTCATCAATACGGGAGATTGATTTGAAATTCCCATTTTGTCCAATTGTTCTTTTTGCTTCAACACCGCTTCTTTTGTTGGCTCTAGAAGAATATCGAGGCGGCGGAGTACCATCATAGGAAGTATTACTTTCTTGTAATCCCCTTTGTTAAAAACATGTACAAGTACATCGTTGGCAATGTTCCAAATAAATGAAACTAATTGATTGAACTGTTGTTGGTTGTTGGGCATTTTAAAATATTCTAACTAAATACTCTATTTTATATAAATCATTACATTCTGAAGTTTGCTCAATTTTGCTTGCAATATTTAACAAAAAAAAACGTACAAGCAAAGATACAAATATTCAAGATTATTCCAATATTATATTATCAAACAGCCAACGAACTTTCAAACTTTACAAGTACCAAAAAATAATAATCTACGTTTTATTTGATTTTCGAGAGTCTTTCAGGACTTTCAATCCCGAAAAAAAAGAAATTTCCAATTTCGTGTTTTTTCGAGGATCCACGAAAAATTAAAAAATCAAAGATTTTTATTTTTCGGGACTTTACAGACTCTAATACACTTGTTTCACAATCTGATAAATATTATCCGCTTTGCCCATGGTATAGAAATGAATACTTGGCACATTGGCGGCTTTGAGCTCCTTGGCTTGCGCGATGGCCCAATCGATGCCAATCTGGCGGACGGCTTTGTTGTCTTTTGCAACAGCCACCTCTCGGGCTAATGTCTCTGGTATATCCACATGAAACGTGTTGGGCAATATGCTCAGATGTGATTTCACGGAAACCGGCTTCAATCCTGGCACGATCGGCACAGTGATTCCCTCGTTGCGGCAACGTTCCACGAAATTGAAATAGTGTTGGTTGTCGAAAAACATCTGGGTGACGATATATTCGGCTCCGGCCTCCACTTTGGCCTTCAGATTCCGGATATCCGCATCCATATTGGGAGCTTCGGCATGCTTTTCAGGATAACCGGCCACCCCTGCGGAAAACTTCGTTGGCGCCATATCCTCTTCCGAATCATCCAGATACACTCCCTGATTCAGTTCCATCACCTGATTCAACAGATCAATGGCATAGGTGTGACCATCGGGCTCCGGTTCAAAACGGCGGGTGTATTTATCGGCATCGCCCCGCAACACCAAAATATTGTCCACACCCAAAAAATGGAGGTCAATCAAGGCATTTTCGGTCTCTTCGCGGTTAAAGCCCGCACAAATCAAATGAGGAACCACATCTATTTTGTATTTGTGCATGATGGCCGCCGTGATTCCAACCGTTCCTGGACGTTTGCGCACCGTCTTTTGCTCCAGCAACCCGTCGGGACGTTTTTTATAAATCACCTCCTCGCGGTGGTAGGTCACGTTGATATAAGACGGATTGAACTCCATCAACGGATCGATGGTATTGTATATTGCATTGATGTTATCCCCTTTCAGCGGCGGCAACAACTCAAATGACATGAGGGTTTTGGTGGTATTTTTCAGTAATTCTGCTATGATCATGTTATTTCTAATATTTTAATGTTTTTTAATCGTGAAAAGACGTTTCGTGAAATGTGAAAAGAAGATCGCGATGCGAGACGGGAGATATTTTGAACTGATCAGGGAAACATTGCTTCGCTCATCATCCACTTCGCGCTCGTTTCACGAGATGTCTTTTTAGTATCGCTTCGCGCTCTTTTCACTTTTCACTTTTCACTTTTCACTCCTTCCGACATTGAAATAGGTTGCCTGAGGATTAGAGAAGTAGTATCCGCAGACCGATGCGACCGGTTGAACCATGAAGTTTTCCGTTAATTTCGCACCGATCTCCTTTTCCGCATCCAACAACTCAAAAATCTGCACTTTTTCGCTATGGTCGGGACAAGCGGGATAACCCGGAGCTGGACGAATGCCCTGATATTTCTCCTTGAGCATCAGTTCTGCATCAAATTGTTCGTTGACATATCCCCAATCGTCCGTTCTCACTTTGAAATGAAGGTATTCAGCGGCGGCTTCGGCAAACCGGTTGGCCAAAACCCTGATTATAAACAAATGGTAATCATCCGCTTGCGCATAATGTTTGATTTTTTCTTCATCCATGTGAGCCACCACCGTAAACAGGCCGATATAATCCTCTTTTCCTGAAGATTTTGGGGCAATGTAATCGGCAAGACATGGATTAATTTGTCGCTCCGCCTCCTGATTTCTAAGGAAATTAAGCATGGAAACAACCTCTCCGTTTTCGGATAGAAGCTCCACCTGTTCATTCTCAGAAAAAGCCTTCCAGAAGCCATAAACGGCTTGCACTTTTATCAGTTTTTGGTCGATGATCTCTTTGATGATTTTCTGCGCATCTTCAAAAAGCTCTTTGGCTTGATTGCCCACCACAGGATCGGAAGCGATGTCAGGCCAACGACCACTGATTCCCCACTCATTGAAAAAGAAGGTCCAATCTATGACCTCAACTAAAGTGGAAAGCGGAATTTCTTTAAGCACTTGTTTCCCAAACAGTTTTGGAGTTGCAATTGCAAACTCATTCCAATCAATTTTCACGCACTTCTTACGAGCTTCTTCCAACGAAATATAGGAGACCAAAGATTGTTGTTTGTTGTATTTTTCTATCAGTTTTTGATATCTGATTTCCAGTAAATTCACAAATTGTTCCCGATGTTCGCTCATCAGAGCGGAAGCGGTCTTCACCCCTTGCGAAGCATCTTTAACATGAACCACTGGCGCACTGTAATGAGGACAGATTTTGATGGCCGTGTGAATTTCGGAAGTCGTGGCTCCGCCAATCATGATGGGAATTCGTAGACCTCGCCTTTCAAACTCTTTGGCTACGGAAGTCATCTCTTCAAGTGAAGGTGTAATCAACCCGCTCAACCCGACCAAATCAGCATTATGGGCTATCGCAGCATCGGCAATCGCTTCTTTGGAGATCATCACACCCAAATCGATGATTTCAAAGTTGTTGCACGCCAGCACTACTCCAGCAATGTTTTTACCGATATCGTGCACATCCCCTTTCACTGTCGCCATCACAATTTTACCGGCAGAACTGGACGCAGACTGGGCTTTTTCGGCTTCGATAAACGGCATCAGATAAGCCACAGCACGCTTCATCACCCGGGCACTTTTCACCACCTGAGGCAAAAACATCTTTCCTTCGCCAAACAAATCGCCCACGACATTCATTCCATCCATCAACGGACCTTCAATCAATTCGATTGCATTTTTAAACTGAAGGCGGGCCTCCTCCAAATCCACATCAATAAAATCAGTGTTCCCTTTTATCAGTGAATATGAAAGACGTTCATTCACAGGCTTTGATCTCCACGTGGCTTCGGTGTGTTGTTCCGCTTCCCGATTCTGCATTTGATCTGCATAAGCGACCAACCTTTCGGTCGCGTTTTTTCTCCGATTCAAGATCACATCTTCCAATAATTTTCTTAAATCAGGGTCGATATCATCTACAACCGGTAACTGACCTGCATTCACAATTCCCATATCCAATCCGGCATGGATGGCGTGGTACAAAAACAGTGCGTGCATCGACTCCCTCAACAAATCATTCCCGCGGAACGAAAACGAGAGATTACTGATCCCGCCACTGGTTTTGCAGTAGGGCAAATTCTCCTTCACCCACTTCACGGCCTTGATGAAATCGACCGCATAGTTGTTGTGTTCGGAAATACCTGTGGCCACCGTAAGAATATTGCAGTCGAAAATGATGTCTTGCGCTGGAAATCCATTATCTACCAGAAGATGATAGGCGCGTTCACAAATTCTGATTTTCGACTCATAATCAGCGGCCTGACCTTGCTCATCAAATGCCATTACCACCACAGCAGCACCAAAAGACATGATTTTACGGGCTTTTTCAAGAAACATCTCCTCACCATCTTTCAGACTGATACTGTTGACAATCGCTTTTCCCTGCACACACTTCAATCCCGCTTCGATGACCTCCCAATTGGAGGAATCAATCATTATGGGCACACGGGCGATTTCGGGATCGGAAGCAAGATAATTCAGGAATATGGTCATTTCAGTTTTGGCATCCAACATCCCATCGTCAAGGTTTACATCGATGACCTGCGCTCCGTTTTCCACCTGATGGAGGGCGATGGAAAGCGCCTCTTCATATTTCTTCTCTCGAATTAAGCGAGCAAACTTTCGGGAACCGGCCACATTGGTCCGCTCGCCGATGTTTACAAAATTCCGGGACGCTTCAATGCACAATGGTTCGAGACCGGAAATCACCGTTTTCACCGTTGCTTCGGGTCGTTTTCTGGGGACAATTCCCCTAACCGACTGAGCGATTGCCCTGATATGATCGGGAGTGGTACCGCAACAACCTCCCACAATGTTCACCAACCCGTCGACCGCAAAAGTGTGGATATGGTGCGCCATTTCATCGGGAGACTGGTCGTAGTGACCGAAATGGTTCGGCAAACCGGCATTTGGGTATGCACTAACAAATGAAGAAGAACCTTCGGACAGGGCTGCAATATGAGGTTCCATCTGTTCGGCTCCCAAAGAGCAATTCAGACCGATACTCAGCAATTTGGCATGAGAAAAAGAGGCGATAAATGCATCCAACGTCTGCCCTGACAAAGTTCTACCACTTGCATCCACAATGGTTCCGGAGAGCATCACCGGCATCGATTTCCCTTTTGCGGCCAATGCCTGTTCACAAGCAGCCAACGCGGCTTTTGCATTGAGCGTGTCAAAAACGGTTTCCACCAAGATCAAATCCACACCGCCGTCAATCAATCCTTCAACCTGTTCTTTGTAAGCATTCAATAAGTCGTCGTAAGAGACGGCTCTAAATCCTGGATTGTTGACATCGGGCGACATGGATGCCGTTTTATTGGTTGGGCCGACGGAACCGGCAACGTAGCAATTCCGTTCGGGTGATTGTCGCATCTGTTCATCGGCCGCTTTGCGGGCAACGGAAGCGCCGGCATAATTAATCTCATAAGCCAGCTTTTCCAGATGATAATCGGCCATCGAGATGAAAGTTGCGTTGAAGGTGTTGGTTTCGATGATGTCTGCACCCGCTTCGAGGTATTGTTTATGAATCTCCTGAATGATCTCAGGCCGTATCAGATTCAACAAATCGTTGCACCCTTTCAGGTTGATTTGATGAGATTTGAATCGTTCTCCACGAAAATCCTCTTCTTCGAGGTTGTAGCGCTGAATCATGGTTCCCATGGCGCCATCAAGGACTAAAATCCGTTTTGAGAGTTCATCTGTAATATTATGTTTGTTATTTTGCATGTTATTGTTTTTCAATTTGTTTCACCATTAAGAAGTTAAGAAATTCACATTAAGAACATTAAGAGACACTTAATTTATCTTAATGCCTTAATGGTTCAATTCTTTTTTATCATTTAGATGCACTAAGACAACTTTTTTTATCCTCTTCTTCTTTAAAATTAAAAAATTTCAGAAGAACCCTTTGATTAATCAAAAGCAGAGTTTATCAGACCAGTCCTTGTTTGGATTACTCTAAAATCAAGAATAAGGTCGTAGTATCTTTACCCTAAAGAGTATCCGACTAGCACATGCACCATAGCACAAAAACGACCAGCGATTGCTGATATATGGCCATTTGATTCAATAAGTTTTTTTTACACATCTTTTTTACGTTTAAATTATTATTCCGTTCGTTCCGGCAGGTTTTGGCACCTTTTTCCGACGTATCGGAAGGGTTGCCAGAGGTTCGCAGAGCCTGATCTCTCCCCTCGTTCTTAATAACTCAAACAACCCGGATGGGAAGTTTGAATATAGAATTCAATTTTCAAACAACGATTTCGGGTGCAAAATTACACATTTTTTTGACAGTTGGTTTAGTTTTTAGATATTTGCCCTGAAAATTATACTTAACTAATTGATTTTCTTGAAAATAAAATTACAAAAGTTGCTTAGTAATGTCCTTTTAATGAATAGATGTAAAAAATGTCATTTTCAACATCAATACTATATACAAACCGATGTTCGTTGTTTATTCTGCGCGACCATTTTCCGGTTAATTGGTGTTTTAATGGCTCAGGGTTGCCAATACCTGAATATGGATTTTCGAGGATTGCATTTTTAAGATCAGAAATTCTTTTTTGGACTTTTGTATTGTTTGCTCTTTTCCAATGATCTATGTGCTTGAGGGCCGTTTCAGATAAGACTATTTCCATAGGTTGTCAAAACTATCAGAGGATATTTTTTTACTCTTGCCGTTTTTAATCTCTTTTTCAGCTTTAATAATTGTTTTTACAAAATCTGGGTCATACGGTGCTTCCTCCTTTTTAACCTCAAATTTAATCTTGAGTGCTTTCATAAATGCCTTTAAGGCATCTATTTGAGAAGCATCATCGGTGTATGCAGTTATATTAATAGCAGTCATAATCGGTTGTTTTTGAATTCAATGTACAAAGATACAAACATTTTTGGCTAATCATAAAAAACCAAAATAAAAAAAATAGGCATCATCACTGACACCTATCTTTTCAATATTAAAAACATTTATAATCTTACTCTTTCACCACCTTAAAAGTCTGTCGTACATTTGTGCCGATGCGGAGCAAATAGATGCCATTGGACAGATTTCCAACCTCAACAACGGTGTTTTCGGCGGTTAGTTTGCCAGTGATTACCGTTCTTCCCAATTGGTCGGTAATGGTAAACTCAGAGCCGATTAACTTTTGATTTACCGTAATGTTTAAGGAGTTTTTGGTTGGGTTTGGATAAATTGAAAAAACATCATTTGAATTATTGTTTTCAATTCCAGTATTTGTTATTTGAATGTGGCTTGAACTATCAGAATAGCAATCTCCAACTTTTACAATCACATAAAAACTTCCATTCGCCGTTACTGTATAGTTTTGACTAACAGCGCCATTGATAATTCCATTTTGATTGTACCATTGGTTTCCACTAGTTGAACTCGAACTAAGGACATTGTTTCCAATGTTTGAAATGGTTGGAGTTGGTGGAGTTTGTGTGATTGTAATTGGCAATGTAGAAATTGCACCATCTCCACAATCATTATGACCTTTTACCGTAATATTTCCCGTAGTAGCAGTGCCATAAGTTACAGAAATGCTATTTGTAGTGCTGGTTCCAGAGGCTCCATTAGGCAAAGTCCAAATGTATGAAGTTGCATTGGAAATGGTCGGCACGGTATAAGTAACAGCATTTTCGGGTAAACAAATGGTGGATGTTCCAGATATATTTCCAGCCGAACTTGGTAGTGGATTAACTGTTATTGGCAATGTGGAAATTGCACCATCCCCACAACTATTATGACCTTTTACGGTAATGTTCCCCGAAACTGCCGATGCACCATAGTTTACAGTAATGCTGTTTGTGGCACTTGTTCCAGTGGCTCCGTTTGGCAAAGTCCAAATATATGAAGTTGCATTAGCAATGGTTGGCACATTGTAAGTTGCTGAATTTTGACCTTGGCAAGCAGTTGCAACGCCAGAAATTGTGCCTGCACTAGCAACTAAAGGATTAACAGTAATTGGCAAAGTAGCAATTGCACCATCCCCACAATCATTATGACCTTTTACGGTAATGTTTCCCGAAACTGCCGATGCACCATAATTTACAGTAATACTATTGGTTGTGCTGGTTCCAGTGACTCCGTTTGGCAATGTCCAAATATATGAAGTTGCATTGGGAATGGTTGGCACATTGTAAGTTACTGAATTTTGACCCTGACAAGTAGTTGCAGCACCTGAAATAGTTCCGGCATTTGCAACTAAAGGATTAACAGTAATTGGCAATGTAGCAATTGCACCATCCCCACAATCATTATGACCTTTTACGGTAATGTTTCCCGAAACTGCAGATGCTCCATAATTTACAGTAATACTATTGGTTGTGCTAGTTCCTGTGACTCCAGTAGGCAAAGTCCAAATATATGAAGTTGCATTGGCAATGGTTGGCACATTGTAGGTAACAGAATTTTGACCCTGGCAAGCAGTTGTAGCACCTGAAATAGTTCCGGCAGTAGCAAGTAAAGGGTTAACAGTAATTGGCAATGTAGAAATTGCACCATCCCCACAACTATTATGACCTTTTACGGTAATGTTTCCCGAAACAGCCGATGCGCCATAATTTACAGTAATACTGTTGGTTGTGCTGGTTCCTGTGACTCCCGAAGGCAATGTCCAAATGTATGAGGTTGCATTAGTAATGGTTGGCACATTGTAGGTGAAAGGACTTTGCCCTTGACAAATTATCGTAGTTCCAGTTATTGTGTTTGGGGTTTCAGGCAATAATAACTGTGTTTTTAAAATAGTTCCACTATTCCCCACAGCATAACCAGAGCTGGCATCTGCGAAATAAACGGAAGTTAAATGATTCGTTGTTCCACTTACAAGGGTTGTCCAACTAGTACCAGCATTTGTAGTTTTTATTATAGTTCCAAATTGCCCCACAGCATAGCCAGTGTTGGCATCTGTGAAATAAACGGAACGTAAATCCCTCGTAGTGCCACTTGTAAGTGTCGTCCAACTATTACCAGCATTGATGGTTTTTAAAATTGTACCCAAATACCCCACAGCATAGCCTGTATTGGCATCTGTGAAATAAACGGAATATAAATGACTTGTTGTTCCAGTTGTTCCCAATGTATATAATGTCCAATTATCACCTGCATCGGTGGTCTTTTTAACATATCCACTTTCTCCTACAGCATAGCCAGTGTTGGCATCTGTGAAATAAACGGAATTCATTTCACCACCTCCAAAGGTTGTTGGGTATGAACAACTAGCACCAGCATTGCGGGTCACTCTAATTGCAGTTCCTACAGCATAGCCAGTGTTGATATCTGTGAAATAAATTGAACGCAAATCGGTAGTAATACCACTTGTAAGTGTTGTCCAACTGCTACCAGCATTGATGGTTTTTAAAATTGTACCACCAGCCCCTACAGCATAGCCTGTATTGGCATTTATAAAATAAACGGAATTTAAATTTCTCGTTGTTCCGCTTATATGGGGTACCCAAGTAGTGCCTGCATTGGTGGTTTTTACAATTTTACCTGAATCCCCCACCGCATAACCGGTATTTGCATCTGTGAAATAAACGGAATTTAACCAATTCGTAATTTTACTTGAAGGCTTTGTCCAATTACCACCAGCGTTGGTGGTCTTTAAAATAATAGCACCACCATACCCCACAGCATAGCCAGTGTTGGCATCTGGGAAATAAACAGATGCCAAATAAGCCATTGTTCCACTTGTAAGGGTTGTCCAATTGCTACCAGCATTGATGGTTTTTAAAATTGTTCCTGAAACCCCTACAGCATAGCCAGTGTTGGCATTTGTGAAATAAACTGAAAGTAACGCACTCGTTGTTCCACTCGTAAGAGTTGTCCAACTACTACCAGCATTAGTGGTTTTTAAAATTGCACCTACCTGCCCCACAGCATAGCCGGTGTTTACATCTGTGAAATAAACAGAATATAATTCTCTTGTTGTTCCGCTTGTAAGGGTTGTCCAATTGCTACCAGCATTGATTGTTTTTAAAATTGTTCCTGCAGCCCCAACAGCATAACCAGTGTTGGTGTCTGTGAAACAAACGGAATAGAAAAATTGCGTAGTTCCACTTGTAAGGGTTGTCCAATTAACACCTGCATTGGTGGTTTTTAAAATTCTCCCCTGCCCACCCACAGCATAGCCGGTGTTGACATCTGCGAAATAAACGTCAGTTAAAGGATTGGTAGTTCCACTAACAAGTGGTGTCCAACTACCACCCGCATTGGTAGTTTTTAAAATTATTCCTGCATCCCCTACAGCATAACCGGTGTTTGCATCTGTGAAATAAACGGAATATAAATGACTTGTTGTTCCACTTGTAAGGGTTACCCAACTAGTGCCAGCATTGATAGTTTTTACAATTTTACCTGAATTCCCCACAGCATAGCCTGTATTGACATCTGTGAAACAAACAGACCTTGGTGATGGAATTAGAGAATCGAAAGTGGCAATAGTTGGGGAAGAATTCCATTCATCGCATTGGGCATTACAATATAAGTTGCCTAGTGCAACAAAAATAATTAAAAAAAATGTTTTCATAATTTTCATTTTTAAATTGGTAAGGTGTTAAACGTTGTTATTTGATCAAATTTAGTCCCTAGGTAGAAACCCTGACTTAAGACTTCTTTCGTAATATCTTTCCATAAATTTTCAATCAATTCATTTTCTTCTACACTTTTTGACTTACTCCCAGTATAGGCACCAGGTTTTTTTAGATAATCACCATATTTAGTAGTGTCAATTATTGGGCGTCCAAAACTAGTATTGTTTTTATTTGACACTTTACAAGGCACAAAACTGAAAATAGAATTGTTACTTTTGTTTTTATCTTTATCTTCAAATTTTATTCCTCTATGAACAGATTTAACTTTAGGACAACTCCCTTGTGTTTCTAATTTTTTCAAAGTACTTTCGATATAAATATTATCAAATAATGAAAAATCAATTTTAATTTCATCTTTGATGACAAATACGGTGTCTAAATAAAATTTTGCTGAATCCCGTTTGCCAAATTCACTGCCGAATAAAAGAATATCCCCAGACTGCAAATTTTTTAATTTGTCTTTTTTGCAAACAGCATAATAAAACTCATCTCCAAATATATACGGATCTGTATTTTGTGTGTTTGAATTATTATTAAAAAAAGGTTTGTGAACGGCACAAGGCTTATCCCAATATTGAGCATTATTACTTGTATTATTAAGTAATTCAAATTCTGAATATCCTTCATATTCTCCCCAGAATCTTAATAAACTTTCTTGTTCTTGCAAATTATTCAAATCAGAAATGTATTTTCCTTTATGTTCAAAAAATTTACGTTTATGAGAATTATTCTTCTCATTTATTTTAGAACGATTCCAAAGTCTCACTCCTTGCTTACATGAGTTTTGTAGAAAATAATAATCATCTATATGTTTTTTTCTTTCATTGTAAGAGATTTGCAATTCTCTACCTGGATGATTTACTTGATGAATACTTGCCATTATTTTTATGTTTTAGATTTAACACTTGAATTCTGTTTATTTGCGGTCCCTAGCATTAAAAAAATAGCAAATAAAAAAAGCGTGGGACTGTAACTTTGCCACGCTCCTTCGGTACGACCAAGCACCTGACAGTATGATAAGTTAAGCCCACGCTGTTGCGTGAGCGTTTACTAACTTATTCTCTACTGTTCTTTAAATTTGGTCGTTTTAAGGAGCAAGAATAAAAGCTAACGCTTTTTATTTAATAAATTGAAATTCAATTACATGTGTTTTATTTTTTGTCTTTTTCCTCCATTTTTAGTGAATAATACGGTTCAAATATAGCACATTTTTTAATTAATAACAAATAAAAATCATTGCATCTTTATAAAACTGAATTATAATGAAGCATTGTGCGTATTAGGTGAGTTTTTATCCTTCATCGGGGCTATATGTGAAAATTGCAACTAATTCCCATTGTTATGTAACTCACTAGATACTCTGAATGACGAGCTTTGTATTACTATAGGTGAATTCTAAAAATTGCTTCATTTTTTACACAATTTCCCCATTCCAAAGTTTTTTCAGAAACAGTTCGGCTGGCAACACTTCCACTCCATTCATCAAGCGAGGATTGACATCTAAAGAGACCATAATCAAACGTGCATCAGGAAATTCATCTTTAAACACTTTCAACCCTTTTATATGTTTTGACTGCACCTCTTTTGACGATTTAATTTCAATTGCCACCTTAGCCTTTCCGATAACCGCATCCACTTCAAACCCTGAACTTGTTCGCCAATAAGACAATTGATTTTCATTTTCAGAATAACTTAGGTGAGCGATAATTTCCTGAATAATAAGATGTTCAAAAGCTTTTCCAAAATCAGCGGAACCCGGCTGCAAAGATTTTCTTTTAAGCAGATAATTTACAATTCCCACATCAAAGTAATAAAAACGAGGAGCTTGAACAACTCTTCTTTTTGATTTTTCAGTAAAAGCCGGAATCATATATCCGATCATCGTTTCCTCTAATATCGAAAAGTACTCTTTAATGGTTGGAGCACTAACACCGCAATCTGAAGCAATATTAAGATAATTTACCATTTCACCACTTGTCAATGCGGCCACTTCCAAAAACCGAGTAAAAGAAGCCAAATTTCGGATCAATGCTTCTGCTCGAATCTCTTCTTGCAAATAATCTCCAATATATGCTTGCAACCGTTTTTGTGCATTTTCTATCGTATAATGACGAGGCAACATTCCATTATTTACAGCTCTAATCAAATTAAAATCGGGAATTTCAGCGCTTACCAGTGGAAATAACTTATTACTTATAGCTCTACCACCCAATAAGTTTGCGCCACTTCGTTTGAGTTTTCGAGCACTAGATCCTGATAGAATAAATCGAAAATCACGATTTACAATCAACCAATGCACCTCATCCAAAAGTTGTGGAATCTTTTGAATTTCATCAATAATAATTAATTGATTTTCAACAACCGCATCCAGTTCCTCACGCAATAGCGCTGGACGACGACTAAAACGCTCAAAATCGTCACTCTTTAATAGATCAATATAGCGTGCATTTGGAAAACTACTTTTCAATAAAGTACTTTTTCCTGTTTGTCTAGCACCCCAAAGAAAAACATTCTCATTTTCAATATCTTGAATAAATAAATACCGTGCAAACATAAAGTTGTACTTTTAAATTACATGTATATTTAAAACTTAACTTTACAAATATACGAAAATATTTCCTAAAAACCAAACATCAGTCAATCATTTTTTTATCCCAGCAAAAACACTTCTCCAATTTTCATCGGTATAATTTTTGATTATTTTCTCGTGCCGATTTTAAAGTATTATTCAAAATCATCAACTTAAAAATAAATCACCTGAAAAAACGAATTCAAAAAAAAAAAGCGGGACATAGACCCCGCTTTTTTATTATTTGTTTGTGTTAATTTTCTCCTTGCTGTTTTGATCCTAAAATGGTTACATGTCCGGTGTAAACATGGTCTTTCCCTTTTAGATCATAAATGACTATTCTGTATACATACAAACTGTTGATATCCAGTTTATCTCCTTTAATTTTACCATCCCAACCTTTATCAAATTCAGAAGAGAAGAAAATTAACTGTCCCCATCTGTCATATATATTCATTTCGTATCCACTTAGGTCGTAACCTCTACCATAAGGCCTAAAGACATCATTCTTGCCATCTCCATTTGGAGTAAACGAATTTGGAATAAATATATTTAGGTCATCGATAATTTTTACCGGATGAGAAACGGAATCTATACAACCAAAATCATCTACCACATATAGTACTACATCAAATTGCCCGGATTCTGTGTATAAATGAGATGGATCCTCTTCTATACTCACTGCTCCATCTCCGAATATCCAGCTATAAGAAGTGCCACCAGTTGAAGAGTTTTGGAATCTAATTAATGGGTTATTACTGGTTGCAATGCTCGGAATTGGCTCAAATACAGCTACAGGACCTGCAATATTTCCAACAGTCATAGCAATAGTATCTGAACATCTACCATCGCTGACGATCACTTGATATGTGCCAGCAATAAGTTGAGTTGCAATTGGACCATTCTGAGTTGGAGTTGTATTCCAAGTGTAGTTATAAACACCTGAGCCTCCAGTAGTAGAGACCGAAGCTTGTCCCATTCCCTTACCGCAATGATCTGAAACAGTTCCATTTGAAGATAGAACAACTGGAGCATCTTGGGTAATAACAATATCCGATACAGCAGTACAACCATTTGATCCAGTAACAGTTACTGAATAAGTGCCTGGTGTTGTAAAACTGTTAGCATCTGTAGAAGGAGTAGTGCCTCCACTCCACACATAAGTAACACCACCTGAAGCTGTAACATTAATTACATTATGAATACAATCTAGTATTGAAATTCCTGTATTGTTGGTAATAACTGGAACAGGAAGAGTTGTGTTTTGAGTAATAGCAATGCTTGAGGTAGAAGTACATCCGTTGGCAGAAGTTACAGTTACTGTATAAGTACCTGGTTGTGTAAAACTATTGTTTGCAGATGTTGTTGTTGCTCCTCCACTCCATGCATATGTTCCACCACCTGAAGCAGTAACATTTATTTGAGTTAATGAACATGTTAACTCAGAAGAAGCACTATTATTGGTGATGGCAACTGTTGGCGTTGTAGTATTTTGAGTGATAGCAATTGCGGATGTTGCGGTACATCCATTAGGAGCAGTTACAGTTACGGTATAGGTAGCAGGGGAAGTAAAGCTATTACCTGCCGTTGTAGTTGAGTTTCCTCCACTCCATACATATGTTCCTCCACCAGTAGCAGTAACATTTATTTGTGTTAACAAACACGTTAGCTGTGTTTCTCCTGCACTATTATTGTTAATGGTAACTAATGGCGGAGTGTTACTTTGAGTAATTGTTACACTCGATGTCGATGTACATCCATTTGGATTAGTAACTGTAACTGTATAAGTGCCTGGTGCTGTAAAATTATTTGTTGCAGTTGCTGGGGTAGCACCACCGCTCCATGCGTAACTAGTTGCTCCAGCAGGTGTAGCTGTAACATTAATTGAAGTAACCAAACATGTAAGGACTGTAGTTCCAGAATTATTAGAAATTCCTACAACTGGTGGTGTAGTATTTTGAGTTAATGAGATACTAGAAGTTGCAGTACATCCATTAGCTGCTGTTACTGTAACTGTGTATGTACCAGGTGTTGTAAAATTGTTGTTTACAGTGGTTGGCGTTGCGCCTCCACTCCAAGCATAACTAGTTGCTCCGGCTGGAGTTGCGGTTACGCTGATAGAAGGAGTTGTGCAAGTAATAATTGTAGTTCCAGAGTTGTTAGTAATTCCAACAGTTGGAGGAGTGTTGTTTTGTGTGAGAGTGATACTAGAAGTTGCATTACATCCATTTGCAGCAGTAACTGTTACAGTGTAAGTGCCCGGTGTTGTAAAACTATTGTTGGCGGTGGTAGTTGTTGCGCCTCCACTCCATGCATAACTAGTTGCTCCAGCTGGTGTTGCTGTCACGCTGATTGTAGTTAGTGCACATGTTAATTCAGTTGCTCCACCACTGTTGTTAGTAATGCCTACTACTGGAGGGGTAATGTTTTGTGTAAGAGTAATACTACTAGTTGAAGTACATCCGTTAGCTGCTGTTACAGTTACAGAATATGTACCTGGTGTTGTAAAACTATTGTTGGCTGTGGTAGTAGTTGCACCTCCACTCCATGCATAACTGGTTGCTCCGGCTGGTGTTGCTGTTACACTGATGGAAGTTGTAGTACAAGTTAAAACAGTTGAACCGGTGTTGTTTGTAATATTTGCACTTATCACTGATGCATCTTGAGTGATGTTAATACTGGAAGTTGCAGTACATCCATTTGCTGCGGTTACTGTTACAGTATAGGTAGCTGCAGATGTAAAGTTATTGTTTGCAGTAGTTGGTGTAGCACCTCCGCTCCAAGCATAACTAGTAGCTCCAGCTGGTGTTGCTGTTACGCTGATAGAGGTAATGACACAGGTTATTTCAGTAGCTCCACCACTATTATTAGTAATACCTACCGTTGGAAGGGTATTGTTTTGGGTGAGCGTAATGCTAGAAGTTGCAGTACATCCATTTGCTGCGGTTACTGTAACTGTGTATGTGCCTGGTGTTGTAAAACTATTATTAGCAGTAGTCGTGGTTGCTCCTCCACTCCATGCATAACTAGTTGCTCCTGCTGGAGTTGCCGTTACACTAATTGAGGTTAGTGTACAAGTTAATTCAGTTGCTCCACCACTGTTGTTGGTAATACCAACTGTTGGAGGTGTGTTGTTTTGAGTAAGAGTAATACTAGAAGTTCCGGTACATCCATTTGCTGCGGTTACTGTAACTGTGTATGTGCCTGGTGTTGTAAAACTATTATTAGCAGTAGTAGTTGTTGCTCCTCCACTCCATGCATAACTAGTTGCTCCTGCTGGAGTTGCGGTTACGCTGATAGAGGTAAGTGTACAGGTTAATACAGTGGATCCAGAGTTGTTTGTAATATTTGCACTTGTCACTGTAGCATCTTGAGTAATGGTAATACTAGAAGTTGCAGTGCACCCATTTGCTGCGGTTACGGTGACAGTGTATGTCCCTGGAGCTGTAAAGTTGTTATTTGCGGTAGTAGTAGTTGCGCCTCCGCTCCATGCATAGGATGTAGCACCCGCAGGAGTTGCGGTTACACTGATGGAAGTAAGGGCACAAGTTAACTCAGTTGCGCCACCACTGTTGTTCGTAATGCCGACTGTTGGAGGTGTGTTGTTTTGGGTAAGGGTAATACTAGAAGTTGCAGTACATCCGTTTGCTGCGGTTACTGTTACGGTGTACGTACCTGGGGTTGTAAAACTGTTATTTGAAGTAGTGGTGGTTGCGCCTCCACTCCATGCATAACTGGTTGCTCCTGCTGGTGTCGCGGTTACACTGATAGAAGTAAGAGCGCAAGTTAACACCGTTGCTCCACCACTATTATTGGTAATGCCAACTGTTGGAGGAGTATTGTTTTGTGTTAGGGTAATGCTAGAAGTTGCAGTACATCCGTTTGCTGCTGTTACTGTTACGGTGTACGTGCCTGGTGTTGTAAAACTGTTGTTGGCAGTAGTGGTGGTTGCTCCTCCACTCCAAGAATAGCTGGTTGCTCCAGCTGGTGTTGCGGTAACACTAATAGAGGTAAGTGCACAAGTTAATACTGTTGATCCTGTATTGTTTGTTATGCCGACCGTAGGAGGCGTAATATTTTGAGTGATTACAATGCTAGCTGTACTAGTACAAATTCCACCATTGGTAACAGTAACCACATACGTACCTGGGGTAGTAAAACTATTTGTTGCTGTAGTTGGTGTTGTACCACCACTCCATGCATAGGTTGTTCCACTAGCAGCAGTTACGTTAATAGAAGTTGTGGTACAAGTAAGTATTGTGGTGCCCGAATTATTGGTTATACTAGCTGTTGGATTGGCATAAACCACAACCGTAGTTGTAACTGGTGCACTGCTAACTCCTCCTACAGTTATTACTAAAGAATATGTTCCTGCTCCAGCCAGTGTAATACCAGCAATGGAAGGGTTCATTGTTGTAGATGTAAATCCATTTGGACCAGTCCAAGCATAAGTAGCTCCTGCAACTGGACTTGTAACTGTAAGCTGTAAGGTTTGTCCTACACACAATGGGCCGTTATTGGTAACAGGTGGAGCAACAATTGAGCAATCCGTACTTCCTGTACCTGTTGTTTGAGAAAATACCATGTTTTGAGCTGAGTTACTATAATTTGTAAGCAATAAAATATAATATTCCCCTGCAACTGCATTAGGTATATAGCACCACTCTTCGAAAGAAGCATTAAAACTGCAATCAATCATATTTAATGAAGGATAGTCGGTAGAAGCACCAGTAGCATGATGACTAACGGTCGAAGAACTTGTTAACTGTCCTGTACAAGCTGCATCTGGGTCTGCAAAAGGTCCCCAACAAGCAAAATCCACATCATAGCTATTGGAACCATTGATATGTAATTCAATTGGTCCAGATGTTGCAACTTTTAAATAATACCATACTGGATTAGGAGTTGAAGACAAACATCCGTAATTAGGGCCAACTTCTCCTGTACCAGATCCAACACCTGCAGGGAAATTATAAGAGGTTCCTGAGCAAAAAGGCTCAGCGCCGCTACAAAGTGCTGTTGGACTTGGAGTAGAAACACAAACATCAAAAGTTGTAGTTTGACCAACAGTTGATGTATATGTATAGACCCGAATGTAATAAGTTGCACCAATGGTTAATCCACTTACAGAAGCTGCATCGTTATCGCTACACAACATTTGTGTCAACGATCCACAGCTACCACTATATAGGACGAAGTACATATCTGTAACAGATCCAGCAACGTTTTTTAAGGATATATTTTGGGTAGTGCCTGTTGCTACAAATTTATACCAAACGTCATCATCAGAAGTTCCTGAACATCCGTTTGATTGAGCAGAAGCAGAAGCACAAGCCACGGTTCCTGAAGAAGTGATAGTACATAAATTATCAGCATTCACAGTTATTGTCGTTGCATTAACACATTCGTCATTAATTGGAGAGGAACTCGTATATTGTAAAGATGTTGAATTAGCAGAGCCAAAAGTAGGACAGGTAACTGTTCTACGATAATATAGTCCGAAAGTTGCCGGAGTATAGGTTTCGCTGGTAGCTCCGGGTATCAATGTCCAAGGACCTCCAGCAGCTGGAGATGAGTACCATTGATAGGTAAGTCCAGTAGCCGCAGTAGAACCTGTAACACTAATTGCTCCAGTATTACCACATCCTGCTAGAGTAGAAGCAGTAGCAGTTCCTCCCACAGGAACTCCAGTACAAGCTGGAGCAGCAGTAATGTTTATGGAATAATCTTCCGTTTCTCCCCATGTGTATGTTCCACAAGGATTTGCAGTAGAAGACTCTACACAAACTACACGCATGATGGTATTTCCAGTAGTTGCCGATAGTGGTATTGGAATACTATAAGTCGTTGTATTTGGAAGAGTAGGATTTGCATAAGCAAAAACTGGGAAATCCTCTCCCGCGTCGGTAAAATCTCCATCTTGGTTAAAATCAAAGTATACTACCACACGATGACTGTATGCTGTACCTCCTACGATAACTTGAAATGAGACTGTAGAGCCTTGCTGTACAGAAGGAACAGGAACCGCAGAGCCTCTCCAATCACTATACATTCCAGCAGTACCAACAGCAGTACCTTGTGATCCTGTTAACGATACTGTAGCAGATGTGTTATTTATAGAACCAAAGGTTATGTTCGTGATATCCATGTCTGAAGTAGATGTGGCGGCGGATATGCAGTAACAAGCCAATGGCGCATTCATTGAAACGGTCGCAACACTTGAGGTATTTGTTCCACCACCATTAGAACAAGTGGACACACAGCGGTAATAGGTTACGGCTGTAGGACTAACGCTATATGGGTTTGTATTTGCACCAGTAATGTTCGTATATGGTCCTCCAATTGCGGAAGCAGATTGCCACTGATAAGATATTCCACATCCCGTAGATCCACCTGTCAACGTAAGATTTGTTGGAGTTCCACTACACACCGATGTAGGAGAGGCAGATGCAGTTCCTGCACTTGGTGTACCCGTACAATAAGGAACGGTAGGAGTCCATGTAAATATCCCGGTAGGGCTTTTAGCTGCGGTTCCGGAAGTCATTAAATTCGTATTTGCTGTACCAGCACTTGAAGATATCCAGCCTGTATTTGATGCTTTTGTCCTATTATTATAATCGGAACTTGTTGCCCCACGTAATCCGACTTGAAAAGTGCTGCCGGAAACAGCAGTGGTAGTTGCATAATATATTTTGATGGTGTTTGTTGTTTCAGTCAAAACAATTTGAAATGAATAATCATCGGCTTCGCCATAAATTTTATAATGTTGCCATTCTACCGTAAAAGTACGGTTGGGAGCAGTGCCTTGGGTTTTTGATCGTAACGAACCTGTTGTTAACCCTTGTAAATCACCACCTAATGCAGAAATAACATTATTTGTAGTGCCTGTGCTTAAAGGGTAATATGAATTATTTAATGCAGCACCAAATGAGATCCAACCATCGTTTGAAATGTTTACAGTAGTATAGTCAACACAATTAAAAGCAAAGGTAAACCCAATCGGAATATTTAAATAAGTCCCGTAATCGGTAGTACCTGTTGTATGAGATGTATACCCAGCAGTGAGATACGTTGGTGAACCTGCAGCCTGAGTAAAACTGTAACTAGATACCTGAGCATTAGCAGATCGGTATACTACAAATAATAACAAAAATAAAATTGCAACTTTTAATGATTTCCCAGCTAAATAATTCCCCTTTGTCTTCATATTTTTCAATTTAATATTCTGCGTTAACGAGATTTTTTGTAATAATTTCAAACAGTTTTTATCCCCAATTTTATCAAATTCAAACTGTTTCATTATTATAAACTATTTATTAAGACCCTTTTTATGATAGTTTGGTGTCTCCTTTTTAATTTTTTTGAATCAAAAAAAGGATGATAAATATTCACTAACAACCTAAACATTTTGTCTTTTTTGTTATTCTTTTGTTATTGAATTTAGTTATCAATAATTTACAAAAAAACAAATCATCAATTTTTTTAGATTCTAAAATCCCAATTCCAATTTAAAAAATGTTTTATAGAAAAAATATGTTTTTTAATTCGATATCTTCTCAAATAAAAAAACATTACATTTGCATGACAAACTAATATATGTTTTCGATGGTATGCATTTCGGAGTATGATGTAAAATTATTACTAGCTTTAACCGAGTCGTTAAAAGGAAATAGAAAATTTACCGATTGGTTTATTGCAAATGGATATCCAGAATTAGCTGCTTTTTCTGCTGCTGTACACTCTAATGAAGAGGCTTTGAATTGGCTTATAACCAAGAGCAAACATCCAGAATTGGGGGTATTAAGTAATGCTATTGATAACGAACCAAATGCCTTAAATTGGCTCCAAAAGAACAATGCATATCTGATGTTTCAATTTGCGAAGGCATGCAGAAAAGAGGATGATGCTGTAAAATGGTTTGTTTCTAGAGACTTAAAACCACTCATCATTTTAATAAAAACCATTCAAGAAATTATTCAAAAACAAATTGATGATTCCGGAGATGTTTTTAAATTTCGGCGATCCTAAATTTATAAAATAGTAAAACGTTTTTTACACTTTTTAAAACAAGATAAATTGAAACAGTATAATCATAGAAGGCGTTGGAAATGGTTTTTGTTTTTTGTAGCTACCTTGATTTTTTCGGGATTGATGCTCTATTCAAACCTACTGGTATCAAAAATGTCCGCAGACGAAGTGTCAAAAATCAAAATTTGGGCAGATGCAATACAACAAAAAGCTCTCTTAGTAAATTACACCAACGACTATTTCGATCGGGTGATAGAAGAAGAAAAGCGCAGGGCTCAGCTTCTTGCTAAAGCATACAACAAACTACTCTCCGCTCCCATGGAAGAAGATTTAACTTTTTATCTAGAAATTATTTCTAACAATAAAACAATTCCATGCATCATCACCGACGAAACTGGAAAGATAAATGGTGCTGTAAACGTTGACTTTAAGGTGGATACTGTCCCATATCTTACCAGCAAGCTAAAAGAAGATTTTTCAGTATATAAACCCATTGCTGTTAACTATTACAAAAACAAATGGATGTATTTATACTATAAAGAATCAAACCTTTATATGGATTTGCGAAAAATGCTCACCAATCTAATTCAATCTTTTTTCAATGAAGTAGTTGCCAATACTGCTTCAGTTCCAGTAATTGTTACGGATAGCTCCAAAACGAACATTATCGCATACGGCAACATCGATACAAATAAAATTTTCGATTCTAATTTTTTGTTACAAACCATTGAAGAGATGGAAGTTGAAAACAAACCCATAGAGATTAATATTTCTGGGTATGGCAAAAGTTTTGTCTTCTTTCAAGAGTCCTCACTGCTCAAACAGTTGCGATATTTCCCGATTATTCAATTTATACTCATCGGTTTATTTATCATTATTGCCTACATTCTTTTTAGTTCTGCACGAAAGTCAGAACAAAATCAAGTATGGGTTGGAATGTCTAAAGAGACAGCACATCAACTAGGAACACCCATTTCTTCACTCATTGGTTGGATTGAAATTTTAAAACTAAAAAATACAGACTCTCAAATGGTAGAGGAGTTGGAAAAAGATGTGAATCGTCTGGAAACCATTGCCCAGCGGTTTTCTAAAATTGGATCTATACCCGAACTAAAACAAGAAAATCTTTCGATGATCATTTATAATTTTATTCAATACTTGAAAATTCGCTCTCCAAAAAACATTGATTATAATTTACAATTTGACACAAACATAGAAATCCCAATTTTTATCAACAAACATCTATTTGAATGGGTAATAGAAAATCTTTGCAAAAACGCTGTGGATGCAATAGACGGTAGTGGAGAAATCTCTATCTGTATTGGCGATGATAAAAAACATGTTTTTATTGATATTAGCGATTCTGGAAAAGGGATAGACAAAAAACTCCACAAAGTCATTTTTAGACCTGGATATACAAGCAAAAAAAGAGGCTGGGGTCTGGGGTTATCATTAGCTAAACGAATTATTTCTGAGTATCACAAAGGGGAACTTTTTGTAAAAACGTCGTCTCCAGAAGGAACAACCTTCCGAATAAAATTAAAAAAAAACAGTAACAATTAAATATCCACTTGTTGGTGTAATTATAATCTTATAAAAATTATGATCGAAGAGTTAAATAACGTCGAAAAAAATAGTTTTACATTCAGTGCTGCTGAAGAAGGTATTATTCATGTATTTTCATGGACACCTCCTACCCAAAACATAAAAGGAATTTTTATTATTGTTCACGGGATGGCAGAATATGCAAATAGGTACGACGAATTTGCTAGGTTTTTGACCCAAACTGGTCTTGCAGTGTATGCTCTCGATTTGAGAGGGCATGGATATACACTTACCAACAGCAAAGTTGGTTTTTTCTCTAAAAATGATGGGTGGAATTTAGTGCTAAGCGATTTGCATCTGCTCATTAAAAAATCAAAAGAAAAACATCCAAACGTTCCTACCATATTATTTGGACACAGCATGGGATCGCTGCTAGCTAGAAATTATGCAATTACCTATGGAAGATTTATCGACCAATTAATATTGTCAGGGACCGCTAACGACAAAGGGTTGATAACTGTTTTTGGAAAAGTTCTAGCCAAATCTTTATCCTTTTTAATAAAACCACAAACCCAAAGTCGATTGTTGACATACCTCACTTTTGCTGGGGCAAACAAAACTTATAAACCCAAACGAACCAACTTTGATTTCCTTTCAAGAGATAATTCTGTTGTGGATAAATATATCAAAGATCCTCTTTGTGGGTTTGATTGCAGTACCTCTTTTTATGTAGATTTACTAACAGGCTTGCATTATGTTAATCAAGCAGAAAATGTAGAAAAAATAGACAAAAAAATGCCAATTTTAATCTTGTCTGGGGAAGATGATCCTATTGGTGATTATGGAATTGGCGTTAAAAAAGTACATCAGCAACTTATTGAGACAGGTCATTCAAACACATCTTTAAAAATCTATCCTGCCGCTCGACATGAATTGATCAACGAGATTAATAAAAAAGAAGTATTTGAAGACATCCATTCTTGGCTGATACAACAAGTATAGTTATAGCACTTTAAAAACCATAGAATCTCTTTTATTTTCCCCAATTTTCTCTATCCAAACTCCTATAATGAATGGCTTCTGAGAGGTGCTCGTTGGTTATTTTTAACGAACCTTCCAAATCGGCAATGGTACGTGCTACTTTTAATATTCTATCATAAGCCCTGGCAGAAAGTTTTAGCCTTTCCATCGCTGTTTTAAGCAGGGAATTGCCAGTTTCATCTATAGAACAAAAGCTACGTATCATTTTACTCGACATTTGAGCGTTTGCGTGTACTCCTTTTGTTTTTTCGAACCTCAGCTTTTGAATTTCACGAGCAATAACTACTCTCCTTCGAATATCCATACTACGTTCGCTCAAGGCCATGTTCGACAATTCTTTAAAAGGAACAGGAGTAACTTCAACATGGATGTCAATCCTGTCTAGAAGAGGTCCTGAAATTTTATTTAAATACCGTTGAATAGAACCCGGTGGACAAGAACAATCAATCTCTGGATGATTATAATATCCGCACTGACAAGGGTTCATGGCGGCGATAAACATAAAAGATGCTGGATATTCTACCGCCATCTTAGAACGAGCAATAGATACAATCCGATCTTCTAATGGTTGACGCATCACCTCCAATACTGTGCGTTTGAATTCTGGTAATTCATCTAAAAAGAGAACTCCATTGTGGGCTAAAGAGATCTCGCCCGGTTGCGGATTGGAACCACCACCTACTAATGCTACATCGGAAATAGTATGATGAGGCGAACGAAATGGACGAATGGAGACCAAAGATGTGTCACGTCCCATTTTTCCAGCTACAGAATGTATTTTTGTAGTCTCTAAAGCCTCGTTAAGCGACAATGGGGGCAAAATGGATGGTAAGCGTTTGGCAAGCATTGTCTTTCCAGAACCTGGAGGTCCGATTAAGATAACATTATGACCACCAGCAGCAGCAATTTCGAGTGCCCTTTTAATGTTTTCTTGCCCTTTAACATCCGAAAAATCAAACTCATACTGATTTAAATTTTGATTAAACTCTTTGTCTATATCCACTTCAGTTGGTAATAATGAAGTACAATTGCTGTTAAAAAAATCAATTACCTCAACCAAATTTTTTACTCCGAAAACCTTAATATCATTCACAATTGCTGCCTCCTTGGCGTTTTGTTCGGGCAGTATAAACCCCTTAAACCCTTGATTTCTTGCTTCAATAGCGATGGGCAAAGCTCCTTTGATGGGTTGTAAACTACCATCTAGCGACAACTCTCCCATGATGATATAATGCTCTAAATCATCACTTTTCATTTGATCGGTAGCTGCTAAAATGCCCATTGCAATAGTTAAATCGTATGCAGAGCCCTCTTTGCGAATATCAGCGGGAGCCATGTTTACCACAATTTTTTTTCCTGGAATACGATAGTTGTTAAATTTTAAAGCAGTGTCAATTCGTTGATGACTCTCTTTTACTGCATTGTCGGGGAGACCAACTAACAAAAAATTGACTCCCTGCTCTACACTTACCTCAATCGTGATAGTAATTGCATTCACGCCATAAATGGCGCTACCAAAAGTTTTTATTAACATGATGTTTGTTTTTTAGTGGGTTATTTTCTGGGTTTATATTTTGAAATATTTAATATTTTTTGACTGTTTGTTTCTAATAATAACTGTTCTAAAGTAGCTTCTTTATAGTTGTTCATATACGAACGTACAATTTGCCAACCAATCCAGGCTCCTGTTCTCCCGGGAGAATCGTTTGAAAAAAAAGAAGTAAATGGAGCATCTTTGATAAACTTCATGATAATCTTCGAATCTATGGTGTACAAAAGCTCTTTATCTATAATGTATGCCCACATACTTGCTTCGTTTTGCTGAACCCACTTAAGCTGAGAGGAGGAGTACCCCATGATGATAGAATCGTGCTCTTGAGGCAAGAGTGCTTCCGTGAAATAAAGTCTTTTGCCTTCCAACACCATCTCATCTAAGAGGGTAATCCTCGATTGATCAAACGTAATGTGAGAAAAAGCCATCTCTTTTAAACAGTCGGGAACAATATATTGCTTCATAAACAAGTTGCTCTTATACACTGGTATTCCTATCTGTTTATAAAATTTACAATCTTTTCCTAAGTACATATCAAGTGCAATTATCAATACCGAGTCTGCAAATTTTATTGGCATTTCAAAGTCAAGACTAGAAACATAGGAAAACACCTTTGGCACCTTACTCTTTGGAAAATAATAGGTGTAATACGAAAAAGCATCGTTTAATTTTTGTGTTAACTCGTCCAAACTTGGATAAATCCGCATGGTCTCTTGATATATTTCGCGAGTTACAGGATCGGTAATAAAAGAGTATAACTGCTTTTGGTTGTTTGGATCGTTGATATCACCATTTAAAAAAAATGGGTATTTTGGCTGTATTCGAGCTAACTCTTTTCCAAAATTATTTATATCTAACGAAAAGAGATCTTTTTCGTATCGTAAAATTTCAATGTTTGTTTTAGCCCTTATCTCTTTTATTTTTTCTGCTTTTACCGCATGTTTCTTATCCTTATTTCGAGAACATGAGTCACAGGAAGTAAATAATATTCCAACAAAAGTGGATATCATAATCAACAAGATCGCTCTTTTCATATAATCTCTTTTCAAAAATTTGTAGACAAATATAGGTAGCATATTTCTTTTTTTCATGATTTGGATGAGCAAAAATACAATTTTTTTTAATATTTGCAAATATTTTGCATAAACTTGAAAGAAAATGTTTAGCAAACTTCTGATTAATTCAAATTTTGTTACACAATAAAATCAAAGTAATCCAAAAATGCAATCAATAAAAAAACTTAGTTAAATTTCGTTTTTTTCAATAAAAAATTTTTAATACGTAAAATTCGAACAAAAAAAATGTAACTTTGTTCATTCAATAACAACTAACACAAAACCGTATGAAAAAAATAAC
>CAZZHH010000042.1:0-27367 GCA_964653595.1 uncultured Lentimicrobiaceae bacterium
TTCAATGTTTTACAAAATCTAAACACCCAATTTGAATTTTTATCGGACAATAGTGTTTTTTAATGTATTTTTGCTGGAAATTAAAAACTAGTGAGAAAATTATTTTATTTAATCTCTTTTGTTCTAATTGTTGCTACCCTTGGATGCAAAAATTCTCTTTCAGAGGAGGCGTTATGGTACAACAATCAAATTGTATCTATTCAAGATGAACTTACTGAGGCAATGGATACTTTCCTTCAAAGTGTGAATTTTCCCGATGCAAATACGGCAGTTTTGTATAAATCTGCCCAGCAAACATCCAATTCGGTAGTGGAAAAATTAAAATCGATCAAACAGTTTGAAGGTGGAACTTCGCTCTTTTTAGAATCCCAAAATTATATCACCGCCTGTCAAGAGGCACTGCTTAATGAAGGATCTCAAATTGTTCATATAAAAGCAAAAATGTCGGTTAATCACTCTACGGCTGAAGTTGCAGTTTTAAATGATTGTGTTGATTCGTTATATTCCAAAGTGAACAAGGCCTCACATAAATTTGATGTTGCACAAAAAGAATTTTCTAGGAAATATAACTTCGAGTTAGAGAATGAAGAATTACCCTAATTCAGGATAGTGGGTTTGATAATCGTGTGGTTAATGTTTAAGTTTCAAGTATTCTACGACATTCCCCTCATAAGGTAGATTATCATCGTCAATACAATCATCACAGAAGCAAAAATTAGCCATAGATAACCCTCTTTTTTAAATGTATTCATAATCGGTGTTTTTAAATTTATTACCCTAATATTATTCTAATGACTACTAAACAATGAAAAAGGTTGCTCAAATAAATAAAAAAATAATTAAATTCAATGTGCACACTCATTCTAGTTATTGTGATGGTAACGGTTTGCTATCCGATTTTATTGCACAAGCACTAAAATGTGGTTACTCATCTGTGGGTTTTTCATCTCATGCACCATTATTATTCGAGACTCATTTTTCAATTGACATCCGTACTATTCAACAATATGTGGATGAGATTAGGCATTTGCAGCGATCTGAACCAAGGATAAAATTGTTGGCAGGGATGGAGTGTGATTATATTCCTGGAATGTCTTCTCCATTTTCTGAATTTAAAAAAAATTATGGTTTAGATTATATCATTGGTGGAGTACATTTGGTAAAAGGCATCGATAGTAACAACTTATGGTTTATTGATGGTCCTTTGAAATCAGAATTTGATAAAGGTTTGTGCGAGGTATTTCAAAACGATATCAAAAAGGGAGTTGCTCAGTATTATCAGCAAATATGTGAGATGTTAACTACTCAAGAATTGGATATTCTTGCTCATGTTGATAAAATTAAAATGCATAATTCTGGAAGATACTTTTCTGAAGAGGAACATTGGTATCAGAATTTATGTATGGAGGTAATTGATATTTTAAAGCAAAAAGAGGTTGTTGTTGAAATTAACACAAGGGGAATATACAAAAAGAGGTGCCCCGATTACTATCCATCCAAATTTATTTTACAAAATTTGTTAGAGAACAATATACGAATTACGATAAGTTCGGATGCCCATCAACCTAGTGAGTTGGATTTATTAATGGATGAAGCGGCAATTTATGCAGCTGAAATTGGGTTTAAAGAAGTATGGCAACCACTTGGCAATAATCAATGGACGGCAGTGAGCTTAAAGGGTTAACTAGTTGTTTAGAAATCTTTAAAAACTATATTTCATGGTACGAGAAGAATGAAAATAAAAATTTCAAGGATACGTAATGTGGGCTTACTCCAACTGAGTTTCTGTCTTCAAATAGTTTGAAATTATAACCATAAAGTAACATGACCGTGAATTTTGCCTCTTCGCTGGCTTTATCTCTATATTTAAATGGGTAAAAAATACCTACGTCGGGGCGAATAAAGAGTTGACCAATATTCTCTTGTTTTACAAACATGGCATTTGCTCCCCATACAAATGGGGAAAAGTCAAGACCTCCAAAAAAATTGTTATGTATAGAGGCTTCAAAGTTGTGTTTAATTGTTTGCCCAAACCTAATTTGGTATGATACAGACTGTTGAAACATTAAGTTGCCAACTCCATAATATTGATTAGCACCAATCCCAACTCCCACAAAACTTGAGCCCTCGTTGTCCATCGAGAATTGCCCAAGCATGCCATATCTAAATCTGTTCCATTTGTTTCCAGTAGAAGAAAATGAACTTTTTTTGTTGTTTTTGTTTATTTGGGCATTGGTTTGTTGAGGATACATCCAAAGTGTGCAGACCGACAATAATGTGAGAAGGGAAAATAAATGGATATGATTTTTCATTTGTTTTTTACCGTATTAACGTACAAAGATATAGCTTAACTCTTCTTAATCAAATTTATTGGTTGTAAAATTATAAAAATAAATTCAATTGCGATTATAATATTTTTTTGTCTAACCACATCCATGTCAACCACGTCATAAGTGAAATACTGCTTTTTAAGGAGTCTTCATGTAGATCGAAAGTTGAAGAATGAAGATTTCTCATCTCTTTTTCATCAGGAAAGTCAGTTCCAATCCGATAGAAATAGGAGGGGATTAAATGAGAATAATAGGCAAAGTCTTCTGCAGTCATTCTTACATCTAATTCGGTTACTTTATCCTCTCCTAAGAGCAATTTTGCCCATTCTGCAGATTGGTTGGTAACTGTTTCGTTGTTTATTAAAAATGGGTATCCATGGTCGATAAAGACATCTGCTGAGGCACCATAGCCGGCACATGTATGATGACAAATATTTTTGATTAATTGATGTATTTCTTTTCTCCAATCTTCACTGAACGTTCGAATTGTTCCTTGAATTTTAACTTCGTCGGGGATAATATTAGTTCTACCGAGCCCTTCAATTCTGCCAAAAGAAATTACAGTAGGCATCATGGGAGGTGCGAATCTACTTACAATTTGCTGAAGAGCAACAATGGTTTGTGCTGCTGTGGTAATGGGGTCAATGTTTAAGTTTGGTGTTGCTGCATGTCCTCCTTTTCCTTTAATGCTAATGTATATTTCATCTGTTGAGGCCATGTATTTTCCAGACCTAAAGCCCATAACACCCGAAGGTAATCCAGGCATTACGTGCATTCCCAGCATTATATTTGGAGTAGGATTTTTCAAAACACCTTCCTTTATCATAGTGATGGCACCTCCTGGATATTTTTCTTCCGAGGGTTGAAAGATAAATTTAACGCTTCCCTCAAATTCATCCCTTAGTTCATGTAAAATTTTTAAAGTATAAAGGAGGGATGTCATGTGAGCATCATGACCACAAGCATGCATTACTCCTTTGTTCTGGGATACATAGGAGAATTTATTCTCTTCTGTTATAGGAAGTGCATCCATATCTGCACGTAAGCCAACAACAAATGAGTTTGGATTTTTCCCTTCAATTACTCCTACGATTCCAGTATTTGCAATGCCAGATTGATGCTTTATTCCCCATTTTGCAAGTAGCTTGCTAATATAATCAGCCGTGTTGAACTCTTGCTCAGAGAGCTCGGGGTGTTGATGCAAATATCGTCTCGTTGTAATAGCATCCGTATGATAATACTGCGTCAGTTTTTCAATTTTTGATTTTATGTTTTTCATTGGTTTGAAAAATTTTGTTTGTCAATCATTTCACGATATTTCCCATTCAATTCAAAAAGAGTTTGATGGGATCCCATTTCAATAATTTTTCCAGAATCAAGAACTAGAATAACATCTGCTTTGCGTATCGTAGATAATCGATGTGCGATAATAAAGGTTGTTCGATCTTTCATCATAGCGTTGATAGCTTCTTGAACGATGGTTTCGGACTCGGTATCTAATGCGGATGTAGCTTCGTCAAAAATTAGGATAGAAGGTTTTTTTAATAAAGCTCGAGCAATGCTAATCCGTTGACGTTGACCTCCAGAAAGTCGAGCACCTCTATCGCCAATCATGGTTTGATAACTCTCTGGTAACTCAATAATAAACTCATGAGCATTTGCATTTCTGGCAGCTTCTTCCACCTCGGATGAGGTGATATTTTGCAATCCGAATGCGATGTTGTTGAAAATAGAATCGTTGAAAAGAGTAACATCTTGATTTACTATGCCCATCAATCCTCTGATATCGGTGATTTTGTAATCCTTTATGTTAATGTTGTCGATAAGGATTTCACCTGAAGTAACGTCGTAAAATCTAGGTAACAAATCCATCATGGTACTTTTGCCAGCACCAGATGCTCCAACAATAGCAACCGATTGACCGGCATATATCGTAAGATTGATGTTTTGTAAGACGGGTTCTGAGTCGTACATGAAACTCACATTCTTAAATTCAATTTTTTCTTTTAATTTCGAAATGAATTTTGGATCTGTTTTTTCTTCAATAATTTCTTCAGAATCAATAATTTCGAATACTCGATTACTTGCGGCAATTCCTTTTTGAATACTATAGGTAGCCGTAATAAATGATTGTGCTGGGGATATAATCCGGGCAAAAAGAAGTACAAACGCAATCAATAGGTCTGCAGAGAGTTCATTTGGGTTGGTAAGTACAATATTTCCACCAAACCAAACTACAATTAATAGGGCAGAAATTCCTAAAATCTCCGTCATTGGGCCCGATAATTCGCTACTTCGAAATACAGTATTCATGGTGCGTGTGTATGTTTCGTTTTGTAGTTTGAACTTTTTACTTGCTAGTCCAATTGCATTAAACCCTTTGATTATTCTCAATCCGGATATCGATTCCTCAAAAATAGTGGATATTGAGCCCAGAGATTCTTGTCCAACAAGTGATTTTTTTTTAATTTTTTTCCCAGCTAACGAAATCAACCATCCACTAAGTGGTAAAAGAATAAGTGCAAAGAGGGTTAGTTTAACACTCATTATTAGTAACGCAATCAAAAATACTGTTATCATGAGCGGCTCTCGAAGTAGCAGTTGTAAGGTGCTCATGATAGACCATTCTACTTCAAGAACATCGGAAGATACTCTTGACATAATGTCTCCTGTTTTTACTTTTGAGTAAAAGGAAAGTGGTAAAATGAGAAGTTTTTCGTAGAGCTCCTTTCTTAAGTCTCCTACAACTCCATTCCGGAGTGGCGACATAAAATACATTCCCATGTATCGCGAAAAGTTAGCCAATAATGAGAATATTACAAAGATAATTGCAACGGCAATGAGTGCTTCAAATTTTCCATAATATTCAATTACACTGTTCAATTCATACGAAAAGTAGTCCTGAATAACTTTTGAGTTGTACTCAAAGGTGGGTTTTACCTTTACCACAGCCGTTTTTTCGAACAACACCATTAAAAATGGAGTAACCATTGCAAGAGATAGCAGAGAGAAAATGGAATAGAAAATGTTAGATATTAGATTAAGAACCACATAAATCCAATATGGTTTTGCATATTTCATTAATCTAATAAACTGCTTCATTTTAAATGTTTAGATGAAAATTTAAGGATTAAGATGAATGTGAAAGCATAAATCTTAATTTTTAAGAGTTAGGATTGTTATTCAATGAATAGTTGGAGTTAGAGAGAGAATCTGTCTCAGTAGAAATTTGTTTTTCGTTTTCGAGATTTTGTTCTATTTTTTCGGATACATTTTTTTTCACTTTTTTTCTGAAGATTTGCTTAAACGCTGTTTGAACGGTTTCGTTTCTGAAATTGAAATTAGCTTCTAGAAGTCGTTTTGGAATAGCATATTTTTCCTCAAGGAGTAGGGAAGCTTGTTCTCCTTTTAGCATCTTTATAATAAAAGGTGGTATTTTAAATATTGCCCAACGATGTACAGCTTTTGCAAAGTGTTTTGTGAAATCGCGATTTGATATTGGGTTTGGAGAGACTAAGTTGAAAATTCCAGTAAGAGTTTGGTTTTTGATTGCATAAAAAAATGCATTAACAACGTCGTCGACGTGAACCCATGACATTATCTGTTCACCAGAGCCCATGGTTGCACCAAGACCGGCTTTGAAGAATGGGGTTAGAGATTTCATGATGCCACCATGTTTCCCTAATACTATTCCTAATCGAAAGATGACCACTCGAGTGTCTTCGGCGCAACGCAAAGCCACTTTTTCCCAATCTGCGCAAACTTGCGCTAAGTAATCATTGGAAAATTCGAAATCATCTTCTGTGTGAATTTTGTTGCTATTGTATATTCCAACAGCAGAAACAGAAATTAGTAATTTGGGTTTTCGTTTGGATTCTTTAATTGCATCAACAATCTCTTTTGTTGTGTTTATTCGACTGAAGTAAATCTCTTTTTTGTATTTTTCAGTCCATCTTTTATCTATTGGTGCACCTGCTAAATTGATGATTACGGTAGCCCATTCCGTTTTTTCAATGAGAAGTTCTTTGTTATCAATATCTTCCCTTGTTATAAGTCTGATGTTATGCCCTTTTCTAGTAGCATTATTTCTCAACTTTTTCCCAATAAAGCCCGTCCCACCTGATATTAGAATATTCATAGTAAAAATGAGTTTTTGAAATAAATTTGTTTTAAAGTGCAAATGTACATAAAAATATTAGTTTTTTGTCTGCTTAAAGATTGGTGATAAAATGACAATAGAACGTATTTTTGATGTCTGTTTTTGCTAAATGAAAAAAAAAATGAGGGAACTGAATGTTCCCTCATAATAATTATAAATATCAAGTGATATTATGCTTCAGTAGTCTCAACTACGTTACGTGTACGACTAACTAAAATAGCAACAGTTTGTTTGATTTCCATGATTTCCACATTAGGAACTGAAATTTCTGAAATTTTGACAAATTGTTCAAGTTCCAAATTTCCTATGTTTACATCAATTGATTCTGGAATATCTTTTAAAAGACCTTTTATGCGTAATTTTCTGAATTTTTTAATCAGTTTACCTCCTAAAAGTACACCTGGCGAAGTGCCAACAGTTTTTAAAGGAAGAGAAACAGTGATAGGCTTATTGTCGATAACTTCTAAGAAGTCAACATGTAAGATTTTTTCAGTAGTTGGATGAAATTGTGCATCTTGAACGATTACATTCATTTTTTTGTCACCAAATGTAAGCTCAGCATAACGAGTTTCTGGTGTATAAATGATTCCTTTAAATTGTTTTTCTTCAACCAAAATATGGTATTGTTCTGCACCACCATATACTACACATGGTACCATGTCGTTTGCGCGTTGCGCTTTTGCATCTTTTTTCCCTACGTTCTCGCGAAGAGAACCGCTCATTGATACTGATTTCATTTAAATATTTGTTTTTTATGAATAAATTGGGTGCAAAGATACTGATTTGTTTTGAAATAGTGAAAAGATTTTTGTGAAACGATATAAGAAGAAGTAAAAATATCTTTTTTGACTCTAATTTTTATCCAATTTCACTCAATTTTTCTTCAAATAGATCTCTTAGCTTAGAGAGATTTAGTTGAGGATGTTGTAGTTGCATCTGGTTTATCTTTTCGATTTGTTGATTTAAAAACGCGAGATAGACTTCTGAGTTTTTTTGAAATGGGCGGTGTTCGGTTGCTTTATGGAGTGCTACCATTTCTTTCGCTAATGCACTTGTTTCGCGATTGAAATAGGTTTTGCAAAATTGATCCCAAATATAATCTACCGCCATAGGGGAGGGATGTAGCATATCGTCTGCATAAAATCGGTAATCGCGCAAATCGTCCATCATTATTTCGAATGCTGGGAAATAATATACCTCAGGGAAACGATCCATTAATTTGGATACCGACAAATGGAGAATGGCCTTACTATGTTGGTTCTCGAAAAATCCATCGGATAAATATCTAATTGGGCTAATCGTAAAAAGGATAGTTAGTTGAGGGTTAAAAGTAAGAAGTTTGCATAGACTTGCAGAATTTTTTTCCACAACCTCGTCTACAGATAACATCTCTTTAGAAAATTCCAATGCTGGAATTTTATGGCAATTTGCGACTATCTTTTTCGATTTTTTATATCGGTATACATGAGAAGATCCTAGGGTGATGATTAATAGTGTTTTTCCCCCAAGTTTTGTATGTACTAGATCAATTTCAGAATTGATATTTGTTAAAATTTCTGATTGAGAAATGCTTGAATATTTGCTGTGATGATTTAAACTCATCCATAATTCATTGTGAAATATTAAATCATCAGGGGTAAAGCTTTTTTTATTTGTGATGTCGTCAATAGAATTTGCAATTGAAATTGGATTGTACAATGTGCCAAATGGATTAATTAGAGTATCAAATCCAGATTTGACTAACTTTTCACCTATGTTTTCCGAAAAACAAGATCCAAACGTGATGATAGATAAATTATGATTTATTTCTAATTTTGACTTGGGTAACTTTATTTGTGTCCGAAATTGAGTATCCGTCATTGTGTTTAATTTTTGTCAACCACAAAGGTACTAAAAAGGATATGAGTGTTTATCTTTTTTTTGTTTTTCTAGGTTTACTGCTAGTTTGCTCCTAGCAATGTAACATTCCCTTTAAATTTATAGGGCTTACCTTGAAGATCGTAGATGACTAAAATCCACGAATATACATAAGATGAATTGATAGAATCTTCTTTAATATTACCTTCCCATCGGTCTCCATAGTCTTTTGATTCGAACACTTTTTGACCCCATCTATCGTAAATAAATAAATGATATCCTTCAGGGCTATAACCAGTAGCTATTGGCCCAAAGTTTTCGTTTACGCCATCTCCATTTGGAGTAAAGGTGTTCGGAACCCAAACTATTAATTCTGTGGTTACATTAACTATTAGTGATTCTGTACTGCTACATCCAAATTCATCTAACACGGTTAAGGTTACAGTATATACTCCATAATTAGAATAGACATGGGTGGGATTATCTAAAGTGGATGTGGTATTGTCTCCAAAATCCCAAATGCACGATGTGTAATTAGTGGATAGATTTGAGAAAATAAAGGAAGCATCTGACAATAGAGCATGAAACCTGTTTACTGATAAGCTAGCCTTTGGAGATGAAGTATTAGAAATGGAAATAAACTCACTTACGCTACAATAGCCATCAGTGACTGTAACTGAGTAATTTCCTGGGGTTAACTGTGTTATGTTTGATGATGTGGCATTTGTACTCCAATGATACTGGTAATTATTACTTCCCCCAGTAACAAGGATGTTTATCGCGCCATCGGGTTGAGAACAGTGTGAAGGCGTTGTGGATAGGACTGCAATGGAAGGAGCTTCATGATTTATAATGTTAGAATACAACGTGTCTTTACAGCCTTCTTGATCGGTAACAATTACAAAATAATGCCCTGCTTGTAAGCTGTTTCTGAAGTTTGTATTTGTGTTCGAATTTATATTCCAATTATAATGGAATGGTGCTGTGCCATTGACTACCGCAACTATAATGCTGCCATTTGAGTTAGAACATGACTCATTGGTTTGTGATGCCAAAATTAAATTAGGTGGAAGTATTTTTTCAACATTTGTGCTTACTGATTCTGAGCATCCATTTGCATCTGTTACCGTTACAGTGTATGTGTTATTGCTTAATCCAGTAATTGTAGAAGTGTGCATTCCGGTATAGTTTTCAGACCAGTGGTATGTGTATCCTGGGGTTCCTCCATTTACTGTTAACACGATTGTGCCGTTGTCATTATTGCATGTTGTTGGAGTTTGAACACTATAGATGCTTATTGGTTGAGGATCTGTTAACAAAATAGACCTGATTATGGAACAACCATTTGCATCTGTAACAGTGACAGAATATTCACCTGATGAAATTTGGGTTAATTGAGGTGACGATAAACTGTTATTCCATGTGTAATTATAAGGATCAGTTCCCCCAGTAACAACAATTGTAGCACTTCCGTCTGATGCTCCATAACACTTGGGATTTTCTTTTGCTGTGTTAGCGTTTAGAGGGGCATTGGGTTGCGAAATAGTCGTAGCTATGGATGTAGAGCATCCATTTGCATCTGTAATGGTTACTTGATAGTTATTTGCAGTTAAGTTAGTAATGTCCTGCGAGGTAGCTCCGTTGTTCCAGTTGTAGTTGTATGGTGTTGTTCCGCCATTCACATTTATATCGATAGCTCCGTTTGCTTCAGCAAAGCAGTTAACATTTGTTGTGCTTTGTATAGTAGCGTATAGAGGGGCGTTGGGTTGCGAAATAGTCGCAGCTATGGATGTAGAGCATCCATTTGCATCTGTAATGGTTACTTGATAGTTATTTGCAGTTAAGTTAGTAATGTCCTGCGAGGTAGCTCCGTTGTTCCAGTTGTAGTTGTATGGTGTTGTTCCGCCATTCACATTTATATCGATAGCTCCGTTTGCTTCAGCAAAGCAGTTAACATTTGTTGTGCTTTGTAAAGTAGTGTTCAACAAGCTACTAGGCATACTTACAGATATATTTAATATTTTTTGGTTGCATCTAGGATATCTAGAGTCTCTAACTACAAAGGAAAAGATACCTGTAGTGGTAATATTAGCTATGGAGTCTGTGGTAATCATATTTCCTGTTCCGTTAATATTATCTGTCCAAAACCAGGTATATGGAGGCATCCCACCGTAAAAGTTTCCGATTAATTTAGCAGTATCTAGTGGAGAGCAAGGAAAAATGGAATTAGTGGATAAAGAAGTATTGAGATTATCTACAAAATGGATTCTAACTGTATCACAAAAAATAGAGTTTTCGCTACATTCAGGAAGAAGAACGTTGCCACAAACAACATAGTCGATATATTCTGGGGTACTTCCAATAGCATTTACTTCTGAATAATTACACCCAAATTGACAATTTAAATAATTGTTATACTGTCCATAAGAACCTGGATATACAGAGTTTATCGTGATAGAGGAGGATACTAGTCCGTCAATTTGAATTGCATCACTACATTGGTTTTGAACTGGGACTACGGATATATTTGGTTTCGGAACAGAGGTAATAGAATAGGTATTGCTATTGTTTCCAGGTTTGCAAAATGTAAGTTCGTGTGTACCACTTGTCATACATATTGGCGATCCCACTGCTACTTGAGGCCCACAGTCAATTTGATAAAACATTGAACCTCCAGGTATAGCACCAGAAGCAATATTAAATTGTATTCCTGCAACATCTGTATCTAAGGTAATGATAAATCGAAGGCAGACATCTGGATTGCTTGTTCCACAACATCTGCCTAATCTGTTTATCAGGGGACTAATCCATACAGAATCGTTGTTGCCTGATAAGTTCGCAAACATTGTTGGCACAGTTGCGTCGCAATTTGAGCTTTGAGCATTTATGGTTGACAAAAAGAAAAAATTTATCACGATAAGGAGGCTGAATTTGTATATTGTTTTCATGATAATTTGTTTTTAAATTGGCATGAATAAATATACAAAATTTGAAAGGTAAATGCAATTGAAAAGTTTAATATATTCTAAATATGGGATAATTTGTTTCTTTTCTAGATAGTGTTTTGGCTATTTTTATTAGAAAAATAGGATAGTAGGTTTTGTTTAAATTGATATAAGTGTTTGGTTATAAGGGAATCTTGTTTTTTTTTTTTTTTTTTTTATTTATTCACAAGTTCCGTAAGGCATGGGTTTTTATTGTTTTTAAAATTCATTTATTTTTTAAAATCGCACAAAGAGTGCTCAGTTTTTTCGGAAAAAATCTTAAGAATTAACGAAATGTTAATATTTGCTGAAGCTAGGATGATTTTTGATGGTGATAAAAAGAAATTTATTACCAAAAAAGGACTAATTTTCTCTTTCTTTTAAGGATAGAAAACAAAAATTCGAATTCTACGATTGGGGTGTTTTTTACAAGAAAGTATTTATTGTTTAAAGGACAAATTCTATAAAAAAACTCCACTAACATTCAAAACAATGTTAGTGGAGTAGATAGAAATTAGAGTATCTTATTTCTTGGTTGTTTTTTCTAGGGCATCAACCTCTTTTTTCTGTTTTTCTACAGTATTTTTCATCGCTTTCACTTTTTCTTCAGCTTTAGCGATTTTTTCTTTTTTTACTTTAGCGTCTTTGGCAGTTATTTTTTTTTCTTTTTCTTCTTTTGCTACTTTTTCTTTAGCGTCCTTAATCTTTTTTTCGTTGGTCGCAATTTGATTTTCTTGTTCTTTTATTTTTTGCTTAGCATGTTCTTTTTTAGCTTGAGCAGCAGCTTTTGCATCAGTAGCTCTTTGTTGGCCAAATTCTTTACCACTTTTGTCTCCTTTGTTTTTACCGTATGCGTTCCCTTTATTTTGGTTTTCTTGAACAACGGTATCGTTTTTTTTATCTTTTAAATCTTTCTCCTTTTTGCCTTTTAAGTCCTTATCTTTTACATCCTTCTCTTTTTTATCGATCTGTTTTTCGGTTTTTTGTTTGTCTTCCTTTTTTTGATTTCCTTTTCCGTTTCCTTTTCCGTGACCTTGGGCAATTGCAAATTGACAAGCAACCATCAATGCCAAACTTAATAGTGTGATCTTTTTCATCATAATAATAATTTAAATGTCTTTTAATAATTGGTCAATTTCCTCTTGATTTTTATCAATTTCTACCTTGGAAGAATCTACAGTAGTACCTAAGGTTTCGGTAGATTGTTCAATTGCTTGAATCTCTTCGGGAGTTTCTTTGGCTTTGTCTGAACCTCCAGAACAAGCCATCATTAGTCCAATGATTGGAATTAGATAAATTGCTTTTTTCATACTCGATTTTGGTTTAAAAACGTATTAGTTGAATTAAATGCAAACAAAGATAGTTGTTAATTTGTAACAAAAATACATTTATTTGTTTCGTTTTCAAAAATAATAATTTATTTTGAGATAATATGTTAAATCGTTATTTGTCATCATTTAATAGTTCTCTATCTTCTAATAAATCGAGGTAATCGTTGTAATCAATTTCGTTAAATATGCTCATTTCACCTTGTTCAAGATTTTTAATTTTAATTTTAAAATTATTACGTTGATTTTTGGAAGAGATGGAGAAGGGCTTCGAAATCATTACCTTATAGCCTGGAGTGATGGTTCTTATTTTATAAGTTCCGTCTGAAACATTAGGGATCGAAAATAAGCCTTTGTTGTCGGAAATGGATTTTGCTATTACATTTTGGTTTACATCGAGTAAGAAAATACTTACTTTAGGGATGCTATAGAGTGAATCGGAGTCGATGATTATGCCAGATACGGATGCATTTTGAGCTTTAAGAGATGAAAAAATCATAAGTAAAGCAAAAAATGGGAAGAATAAAAAAGTGATTTTTTTCATTTTGTTTTAAGTTTGAATTAATAAATACAAAGATACTATTTTATTTTGATGAAGTTTACAATGGCGTTTCTTAGGTTTATTCGATTTACCTCTTAAGCCTTATTAATCGAAAGAGTATTTAGTAAATAGAATGATTTAAAGGATTAATAATCGGCGGTGTTAAAGATGTTCGTGTTGAATAGGTGAAGTTATTCATGTTAAAAAAAAAGCTCAACTTAAGATACCAATAAGTTGAGCTTGTTTTATAGTTTTTATTAGTTAAAAAGGCAAATCATCGGCAGTTGCTTCAACAGCAGGTGCAGATGTATTGGAAGCTGATGAGCTGGATTGTTGTTCGTTTGCAGAAAAAGGATTATTTGAAATTTCCATAGACCCTTCATTGTTGTTTTTAGCTCCGAGCATTTGAAAAGTATCTGCAACAATGTCAGTGGCATATTTTTTTACTCCATTATCTTCCCACGAATGAGTACGAATTTTCCCTTCTATGTATACTTGCATTCCTTTCTTTAGGTACTGAGCTGCAATGTCGGCAAGTCCTCTCCAACAGACAATATTATGCCATTCGGTTTGGGTTACTTTGTTTCCTGCTTTGTCTTTATAAGATTCAGAGGTTGCAACAGTAAAAGTTACTCTTTTTACGTTATTTTCGTATACGGTAGTTTCTGGATCTCTTCCAAGATTTCCTATCAACATTACTTTATTTAATCCTGCCATAATTATTTAAATATTTTCATCAAAGGTAGTAATTCTATCTAATTTATTTTGCAATTTGTTCGGAAATTAACAAAAAAAATGTCTGTAATAATTTTGAAAATGGGTAATTATCTATTGTTTTATTTGATATGATTGTCCCATTTATCTGGTTAGCAATTTTCGCCAATTCTGAGTTAGAAGCTGAAACAAAGTGTATGGTAGCATCAATGTGTTGATGACTTAGAATGTGTCTTCTAAGTTTAATGCTTTTTGTGATAGATAGCTTTTGAAAGACTTTGTCTCGTTTATCTGGCTCTAAATTTTTCTTTTCAATCAATGGTAGTTCGAAGAGTCCCTTCCAAATATCGTTTTCTGTTCGTTGAGTTATTATAAACCTTCCATCGGGGTGGTATATATAATAGTATTTAAAAATACGAGTTGTGATAGTTTTTTTAGGTTTTTTTTGTGGGATGATGTGTTGAGTTGACTCTTTATATGAGATGCACTGATGAATAAAAGGGCAGTTTGCGCAGTCAGGTTTATTTGGGGTACAAACTAGGGATCCAAATTCCATCATTGCTTGATTAATAATACCAGCATCATAGTATAAAATAATTTTTTGAGCAACATGTTCAATTTTTTTTTGAGTTTGGATAGTGTCTACTACTTCTGTAATATTACATAATCTAGCGATCCATCGGGTTACATTCCCATCAACGACTGCTTTTTTTTCCGAGTTTGAAATGGATGAAATGGCGGCAGCAGTGTACTTACCAATTCCTTTTAGGAGAATTAAGTCATTGTATGAATTTGGAAAAATTCCATTGTATTGTAACATTATTTGTTTGGCAGTATGATGCATGTTTCTGGCTCTTGAATAGTATCCAAGTCCTTGCCAAAGAACTAAAACTTCTTCTATGGAGGATTCTGCCAAAATATTTACCGTTGGAAACTTTTCGATGAATTTCAGAAAATAGGGTGTGCCTTGGGTAATCTTAGTTTGTTGCATGATAATTTCCGAAACCCAAATAGTGTATGGGTCTTTGGTTTTTCGCCATGGCAGATCTCTTTTGTTAACAAAGTACCAATTTTCCAGTAAGTTTGATATGTTTTGAAAATCCATATGCAAAATTACTATTTTAAAAGATGACATTTAAAGTTTGTAAAAATTATTATCCCTTTTATGGTTTAGGGTATTTTATATAAAATCCAGCGAAATAATTTTTAGTTGGATTCTAAAACATTTATTTTACCTTAGGTTATTAAAAAAAAAATTTTTTTTGAAAATTTGATTATTATTTTATTACTTTTGGGCTTTACTAAGCAAAATGAAAAAATATTAACCGAAAACAGATGAAAAAGCGATTCGATCCATTAGAAAATTACAATCAGACTAAAAAGCAAGTTGGTTATGTCCCTCGTAAAAAAGCAGCGCAAAGTCATTATGATGCAATTGGTTTTATGTCGGGATTAGAAGTACATCAACAAGTGCTTACGGATAAAAAATTATTTTGTAATTGTCCTGCAGGTATTTTTCAAAAAGCAGATGATTTTGATGCTGAAATTATTCGACACATGCGTCCTACGTTAAGTGAGTTAGGAGGATATGATGGTACAGCGCTGATGGAGTTTAAAACTCGTAAAAACATCACTTATCGCATTAAAAACAAAACTGCTTGTACATATGAAGTGGACGATACTCCTCCTTTTCCGATAAACAGGCAGGCGCTCGAAAGAGCATTAAAAATCACTTTGCTTAGTAAATTTAACATTGTTGGAGAAGTTCATATAACACGAAAACAATATTTAGATGGAAGCATCCCTACTGGATTTCAGCGAACTGCCATTTTAGGGGTTGAGGGTTACATCCCATTAAAAAACAAAACGGTACGATTAATTCAACTGAGCATTGAAGAGGATTCTTGTAGAGAAGTATCCGATATTGGACACGACAGAATATATAGAACCGATAGATTAGGAATGCCTTTGATAGAGACAGTAACTTATCCTGATATGGTTAATCCAGATGAGGTGATGGAAGCGTGTAACTATATTCGATTTTTGAACAGAAGTACAGGTTTGGTTCGCACAGGCATCGGAGCGGGACGGCAAGATGTAAACGTAAGTTGTAGAGGTGGTTCACGGGTTGAAATTAAGGGAGTAGCACATACAAAGTGGATTCCAGAACTCACTCACAATGAGTGTTATCGTCAATGGGCGCTCTTACAAATTAGAAACAAGTTAGAACAAGCAATCTCAGATCAAGAATCATGGAAAATTGATTATAAGATGCTAGATTTGTCCATGTTAGACACAAAATATAAACCCTTACTAGACACAGAAGAGTTAAATCAAAAAATCATCGCAGTAAGATTGCCAAATTTTCAAGGAGTTTTATCTCATTTCACCCAGCCAGAAAAGATGTTTGCCGATGAAATTTCGGATAGATTAAAGGTGATCGCTTGTTTAGAAAAACCCAATATTATTCATTCCGAAGAGATATATCCTGTATTTTCATACGAAGAGTGGGAGAGCATATCAAAAAATTTGGATGCAAATGAGAATGATGCCATTTTGCTTTTTTGGGCAAATGATGATGATATTGAAACTGCACTTGAAACCATTGAAGAACGTTGTAAAATGGCTTTTAAAGGGGTGCCAGAAGAAACCAGAAAGTCTTTTGCAAATGGCACAACGATCTTTGAACGGGTTTTGCCTGGAGCTGATAGGATGTATCCAGATACAGATTCTGCACCTATACCACTTTCCACAGAGTATATTGAAACTCTATCAAAAGACTTGCCTACCGATATAACCGATCGATATCAACAATTACAAAAGTGGGGGATTCCAGAGGATACATATACTTATATTTTAAAGAAAAATCTATTTTCACTTATCGAAAAGATTATTCAGAAACTAGAGGTTGAGCCTTCCTTTGTGGGGACTTTATTTGGTCATGAATTAAAATTTATAGAAGGACATTTCCGACCCGCAAGTGATTTTAAATACGAACGCATTGAAGAGTTACTAGCCTATTTAATAGAGCACAATATCGACTTGGGAATTACTCGCATGATGCTTCCTATAGCATTTGAGCATCCACAGATGGATTTTGAATCTATCCTTTCCATATTAAATTTTAAACGAATTACGAAAGAAGATATCGCAACGAAGATTCCATTTTTGATTGAAAAATTTGCTCAATCTTCCTTCAAAAAGGATAACAATGAAGGGAGAGTTCGATGGATTATGGGCCAGTTGCAAAAAATGGCCGTTGGAAACATGTCGATGAAAGAGCTCGAAGAGCTAGTAAGATTACACAATTAAAAAATAGTCAATTTATTATTATGAGTGAAGATATTTTTCAAGGATATAAAGGAGCAGCATTAGAGATGTTAAAACGCTTTAATGTGAGAGTATGGGGACAAGCAACTGTTGATACTAACAGAGGCACATTTCAAGGTACAGTGTTGCCACGATCTGAAAACGATGATGAACTTCATATTGTGATGAAAGTGATAACAGGATACAATATTGGGATTGATATAACTACGATTGAATCCATGACCGAAACTGGATACAAAAAGGCAAATTATAAAATTCCTGAGAAGGAGTTTCCAGTTACCAAAGGATTGCCAAGTGTGAAGTTGCTTGGAACTGGGGGTACAATTGCTTCCCGATTAGACTATAGAACAGGTGCCGTGATTCCTGCTTTTTCTCCAGGAGAACTTTATGGTGCAGTGCCTGAATTGGCATCGATTTGTAATTTGGATACCGAGAAACTTTTTGCCGTATTTAGCGAAAATATGGGTCCAGAACAGTATAAAAAGTTAGCAATTGCTATCGGTAAAGAGATTGAAAACGGGATAGATGGAATTGTAATTGGTCATGGAACAGATACTTTATCTCACACCGCTGCAGCACTTACTTTTATGGTTCAAAACTCTCCAATTCCAATAATCTTAGTTGGTTCTCAACGATCTTCAGATAGACCAAGTTCGGATGCCGCATTAAACTTAATGCATGCATGTACAGCTGCTGCCCACGGTGACGTTGCTGAAGTGTTGGTGTGTATGTATGGACCTACTTCCGATGAGTATGGTTTTTTACATCGGGGAACTCGTGTTCGTAAAATGCACTCATCTTATCGGTCTACCTTTAGAACACTGAGCGATACGCCTGCAGCTACCATAACACGTGACGGGGTAAAACCAATAAAGGAACAGTATAATCATCGACGAAAAGATAGGAATGTAATTATTAAGCCCTATTTTGAAGAGAAAGTTGCCATTATATATTACTATCCAAACATGCAACCCGACATTATTGATTCGTTAGTTGATAATGGATATAAAGGGATAATTATAGCTGGTACTGGTCTTGGACACGTTAATAAACCATTGTATCCGGCTATTAAAAGAGCCCACGAAAAAGGGGTTCATATGTTTATGGCGGTTCAAACGATGTATGGATATTGTCATATGTTTGTCTACGATACAGGTCGAGATTTGATGGCAGCTGGTATTGTTCCTGTTGCAAATATGTTACCCGAAACTGCTTATATCAAATTGGGTTGGGTATTAGGTCAAACCAATGATCCAGAAGAGGTAAATAGACTAATGCTAACTCCGATTAATGATGAGATAACAGAGAGAGAACCATACAATGGATATCTCGTATTTCAAGGTGGCGTTCCAGAAGTAGAAGAGTTTATCAAGAAGGTTAGGAAATAGTCATTACCTTTACTCTATTAATCAGGTTTCCTTTTCAAATTTGAGAAGGTTAAAAGCTCGTGGATTGTGATTATTTAAGTTAATTCTTTATTTTGATTTGCGCGTGCTATCCTTACAAGATTAGTAAATATGAAAGATGTTTTCTGTTGATTATGGTCTTTTTTTTAATTACAACTTACTACTTTTGTGTAAAAATAAATGACCATGCTTCGAAATATTGATTATTTTTACACCATAAATCATAAGAATAGCACTTTAAACTAATAGGTAACATGATCAAAGAAATTAAAATTGTGAACCAATCCACCAACGATTTACCGGAATATGCAACTGTTTCTTCCGCAGGGATGGATTTGAAAGCAAATCTTACAGAATCTATCACTATTCATCCATTACGAAGAGCAATGGTGCCAACGGGTTTGTTTATTGAACTCCCCGATGGATATGAAGCTCAGATAAGACCTAGGAGTGGATTGGCCGCAAAACATGGACTTACTGTATTAAACTCCCCAGGGACGATAGATGCAGATTATAGAGGTGAAATTAAGGTGATTTTAGTAAATCTCTCCAACGAACCTTTTACAATTAATCACGGAGAGCGAATTGCACAAATGGTGATATCTAAACACGAAACAGTTCAATGGGTTTCAGTTAAAGAACTTTCAGAGACTACTCGTGGCGAAGGTGGTTTTGGACATACAGGAAAAAATTAATTGTTCCCTTAATTCTTGGAATCAATTTCCATTTAATGGATGAAATATTTTATAAACCATGCTCAAATCTGATATACGTATTTATTTCCTTCTACTTCTTGTAGTTTTTTTTTCTACTAGTTGTTCTATTTTTTCAAAAAAACAGAAAAGTCAAATTTCTGATGAACTTAGAATTGCTGAGACATCCCTATTGATTGATGCTGTAAAGGAAAAAAATATTGGGAATTTTGAAAGTTCTATTGTAAAGTTTAATTCGCTGATAAGACGTAACCCCAATAACATGGCGGCAAATTTTCAGTTGTCTCAATTGTATCGATTAATTGAAAAGTTTGATTTAGCTGAAGAATATGCTAAAAAAGCGTATGATCTTAGTCCTCAAAATGAGTGGGTGAAACAAAATTTAGTTGAAATTTATGAAGCAACAAAAAAATACGCATTAGCATCTAAAATTAGAGAAGAGCTGATTAAAAACAATCCATCCAATACAGATTACTATTACGATTTAGTGATGGATTATGTATACTCTTCAAAGTGGGAGGAGGCTATTAATACTTACGATAGGTTAGAAGTACAACAAGGAATATCGGAAGAGGTATCTTTGGCAAAACATAGAATGTGGTCGTATCTTAAAAATGAAAATAAAGCGGCAAACGAAATTCAAAAACTGATTTATGCTTTTCCTGCAGAAAATAGATATCCTCTTCTGCTGGGAGATTATTATTTAGCCATAAAACAGTTTCAAAAAGCGAAAGAACAATATCAGAATGCCCTATCTTTAAATAATAGATCTACTTATATGTCTCTCGCTGAGTACTATAAACTAACTAATAACCCTGATTCGAGTGATTACTGTTTAAGAGCTGCTTTTTCAGAAGCTTCTGTTGTGATAGATTCTAAAATTTCAATTCTTCTATCATATTACAAACAAATAGAAACACGACCCGAACTTATAAAAAAGGCAAATATCCTTTTAGATTCAATGGAAAGAGTTCATTTTGATGATCCAAAATATTGGTCAATTAAAGCAGATTTTGCCTTGTTAGATAGTCAACCCGAAAAGGCCAAAGCAGCTTTCGTGAATGTGCTTAAATACGATAAATCGAAATATGTTATTTGGGAAGAATTGCTTAAAATTTACACCAATGAACAAAAATTTGATTCTGCATTAGTTTATTGTAATCAAGCAATAGAACTTTTTCCGAGTCAGCCATTTCTTTTCTACATCAAAGGAATTTGTTATTTTATGGTAGCAGATTATTCAAATGCTGTATCGGCTCTGGAGATGGGAAAAAATCTTGTTATTGAGCCTAACTTAATGTATTTAGAAATGTATATCTATTTAGGAGAGTCGTATCATAAGTTGCAGAATCACCCTCGATCAGACGCTGCATTTGATAAAGTGCTTGAGTTGGATGGTAAAAACGGATATGTTCTGAACAATTACAGTTATTATTTGTCCCTACGAGGGGAAAAACTGGAAAAGGCAGAATACATGGCTAAAAAATTAATTACCGTAAATCCAAATGATGCCAATTATTTAGATACATACGCCTGGGTGCTTTTTAAGCTTCAAAAGTATGCTGAAGCGCTACCAATTATTGAAAAAGCTATTTCTCTTGGTAGTGATAAGAAATCAGATGTGATGGAACATTATGGTGACATTCTGTGGAAATCGGGAAACACAAATCGGGCTCTTGAAATTTGGGAAAAAGCTTTAAAGTTAGGTTCAAATAGCAACTCAAAGTTAATAGAGAAAGTAAACAAAAAAGTTTATGTAGATTAATTTTTGGAGACAAGAGTGTCCTTCATGTCTAGAGCAAATTTTAGGAAGAAAGATTGTTGCTGAATAATAGGTTTTAATCAAACAAGAAGAGACTACACCAACTAAGAAGTAATATTCTATTCTAATAAATGGGTTAAAAGTAAAAATTTAAAAATATTAGTTATGAATAAAAGAAAAGCAACTCAAATTATTCGTGGACAGAATGCTATCGATGGTGCTGGTGTTCATTTGCGTCGGGTGTTAGGTCCAAAAAACATAGTTGATTTTGACCCATTTTTAATGTTGGATGGTTTTGATTCTGAAAATCCGAAAGATTATATTAAAGGATTTCCTTGGCATCCTCATAGAGGCATCGAAACCATTACCTATATTATCCAAGGCAATGTTGAGCATAGCGATAGTTTGGGAAACAAAGGAGCTATTCTTGATCTGGAATGCCAATGGATGACAGCAGGGTCTGGAATTATTCATCAGGAAATGCCTAAAGAGTCCGAAAGAATGCTTGGTTGTCAACTTTGGGTAAACTTACCTGCAAAAGACAAAATGACCATGCCGGCTTATGGAGATATTACAAAAGACAAAGTTGTGCTTGTGAAGGAAAAGGATGCTGAGGTGAGAATTCTTGCAGGTTCCTATAACGGCCAAAAAGGAGTTTTTGAAGGAAAATATGTAAAAGTTACTTACCTTGACGTTGCTCTTGCACCAGAGAGTGTTTGGACATATAGGGAGGCTCCAAACAACGAAACATTGTTTATTTATTTGTTGGAAGGTAATCTTTCTGTAGAAGAGCCTTTTTTTGATTATGAGGAGAAATCATGCGCTATTTTATTTACAACTTTGGATAATACTAACAATATCCGTGATACTGTTGAGGTTCGATCGGGTAAAAATGGTGCTAGATTTGTTTTGTTGTCGGCTAAGCCGTTGAAAGAGCCTGTAGCATGGGGAGGACCTATTGTGATGAATACAAATCAAGAGCTCTCCCAAGCTTTTGAAGAGTTGGACAACGACACCTTTATTAAGTATAAAGTTTAATGCCTTTTTCTTTTTTTTAAAATTATTTTAGAGGATAGATAATCGGAAAGTTTTGGAAAAAGTAATTTTTTTTTGTATGTTATATATCGGTAATATCACTATGGATATTAGTGTTTCTCTGCTTTTTTCAATTTTTCAAAGTCACAAAAAAGCTATATCTTTGCACCCGAAATGAAAAAAGAGATAGAAAAAAGACGCACATTTGGCATCATTAGTCACCCCGATGCTGGCAAAACCACGCTTACCGAAAAATTATTGCTTTTTGGTGGAGCCATACAAACAGCTGGAGCTGTTAAAAACAATAAAATTACCAAGACTGCTGTCTCCGACTTTATGGAGATAGAGAAACAACGGGGAATTTCAGTGGCTACTTCGGTGATGGGATTTAATTATAAAGATTACAAGATAAATATCTTAGATACTCCTGGGCACAAAGACTTTGCAGAAGACACCTATCGCACACTAACTGCTGTAGATAGTGTAATCTTGGTAATCGATTGTGTAAAAGGAATTGAAGCCCAGACTCGCAAGTTAATGGAGGTTTGCCGGATGCGCCACACCCCAGTAATAATCTTTATTAACAAGCTTGATCGAGATGGACAAGAACCATATATACTTTTAGAAGACATTGAAAAAGAGCTAAATATTCACTGTCGTCCGCTTGCATGGCCTATAGGAATTGGCTCTGATTTTAAAGGAGTGTACAATCTTTTTTCGAAAAATCTTCAGCTTTTTACTCCCAACAAAAATCAATTATCCGAAGAGGTACATCAGATTGATTCTTTAGAAGACAGTCGTCTTGAAGAGTTGATAGGAGTAAAGGCAACTACTAAATTGCGCGATGAAGTAGAGTTGATAGAGAGTATTTACGAACCATTTGATGTAGATTTATACAAAGACGGTTATCTAGCACCTGTGTTTTTTGGTAGCGCTATTAACAATTTTGGGGTTAGGGAGTTGTTAGATACTTTTGTCGAAATTGCACCAAGTCCGCGCCCTAGGATTACAACACAAAGGGAGGTAGATCCATATGAAAATGAATTTACTGGGTTCATATTTAAAATTCATGCTAACCTAGATCCTAATCACCGCGACCGGATTGCTTTTTGCCGAATTATTTCCGGGAAATTTGAACGCAACAAGTTTTATCATCATACTAGGCTGAATAAAAAACTTCGATTTGCCAACCCAACCAGTTTTATGGCCAACGAAAAAAGTGTAATCAACGAAGCCTTTCCTGGGGATGTAGTTGGATTATATGACACAGGTAACTTTAAAATTGGAGATACTCTTACCGAAGGTGAGCTTTTACAATTTGAAGGAATTCCTAGTTTTTCGCCTGAAATCTTTAAGGAGTTGGTAAATAAAGATCCTATGAAAACAAAACAATTAGAAAAAGGGATACGCCAGTTAACCGACGAAGGAGTAGCCCAGCTTTTTGTGAAGGAGATGGGTAGTATGAAAATTATTGGCACCGTGGGAGATCTTCAATTTGAAGTCATTCAATTCCGACTCAAACATGAGTATGGAGCTTCTTGTGCTTTTCAACCCCTTCAATATTACAAGGCCTGCTGGATAACTTCTACAAACAAGGAGGCGATGCGAAAGTTTGACTACGAACGTGGGCATCATCTTGTGTTTGACAAGGAGAATAATCCTGTGTTTCTGGCTGAAAATGAATGGTCTCTTAAACGAATTCAAGAGAATTACCCAGATATTAAATTCCACTTTACTTCGGAATTTAAAGATGCTTAAAATCTTCTTTTTCTGCTTTTCTTATTCAAATTATTGGTAACTTTGTGCCATGGAATTTGTTAAAAAACTTATTTTTATCTTTTTTGTGATACTTGCAGTCTCTTGTCCAAAAGTACAAGATGCTGATTTCACAACAATTGGATTAAATGCATCAACTAATTGCAATAGTATCCAACAGAGTGAGATGTTGCAATTCGAAGAGACATCTCCATTTCAGGTAACTCTACCCGAAAATATTATAAACACTACCACTTCTGTTTTTTATCGGGTGTTAAAAATTAGATTTACAAATGTCTCTTTAATTACCATTCAAAATAAAAATGCAATTTATTGCACTACCATCAAGTTTATATCGCACTTTAGATATATCTGTAATTTTTTGAAAAAATCCCACATGATTTTTCCTAAGCATTTCTTTTTCTAGGAACCATCTAATATTATTTTTTCTTCAAAATTCATTTTATTACGATTTATCTCGAATTGAATTTTGATGGAATTATTTTTTCCAGAATCAGAATATAACCACAGAATCATTCGTTGGTTTTAAAAACTATCTTTTTTGATAGTTCGAATTATTCGTATTCTATTATTCGTTAACTGTAAGTAGTTTAATATGAATGGAATAAATCCTTTTGATGAATTTTATTTCTGAATCTGGACATTTTAGAGAATTTACGTATGATGTAATTTTAATTGATACATCGTCAAAATGGAGACTCTTTAACTATTGATATTAAAGTAGTTAAGGTGTCCTTGAAAATATTAAATTTAAAAAAGAAAAAAAATGAATACTTCAATAATAATAGGAGCCCTTATTTTGGGTTTAATCATCTTGATATTTATCTGGATACATAATAAACAAGCTAAAAAACAAAATCAAAAACTTGAGGTTTTATATCAATTAGCATTAAGTGAAGGCTATACGATTACCGAAAAAGAGATATTAATGAATAATATTATAGGGATTGATGGAGAATCTAAAATGTTGTTTTTTATCAATAGTGAAAAAAACATGAAGGAGATATTGGATTTAAGTAAGTTTAAAAAATGCAATGTTCAGGAAAGAAGCAGAACTAGTGATTCTAACTCAGGTTCGCAAAAAGTAGTTGAAAAAATTGAACTTTCTTTTATCCCCTTTTCCTCAAATAGTAGCAATGTAATACTTGAGATTTACAATATAGATAATGGGGATTTTTATCTAAATGGGGAGTTCCAATTTTGCGAAAAATGGACATTAACCATCAATAAACTATTACAAAAATAGTCCCTTTTTTTGCTTTTTATTCTTTTTCGAATTGGGGAAAGCTCATTTTTGTCAAGTTATGGTTAGAGATGCCTTTTTAAGCATTTAAAATGTAAAAATAGGGGTACATCAGACAATGATTCATTATAAAAAAATTGAGTTACCCTCTTTCTTTGTTTATTTTAGGGAATTGCGACAAGCCGAATTTTAATTTTGGTTTGTCGCATTCATTTTGGAAAGGATGTTAAATTGAATCTTTAATATATCTTTTTCAAATACATAGATGATTTTCAACAATACATTTTTATAGAATTAATAGCTGTTTTTATAACAGTTTATAAAATTCTATGAATCAGTTATTGTTTTTCGAAGATTTCGAATAGTTCTTTCGCTACCTCAATTGGGTCTATTTCTGTGATACAAATGCAGTTTTTCTCTTTTCTACAGTTGCTGCATTCGATATCTTTTACAAAAATTGTAGACTTTGGGCCAATTGGTTTCCATCTTCCGGGGTGCATTGGTTTGATAGGTGGATAAATGCCTATGGTGTGAATGCCAAGAGCAGATGCTATGTGCAAAGGGCCTGTGCTGCAAGCTACCATTGCATCTGCATGGGCGATAAGGGAGACAAGTTGAATTAGACTTAATTTTCCAGATGCGTCACACACATGAGGGAAAGGGTTGACAAGGAAATCTCTGAAAAGAGCACCCTCATCTTCAGAGCCAGTTACGATGATATTGTATTTTTCGGGAGGTAGCAATTTAATTAGTTCTTCAAAATTCTCAACACCCCACTCTCTGGCGCTGCCTTTGGATTTTGGATGAAGGATAACATTAAATTTTGAAGAATCAATCAAGCTGTTCACTTCGGGATGTTTTTTGGGAATGGTGAGCCCACTTAGGTCAAACATTCTTTCGAAGGGATAGTCTATTTTTGGCAAAATTGGCTTTAATAATTTGAAATTTAGTTGACTTTCATGTAAAGAAGAGTTTTTTCTCGAAAAATGAACCAATTTGTTGCAGGTATTCCAATGAAATAGCCGGTGAGAAGTGCCAATTCTAATTGGTATTTTAGCTAACTTGGCAACTTTAGCAATCTCTTTGTTCGGAAAAACATGTATTATTGCATCTAAGTTGAGGCCTGCAAAGGTTTTCACTTGTTCATTTAATTCCAAAGACTCCATTAAATCCCAACTTAAGAAATGATCAATGTTACTACAACATTCAATGATAGGCCGTGTATAATTTCTTCCAAGATAATAAATTTCAATATCTGGAAATTGTTGTTTAAGATATCCTGTCATTGGCAGAGTAAGCATCGTGTCTCCAATGCTATCCGTTCTGCTTATCAATATTTTTTTCATAATTTAATTTCTCAGTAAGCGAAAGTAAAACAAAAAACAATAATATCCAGCTTGCACATTTATTCATTAAGGCATAATTCAATAATTTATAAACACAAACTAATGCTAATATATAACAAAGAGAGTTGATTTTTGTTCAATTTTTTAGTATTCGATTCAAGTCTCTAGTTCTTGCATACTTCAAATAAGTAGCAAAAGCTGAAATTCGTGCAATTTGGAATCCGGTATACCCATCCAGAAACCCAAGCTTAAGGAAATAATCTCTAAAGAATTTAACTGGAAAAGCAAAAATCAATTTTAAAATTGAAGGGTTGTACCCTTTTTCAGAAAGTTCTTTAGAAGATATTGCTGTAAACTTGTCTACTTGTTTGATGTGGTCGTCTATTGAATAATAGGAGTAGTGAAGTAAATCTCCTTTTAACAAGGTTGGTTTCTTTTGGTCGTTGAGCTCATATTTTTCGTGTAAAGCGCCACCGATCCAAGAACCTTTGTCTTTGAAAAAGATTCGCAGTTTTCGATCGGGATACCAGCCACAGTGATGTACCCAACTACCACAATAATTGGTCAACCGGTTCATCGAATAACCGATGGCTTCAGGATTTTTTTTGATCGCGAGGATCGATTTTATTAGCTTTTCATCTGGTACTTCATCCGCGTCGATAGAAAAAACAAATGAGTGTGTAGCTTGAGCAACTGCGAAGTTTTTCTGCTCGGTGTATCCCAAAAAAGGTTGTTGTATCACTCTAGCCCCTAGTGATTCGGATATCGCAACAGTTTTATCCGTTGAATTGGAATCGACGACCACTACTTCGTCAGCAATCGATTTCACTCCCGAAATGCATC
>CAZZHH010000043.1:0-26263 GCA_964653595.1 uncultured Lentimicrobiaceae bacterium
ATGTAAAAGCATGGGTAGGTGGACCAAATTTCAAATACTTCAAATACGATCACGTACGACAGTTTAAACGTCAACCTGGCTCAACATTCAAGGCATTTGTGTATGCTGCTGCCATGGAACTAAAAGGATGGGCTCCTTGCGATATGATTAAAGATGAAGCATCTACGATAAATTATGTAGAAAAGGGGGTTAACAAATCATGGACACCACGCAACGCAGAAGGAGAATATACCGGAAGAACAGTTACCCTTAAAAATGCATTTGCACGATCCATCAATTCTGTATCCGTACAGCTTACCAACGATATCGGATTTAGAAAAGTAATTGAGTTTTCGCATAAAATGGGAATAACAACCGAACTAGCAGATGTCCCATCTATTTGCCTAGGTTCAAGCGATGTATCCCTTTTCGAACTTCTGAGCGCATACTGTCCATTCGTAAATGAAGGTTACAGAGTGGAGCCTGTTTTGGTAACAAAAATCACAGATAAAAAGGGCAAAATTTTATACCAACACACTCCCAAAAAAGAACGTGTTATTAGCTATGAAACTGCCTTTTTGATGACTCAGCTTTTTCTAGGCGGCTTAACGGAGCCAGGCGGGACAACAGGAGCACTTTGGGAACATGATATTTTTGATTGGGACACCGATTTTGGTGGCAAAACAGGTACTTCTTCCGAACACTCCGATGGTTGGTTTATTGGGGTTACTCCAAAACTTATTGCAGGGGTATGGGTTGGCAACGACGACCGTTTTATTCACTTCCGAGACATGGAATCTGGTGAAGGATGTAAAACAGCAACCCCAATATTTGGCAACTTTTTTGAAAGATTAATGCCCGATGAAAGGTTCAAACAATACAGAGGACGTTTCCCTAAAAAACCTAAAGAAAAAATAAAAAGAAGTTATATGTGCCACACACGGGCTACAAAAAAAGAAGATAAAGAATCGGAAGAAGAATAAAACATATAAGCTGAAACTAATAGAATTACTAGGCACAATATTACGTAGCAATCAGACTATTAAAAATCACAATTGGACAAAGGCTATCATTATTTATTAAATTTCACAACTTTTGCACCTATAAGTTTATCTGCTATTGCTCCATCTGGTCGGTAATAGACATAAATGGTATACTCATTTTCTGTTTCCCAATGATTCCCTTCCATTATCTCTACTTGACCCATTTTTGCATTTTGCTTTAAAAACAAGTATTGATAATTATAAAGCCCTTGCTTTACACAAACAGCACCTTGATAACCAGACAGTTTCGAATTATAAGTCATCTCTGCTTCCTGTAAAAACTTCCATTGGGTGAGTTCGCCAAAAATGTACAATGTGCCAAGTTCGAGAATTTGAGGCATAGGAATAAAAAAATGCACCCAAACATACTCAGCAGCCATCTGATTATCGTAATCTTCAGTTTTAAAAAATTGTCTACCATTGATATCCGTCAAGGATTCGTATGCTTGATACCTTCTTTGTTTGTCTGGGTACAAAAAGGCATGTGGCCCATTATCGCGCGTTTCAAGAATCTGAACATGATCCAGTTTATAACGAATACTTTTTACATCAAAAGTTCGAAATTCAGATCCACCATCAAACACATTTTCTTTATCATAATCGTAGATAATCTGATCACTAGAAGTAGAAGAAGGGCTTAACGAAACTAAATTATCAGATCGTCCATTTTGCTGAATAAAAAGTTTTACTTTGGAGCTATTGGTAATTCCAATTTTCGAAATAGTAATATCAACCTCTTGTTTATGTAGTTTATCGGAAAGATCAGTGGCTTGTTTAATGGTTGCAGATATTGGCACAGAGGTAGGTTCAACCACATAGAATTTTTTATAAAAAATAGGTTGTTGCTCATCCTCGGCATAAACAGCAAGAATATAATTTCCTGACTTAGTGATTTGAATATTTTCATTCGGAAAAGCAAACTGGTATTGAACATAGTCCTTTATTGTATTATTTGAATACAACACTTCGTTGATGGGCTCATTAGTATATGGTTCTAAATATTCATTTTTCAAAAAATCACTTGGTTTCCAATCAGCATTACAATGGTAGAGGGTATAATTATAAAAATTACTTTTTGCTCCAAACTCATCAAAAACAACAGATAATTGATCGCTACTCCCAAGAGAGATGATTGGATTTGATAAAATTTGACCCATCCGAAAAATTTGAAGAGAGGCAATATTTTTATTATAGATAGTATCGCGTAATTGTGCAAATACAGAGGAAGAAACTATAAGAACTAATAAAAAAATTAAAGAAGTATTTTTTTTCATATCTTTGATTTATATTTACAACGGTAAATTTATTAATTTTATTTGTGAAAGCATGAACAATTAAAAAATAAACGTTGTTGTATCACATATTAAAACATATTTATTCATAATAGAGCTAATTATGCCAAAAAAGATTACAATCAAAAAAGGACTTGATATTCCTTTAAAAGGCATGGCAATTCATCAAATTGAAGATTCAAAATCTTCTCTATTTTCAATTAAGCCTACCGATTTTATAGGAGTATCTCCAAAATTATTGGTAAAAATTGGGGACGTTGTCCACGTTGGTTCTCCCCTATTTTATTCCAAATCAAATGAATTAATCAAATTTACATCTCCAGTTTCTGGTAGCATTTTAGATATAAAGCGAGGAGAGAAGAGAGTAATTCAAGAAATTATCATTAAAAAAGAGGGATCAAACAAACAATTTGAAGCATTATCGCCAGCGTGGGATAGTAAAGAAACTGCTATTTCTTCGTTGTTAGAGTCGGGTTTATGGCCTATGATTCGTCAGCGTCCATACCATATCATTGCCAATCCCGAAGACTCCCCAAAGGCAATATTTATTTCGGGATTCGACTCCTCCCCTTTAGCCCCCGATTATGAGTATTTAACAAAGGATAAAACAGACGCGATCCAAGTTGCAATTAATGTGATTAGCAAATTTACAACAGGGCAAATTTATTTGTCTTTAAGAGATGAGACATCCCATTTAAACAAGCTTGCAAACCTAAATATTAATTACTTCAAAGGACCACATCCTTCAGGAAATGTAGGGACTCAAATTCATCACATCAATCCAATTAATAAAGGAGAGACTGTTTGGACCATAAATCTGTTGGATTTAATCATTCTCGGAAATTATATTTCAACAGGGATTCTAGATTTTTCTAAAACCATCGCTTTATCAGGCCCATCGGTAAAAGAGCCCAAATACTACCAAATAACAGCAGGAGAATCGATAGAATCGATCGTTTCAAACAATCTAAACGATGATAATTCACGATTTATTAGTGGAAATGTATTAACAGGTACTAGAATCGATAAGTCTGGATTTTTAAGCTTTTACGATCATCAATTAACAGTTATCCCTGAAGGTGATTACTATGAGTTTATGGGATGGATTGCTCCAGGTTTTGACAAATATAGTCTTTCCCGCACATTTTTTTCTTGGCTTACTCCTAAGAAAAAATATACTCTCGACACGAATTATCATGGAGAGCTGAGAAATTTTGTTGTTACTGGTCAATATGAAAAAGTTTTCCCATGGGATATTATGCCAGTTCAATTACTGAAAGCAATTATAATCAAGGACATTGAAATGATGGAAAACCTTGGAATTTATGAAGTAGCTGAGGAAGATTTCGCGCTTTGTGAATATGTGTGTACTTCCAAAATTGAGTCACAGCAATTAATTCGAACTGGAATAGAGTTGATTCAAAAAGAGATGAGTTAATAGAAACAAATTTTTATGAAAGCATTAAGAAAACTAGTAGATAAAGTTAAACCAAACTTCGAAAAAGGAGGCAAATTACATCTTTTTCGATCCACTTTTGATGCCTTTGAGACATTTTTATTTGTCCCAAACCACGTAACAAAAAAGGGATCACATATCCGCGATGGCATTGATTTAAAAAGGACGATGATTTTTGTGGTAATTGCAATGGTTCCAACCCTATTGTTCGGAATTTTCAATGTTGGTTATCAGCATTTTTTATCCTTAGGTCAAACTGCAAGTACGTTTGAAAATTTTAGTTATGGATTTTTAAAAGTATTTCCAATTATTGTAGTTTCCTATATTGCCTGTTTAGCAGTAGAGTTCATCTCTGCTCAAATTACTGGGCATACAGTGAACGAAGGTGTATTGGTAACTGGGATGTTGATTCCACTTGTAATGCCACCCGATATTCCATTATGGATGGTAGCAGTAGCATCCGTTTTTTCAATAATCTTCACAAAAGAGGTTTTTGGAGGCACCGGCATGAATTTTTTAAATCCAGCACTGGTAGCACGAGCATTTATCTTTTTTGCCTATCCTGGGGATATAACAGGTGAGAAGGTATGGATTGCAGAAAAGTTGGACGCTTACTCTGGCGCTACAGCATTAGGGAATGCAGCTGCGGGTCAATTTGAAAAGATTCCAGACATGCAAACCATGTTTTACGGATTAATTCCTGGAAGTATTGGTGAGACTTCAAAAATTGCCATAATTCTTGGAGCTATCATTTTAATTTGGACTGGGATTGGTAGCCTCCGAATTATGCTCTCTGGAGTTGTTGGACTATTAGCAACTGGTTACTTGTTCAATATAGTTGGCATTAATGAATATATGCAATTGGCACCTATGAATCATTTGTTGATGGGAGGATTTTTATTCGGAGTTGTGTTTATGGCCACAGACCCAGTTTCTGCTTCTCAAACACCTACAGGTAAAATTATCTATGGTTTTTTAATTGGAGTTTTTACTATGATGGTAAGGGTAGTAAATCCGGCATATCCCGAAGGAACCATGTTGGCAATCTTACTAATGAATGTTTTTGCCCCTTTAATTGATCATTTTGTGGTAAGTTCAAACATAAAACGTCGATTAAAACGGATTAAAATCAATGTAAAATCATAAAAAACAAAGTCATGTTTACCAACAAATACATTTTTATATATGCATCCGTGATGGTTGTTTTGGTAGCAATACTTCTTGCTACCACTGCCACAGTTCTAAAACCAGCACAAGACAACAACGTGAAAATTGAAAAGATGCAACAAATTTTAAAATCTGCAAACATTCTAGTAGAACCATCAAAAACAATCGAGGCTTACAATAAATACATTGTCAAAGAAATTGCTGTAGATATAAATGGGAAAATTGTTGCAGAGTATTCTAATCAAGCTCAAAAGGCAGGCAACATCAGGCCATTTGACATAAATATCAAGACAGAGTTGAAAAAATTGAGCAAAAAAGAGTCGCCATTATTACCTGTATTTTTCTTTAAAGGGGATCAAGGCGACACTCTTTATATCCTCTCCCTTCAAGGAAAAGGTCTATGGGGCCCGATATGGGGAAACATGTCATTAATGAGTGACAAAAACACAATCACAGGAGTCACTTTTGGACACAAAGGGGAGACTCCCGGATTAGGTGCAGAAATTAGTGAGTTACCCTTTCAAAATCAGTTTAAGGCAAAGCAGATTTTCGACAGGACTGGGAAATTAACATCTATTTCTGTAGTGAAAGGCGGAGTAAAAAACAGCACCATAGATCCTATCCACGGAGTTGACGCAATATCGGGAGGAACCATTACATGTAACGGCGCTAACGATATGCTAAAAGAGTGTTTACAAATATATGAACCATTTTTAAAATCAAAATAGATATGAGCGACAAAACATCCTCTTATTCCCTATTTTCGGCTGCAAATCGAAAATTACTTTTTGGGCCTATTAATTTAAACAATCCTATTACCGTTCAGGTTCTTGGAATTTGCTCCGCTCTAGCTGTCACCGCACAAATGAAACCAGCCTTTGTAATGAGTTTGTCTGTAATGGTGGTTACTGCTCTTTCGAATTTCATCATCTCTCTCATTAGAAACTCAATTCCCCCTAGAATTAGAATAATTGTGCAATTAGTAGTAATTGCTACTCTAGTGATTATTGTAGACCAAATACTAAAAGCTTATGTTTACGATATTAGCAAACAACTTTCCGTATTTGTTGGCTTAATCATCACAAACTGTATTCTGATGGGACGCTTAGAGGCTTTTGCAATGGCAAACAAACCACTTCCTTCCCTTATTGACGGGATAGGTAACGGGTTAGGTTACGGGCTGATATTGATGATCGTAGCGTTTATTAGAGAACTTTTTGGATCAGGATCTATATGGGGAATTCAAGTTATACCACAATCTGTCTATGACCTAGGATATAAAGATAATGGATTTATGATTCTTCCACCAATGGCTCTTATCATCGTTGGAGTCATCATCTGGATTCAACGGTCGTTTTCGAAAGAACTCATAGACAAAGAGTAAATTATACTATCAACCTAAGACAAATCGAATTATGGAAAATTTAATCAATATATTTGTAAAATCTGTCTTTATTGACAACATGGTTTTTGCATACTTTTTAGGAATGTGTTCCTATTTGGCCGTTTCTAAAACTGTAAAAACTTCGATTGGACTTGGCATAGCAGTTACCTTTGTTTTACTTGTAACCGTGCCAATAAACTACCTATTAGAAAATTATCTATTAAAACAAGGGGCTTTAAAATGGCTTGGAGATGAGTTTGCAAATTACGATTTAAGCTTTTTAAGCTTTATCATGTTTATTGCTGTAATTGCATCATTAGTTCAGCTAGTAGAGATGATTGTAGAGAAATTTTCACCTACATTGTATGCATCTTTAGGAATCTTTTTACCACTTATAGCAGTAAACTGTGCAATTTTGGGGGGATCTCTATTTATGCAAGAAAGAGAATATGAATCCTTATTAGAAGCTACTGTCTTTGGAGTAGGATCGGGCTTTGGATGGTTAATAGCAATCGTCTCTATTGCAGCTATTAGAGAAAAATTACGATACTCAAATATTCCAAAACCATTAAAGGGATTAGGCATAACATTTATCATCACTGGATTGATGGCTATTGCTTTTATGAGCTTTCTTGGAATAAAATTATAAAAAATAAAACACAACGACTATGAGTCTAACAATGATACTTATTCTTAGCAGTGCTATCTTTTTAGTAGTCACCTTAGTTTTAGTTGGAATGCTTCTATATGCTAGGGCTAAATTATTACCAACTGGCAATGTTAAAATAATGATAAACGAAGAGACAGAATATGAAGTAGAAACAGGTTCTACTTTGTTATCGACTCTCTCGCAACAAAAAATATTTCTTCCCTCGGCCTGTGGTGGCGGTGGAACTTGTGCAATGTGCAAGTGTCAAGTATTAGAAGGAGGAGGCGATATTTTGCCTACCGAAACGGGATTCATAAATAAAAAGATGCAAGCCGACCATTGGCGTTTGGGATGTCAAGTGAAAGTCAAAAACGACTTGAAAATTAAAATTCCTGCCGAAGTCTTTGGAATTAAAAAGTGGGAATGCGAAGTTGTTTCCAACCGTAATGTAGCCACTTACATCAAAGAATTTGTGGTTAAACTCCCCGAAGGAGAAACCTTAGATTTTAAAAGCGGTGGTTATATCCAAATCGATGTTCCAGTATGTAAAGTAGATTACAAGGATATTCACATTGAAGAAGAATATCGTTCAGATTGGGATCAATACAACATGTGGAATTTGACCATGAAAAACAGTGAACCTATTTATAGGGCATACTCTATGGCTAATCACCCGGCAGAAGGAAATATTGTGATGCTAAATATTAGAATTGCAACACCTCCATGGAATAATAAAAAGAAAGAATTTTTGAACGTAAATCCGGGGATTTGCTCTTCTTATATTTTTTCTCGTAAACCTGGCGATAAAGTTACCATCTCGGGACCTTATGGCGAATTCCACATCAAAGAGACTCAAAAAGAGATGATGTTTATTGGAGGAGGAGCTGGAATGGCTCCCATGAGATCTCATATTTTTGATCTTTTTGAAACGAAGAAAACAAACAGAAAAGCTACTTTTTGGTATGGTGGCAGATCGTTAAGAGAGCTGTTTTATATCGATGATTTTGAAAAAATTGAAAAAGAAAATACCAACTTCAAATTTCACATTGCCCTTTCGGAGCCAAAGCCTGAAGATAATTGGAATGGATATGTTGGGTTTATCCATCAAGTGATAAAAAATGAATATCTAGACAAACACGAGGAGCCAGAAGAAATTGAATATTACCTTTGCGGACCTCCTCAGATGAATGACGCCGTTCAAAAGATGCTCGACGAGATGGGCGTACCTCCAGAAAATATTGCCTTTGATGATTTTGGGGGATAAAATATTCTCAGAAAAAAATAGTCTATTATACTAAAAAAAAACAGTCTGCCGTACAGCAGACTGTTTTCGTTCTCGCACACAAAAAACAAGAAATATGATTAATTTAGGGAATAAATTAAAAAATAACTACGAGAACATGAAAAAACGAGACATTAATATCTATTAATAGAATGATTTAGTATAAGAACTCTATTATGTTAAAAATTTTTCACTAAAAAAAATAATCCACAAACAAAAAAAAATCTATTAGAGATAATAATATGCAAAGGTAATCATTTTTTTTAAACCAAATCTATTTATTTTTTTAATTTCAAAAATATTCAAAAAAACATAGTTATAAAAAACATGAAAAACATGGCAGAATTTCATAATTAATTTGAGTAGTTAAGAAAAAAAACTAATTTTGCCGCTTAAATAATTCATCACATATTATGAGCGGTTTTTTTGGTTGCATTTCAAAATCAGATAGTGTTCCAGATGTTTTTTACGGAACTGATTATCATTCCCATTTAGGCACAAAGAGAGCTGGGATGGCTTTCTATTCAAAAGATAAAGGATTCCAGCGTGCAATCCACAGTCTCGAAAACGGATATTTCAGGAGCAAATTTGAAGATGATATAAAAACTTTTTCAGGGAAAGTAGGAATTGGAGTAATCAGCGATACAGAAGCACAACCGATTATTGTAACCTCTCATTTGGGAAGATATGCAGTGGCTACCGTGGCAAAAATCAACAACATAGCTGAACTAGAAGCACAATTTCTAAAAGACCATCGAGTGTATTCAGACACAAGCCAAGGGCAGATTAATCCAACCGAACTAGTTGCGATGTTGATAGCAGATGGTAAAGACTTTGTGGAAGGCATTAAGAATGTGTATGAAAAGGTTCAAGGATCCTGTTCTTTGATGATTCTCACCGAAGATAGCATTATAGTTGGACGAGACAAATTGGGTCGTACCCCAATCGTTATTGGGAAAAAAGAGCTAGCATATGCAGCATCATTTGAAACGTGCGCATTCCCTAATTTGGGATACGAGACTGAAAAATACCTTGGTCCAGGGGAAATTGGAAAAATTACAGACCAAGGATACGAACAGCTCAAAGCACCTTTTGAGAAAATGCAAATATGTTCTTTTCTTTGGGTATATTATGGCTATCCTCCATCGTTTTATGAAGGGATTAACGTTGATGAAAGTCGTTACCGATGCGGATCTGCATTAGCTAAGCATGACGACATTGAAATCGATTTCGTTGCTGGCGTTCCAGATTCCGGAGTTGGTCATGCAATGGGATACAGCCACGAAACAGGTATACCATTAAAAAGACCCTATTCAAAATATACTCCAACTTGGCCTCGTAGCTTTATGCCTCAAACCCAAAGCATGCGTGATTTAGTTGCTAAAATGAAACTCATCCCTAATTCTTCTATAATCAAAGGGAAAAGAGGAGTCTTCTTAGACGACTCTATCGTAAGAGGTACACAGTTGAAAGATAATGTCCAAGATTTGCGAAAAGCCGGAATAGAAGAGGTACATGTGCGCATAGCTTGCCCTCCTCTAACCTATCCCTGTCAGTTTCTTAATTTTAGCCGTTCTCGTTCAAATATGGATTTGGCAACTTACACTGCCGTAAAAGAAATCGAAGGCAAAGAGGGAACGGATATGGCCAAATATTCTGATCCAGATTCACCAGAGTACAAAGAAATGGTAGATCGGATTCGTATCCGTTTGGGATTAGATTCACTAAAATTCCAACGCCTCGACGATTTGGTAGAAGCAATCGGATTACCGAAAGAAAGATTGTGTACGCATTGTTTTGATGGCTCTAGCTGTTTCTAATATTTTTAAATAGAAAAAATAAATCTATCCTAAAAGAAATATTGGATTACATTTCCATGTTTCTTTTATCAACCTACAATTAAGATAACTTCCCATCAATCACCACAAAGCAGTAGTTTTCATCTGAGACCAGGAAACCGTATTCGAAGCAGTATTGGTATTTGTCTCCCTTTTGGGTGATGAACTCGTGGGTGTGAAATTTGAAGTTGTACCCCAATTCCATCATTTTGTCTTTACTTATCCGTTGTTTCCCTTCTGGGGCAAGGGTTTGCATGATTCTTCTATTTTTGCGCAGGACATTGCTGATGTTCCTTACCACCGCATTAGAATCACTGTTTAAACGATTGTTATACGTATTTCTACATTGGTCGGAGCAGAATTTTTTGTCGGATCGACCTAAAATTAGTTCTCCACATTCGATGCAAGTTTTTTTTTCTTCCATAGTATATCCTATTGATTTTCAAAGATAATAAAAGTTTACAAACGCTTACAAACATTTTTTGTTAATTATTGTCGATAGTAAATGGTTATTAACCGAATCTACTGAAAATTAGGTTGTTACTTTGCATCGTCGAATTTCACGAAAGAATTCTCGATAATAAAAATAAACTAATAATCAACTTAACAATTAACTCGTATGAAAACAACAAACAAAGTAGAACTTGCCGGTTACATAAGCAACCCAGAGGTAATGGGCATGAAAAATGGCACACAATTAATTAAATGTTCCTTAGCAACCCATGAAATTTTTAAAATAAGTAGTGGGGAGTGGAAAACGGACACAACATGGCATCGAATAATATTTTGGAAAAGTCCTAAATTGGATTCATCCTTTCAATTAGTCACTGGTATGTTTGTGAAGATAAATGGGAAGTTGATCGTAAACCAATTCACGGACAAAGAGGGAATTAAACGTGTGGTAGTAATGGTTCAAGCGCTAGAGATTGAATTGATTAGGGATTCAGAAAGTGTAGAAAATTTAAAATTAGAAGAGGTTTTAGTATAAACAACAAAATAGAAACAATCATGAAAACACTAAACAAAGTAGAATTAATGGGTTACGTAGGAAATCCAGAAGTAATAATTATGAAAAATGGGGCTGAACTCATCAAATGTTCATTAGCAACCCACGAGAGTTTTAAAACAAAAATTGGCAATTGGGAAACGGAAACAACATGGCATCGTATTGAATTTTGGAATAATAATCCAAAAGAGATAGGATGTAATATTCACAAAGGAGAACTTTTGAAAGTCGATGGCAAGTTGCAAATCCATGAATATACGGATAAAAATGGCACCAAACGATCCACAATGAGAATTAAGGCGAGACACATAGATGTGATTTCGAAGGACAATACAAGTGATAGTGAAATAAAAATTGAAAATTTAGAAAAAATATTTTAATAAAAAAAGGAGAAAAAAATGAAAACATTAAACAAAGTAGAATTAATTGGCTATGTAAGCAATCCAGAAGTAATGGCGATGAAAAATGGAAGTAAAATGTTCAGATGTTCGTTGGCAACTCACGAAAACTTTAAAACCAGGTCAGGAGAATGGCAATCCGAAACCACGTGGCATAACATTGTCATTTGGAACGAATTTGCGAAAAAGGCAGGTGAAGAATTAAAGAAGGGCAGCCGTATTCATTTGAATGGGAAAATCGTAGTAGATCAATTCACCGACAAGGAAGGCAAAAAAAGAACCGCTGTAAAAATTCAAGCTCAAGATTATGAATTAGCAACCGAAGATGAAGACGAAAAAATTTCTAAGTAGGTCTACCCCCCAACCAATCCACCTATAAAAAAGGCGAGGAATTTCCTCGCCTTTTTTTATATCATATCCTGATCTAATTTCCATTATTGGCTTGGGTAACTACATCTCTAATATCTCTAGTTTGTTTAGTAAAACGAATGGTACAATGTTGGAAATTATTAACAGGCCAACCGTTCCATAAAATATAATTTCCATTTACATCTTTTTTATTATACGTAGCAGTTGTATTTGCGTCGATAGTCCATATCATCGTTTTATTATTATCCGCAAAAGAAATACCTACATTCATGAATTTATGGTATACAACGAATTCTAGATAGCTAGCATTAATTCCAATTAATTGTAAAAGAGTTTTAAGTGTTTTTGTTCCCGCAATACCTTCTAATTTCATTTCAAGAGTGAATGATTTTTGTTCATCAGCGCCAACAAAAAACTCACCACCATTAAAATGTAGAGTAGTGTAATTAAAAACTTGATCTATTTGAGAGGCTATTTCTGTATATTTATTATCTCCATAAACTACATACATCATCAGAGGTCCTGCAGTAGAAATAATGGTTCCATCGCTACTTAGATGAAAGGCCACAATAGGCACAGACACTTTGTTGGTAATATCTTGACCTTGAGAATTTGTAATAGTTGTAGCTGTCCAACAACCCTCCATATTTTGTTTAGTTTGAAACTCCTCCTCTTTTTCACAAGAAGAAAGGACCACTAACATTAAAAAAGGAAGGACTAAAAATTGTAATTTTTTTCTCATAAATTTATTTTTAAGTTTTGGTATTTAAATACTAAATTAGTAAAAAAAAATGAATTTACAATAACCGTTCCACAATAAAAAATTTATTAAGAAAAATCAGTTTGAAAATAACATAAAAAAAAATCTTCAAGTTCGACCAATAATCAAAGAGATAATCTCTTATATTAATTGTTTTTTTATCGAAGAGTCTAAAAAGAAATCAATAATGAAATTGACCAAATTCCGATATAATAGTAACCCCTTTATTCCCTTTTTCACATCTACCGATAACTCTAGCATCCACACCAAAGGTTTTGGATATTTCAATTACTTCCTGAGCTATTTCCGAAGATAAATAAATTTCTAATCTATGTCCCATATTAAAGACTTTATACATCTCTTTCCAATCGGTTTGAGATTCTGCTTGAATAAGTTCGAACAAGGGAGGTATTGGGAATAGATTATCTTTTACCACATGAACGTCGTCGTTAATAAAATGAAGCACTTTTGTTTGTGCTCCACCGCTGCAGTGGACGATCCCGTCGATAGAGTCGGAGTATTTAGACAAAATTTCTTTAACAATGGGAGCATATGTTCGGGTGGGTGAAAGAACGAGTTTTCCAACATCTATTCCCTCCACAGCGCTTGCATCCGTAAGAGATTTAGAGCCACTATAAACCACCTCAGGTAACAGTTGATTATCGTATGTTTCGGGATATTTTTCAGCAATCGCCTTTGAAAACACATCGTGTCTGGCAGATGTTAGGCCATTGCTTCCCATCCCACCGTTGTATTTATGTTCATATATAGCTTTGCCGAAAGATGCGAGGCCAACAATCACATTACCAGGTTTAATATTGTCGTTGCTAATAACTTTATCTTTTCTCATTCTAGCGGTAACGGTAGAATCCACAATAATGGTCCTAACTAAATCTCCAACATCCGCAGTTTCGCCTCCAGTAGTATAAATATTAATTCCGTATTGCTTCATGCAATTTACGAATTCTTCAGTGCCTTCAATAATAGCTTTGATAACGTCCCCATGAATTAAGTTTTTATTGCGTCCGATGGTAGATGAAATCAAAATATTATCCACAGCTCCTACACATATTAAATCATCGATATTCATCACAATAGCATCTTGAGCAATACCTTTCCAAACAGAAAGGTCTCCCGTTTCTTTCCAATATGCATATGCTAAAGCTGATTTTGTTCCAGCTCCATCGGCATGCATCACAATGCAATGATTTTCGCTACCGGTGAGATAATCTGGAATTATTTTACAAAATGCTTTAGGAAAAATACCTTTATCTATGTTTTGAATGGCATTGTGTACATCTTCTTTAGAAGCAGAAACCCCTCGTTGGTTGTAGCGTGATTGTTTCATTGTCATTATTTTTGGTTGCAAAGGTAAAAAAAAACATCCGCATTTAGCGGATGTTTCAACAATTATTTAGTTTTAAATGTCAATGTCTTTTTATCTTTATCGATGGTGTATTCACCAAACTCTTCCGATAATTTTTTATCACCGAATAGGATTGCCGTTTTTTGACCTTTCACCACCACTACTTCAACGTTTTCAATAACTTCCTCTCCAATTTTTAAATCAGTAAGGTAGAGAATCGAATTGTCTACAATAGATCCATCTTCGTTAATCGCTTTTGCTTTTGCATCAAAATCGTTAACCGTAATTTTATATTCCTTTAAGAATGCCAAAGCTTCATCCATAGAAATAGAGATCTTATATGAACCAGGCTCTATCGCAAAGGTCATTTGTTTGTTGTTAACAATACAAGTAGATTTTACGGTATTACCTTCGATGATAACAGGAATTGTATTTAGGTTAGGAGCAGCAACAAAGGTAACCGTACCAGTTTTATTAAGTGAATCATTCTTATTAGTGGAAGGGACAAAGTCATCACGTAAAATTCTAAACTCAGTTCTTCGGTTTAAACTATGAGCAGCTTCTTGTTCGTCTTTTGAAGGCAAATCTGAAATATATTCAGGAGTTAGGGTAACCCCTTTTGGGAAAGTAAATGATTTTTCTTTATAGGTCGATCTAGTATCTTTAGTTAGTAAACGTGGCACTTTTTCACCATAACCTTTGGCAACCAATCGAGCAGGGTCGATACCAAGAGAAATTAGGTATGAGACACAAGATTGTGCACGATATTGAGATAAAGTATCATTGGTCATAGGTATTTGTCTAACATCCGTGTGAGAGCGCAACTCAATGACGAATGTTGGATTGTCGACCATGATTTTATGTAAACCTTTCAATGAATCTTGGTATTGAGGTTTTAGATCCCATTTTGCTAGATCATACAAAATATCTGGCAGCAGAATTGGTTCTTTTGGAATAGGATTTAGCGTGAAATTATGTTTCAGATCTTTGTTTTCTTTCAATCCTACGGTTGTTTCTTTTCCTTTAGTGTTATCATTTTCGTAATATCCTCTTTTTACTACATTCATAGAGTAAGTTACGTCAATCATGATTTTAGATTTATCAAAATAGTAATATCCTTTTTTATCGGTATACGTAGTATAAGAGGTGTTATTAGATCCATTGATAACAACCATAGCACTATCGATAGGTTGAAGAGAGACGCTATCTTTGACAATACCTGAAAGTGTGAATATTAATGGACGTAGTTTAAATGTCCAGATATCAAATCCACCATCTGCTTTTCCTTCTTTACGGTTAGAAGCAAAATATCCTTTCTCTACATATGGAGTATTAGATATTGGATCATTAGCTACCGTTTCATCAAAAAGGATAGATATATCGTCTGCTTCCGAATTGATTGGCACTTGTAAATTAACGGGTGTAGACCAGGTATCCCCCGTTAGGGTAGTTGAATAGATGTCAAATCCTCCAATTCCTGCAAATCCTTTAGATGAATAATAAAGGGTATTGTTATTACGAAGCGTAGGAAACATATCAGCAGTCCAAGTATTAACAGTAGGTCCAAGATTAACTGGTGCATCAAAAGGTTTTGATTTTTTGGATCTTTTAGCAACCCAGATATCATATCCACCTTCGCCACCACTCATATTCGAAGAGAAATACATAGTTAACTCATCGCTTGAAATAGCTGGATGAACGAAATCAAAGGTATCCTTACCAAGTTTAATCTCTTCAGCTGGGCCCCAACCTTTACCTTTTTTTTGAGCTTGATAAATTTTACAAAGAACGATTTTTTTATTTTCTTTGCCACATCGGGTAAAATAGATGGTAGATCCTTTTGGATTAGCAACAGCTTCTCCTTCATTACCTAGTGAGTTCACAAATTCTTCATCATCGATAGGCATAGGTTCAGACCATTCTCCTGGCCATTCGTTGTTTTTGCTTTTAGGTTTATCGGAAACATAGATGTCGGAGAAAGATTGTCCAGTCCAAACATCGGTGCCTTTGCCACGACTTCCTTCTCGAGATGAGGAGAACATCAGTTGATTCCTTTTAGCAGGATTTCCCCAAGCAGGTGCCCAATCATTTTCTCTGGTATTTAATTTCTTAAAATTAGCAACTTCATGACGAGTTGGAGCTTTAACCCATGCAGCAGCTAATTCACAGGATTTAATTCGGATATCGATATTTGGATCATCTGCAACTCTCTCTTTATACTTTTTATAATAACTTTGTGCAGCTGGAAAATCTTTATAAAGCGATCGTTTAATATCTCCCAAATGCAATAGAAGCATTGGTTCATCTTTTTGATAGTTGATCTTTTCTAATTTTTTATAGGTATCTTCCGCCTTTTTCAAATTCCCTGTCAGACGATAGCATTCGCCAAGTCTGTACATTACAAAATTTTTCAAAACTTTATTCGTTTTGATTTTCGGATATGCCTTTTTGTATAAATCAGCAGCTACATTATACTGAAAAGTAGCAAATGCTTTATCTGCTTCTTGGGTATAATTTTTCTTCTGAGCATAACTCAAATTGCTGATTAACAGAAAAATAAGTGACAAAACTCCAAATGTAAATATGCGCTTCATAATTTTTTAAGTTAGTTTATCCCAAATACGTTGCTAATTTAAAGTTTTTTTTTCAATTATCACATATTTTTTAAAATAATTCGTTTTTTTTGGGGTATAAAATTATATTTTTTTTAGTGTATCTTTATCCTTGAAGGTAAATATTCGACTACTATTACAAAATAAAAGGTCTCAATGTTCAATTGAGACCTTTTATTAAATATTAAAAAACGAGTTAAATATTACTTGTTCTCATTTTTTTTCGAAGATAATTTAATGAAATCATAAGCTAAAGGTGCAGCATTGAAGATAGAAGAATAAGTTCCAACTAAAATACCGGTTAATAGTGCGAACACGAATCCTTGAATTACTTCCCCACCAAAGAAGAAGATTGCGAATAATACAACCAAGGTTGTTCCAGCTGTATTTAATGTTCTACCTAAAGTACTATTCATCGCTGCATTCATGTTTTCTTGAAGGGAACGTTTGCCATGCAACAAATTATATTCCCTTACTCTATCAAAAATAATTACGGTATCGTTAATAGAGTATCCAATAATTGTAAGGATAGCTGCAATAAACGCTTGATCTACTTCCATCGTAAAAGGCATAATGCCATAGAAAATGGAGTAGAAAGAGATAGTTATCAAAGCATCGTGAGCCAAAGAGACCATACCACCCAATCCATATTGCCATTTTTTGAATCGAACAGCAATGTACAAGAAGATAGCAAGTAAAGAGAAAAGAACAGCCCAAATAGAGTTAATAACGATATCTTTAGCGATAGTAGGTCCAACTTTTTGGGAGCTAAGTAGTCCAATTTCTTGATTTTTTACACTAAAATCTTCGAAAACAATATTAGCTGGCAAATAGGATTTTAGACCATTAAATAATTTAGTCTCAATGATAGAATCTACTTGAGCATTATCTTCTTTGATTCTGTATTTTGTAGTAATTTTTACCTGTTTAGCAGATCCAAAAGTTTTTACTTCTGGAGCTTCCCCAAACTCTTTAGTTAAGGTTTCACGGATATGATTTGTTGTAACATCTTTATCGAATCGTACTACATAACTTCTTCCTCCGGTAAAATCTACACCGTAATTAAGTCCTTTTGTTGCTAAAGAAACGATACCTCCAATAATAATGATACTGGATAAGATATATAATTTTTTACGCATTCCAATAAAGTCAATTTTCGTATTTTGCAGAATATTGCGGGTATATTTATTATCAAATGAAATATGAACATCTTTTGTTAGCAAATATTCAAAAATCACTCTAGATATAAATATTGCAGTAAACAAAGAACTTAAAATACCAACAATTAGGGTAGTTGCGAAACCTTGAACTGGACCAGAACCAAAAACAAACAATACGATTGCGGTAAGTAAGGTAGTAACGTTACCATCTATAATTGCGGAATAGGCATTTTTGTAACCATCGGAGATAGCAAGACGAACGCCTTTACCTGCACGAAGTTCCTCACGAATACGTTCGTAAATGATAACGTTTGCATCCACAGCCATACCAAGGGTAAGAACGATACCGGCAATACCAGGCATAGTTAAAACTGCTCCTAGGGAAGCTAAAACTCCAAAAATGAAGAAGATATTTGAAATCAATGCAATATTTGCAATCAAACCACTTTTATTATAGTACATCCACATGTAAAGGAGAACTAGTAAAAAGGCGATTAAGAAAGACCATAGACCAGAGTTAATAGATTCTACTCCGAGGGTAGGTCCAACAATCTCTTCTTGAACAATTCGAGCTGGTGCTGGCAATTTACCAGCTTTTAGAATATTTGCTAAATCCTTTGCCTCTTCAAGTGTAAAACGGCCAGTGATAGAAGATCTTCCATTTGGAATTTCGTTTTGAACAGTAGGATAAGAATAAACGTAGCCATCTAAAACAATTGCAACAGAACGGCCAATATTTTCGCCTGTAATTTTCTTCCATGTTTTGGCACCCAAAGCGTTCATGGTCATGGAAATCTCATTACCACCTTTGTCGCTATAATCTTGGCGAGCATCGCTAATAGCGTCTCCACTCAATACATATCCTTTTTCGCCAACTGCTTTAAGAGCAATTAACTGAATAAAACCTTTATCGTCCATAGATTTATGCTCCCAAGCAAGGCGCAAATCACGAGGTAAAGTAGTCTTAACCATGTCGAGCATGTGGTTAATTTTAGAAGTATCTTTTACGGATGCATAACCGACTACGGGTCCTTTTGCAAGACCACCCGTTTGTTGATCAACACTTAATTTTAGATAATAGAAAAGAGGATTTTCTTTTTCTCTTTGAGCATCTGTAAGTGTTTTATTGTTAGCGCTAGTATCTTTATCGGCTGGTTCGGTCACTTTAGCAGTATCATTTTTGGTATCTTCAACCGCAGTCGAAGTAGAGTCGGCAACTAAAAGAGTGTCCGCAAGTACAGACCCATTCAGGATGGCAGCTATTTTTTTGTCAGCTTCTTGTAGAGAAGGAAAAATTTCAGCAACCTCGTATGTTTTCCAAAATTCTAGATTAGCAGTACCTTGAAGAAGTTTTCTCACACGTTCTGGTTCTTTGATACCAGGAAGTTCCACTAAAATTCTACCCGATTGACTTAATTTTTGGATATTTGGTTGAGCAACTCCAAATCGGTCGATACGAGTTCTTAAAATTTGGAAAGTACGATCCACTGCTCCGTCCGTTTCATCTTTTAAAACTTTAAGTACTTCTTCGTTAGTAGAATTTGTTTTGATTCGTTCTGGCAAATTAAAAGCGAAAAATGAAGCCAATCTTCCATTAGGAGCAACTTCTTTAAAAGCATCGCCAAATAGAGTAATAAAATTTGTTTGCGTTGTTTTTTGTTTTTCAATTGCTTTGGCATGCGCTTGTATAAATAAAGGATCGGAAGCATTTTTGCCAGCAAGAGAAATTAAAATATCTGGAATGGATATCTCTAACGTAACATTCATCCCTCCTTTTAAGTCGAGACCTAAGTTAATTTCACGAGCTTTACAATCGCGATAGGAGTAATCTCTCAATGAGAATCCTTTGAATCCTACACGATAGATAATCTCACTTTGCATAGAATCAAGGAAATAGTTTTCTCGAATTTTTGCTAATGAATCAATAAATTTTCTTTCTTTTACCACATCGCCATTGGCAAGTTTTTTTGCTTCAGCAGTAACTTGCTCGTTGATTGAATATTCTTTGGCGTTTTTTTCTACTTGTCTAGTGCAAAGTGTAAATGACAAAGAGTAGGCGCATACGAGGGCAAACGCAATACCGAAGAATCTGATAGTTCCCTTATTCTGCATGTTATTAACCTTTTATTTTTTAATTGTTTATATAATTTATTTTAACTCTATTCTATTTCAATTAGCCTGCAAATTTATAAATAACTATCCAAAAAACACAATTTTTTGAATAAAAAAAAGAGAATGACAATTGATTAGCTCTAAAAAAGCTTATTACAAAATCCGGAATAACAAGCTTAACTACTGATATACAATACCGTAGGTATTATTAATGAAATACTAAATGATCAGAATATTTTTTTCAACAATCGTTCATATCTTTTAATAATTAAAAATCTAGTTGTGTTTATTAAAGATACGATTATGGTTTTCTTAGTTCAAACTTTGATCCAAGGTACACTTTTCTAACATATTCGTCATTTGCCAATTCATGTGCATTTCCTTGTCGTAGGACACTCCCTTCAAAGAGTAAGTATGCTCTATCGGTAATGGAGAGTGTTTCTTGCACATTATGATCGGTGATTAATATCCCAATATTTTTGTCTTTTAATTTATAAATAATCGATTGAATATCTTCAACAGCGATGGGGTCAACACCAGCAAAAGGCTCATCGAGTAAAATAAATTTAGGGTTAACAGCTAGGCATCGGGCAATTTCTGTTCTTCTACGTTCACCGCCAGAGAGTTGAATCCCTTTACTTTTTCGAATTTTATGGAGGCTAAACTCCGCAATCAACTCTTCTAGTTTCTCGTGTTGTTGTATCTTAGATAAATTAGTGAATTCCAATACAGATTTGATGTTATCTTCCACACTTAGTTGTCTAAATACAGAAGCTTCCTGCGCCAAATAACCAATTCCCATTTGAGAACGTTTATACATAGGGAGTGCAGTAATATCGTTATCATCGAGCATTACTCTGCCGGACAAAGGCTTAATAAGACCTACTATCATGTAGAAAGAGGTTGTTTTGCCTGCTCCGTTGGGTCCTAATAGTCCAACAATTTCGCCCTGGTTAACACTCACAGAGACGTCATTAACAACTACTCTTTTTTTATATTGCTTAATAAGGTTTTCGGTAAACAAAACTGACATACCAATATATTGTATTAAATTATTTTAAGTTTAAAGCTTCCCAAAATTCAAGTGCGCGACGTGTATGAGGAATTACGATGGTGCCACCAACTAAGTTAGCAATAGCAAAAATTTCGAACAGTTCTTCTGTATTTACGCCAAGTTGATGGCATTTTTCGAGATGATATTTAACACAGTCATCGCATCGTAAAACCATCGATGAAACGAGTCCCAACATCTCTTTTGTTTTAGAATTGAGGGCACCCTCGGCATAAGCATTTGCGTCGAGGTTGTAAATCCGTTTAATCACTAAATTGTTACCGGCCAAAATTTTGTCATTCATTTTGGAACGATATTCCTCAAAATCAGAAATTAATGTTTTCATACTATTATTTTAAATGATACCCTCTTTTAAAATATCGTGTAGATGAATTACGCCCACATACATTTTGTCTCTAACAACCAACAAGCTAGTGATATTAAATTGTCTCATCATTTGAAGAGCATTTACAGCTTTTTCTGTCTCTTGAATTAGCTTTGGAGAGGGGTTCATAATTTCGGATGCAGTGAGATGGCTTACTGATTCTTCTCGTTGCAACATTCTTCTCAAGTCGCCATCCGTGACAACGCCAGCAATGGATTTATCCTCGTTTAAGACAGCAGTAATTCCAAGTCTTTTAGAGCTTATTTCGATAATTACTTTTCTTATGGTTTCGTTGGCAGAAACAATTGGAACTTCATTATTTTTTGACAAATCGCCAACGGTAAGATACAACATCTTCCCTAGCGCTCCACCGGGATGATATCTAGCGAAGTCGGACGAGGTAAACCCTCTCATTTCGAGCAATGCTACGGCAAGTGCGTCGCCCATCACCAATTGTGCAGTAGTGCTAGAAGTTGGAGCTAAATTATTAGGGCAAGCTTCACTAGCCACGGTAGTGTTAAGAATCAAATCAACTTCGTTAGCAAGAAAAGAGGCAACATTTCCAACAATGGCGATGGTTTTATTTCCCATCATTTTAATGAGAGGCATTAAAACTTTTATCTCTGGAGTATTTCCACTTTTAGAGATGCAAACCACAACATCGTCGGGCTGGATACTACCCAAATCGCCATGTATAGCATCGGCAGCATGCATAAAAATGGAGGGAGTGCCAGTAGAATTAAAAGTGGCAACAATTTTGGAGGCGATATTGGCACTTTTCCCAATTCCTGTGATAACAACACGACCTTTTGTATTCAAAATTAAATCCACAGCCTTTGTGAAATGATCATTTAATAGTGGAATTAATGCAGAAATAGCTTCAGACTCTTGAAGCATTGTTTTTTTAGCAATATTTAAAATAGTTTCTTCTCTGCTCATTCGGTAACGTATTGTTTTTTTTTACAAAGGTATTAATTTAACTCAAATAGAAAATAAAAAAATATGGACAATACATAAAAGTAATTATCGAAAATAAATCACAAGATAATTGAGATATTGGCAATAAGATATGCAACAAAATCAAATTGAATAAGCTTCGCAAACTCCCTCCACCATTTGATAGGCCATATCAATTTCCTTCGATTTTTCGGTAATGGATTGATAAATATCCTGAAGAATATTTGCTTTAAACAAGATTAGATGAGAGACTGCAAAATTCAGATCAAACACCCAACCCAAATTTGCTAATTTAAAATCATTTAAAGTCTCCATCATAGAAAAATCGACAGATTTTGCAGATAACAAATCCTGAACGATGAGTGGATTATAAGAATCTATATCTGGCAAATCTAAAAAAACGGCAGCATTATACACATTAGATTTATACGAATTTGCCAAAGTTTTTAGAATATCAATTTTATCGGCATCTCGAATAATATTACATACTAAAGCAGTAACATGATCGAGAGAATCCTCGATTTTAAATTTGTTATGGTTATTCACCACATTGTATATCATCCTTTTCTCATCTTGATTTAGGCTATCGAAATTTGGAAAATCACTCATTATTTTCACCCCTAATTCGGCATGATTTGCTGATATGGAGTCGTTAAAAGTATGGTATTTTTGAAACTGTGTAAATCTACCGATATCGTGGTAGAGGGCTGCAATTTCGATTATTTGGGAAGTCTCATTAGAGGGAGCTACAAATTCGGAAATTTGCTTAGCCAACAGGGATACATTTTTGGAATGATTGTATTTTAAAACGAGTTCAGGTGAATTTTGAAACTGCTGAGCATATAAGTGATAATCCTCTATAATTTTGTCAAATAACCAATTTTCCATTCTACCAAAGTTTTATTTTATTTTTATGGCAAAAGTACAAAATTGATTTTAAAAAATGGTGTGAAAAAGGAAACACCAACAATTCATTTGTAAAACTCTGTAACTTCTTTGAACAACATCGTGTTGCCTCAAAAAAGCTTTACCAGTAAAAAGCAAATATTATAACATAAAATAAACAAAGAAAACCATAAAAATACAAAGGCGAATAGGCCAAAAATATCGTTATTAATTTTTCAAATCATCTCAAGAATAATTTAGGAAATTTTAAAAAAAATGGAGCAAAATTTCATGAAATGAAAAATTATGATTATTATTGCTGATTATTTTCAATATTAAACAACAATGTGTATGAAAAAAATTACATTTTTTACTTTACTAATAACCTTTTTAACCACAGGATTAGTTGCTCAACAACAACTTTGGGATACATCCTTTGTTTCCGAATTAAGGAGTAACAAGGAGTATAACAGAGGGTTTGCTGTAATGAGTTACAATCCGAAGGTACTTAAATCATGCATTATAGATGCCATAAACCTAGCACGTAAGCAAAACAAAGCAATGAGAGGCGACGCCCTTACTTTAAATGACGTATTAGAAAGTGCTGCTCAAAACCAAGCGGATTATATGGGCATGGACGAGATTAAGACAACAACGGGAATGGGGAAAATGAAGACCACTGCAATGCGTGTAAAATCGTTTGGAGGCACTCAATTTGTGGACGAAGTGGTAAATAAAATCAAGGCTACAAAAAATGAATCTTACTCTTATTTAGACGTAGCTACTGATTTTTTACTTCCTATACTAAATCATCCTAAAAATTCATCCATAGTTTTTGAAAGAAAATGGTCGGTTGCTGGTATTGGTTTTGCGTTTGACAAGAACAACAAAAACATGTATATCTCTGCAGTTTTTGGCAACTCGAAGTCGTTAAACCCAACTGCAACTAGAAGAGAAGAGTTACCAGTACCATTTACCACCAAAAAGATGGGACTTAAAGCATACGACAAGAAAAAATGTAAGAAATGCGATCAAGCGAAAAACTTAGACGAGTTGCAACAAGGTTTATCTGTAAAGGATGGATACATTTATTTTGAGCATAAAGATTATAAACAATTACGTCGATTAATAGGCAAAAGCAAAGATGGATTAGCGGTTGACATCGTTTTTAAAGATCAATATAAATGTGGCGACGACAATATTTCCAACAACGATTTGGTTAACAGAGGGGTGATGACAAAGCCAATGTATATCAAAAACATCATCAAGAAAAACGAAAATGAAGACAAAAAATCAAAATTTCTAAGAGTTGCTTTGGCTAAATTGCCAGAAGAGGTAACCGGAGATTATGAATTAAATTTATTAGTGATAAAAGAAAAAAGCGTTTGCCGTTCTATTCAAAAGGTATATATTGAGAAAAATCCAACTCAATATGCTGAGAAGTTAACATTTCATCCCGACACATCATCTGTAAAGGTAACTGAATATAAGCCAATACCAGAAAATGCACAATTAACATTTACCGTGCCTTTTGCTCAAAACAAAGCCACGTATAATCCAGAAGACATAGAGCCATTTATCAAAGCACTCAACGAGCCTCAATTTATCATCAACAACATGGCTATTACCGCATACTCTTCGTTAGAGGGCGGCGACAAGGACAATGCTACCTTGCAAACCAAACGAGCAGAGAGTATTTTATCTGCAATCAAACGACGCCAAAAGGGCAACATTGCAAACACTATTTCTACTTCCGATAGTTGGGAGATGTTCAAAAAAGATGTTGTAAATACTAAATATGCTGAATTTGCTAGCCTAACCCCAGCGGAAGTGAAAGGAAAACTTACTGGAAAAGTATTAAAAGATTTAGAGCCTATGTTAGCAAAACACAGATTTGCTTCTATTGTAATGGATATTACGTATGATGTTACTGGCTCATACGAACAGCCATTTGTAATCAACAAATACAATAAGCTTTTAGAAAAAGGCGATATTGCCAATGCTTTTGCTGTACAAAACTACATCATCAAGTCCCTTAAAAGTGGAAAGTACAATTCTAAAACTGCTAAAGAGATGAAACGTCCGAGCAACGACAAACGTTTTTTGCCTCTTCTAACTAACTACTATTACATTCAAAACTATTTCCGCGATATCAACGAGGATATGATTGCAAATGTGAAACCTTTATCTAGTTATGACCCATTGAATGAGTATGCATTTTTCAACAAAATGGTTTGCGATGTGATGGACACCGAAATTACCAACGAAACCATAATGAGAGATTTACAAAGCAATGTTGACAAAGCATACTCCTCAAAAAATATTAGCAAGAAACATTTAGACAATTTAAATTTAGAACTTCAATTTAAAATACTTGAATTTGCCGACACATCTGTTTCTCAAGCAATGATGACAGCAGCAGAGCAAACCTATGAAAAGATTAAACAAATTGCGCTAGGTTTAGATAAAGTGACATGGCAAAATTCTTACAAACTCACTGATATTTTCATTAGTCACGGCGATTACAGCTATGCTATCACGCTGATGGATCCATTTATCGACAATCCAAATGTTACCAACGACTTTTTATTTACCTATTTTACACTTTTAAGTCATCGCGAAGATTTTTATCTAACTCCTTCTTTTGAGACAGTTGCTAAGCGTTGTTTAGAAGCAGACAAAGCTAGATTTTGCACTGTGATGGGAAAATTATCCTTCCAAGTTTTTGAAAACGGTGCTGTTAAAAAAATCTATTGCAAAGAGTGCAAATAAGTTAGTCTGTAAAGTCTGTAAAGTCATAAAGTCTATAAAGTCATAAAGTCATAAAGTCTATAAAGTCTTAAAGTCTGTAAAGTGCCGAATTATTTAAATACGTCAATTGACGTATTTAAATAATTCGAGCATCCTCGCAAAAACTATGATCCGCCAGCTGGCGGACTGGTTTTGCGGGATCTGTAAAGTCTTAAAGTCATAAAGTCGATAAAGACAAGATTACTCAAAAAAGCAAATCTTCCACTTGGAAGATTTGCTTTTTTTTATACATGCTGGAAGATTTTAGAAATCACTATTGTCCGATAAAAATTCAAATTGGGTGTTTAGATTTTGTAAAACA
>CAZZHH010000044.1:0-26100 GCA_964653595.1 uncultured Lentimicrobiaceae bacterium
AAGAGAATCCAGATACGGGACAACCTTTGAAACTAAACTTTTAAGAAGTTGTGATACACCAAGATAATAACAAATGTTTTATGCAATATTCCTTGCTGTTTCGATTATTAGTCGTATTTTTATTGTTCATAAACGTATTAAATATTAACCAAATTAATAACAATGAAAAAACTAAGGTTTATCAGCCTATTTTTAGGCTTGCTAATCAGCAGTATGGGCTTTTTAAAAGCGCAAGTATTGCTCGAAGAAAACTTTGCTGGAACACCCGGAGATTCTCTTTCAAGAATTATTATTCCCTTAAATTTTATAAATGAAACTAAAAGGTCGATTTTATCTGATGATAAAATTTCTTTTTTTAACTCACTTTCAAGAGATAATCCAACATTACCACCTGTAAACAATTCGCTGTAAGTTAAGCGCGTATATGGCGTAATTTCTTTTAGATACAAGTTGATATCAGAAAAATGAGCATCTACTTTAGAAAAAACTGCTTTTAAAATTTCGCCTTCAATTGCAATCAAATCGTCATCAAACTCTTCTTTTTTTAGCTCATCTTTCAAAAACGAAATTATTTTGTTAGCAATCTCTATTTGTAAATCTATTTGATTTTCTCCCTTTACAATATTTAATGCATTTTTAATTGTTTGAGCCAAGTGCTTAGACAATATTGATGATGCTTCTTCTTTATCTAATTGAGATTTATTGATGTAGAAAACATTTTTATCAATGTATTCAAGTTTTTGAGCAACTAATTGTGTAACTAATTCTTCGTAAATACCTTCTGTCATAATGCTACATGTTTTTTAACAACATGCAAATCAGCTGCTGCTCAATCGAGTGATTTTAGCTCTTTAATATTCAGCCATTTATGATTTATCTGTTCATTAAATGTAAGATCTTTGGAATCAACTTCACATATAAAACTGTGCATCGTTAATTCAAAATCCGGATATGGATGAATAACTGTTAAAAAAAAAGACTTGATCTTTGATGTTATGTTTAACTCCTCCAATAATTCGCGATGCAATGCATCTTCTTTGGTTTCGCCTTTTTCAATTTTCCCTCCTGGAAATTCAAATTTTTCTGAAATATATGATAGCTTATTTTTTGGTCTCTGAACACATAGAACCAGATCTTTCCAAAAAATTACACCTGCAACAACTTCAATTTTTTTCATAAATAACCTGTTCTATTATACTTGTTTACAGTCTACTGCGCAAGCGTAAATCGAACGCTTATCCCGCTATTTATGTTAGAATTTGGGAATTGGTTAGATACAAATGGTTTGTTGAGTACTTGGTCGTAGAAAGCACGAACGGTAAATTTGGAGCTTAGCTGATAGTCGGCAGAAACGTTGATAGAGATTACCCTTTGTCCGGCGGAAATTTGATCTACGTTCTCAATAAGTTTACGAAGAATGGTTTTATTTTCTCTAATCGACACATCCGCTTTTATGTTTAGGTCGCTTTTTACTTTTTTGTTTATTCCACTAAAATTGAAGGTAATTTCGATATCTTTAATTCGATAACCGAGCCCGAAAATATATTCGGTACTAGTCAATTCGGTAAGTTGACCATTTGAAAAAGTAAGGGCAAGATTTCTCGATTTTTTCATTTCCGCTTTTGCTAACAAACTATTTTTGAGAGCCATATCAAAGTTTAAGAGCGGACTAAACTGCTCATTGATAGAAACTTGCGCAATTTCTTTTTGCGGAGTAAAGTTATTTAAGGCATCTCTCACTTTTTGCAATCCATCTTCGCCAGGAGTATAGCGAATATTGGTAGTAAAGGAGCCCACAGAGAAGTTGTTGTTGTATGCATGCGAGACAGACAGAGTTTGGAATATGTTTTTAAACCAATCCAATTTTGCTAGACCGTTGTAGGTTAATCTCCAGTTTGGCATTGGAATAGCTGGGAAAGCCGTTAATCCGATGTTGTCGGGAGATTTTCCACTGTAAGCGGCAATAAAAGCGGGTATCAGTACATCTTGAGAAGTAGGTCCATATCCATCTGGGAAGCCGGTTAAAGGATCTGTTCCTATGGAATATTTAGTATTAATACCGGCCAATCGTTTCGCAATAATCAAACGATACTCTTTTAAGTTGTTAAAATTATTGTTGGAATAATCGGCATTATCTGCAATAAAGGCAGTGTTAAGGGCAAAGAAAGTGATGCTAAAAGTCCCCGTTGTTTGTGGCGAAAACTCGCTATAGTTGCCATTTTCGTCTGCTTTAATAAATGCAGATTTATTTTCGGTATAGGTTCTATTTGCGGTAATTTCGATTTTAAAATCTTTAAATGGCTCTAAGGATGCTCTCACGTTGAGGTTTTGATTAAACTTCACCATGTAGGGAGAGTTAAAGATAGAATCTTTGGTGATCCAATTTTTACGTTGAGCTTGTGACACAATATCGGATTGAGCACCAAATACATAATCCCACCCGGGTGAATTTAAATTTGGATCGTTGCCAAAATAGACAGGAGAGTTAAGAAATCCAGGAAGGTTTATCCCATTTCCTTCGGTGTAGCTAAAGGTAACATTTTTGAGCATGGTAATAACTTTTAGGGAGTTGTCGAGCACACTCTTAGCAATATTTACTTTCTTTAAGGTAGTATCCGCGCCTGTTTTGTTGTTTTTATCTTTTGGAGTATTTTTATTTAAAGGAGCTTTGCTAGTATTTCTTTGTTCTTGCATAATTTTCTTAATATACGGCACTTTATTATAAAGAGTTTGCATATTAAGAGTAGCATTTAGTTGAGTAGAATTAGAGTTTTCTATGTTGTTTCCCAACCGTTGAAGAGAGATAGGAGGTGCGAGCCAGCTAAAAGTGCTGCTATATCGAGCATTTGCAGAAATCCAATTAAACATTGGGATTTTGTTAATAGGAATTTGATAATTTACACTTGCTGTTTGGTTAAAATTATTAATTCTACCGGCATCCAAGATGTTTTGCAGGATAGAGTCTTTTTTGGTTTTAGTATCAATTAATCCTTGAGGTTCATCTACCCGAGCCATGGTAGTACCTTGATATTCGATTTTGATAGCTTGGGTTAAATCCCACCTTAAATTATAGGTTCTATTCCAATCGAAAGTTTTCATAAATGTAGGTTCAATAATGATTAAGCCAACGCTTTTGTTCCGAAGTTTAGCTTCATTAAACTGGCGATTCATCTCGGATCGGAAGCTAAATACTTTTGGATAGAGATAAAAATTGAAATCTCGGATAATTGCCAAACTTTTTACTTTGGATAAGAATCTAATTTTCGAAAGTGGCTTAAAATTCTTTGGGTTTGCAGTAAAGTTGTATCCTAATCCTCCTCTATAATTCCGTTTATTATCGTATTCAACATTAAAATTACGGGTACTGATTTCGGAATAGGCGTAGGTTAAATCGAAGTTTTCAACATCATAAATTCTTGGTTTTCCATCTCCACCACGCTCTTTACGGATGTTCATCAGGTTAAAGTTTTTTCTGTAGGTAAAATCCTGGGTGAGTTTTTTCACCGAATCGCGCTCTGCTTTGGTATCGTATGTGTTTAAGTCGGATTTCAACTTGGTATCTGGGTTGAGAGGATTGTACTCGGGAGTGCTAACCATTTGAGAGTAATCGTAATGAATTGGAATTTTGAAATTCCATTTGGAAGGAAAAAATTTACCACCTTCAATATTGGTAGCGATATCGAAAGAGGATAGATATTCTTTTTGACGTTCATTGATTTTTTTCTCAATACTTCCAAACCCTGGAGTGCTAGTAGAGCCGGCTATCACAAAATCTCCAAGGTCAGCTAGCGTAGTTCGAACTCGAGCGGTAGCAGCCCACCCCGAATTTTGGTCGAAATCGGTCAATCGCAACTCATTTACCCATATTTCAGCCGATTTTGGCAACATATCATCGTTATCGGAGAGAGTCTTCTTTTTAGGATTTCTAACACCGAGCATGATAACCCTAACATCGCTAATATTAGGGGTTCCCACTACTACGATCTTATTTACTCCATCGTATTCCATATACGGATTGATAGAAGTATACGAAGCTCCGTTTCGAATGTTGATGTTTCTATTTTGTTTTGCCTCCACCAATTTTGACAGATCAATATTCATCGAATCTGCCCATATCAACTCTGAATTTTCGGAAGAAGTGTACCATGGTGTAGGTGTAAGAGGCACTTCATACTCATAGTAGTTTTCACTAAAATCGGAACCAACACGCACAAACATAGAAAGATCGCCGTTTTTCAAATCCTGATTTTCGATTAATTTTTCGGTATGTAAGAAAAGTTTTAATCTTTTAAATTGACGGAAATCGAAACTAGTAGTTTTATATACTGCTCTGGCATCCCCATCGAGAAGATTAGACACTTTTAATGAGAGCGCTTGTTCATTTAATTTATATGAATTTTGCAACCACATTTGCTCTCGCTCGATACCTGGAGGAATTACGTATGGAACAGGCAGTCTGCGACCATTCTCTTCGATGTTAACGGTAGATGAGTTAAACCCAGTTTGGTCGTCGCCGGTAGGAACGTAAACTCCATTTGTAAGCAAATCTTTGTTATATTTTCTCCACTCGCCTCTTACCAATTCAAAGGTAGCAAAACGGAATACCACAGGATCTGGAAAATCTTTAGCAACCATTCTAATAAAACGAATAGAATTGTATCCTTGAATATTTCCTACTACTTTTTGTGGTTCACGAATTGGAATTTTCACTTGATACCATTTTACCGTAGTAGAGCTATTGTTTGGCAAAGAGATCGTAGTGGTATAAATATCAGAAATATAATTCTGTCCAATATTCATAGAGTTTGGAGAAAAGTTGAGTGCATACTGATAATATCGCTCCTCTTCACTCAAAGTGTTGTCTTTGTTAATATCTTCAATGTTTGGCAACGAAGTACCAATGGTTGGATACGATTCGGTATTTTGATTATCTGTAGGGGAATTGCCTTCCACGCCATTAAATTTTTTATATCTATCCAAAATTTTCACATCTTGGCTATCATAATCGGAGCCTCTGAAATAGTGGTAGTTATCTCCGGCAGGATCGTTTGTAGCATTTAAATATGCACCGCTAGAAGTCCCCAGAGAAGCGTTGTTGGCAATTTTTTCGAGATAGGTAGTTGCAAAAAAGGAACGTTCGTCAACATCCGAAAGTCCGTCGTAACCAACATCTTGATATGTTCTAGACTCTGGATTATTGTCAAACGCATTTACCAATGCTTGTAGTGTAGGCACACGACCCCAAATGGTGGTATCTACATTTTGCACTGTGTTATTAATAGGTAGTCCATTTTCGAAACTTTTTCTACCATCGCGTAGGATATCTTCAGAAACATCCCCCAAGTGAAAAATTAATTTTCCACCACTTCCATTTGGATTATCAATAAAAGGATCCATCATCCAAAATTGAATATACTCTACATTGGTAGCATCGAAATCGGTAGATTCAATTCTTCTCATGATACCTGCCCAACGTGTTTGAGGATCTTTTAAAGTACCATCTGGATTAAGTCCACTAGAAAAACCGGAAACTCCCTCTACATCGAAGTTGTAAGGGCCTCTTTCGTTGGGATAATATGCAAAATTTAGCACTGCAATATTTGTAATCTGATTGTTTGGATTCTCTTTATTGGGGAAAATCTCAGTTTGTAAAACCTCTCGAGAGTATGGAAGCGACTGGTCATTAGCAGTAATATTGCTTGGTGTAGCACTATTGTTTCGATAAAAAATTGGGTCGATAATATACCATGCTACCTTTGCTCTATTAAATCCGTATTTCAATCCAGTTCCTGGAGCTCCTTCTGGCCAAAACCCGGCTTGAGTTTGCCCTTGAGGAGTAGAAGCTAAAAACCACGATCCAATATTTTTGATATCAATAGCCGATTTACTTCCTTCAAAATCATCGATATAAGTTGTTCCAGTTTTGCCGATGGCACTTGAATGACCCGGGATAAAATGGGCAAACTCACCGTCGAAGGTAATGTTTGATTCGGTTTTGGTGCTATAAAATGGAAGTTTATCGAGCAACTTAGTCAGCATACGTGATTTTGTACGATAAGAGATGTCCATTCCCCAAATGGTATTGTTGATAGGTTCGTCGCCATAATTTATTTTTTGGGTTATCGGGCGTTCTCTCAAGTTTAATACAGTTGCTCCTACGTTAAAATCTTTATTAATCATGTGATTAATATGCATTCCCATCATGGTTTTGGTTTGCATGTTAAAGGTCGACTGATTTTCGAGTGAGATATTGATTGGGGTACCCGAATTTAATATTCCTTCGTTAATAATCTTTACTCTACCCAGTGTATAATCTACGGTATAATCTGTGTTTTCGACAAGGACAATACTTCCGGCAGTAACTTTAACAGAACCTTGAGGAACATTCATTGCATTTAAAGAGATGTCGGATCCAGATTTAGATTTATACATTCCTTCCAAATAATATTTATTTCGATCGGGATATTGTTGAGCTTGTTGCTTTGTTAAAGAATAGAGAGAGTCAAAAGAGTACGTTGCGCCCAAAGCTGGATCGGTAAACAGCGCTCTTAAATCTTTTCCAAATGGCTCTACTGTAGGAAAAAAGATGCGCCCATTGGACGATTGAATGGTCCCTCCTTGGGTAGCAGCATTATCCAAAAAATCAAAAAGCCCATCGGGGGTTGGATCTCCTTGAAAATTCACTTTATCTAGACCCATCAATCGAATCAAAGGGATTCCTTTTTGAGCACCGGTAGTAAAAAATCCGGTAGGAATTCCACCTTCATCTCCAGCATATAAAATGTTGAACCGAAAATCTTCTCTGTTTACTTGAAAAGCATTAAGCGCATACACATTCTTCATCATCAACTTCCAAAGGGACGACTTTGTGTTCAAACTCGACGACTTCAAGAGTTTTGTAATAATGTTAGCAGGAGCGGTAACTTCATTCGAAAATTCCCCCACTTGGTAGACGGTTGTATCTCCCGATATGGTATATTGAAAAGCAACAGAAAGCACTTGATCGCTGTTAAGAGCAGAGTTTAAAGAGATAAAACCAAGTTTGCTATTAAAGGTATATTCTGAGGGTTGTAATTTTCGCGCACTCTCTACTTTTTCAAAATCCACGCCAGAGGTAAGTCCACCTAAATAAGTTCTGAGATAATCGCCCACCAGACTAATATCTCGAATGCTTGGCATGTTTAAGCTAGGATTTGTCAACAAATTATTTGCAGCATCTCTAGGCAAATCATTGGAGCTAATGGCTGGAGAAATCAAAGGGTTGGAAGGCATAAATTCTCCCAAATCTGTCAGGGCAATCACATTTCTGTTTTCTTGGGTAGCAGCGCCAATATTTGTTCGCCATACTTCAATTTTTGTAATGTTAATGGGTGAGCTAATCAAGGGTAAATCAGCCAAAAATCGATTGTAGTTGTTGTAAAAATATTGAGATATAAAAAAGTGTTTGTTCTCTTCGTACTGGTCTGCTTTAAAATTGAATTGATTGGTTTGTGCACCACCCGTTACACTAATATTTTGGCTTTGTCCTTTTTGTTCAGACAAGACAGAAGTAATGGTTGTACGACCAAACTGAAGAGTAGTTTTGATGCCAAATAAACTTTGACTCCCTTGAATAAGGGTAGAATTAAGAGGTAAGGTAACATCTCCAGCTTCGATTAATTTTAAAATCTCATCCTCTTTTCCTTCATATTTTAATTTAAGTTTATTCTCAAATTCAAAGGTTGCTTGTGTGTTATAATTGGTTTTAAACTCAATTTTATCCCCAATTTTAGCGATCACGCTCATTTGAATTTTTTCGTCGAAATTGAAATTGGTAGTTTTTCTCTGACGAATATCTAGAGCAGGATCATCTCTTCGGTTGTGAATCACACCAAAAATTAATTCAGCAGAACCCGAAGGACGAATATCTATGACATTATTTCCAAAAATACTTTCAAACAATTCTCCTTTAATTTTCAATTGTGGGATTAATCCACTACTTGAACCACCCGAGGAAGAAGTTGCAGCTCTTTCGCGCCAATATTGTTGCAATCCTTTATCGATATCGTATTGGTTATACTCCTCTGGACTCATAATATTTGGAGTTCCAAAGTTCATTCCTCCAATTTTAGGTTGAACTATATACTGCTGACTAACAGAATCGTACACTGTCTCTGTGCTAAAATTAGAGGGATTATTTAAATACATTGGGTGCTCTGGAGTAGAGCCATCTGGATTTTGCGGAATTGGATAATTCAGGGAGCTATCGGGAGGTGTGATAGGACTTTGAATGTGAGATAGGTATGGATAATTTAAAAACCCACTATGAATGATACTATATGCTGTAACAGACAGTAAGGTAATTCCTGCAATTGAGATGAAATATTTTATAACTTTTTCCAAGTTTCCTTAGTTTTTTGGGTTAACAATTTTTACAAAATTTGAAGTGCTTTTTTAATAAAACCTTCTACAGTTACATCAGCTCCTTCCGATTTAACGATCTTATTTAGTGCAATTTCTGCGTTATTTTTTGGAAAACCTAATGAGACTAGAGCCAATAACGCTTCATCTTTATTTGTATTGTGTGCGGTAAGAATTTTATCCATTGGAGACACCTCCTTATCTACTTTATCTTTTAGCTCGATTACCACGCGCTGAGCTGTTTTTGCACCAATCCCTTTGATCGCTTGAAGCATTTTGCTATTATCATTTAAGATTGCAGCTATTAATTCTGAAGAGCTCATTGCAGATAACATCATTCGAGCTGTATTAGCACCAATTCCACTTACCGAAATCAATTGTTGAAAAAGGGTTCTCTCTTTATGCTCGTGAAATCCAAAAAGCAAGTGAGCATCTTCGCGAATAATTAAGTGGGTTAACAATTTGCATGGTTGATTCACACTAGGCAATTTTTCATACGTTTGCAAAGAAATGTGTATCATATATCCCACTCCGCCACAGTCAACCAGTGCGAAGGTTGGATTTTTCTCAACTAATGTTCCTCTTATAAATGAAATCATATTCTCACATATTTTTTATAGCCCACTCCAATGCGTTGTCAATCATCGATTGAGGAGGAAGCTTAATTAAGTTTTGGTCAATAAGTAGGTGTGTCGATTGTTGCGAAAGTTCAATGTCTGACTTTGCCCATTGATAGGCTTCCTCATACGAGATATTTAATCGAGCTACACCATCAGCAATGGCTTGTACAGCGACAGATGCAGCCACTTTAGCAAACACATCTGAATCCTCCATGGTAGGAACAATATGATCGGGGTGTATTCCTTTTTGAAATGCATAATCTGCAAGTGCATATGCAGCAGAGATAGCCATAGAATCGGTAATTTTTGTTGCACGAACCATTAAAGTTCCTTTTAGAATACCCGGAAAACCGATAGAGTTGTTCACTTGATTTGGAAAGTCGCCACGACCAGTAGCCACAATAAATGCACCTGCCTCTTTTGCCGCATAAGGATAAATTTCGGGAATAGGATTGGCACAAGTAAACACAATCGCTTTATGGTTCATCCGTTTAATCCAATCCGCTTTAATGGTATCTGGTCCAGGTGCAGACAATGCAATCAAAACATCTGCTCCTTCAAAAGCTTCCTCTTCGGTAGTAAGACATTGGGGATTTGTGCTTTTACATAAATTCCAAACGGGATAATATCGAGCATCGTTTTTATAATCGTCTCTATTTTTATGTAAAGTTCCCTCTTTATCAAAAATAACAATATTCTCTGTTTTTACTCCTTCGGCAATGATTAATCGGGCAATGGTAGTATTAGCGGCTCCAGCTCCGTACATTACCACTTTAATTTCGCTCATCTTCTTATCGGCCAACTTTAAAGCATTGATAAGAGCTGCTAAGGTAACACAAGCAGTTCCTTGCGCATCGTCGTGCCAAACGGGAATCGAACACTCTTCGCGAAGGACATCCAACACTTGGTAGCAATTCGGTTGAGAAATATCTTCTAGATTAATTGCGCCAAAACTGTACTGACACATTTTTACAAAATCGATTATCTTTTGGGGATCATTTTCTCCATCCTTGTTTTTGCTATCGATACATAGAGCAATTGCATCCACTCCGCCTAGGTATTTCATTAAATATGCTTTCCCTTCCATTACTCCCAACCCGCCAGAAGGAGTACAATCTCCATCGCCCAACACTCTAGTTGAATCACTTACTACAGCAACCAAGTTACTACGATTGCTTAATGAAAAAGAGGTGTCGTGGTTATCGCGGATAGAGGTAGAAACGGAAGAAACGCCAGGGGTGTACCATACGTTAAACCAATTAAATCCTACGATAGGAGCTTTGGGCAATGTTTGAATTTTTCCCCCATAATACTCATGCGCGTCGAATGATAGTTTTTTTAAAAATAGAGTTTTACATTTCGACCGTTGATCGGCTGAAAAATGAGAAGGTATTGCTATATCAAGGTTTTCTAATGAGTTCTGAATTTGCTCCATTTTTATGTTTAGAAGTTGGTTTATCAATATCCAAAAAATCTGCTTTTTAACGTGTAAAGTTACATAGATTTTCTTAAACGAAAAAACCCTTTTGCATTTCTTTTGTATAAAACAGAAAATCAACCTATTATAATTTTTTGAAAAACATCGAAATGTTAAAAAATAGTCGTAATTTAGCATCAAAAAATAAATATATATTATGGGACGACAAATCAAATTTTGTTTAGTGTATCGCGACATGTGGCAATCTTCCGGAAAATATGTTCCTTTAGCAAGCCAGTTAACGCAAGTGGCTCCTGCCATTATTGAAATGGGATGCTTCTCTAGAGTAGAAACAAATGGAGGCGCATTTGAGCAAGTAAATTTACTCTTTGGTGAAAATCCAAATCAAGCAGCTCGTGAATGGCTAAAACCATTTAACGCTGCTGGTATTCAAACGCTTATGTTAGAAAGAGCGCTCAATGGACTTCGCATGTATCCTGTACCTGCGGACGTAAGACAACTTATGTACAAAGTAAAAAAAGCGCAAGGGGTTAACATATCTAGATCTTTTTGTGGATTAAACGATCCAAGAAATTTAGAATTATCGGTACGATATGCAAAAGAAGCTGGAATGATTTCTCAAGCAGCTTTAAGCATAACCCACAGCGAAATTCACACCGTAGATTATTATATGGGCGTAGTGGACAAAGCAGTGGAATATGGTGCAGACGAGATTGCCTTAAAAGACATGGCAGGAGTTGGACGCCCTCACACTCTTGGTTTATTGGTTAAAGCCATTAAAGATAAATATCCACATATTATCGTACAATATCATGGCCACACAGGTCCTGGTTTTTCCATGGCATCCATGATGGAGGTAGCAAAAGCAGGAGCCGATTATTTAGATGTAGCGGTAGAGCCTTTGTCGTGGGGAATGGTTCACCCTGATGTGCTAGCAGTTCAAGCAATGTTGAAAGACGCCGGATTTGATGTACCAGAAATCAACATGAAAGCATACATGGAAGTACGTCGACTTACACAATCGTTTATGGATGACTTTTTGGGATATTTTATCGATCCACGAAATCGTTTTATGACTTCCTTGTTGATAGGAAGTGGATTACCTGGTGGAATGATGGGATCTATGATGGCTGATTTAAAAGGGGTTCATGAAGGCATCAACCGATATCAGCGCGACAACAACAAGCCAGAATTCACTACCGACGACATGTTGGTAATGCTTTTTGATGAAGTATCTCACATCTGGCCAATGTTAGGGAATCCTCCATTGGTGACTCCCTTTAGTCAATATGTAAAAAACATAGCCTTGATGAATCTGATGTCTCTTGTAAAAGGAGGTGCTCGTTTTGGTATGATTGACAACAACTCTTGGGATATGATTTTAGGCAAAGCCGGAAAACTACCTGGCAAATTGGCACCTGAAATTATAGAACTTGCAAAATCGAAAGGATTAGAATTTTATGATGGTACTCCTCAAGACAACTACCCAGATGAGCTCGAAAAATACCGAAAAGAGATGATAGAGAACAATTGGGATTTTGGACCAAACGACGAAGAGTTGTTTGAATTGGCTATGCACGATAGACAATATAGAGACTACAAATCTGGCATAGCAAAAAAACGATTTGAAGAAGAGCTTACCAAAGCAAAAGAAGCCGAATTAGCTGTTAATGTGGATGTAGTTCAAAAACAACCCAAAAACGAAACTACTTCTGCGCAATGGGAATCTAAATATCCAAATGCAAAGCCTATCACAGCTCCTTTTAAAGGTCAACTTTTCTGGGAAGCAGATTTTCAAGCCAACTCCACTCCTATCCCAATAGGAACCATGGTGAAAGAAGGAGAATCGGTATGTTATGTGATTACATACTATGGCACCGAAGAGGTGAAATCTAATTTTGATGGTAAAGTAGTTGCCGTATTGAGCAATCAAGGAAAAACCGTAAACAAAGGAGAAGTGTTGCTTTTGGTGGAATAATTTCTTTTTAAAATAACAAAAGAGGAAGCCAAAACTTCCTCTTTTTTTTTGTTGTCCGACTAGGTTTCGAACCTAGACTCTTCTGATTCAGAAACAGATATGTTACCTATTACACCATCGGACAATTATGATTGCAAATGTACGAAACATTTTGTAAAACAAAACTTTTTTTTGTTAAAATTAATCACAAATTACTCTTTTCTGAATAAATCATATTGATTGAGTGGTTTTCTGGCAATCATCCAATTAAAATTTCGCAAGCGAATATCGTTGATATTCAGTTTTGATTCTGGTGACATAGAGGCTTTCGGACTACCCGAAATCAAAATTGAGTTTACCAAATTGCTATCTAGTTCCAGAGTCATAAAGCTCGATTCCGTTTTATTGATGCCAATTAGTTTTTCAAAATCATCCATTACATAATATAAACTTTCGGCATTTCCTTCTACATCGACTGTTTTTAATTTGTTTTGAACAAAATCTCCCACCATATATCTTCCTTTTATTTGATTAAATCGGGCTGAATCAACCGATGAAATGATAAAAGCAGAAGAATTTAAATACATCTTATCGATTTGTCGATTTTTTAAACTAAAAATTACAGTATCCGCTTGCAATTGGTTCTCTCCCGACCAGACCACTGGTTTTTTGTGCATATAAATTACTGAATCCACCGCTAAGTATACAAGAGAATCACAAGCACCTTGTATGTCTGTTCTAAAAAATTTACATTGACGATAGGCGAAAATCTTTTGTGGGTTTTGTGCAGTATCAAACAAAACTTTGAGTGTATCTGCATGCAAATAAAAGGTATCAATTTGTTCCACCATAATAGCTAAAGCACTATCTGCAACAAAGGAATATCCTCCCGACTGGCGATATTCTGCATAATTACCCTTAAACTGAATCTTTTTAAGAGAATCGGATATGGTCACATTTTTATACCCCAACCCAAAGTTGATCACTTGATCAAAATAGATGCTATCTCCATAAATAGATTGCTTTCCATTGCTAATAAAAGCGTTCTGTTGAAACACCGATTTATCCGTTTTGGTATTATACCATCCTCGCTCGCAATACATCCTGTTTTTGTTGGATAAAAAGCGAGTGGGACTAAAAAAATTTGCTATTTGAGTTTTTGTTTCAAACATTAACGTGTCAGAAGTGATGGTATATACTCCGTTTCGAAGAACGACGCTATCTTTAAAAAACACCTCTTTGGTGTATGCATTGTATGTTCCAATAGTGCTGGTAAGAGTATCCTTTCCACTACGCAATATGCCTCCGGTATTGTAATATGCGGTATTTAAATTTCTATCGTAAATCAACATTTCTGAATTAAGTCTGGTCTTATTATCTTTCATCAGAACTCTGCCGGTAAGGGTGGCCATTTTGGTATTCCCATCATAATTTAAATGATCTCCAAAAAGGGAAACGGTATCATTTAATTGAATTTTAATACGTCCGAAGGCTTCAATCGAGTTTGTTTTATCGAAAAGCCATGCACTATCGCAATACATCACTGCACCATCATGTTCAAAAATCACATTTCCAATGATTCGTTGCATCTCGCCCATGTTTGCATCATGGCTTAGCTGTCCGGCCTGTTTAAGCTCAATTTTGGTAGTATTTTGAGAAAAACTTACAAATGAAAAACAGACAGTAAGAATAAACAACAAAATAGATGGTATTCTATTCATTTTAGAAAAAATCTGTCTGTATACATTTTTAAAATAAACATTCATCCAAGCGATATTTCAAACAATTTTATATGCAAAGATAGAAAATATAAAAATAATAATCCGATAGTTTTTAGCAGATTATGTTTATTTTTCAATCCTCAATCGTAGTTGAACGCAAAACATGCACTTATCTGTAACAAAAAAACCATATTTAACATTTTTTTATATGATTATTCTTATTTTTGCTGTATAAATATTAATTAAAAAAACAACATTCAAATGAAAAGAAAAATTGGTTTAGCGCTAGTTACAATTAGCTTAATTATTAGCTCTTGCAGCAACACCTCTAAAAAAGAGGAAAAAAACGGTGTAGATTCTACAAAAACTACAGAAACAACAAAAGAGACTCCTAAAGGAAAGTATGCGCTAAAATCTGCAATTGTGGAGATGAAGAGTATGGTGATGGGAATGGAACAAAAACAGATAATGATGTTCGACGACTACGGCGCAAAAGAACTTACGGAGATAACTGCTTCCTTTTTTGGACAAAAATCACACAATATTACCATCACAAAAGAGGGTTTTGTTTGGACTATAGACATGATTAAAAAAACTGGAACAAAAGCAAAAATAGTTACAGATGCAGCAGTTAACTTCAACGACCTTGGAAGCGAAATAGCAAAAGAGATGAACATTACAAAGGTAGGCACTGTAGAATTTTTGGGCAAAACCTGTGATAAATATACCATTGATTACAAAAAACAACAAATGAAAGGGTATTATCTTGTTTGGAATGGAATACCAATGAAGACAGAAATCACAGTGATGGGAATGAAAACATCGGTTGAGGCAACAAAGATAGAAGAAAATGCAACCATCGATTCAAATAAATTTGAAATACCAAAAGAGATAAAAATCGATAATATATAGTTTTAGGAAAGAAAACATCTCGAGCTTTAATGTGTATGATCGGATGAGTTTAATATCCATTCATACGCATTAAAGTTTTTCAATTTTACCTAAAAAAAGAGAGCATTTTAGTTTTGTTTAGATATAAAGATAGCTTGACGGTAAAAATTATTTGTTCAAAACAAAAACCATTCTGCGGATATTTTTGTAATTTAGCTCATTAAAACAGAAGATGATGATAAATACAATTATTTGGGATATAAGTCCTGAACTTTTCTCAATTGGCCCAATTACGGTTCGTTGGTATGGACTTTTATTTGCTTTAGGCATAGTATCTAGTTATTACACACTACTTTACATTTTTAATTCTGAGAAACTACCCCAAGTAATGCTCGACAAATTTGCTGTTTGGGCGGTTTTGGCAACGATTATTGGGGCACGATTAGGACATGTATTGTTTTATGAGCCAGCCTATTATTTTCAAAATCCTGGAGAGATATTAAAAGTCTGGCATGGCGGATTGGCAAGTCATGGAGCTACCATTGGATTAATATTAGTGGTTATCTTTTTTTGTTTTAAGTACAAGTTGCCCTATTTATGGTTGTTTGACAGAATGGCTGTAATTGTTCCCATCGCAGCAGCCTCCATTCGATTTGGCAACTTAATGAACTCCGAAATGATTGGAACCCCTTCTTCAGCACCGTGGGCTTTTATTTTCACTTCGGAAGATCTTATTCCTCGTCATCCATCGCAATTATACGAAGCACTAGTATACCTTTTTCTTTATATAGCAATGATTCTTTGGTATAAAAGAAGAAAAGGAGTTATCGAAGGTGGCCTTTTTGTAGGTGTGATGTTACTGGTAATTTTTGTAGCTCGATTTTTTATTGAATTTATCAAAAACAATCAAGTAGAATTTGAACAGAACATGTCTTTTAACATGGGTCAATGGCTGAGTGTTCCTTTTATTATTGCGGGCTTTGGCTTTCTGTTGTATGCTTTTAAAAAGAGACAAATCTCTGAAATTAAAACGCCAAAGAATTTTATAAAAAAATGATTCCAAATGTAGTCTCTTGGGATGTTAGTCCAATTCTATTGGAACTATATGGTATATCTATAAGATGGTACAGTCTATTTTTTGCTTTCGCATTTTTGGGTGGGTACTACATTGTAAAGTTCTATACCAAAGAATGGAATATTTCGGATAAAGTATATGATTATTGGCTATTATATATGCTTGTTGGCGCTCTTGTGGGTGCTCGATTGGGACACTGTTTTTTTTATGAATTTAGCTACTATTCTAACAATCCGTTAGAGATATTTAAAATTTGGAAGGGAGGAATGGCTAGTCATGGTGGAGCCATAGGGTTATTAATTTCACTTTTTATTTTTTCAAAAAAGTTCAAACTCCAGTTTATCTGGATTCTTGACAAAATTGCAGCAGTAATAGCCTTAGGAGGTAGTTTCTTACGGCTTGGCAATTTGATGAATTCAGAGATATATGGTTATCCTACCGACCAACCTTGGGGGTTTATTTTTGTTAATGCTAAGCCACCGGAATTTGTTCCAAGACATCCAACCCAATTGTATGAATCGATATGCTACTTTACTCTATTTTTAATTCTTCATTTTGTGGATAAAAAATATGAATATAAATCACCCAAAGGGATGTTGATTTCGATACTATTAATTGGTATCTTTGGTGCTCGTTTTTGCATCGAATTTTTAAAAGAGAGTCAAGTAAATTTCGAAAACTACATGCCTCTCAACATGGGGCAATGGCTCAGCATACCGTTTGTTTTCAGCGGAATCATTTTTTTATTTTATATCAGAAAAAACAATATTAAAACCGATAAATATGTATAAATTAGTATTACTCCGACACGGAGAAAGCACCTGGAACAAAGAGAATAGATTTACTGGTTGGACCGATGTGGATCTTTCGGAACGTGGTATAACCGAGGGAAAACAAGCCGGAATATCGATGAGAGAAGCTGGTTTTGAATTTCGATTCGCCTATACTTCTTTTTTAAAAAGGGCTATAAAAACGTTAAATTTTGCCCTCGAAGAGATGGATTTGATGTGGATCCCTGTTGAAAAATCGTGGAGATTAAATGAAAAGCACTACGGAGCTTTACAAGGCTTAAACAAACGCGAAACTGTTGAAAAGTTTGGGGAAGAGCAAGTTCTACAATGGAGAAGAAGCTATACAATACAGCCGCCAGCAATGGATCAATCAGATAAAAATCATCCAATTAACGATGTAAGATACCAGGGCATTGACGAAAAAGGATCGGCACCAGCTACGGAAGCTTTGTGCGATACCGTTGAAAGAATTGTCCCTTATTGGGAAAACAACATCAAACAGACTTTAATCAAGCATAAACAAGTTTTAGTAGCGGCTCATGGCAATAGTCTGAGAGGAATCATCAAACACTTAAAAAACATCAACGATGTTGACATTATCAGTTTAAATCTTCCTACGGGGATACCCTATGTGTTTGAATTTGATGACAAAATGAATTTAGTAAAAGACTATTTTTTAGCTGATGAGGAGACTTTGAAAAAGCTCATGGATGAAGTAGCAAATCAAGGTAAAAAATAAAAAAAATACCGAAGGAAAATCCTTCGGTATTTTTTTAATCCATATAGAACTACTGAATTCTCATTTTATAGAAGGAGCGCCATACAAAAATAATTGCAACAGCAAAGAAAAGTAATCCAAAATATGGCGCATAGTCTCTGAAACTTTCTGAGATAGCTATTTCCATTGCTAAAAGTCCAAACAACGTGGTAAATTTAATAATAGGATTAAGGGCAACGGAAGAGGTATCTTTAAAAGGATCCCCAACAGTATCGCCAACTACTGTAGCATCGTGAAGTGGTGTTCCTTTTTCTTTTAAATCCACTTCAACCACTTTTTTGGCGTTATCCCAAGCTCCTCCAGCATTAGCCATAAAGATGGCTTGAAACAATCCAAAAACAGCAATAGAAATAAGGTAGCTTACAAAAAGAGCTACTGCATTATTCCCTCCAATGCTAGAAGGGGATGATAAACATGCAAATGCTAACGCAAAGAAAAAGATTCCAATGAAAATATTAAACATCCCTTTTTGCGCATATTGAGTGCAAATTTTTACCACCTCGACAGACTTAGCGGTATCGGCCTTTTTAGGAGCATCTGGGTCTAAATTTATATGCTTTTTAATGTATTCAACTGCTCTATAGGCACCCGTAGTAACCGCTTGCATGGAAGCACCAGTAAACCAATAAATTACAGAACCTCCAAGGATGAATCCAAGAATGGTGTATGGATTTAAAAGGTTTAACACCGATTCGGGTTGTAAAGGAGAACCGTCAGCATTTTTCAAGGTATTACCAATCATCAATATCAGAGAGAAGATCATTGTGGTGGCACCCACAACAGCAGTTCCAATTAATACAGGTTTTGCAGTAGCTTTAAAGGTATTACCTGCACCATCGTTAGCTTCTAAGTAGTATTTTGATTTTTCCCAATCGGGTTTAAACCCAAAATCTCTTTCAATTTCGGCAGAAGCTGCTTCTTTATCATCTTCAATAAGAGAGAGTTCATACACCGATTGTGCATTATCGGTAACTGGCCCATAGCTATCTACTGCAATGGTAACAGGTCCCATTCCTAGCATGCCAAATGCAACTAAACCAAATGCGAATATGGATGGATAAACCATAATTCCGTCGAGACCAAACGTACTTGCATAATAAGCAGCAAACATCAATACGAAAAAGATCATCCCTTTCCAGAAAGCACTAAAATTACCTGCAACTAAACCAGATAAAATTACTAATGAAGCACCGCCTTCGCGACCAGCTCTAACTATTTCGTTCACATGAATCGATTTTGGCGAGGTAAATATTTTGGTAAATTCAGGAATAATTGCTGCACCTAATGTTCCGCAACTAATTATGGAGGATAATATCCACCACATATCGGTATTGCCATTTAAATCAGGAATTAACACATAAGAAACAATATAAGTACCCACAACAGACAATAAGGAAGTAATCCAAACCAAAGAAGTTAAAGGAGCTTCAAAATCTAAATCGTCTTTTCCTGAATATCTTAAATTGCTTATAAATCCATTAATCCAAAAAGCGAAAACCGAAGTTAATATCATTAAAATACGCATTACAAATATCCAAACAAGCAGTTCCACTTGAAGTAGGGATGTTAATACACTGTCCATTTGTAAAGCTGCTCCACCAACCGCTAATAAAATAAATGAAATTAGAGCAACTCCGGTAACCCCATAGGTTTCAAAACCATCGGCAGTAGGTCCAACGGAATCTCCTGCGTTGTCGCCTGTACAATCGGCAATTACCCCTGGATTACGAGGATCATCTTCTCCAATTTTGAAAACTACCTTCATTAAATCGGATCCAATATCTGCAATTTTTGTAAAAATTCCACCAGCAATACGAAGAGCTGACGCACCAAGAGACTCACCAATGGCAAAACCGATAAAACAGGCACCGGCTAAATCGCCTGGCATAAATAGTAAGATGACAAGCATCAGCATCAACTCAACACAAATAAGCACAACGCCTATACTCATACCTGCATTCAGGGGAATATTTAAAAGTTTTAATGGATCTCTCTTTAAGGAGGCAAAAGCCATACGTGCATTGGCAAGAGTGTTCATTCTAATTCCAAAAGCAGCCACTGTATATGAACCTAAAATGCCAATCACTGTCCAGCTTAAGATTAATACTACACCCCCAAAACCAAATAAAGAATCCCCATTGTGATCTTTTGCTAAAAATCCAAAATAACCGGCTACAGCTGCTCCAATAAATAAAAATAAAATGGCTAAAAATTTTCCTTGTTGCTTTAAATAAGCTTTACAAGTACTATAAATTACATCCGCAATTTCGAGCATAGATCGATGGGCAGGTAGTTTTTTGACCTTTATAAATTGATATAATCCAAATAAAAGTCCCAATATTGTAACGATAAAACCATAATATAATATCTCTTCTGACTTTATTCCTTCTGGAATTTTTAGATCTGCTTCGCTAGAAAAACCAATTAGTGGCAGAATAATTAATGCTAACAAACTAGTTATTCGTCTCATAGGCTATTTTCTTTTAATTAATATTTTGCAAATTTACACTTTATTCTTTTTAAATCACTTAATTCATCTCTTTTTTCTTATTCAAATTGCTTTGTTTGTAAGAAAATTTGAAAATGATAATCTCTTTTTACGGATTATTTTGATTAATAGTTACCATTCTCAAATCTTTTTTTTGAAAAGGATAAACCTAACTTGTTTATTCGATAATTCGAAAAGTGACTTCTAGTGGCAGCCCGAATAATAAAAGAAAATGCAATCGGAACAAAATCACATTATATTGTGTTTTTATCCCGATTTTTTGAAACAGCTATGAATTTTATGGCAATATCACATTATAATGTGATTATACTTGACTTTTAAAAAAATTTCATCTACTTTTGTATGAAAATCACATTATAATGTTAGTTGAAGAACTTGGAAAGACCATAAAAGCGAGAAGAAAAGAGCTGGGAATTACCCAGCCTCATTTAGCCGAGTTGGCAAATATCAGCGTAAATACGTTGTATAAATTAGAACGAGGTCAAGGCAACCCTTCGTTGGAAGTGCTCAATAAATTGGGAGACGTGTTAGGGATGGAGCTGACTTTTAGCATTAAAAAACCAATGTATAAATGAGAATAGCCGAAGTTTATAACAATGGGATATTGGCCGGTGTCATTATCGAGGAGACGTCGAATTGTTATGTCTTCAGATATGATGATACATACTTTGTCGATTTGCATAAACCTGCAATAAGTTTAACGCTACCAAAATCTCAACAAGAATATCGAAGTGAGTTCATGTTCCCATTTTTTAGCAATATGGTGGCAGAAGGAGCCAATTTGGAAATACAATGCAGATACTTGAAAATTGATGAAAGAGATGTGCTAAGTTTATTGGGAGCAACTGCCCAAAACGATACCATTGGCACTATTACAATTAAATTGATAGACAAAAAATGAATTTAGACGAAATCAGATATTGCCCGTGCACATTGTCCGAAAACTTCAGCACATACAGTCCTGCCGCATTGCGAATCATGTTTGGCAACAAAAAGGTAAATCACATCTTGGATTTTAACGCCCCGGAGTTGGATGAAGAAGTTGCCGAACAGCTCAGGCAGAACAGTAAAACTATTTCCATCAGTGGAGCGCAATTTAAACAGTCGTTGGTATTGGAAAAGAACAAACTCCGTTTAACCAAGCCGGGCGAGGCTGGACAATATATACTAAAGCCAATTCCTTTCAGACCTCCTTTTGGTAAAGAGAAAGAATTGCCTGCAAATGAACATCTTACGATGCAAATTGCAAAACAGGTATATGGTATTGTGGTTGCGGAATCGGCATTGGTCTTCTTTAAAAACGGAGAACCTGCTTACATTACGAAGCGATTTGACTATGCTGCAGACGGAAGGAAAATCGCACAAGAAGATTTTGCATCAATTGCGGGCATCTCAAAAGAGAAAAATGGGCAAAATTACAGATACAGTGGCAGCTATGAAGACCTAGCAAAAGTTATGAAAAAACATACGGTGGCTTATGCCGTTGAAAATGAAAAGCTTTTTGAGCGAATTGTTTTCAACTATTTGTTTAGCAATGGCGATGCACATTTGAAAAACTTTTCACTCCAACAGACCGCCAGTGGAGATTACTTATTAAGTCCTGCTTATGATTTGATTGACACTACGATCCATATCCCCACAGATTCGTTTTTTGCACTCACCGATGGATTGTTTTCAGACGACTTTTATACCGAGAGTTTTAAAGTCTTGGGTTTTTATGCTTATGATGATTTTTTTGAATTTGGTTTACGGATAGGAATGTTAGAAAATAGGGTAAAGAATGTATTGGAAAAATTCAGAGCCCAAAATCAAAAAGTCTTAACACTAATTCAACACTCTTTTTTGACCGAGCCGGTTAAACAAATATATCTTCAACATTATATGGATCGTTTGAAGATGCTGAATAACTCATTTTCGCAGATCATCTGAAAAAAGAAAAAAGAATCATCTCAACTCGGTGATGCTTTTTTTGTATATTTGAAAATCATATCATTAAAATCCATAACGTATGAAAAAAATATTTGCAATTGTGATGCTCGGATTCCTTTGTTCCTGCCAGCCCAAAAGTGTGCAAAAGGATGGCGGAATTATTATGGAAATTGAAGTTGGAGACAGCCTTTCAACCCCGGCAGATATTTCAAAAACCATTGAAATTCTTAAAAAAAGGGTGGAAGCGATCAGTGATGCAATGCCAGTTTTTACAGTAAATGGAAGAAATATCCATATTGAAATGCCATTGATGTCGGACACATTGGTCTGCACCACATTCTTAATTCAAAAAGGGGAATTTGAGATATCAACTACGTATAAAGCGATTGAGGTGATGGAATACCTTTCGGCAATCAATAAAAGTTTGGTAGAGAACAACAATTATGGTCTTCCATTTTCAGTCGACACCACCATGATAAAGGAGAACCCGCTTTTTAATTTGATCTCAATACAACAAGAAAATATGGATGGAGGTTTGAAAAATGGGCCTGAAGTGGGATTTGTTTTGCCCAAAGATACGGCTTTGATAAATGCGGTTTTTCGCCATCCAAAGTTAAATTTGCTAATGCCTAGAGATTTGATATTTATGTGGGCAAGGGAACGCAAAAGCGTCAATCAAGAGTTGTTCAAACTGATTGCCATTAAAACTCAAATTCGCGGAAAAATCATCACAAATGAGATGATTGAAGATGCAAAAATGAATCAGAGTTATGGATCTCCTCAAATCAATATCGTATTTAAACCAGATTTTCATCGATTATGGGAACGCATCACAAGCGAGAATATTGGGGCATCATTGGCTATCATTATTGACAAGGAAGTGGTCTCCTATCCAACCGTTCAAAATGAAATTCCAAACGGCAAAAGCTCCATTTCTGGCAATTACACCACAGAAGAAGCAAAAGCTTTGGCGGCATTACTGAAAAATGGGATATTACCACTAAGCGTCAAAGTAAAAAATGTGACGTTGGTAAAAAGAAAATAAACAATCAACAATAGATATAATAAGAGGCATCAACTCCCGATGATGCCTCTTATTAATTATATCACAAAGCCAAACTTTCGACTTTAAGGATCCCGAAAAATAAAAAATCTATGATTTTTTTGATTTTTCGAGGATGCACGAATTATTACAAAATCGAAGATTTTGATAATTCGGCACTTTATAGACTTTGAACTTTTGGTTACGCTCTTTCCAATTCTACCGTAAAGTGACGCATAATAGGAGATTCGCGGGTGATTACAAAGCCTCTTTTGATTTCGTTTCTGCGGTCGTACACGTTTTTCAAACCAGCGGCGATAACATCGATATGGTTGTTGGTGTATACTCTACGAGGAATTGCTAAACGGAGCAATTCCAATTTTGGATATCTATTCTCGCGGGTAACTGGGTCTCTATCGGCCAAAATAGCTCCGATTTCCACTCCTCGGATTCCAGCTTCCAAATACAACTCAACACCTAATGTTTGTGCTCTAAACTCCTCTTTAGGAACATTTGGCAAAACTTTGTTGGCATCTACAAAAATGGCATGACCACCAGCAGGTGTTTGGAATGGAATTCCATACTCTTTCAGTTTTTGTCCCAAATATTCCACTTGTTTGATACGTGTTTCAAGATAATCAAACTCGGTGCCTTCATCCAACCCAACTGCTAAGGCATTCATGTCACGTCCCGACATGCCGCCATAGGTAACATACCCTTCGAACATGATGTTAAAAACGGAAGTTTGACGCCACAACTCTTCGCTGCGCATTCCGATAAATCCTCCCATGTTTACGATAGCATCTTTTTTCGAGCTCATAGTCATTGCATCAGCGTATGAGAACATTTCAGCCACAATCTCTTTGATGGTTTTGTTTTCGTATCCTTTTTCACGGATTTTGATAAAGTAAGCGTTTTCAGCAAAACGAGCGGAATCGTAAACCACCATTTTGTTGTATTTATCGGCGATTTTACGAACTTCTTTCATACACTCCATCGATACGGGCTGACCACCAGCGGTGTTATTGGTAACGGTGACAATGATGAAAGGAATTTTGTCTGCATGTTCGTTCAATACTTTTTCCAATTTGGCTGGGTCGACATTGCCTTTGAACGGGTGATAAGCTTCGGTGTCCGCAGCGATATCAATCGTGCAATCGATGGCATGCGCTTTTCTGAATTCAATGTGTCCTTTGGTTGTGTCGAAATGAGAGTTTCCAGGAATATAGTCACCCTCTTTCACCAACACCGAAAAAAGCACATTTTCAGCGGCACGACCTTGATGTGTAGGCATGAAGTAATCAAATCCCAAGATGTCTTTGATCGCTTTTTTCATGTTATAATACGAAGAAGCTCCTGCGTAACTTTCGTCACCAAGCATCATAGAAGCCCATTGATTGTTGCTCATTGCGCCTGTACCCGAGTCGGTTAACAAGTCGATAAATACTTGATCACTTTTAAGGTTGAACAAGTTGTATTTTGCTTCTTTCATCCATGTTTCGCGCTCTTCACGAGTGCTTCTGCGAATGGGTTCAACCATTTTAATTTTGTACGATTCTGAAAAAGGTAATTCCATTGTATAAAGATTTTATGTTTTTAAATAATACATATGAGGAATGACAAAAACTAGGTGTTTGTGATTCCTATAAAAATAACTTGAAAAATTGGGTAATTAGTGGGTATAGCTTATCGGAGAAAGGCGTCGCGGTCTTTCACATTCTTGAAAATCAGAAATTTACTTTTTGAATTCAAATTTCGCATTATCCTTTATTTTAGCTTTTGATTCTAAATTTCCTCAAAGATACTTTATTTTATGAATATAAATCTTAATTTTATTTAAAGATGTGTTTAACATGATGGGATTAAAACCATCAACTTTTGCTGAGCTTATTCACCTCCAAAATATTGGCAGTGAAAAATCATTATTCATCTTCAAATTAATAATATGACACAAAAGTATTCAATATTACATTGAACAAAAATAAATACCATCCATGGAAATGTTAATCTATTACAAATCAACATTTAAGCTTTTATGAATAGTCTTTATAATATCCATAAAAACGTCTTTTCAAAAAACTTTTTTTGATAATATATATAAAAAATGTACCTTTGCATTCGATAAAATCAGATGTCTCCGTAGCTCAGTTGGTAGAGCAATTGACTCTTAATCAATGGGTCGGGAGTTCGAGCCTCCCCGGGGATACAAAAAGAGTTGCTTTACAGTAGCTCTTTTTTTTATTATAATACTTCTCTTTTAAAGAAAAAGAAGGTATAAAATACTAAGGTAGAGCAATGGCGCTTATAGCGCCATGGGTCGGGAGTTCGAGCCTACCCGGGGAATTAAACAAACTCATTCTCGACATTTCAAGGTATATTCTTGTGCTTTCGGGTATCTAATTCGGGACTCTAACCAACTGAGCTATGAATTCAGGATAAAACCCTTCTACAATTCTTTTGAGCATTATCTTGCTTTTCATTTGTTTTAATTTCTTTTCAATATGAATTGCATCTACTCTGTTTTCATTTATCTCGAAAGCAGCAACCATTGTCCATGGCCGATATTTTGAGGTAAATGTTTGCCTTTCGGTATTATTATGACTCCATAACCTATTCTCCAAATTGTCTGTATGTCCGATGTAGTACTTGTCAAACTTTTCTGAATAAAGAATGTAAACATAAAACATTTGTGCAAATTTTTGTGTACATAAACAAAAAAGAGTTACAGTAAAAACTGTAACTCTCTGATTTTAAAGCTCCCCCTTCATCCCGAATAACGATTTTTAAGTACTGCTTTAGCTATCCTAAAAAATGGTAATTCGGGACTGAGACCCTCTGATTAATCCCGAATAAGATACTCTTGGTATCGCAAGATGCGATAGCTAGAGTATCTTATTCGGGACTCTAACCAACTGAGCTATGAATTCAGGATAAAACCCTTCTACAATT
>CAZZHH010000045.1:0-25265 GCA_964653595.1 uncultured Lentimicrobiaceae bacterium
TGCACTTGATTTTGAATAGTTGTTATATATGGTGTTGATAATAAGTTGTTTGAAAGTTTTTCAGCAAGCCCTAATTAGACAATTACAATTTTTTGACTATTTATCCTTTCAAGTATTTTCTACTAAAAAGATTGTATTTTAAAATACACCAAATTGCCCTAAATCCGTCTTTCCAGCTGATTTTTTTACCCTCTAGATAGGTTCTCCCATAATACGATATACCTACTTCATATATTCTTACTCCTTTGATGCGGGCCGTTTTTGCTGTGACTTCTGGTTCAAATCCAAATCTACACTCTTTAAGATATAATGACTTAAGAATGTCAGCACGGAAAATTTTGTAACAAGTTTCCATGTCTGTCAAATTTAAATTGGTAAACATATTGGATGCAAAGGTTAGCATTTTATTTCCAATGCTATGCCAAAAGAATAGAATTCGATGCGGCTTGCCTCCCATAAATCGGGATCCATACACTACATCCGCAAAACCATCCATTATTGGTCTTAAAAGTATATTATATTCCTTAGGGTCATATTCTAAATCTGCATCTTGAACTAGGATAAAATCCCCAGTTGCAAGCTCTATCCCTTTATGTATTGCAGCTCCTTTTCCTTTGTTAACTGGCTGATTAAACAGTTGAAAATGAACATCAGAGTGGTTGTTAATATATTCTTCTAGTACCTTTTGTGTGTTGTCTTTTGAACAATCATTTACTATAATAATTTCCTTTTCAATACTTTCAATTAGTTCTACCTCTAATACCTTGTTTAATATTAAGTGAATTGTATGTTCTTCGTTGTATGCAGGAATGATAATCGATAGTTTCATTTTCTTAGTTTTTATAGCGTAACCATTTCCAAACTTCTTTATAATTTGCTTTTTTACCGTACATTAGGATTCCAGTTCTAAATATTTTAGCAGCCAGCCAAGTAGTAAAAATAAATCCAAACGTCAATAAGGTCATAGATAATATTACTTCATGAATAGGAACGCCAAATGGTATTCTAATCATCATAATGATAGGAGAGGTAAAAGGAATTATTGATAGCCAATAGGCAACTGGGCCGCTCGGATTATTTGTCACAAATTGAGCCATGACAAGGGCAAATATCAGGGGTATTGTAATGGGAAGCATAAATTGTTGTGTGTCCGCTTCATTGTCTACTGCTGAGCCTATAGCCGCAAAAAGAGACCCGTAAAGTAGATACCCCCCTATAAAATAAAACAAAAACATAAAAATCATTACCCCAAAGTTGATGTTTTTTATCGATTCACTTAACTCGTTTACCATATCTTGTTTTGAGATAGAAGTAGGATCCGAAATTGTTGTTTTCGAATCATTCATGAGAAAAGATTTATTGCTTGAAATGGTAGTATTAGGTTTTGTGTTTTTTTGTGAAAAAATATCCGGTTGAATTGCTTGAAATGTAGTAACTAGAGTAAATGTGAAAATAATCCAAAGCAAAAATTGAGTAAGACCAACAAACGCAATACCAATAATTTTTCCAAACATTAATTGAATTGGTTTTACCGAAGATACAATAACTTCTATAATCCGACTAGTCTTTTCTTCAATAACACCTCTCATGACTTGAGAACCAAACAAAAAGACGAAAAAGTAAATGATAATGCCCGAAATTAGCCCAAGAAATGTGTTAATCTCCGTTGAGCTTGACTCTTCTTTCCCCGATTCATTTATGGTCCGATGATCTATCATAATTCTGTTGTTTGCTTCAATAGAACGATTAGCATCCATATCAAGATCACAATATTGCTCGATGAAATGTTTCTCAAGAATATATTTCATCGTGTTTTGAATGTGAGATTTCACTCCCAACCCAAGCTGTTTGTTGGTGAATAGATATGCTCTATTAGGCACATCGTTCTTCGGAACAACTAGCAAAGCATCATATTTGCCATTATGTAGATGGACTTTGGCTTCCTCAATGGGAGTGTTAATGTCTATAAATTTAACTTCATTGTCCGAACCCATCGCTCCTTTATACCATCCATGTTCATCAATTACAGCAATGGTTTTTTGCTCATCAGACATCCTTGATATGATTACAGGGACTATCATCAATGCAGCCATTAAGATTGGTCCAAGGATCGTCATTATGATAAAAGACTTCTTCTTTACACGAGTTAAATACTCTCTCTTAATTATTAAAGTAATATTACTCATCTTCTTTATGGTAAATTTTTGATTGCGATTTACACTTAATACTCGATATAAAAACTTCATTCATGGTTGGCAAAATTTCATTAAAAGTATGAATGTCTACTTTGCCTATGAACAAATTAATGAGATCATTCGCTTTAACGGTATTGGGAATTCTGATTCTTAATTTTGTTTTATTCCTGTCAGTTTCCTCTTTTATTATCTGATAATTTTCAGGAATAATATCTTTTACTGAAAAATCGGGAGTTGTAATTTCAATATTATATAAATTAGATTTATATCTCTCTTTAATCTCGTCTACGTCTCCTTCCAATATTACTTTTGATTTGTTCAAGAGTACAATTTCGTCGCAAATTTCCTCAACAGAAGCCATGTTGTGCGTGCTAAAGATGATGGTAGATCCATTTTTCTTAAGTTGCAAAATTTCTTCTTTCAGAATGTTTACATTAATTGGGTCAAATCCACTAAATGGCTCATCAAAAATTAAAAATTTTGGGTTATGTATTACAGTGATGATAAATTGAATTTTTTGTTGCATCCCCTTGGATAACTCTTCTACTTTTTTATTCCACCAACTGGTAATTTCAAATTTCTCAAACCAATATTTAAGACGTTTTATCGCTTCGGATCTCGATAGACCTTTAAGTTGAGCCAAGTATATGGATTGTTCGCCAACCTTCATCTTTTTGTACAATCCTCTCTCTTCGGGCAAATAACCGATATCGTAAATGTGATTTTTGTTAAGAGGAACTCCATTGAATAATATTGTTCCTGAATCAGGAGCTGTAATTTGGTTGATAATTCGTATAAAGGAGGTTTTGCCAGCACCATTTGGTCCTAACATTCCAAAAATACTATTTTCCTTAATATTAATACTAACATTGTCCAACGCAATATGGTTCGCGTATGTCTTTACAATATTATTCGCCTCAAGAATTAATGTGGATGACATAACAAGATCCGTTTATTTTGGTTGATATTTCTTTTTAAAATTCTTCTGATTATTGTTTTTTTGATTGTTCTGTTGCCCACCTTTTTTCTTATTTCGAGCACTGTTTTTTAAAGAAATTAGGGATGTATCTACTGGAGCCTGATTGTTTTGGACAATGATGTCATGGGTTTTAGTTAATTGATAATTTTCATCTAATCTTAAATTGCCATTAGATAGTAATGCCAAATGATCAATAATCAAATCATCACTTACAGAGTCTCTATTCCATGTGATATATAGCTTTTTTAAATGATTGCCAATCACAGCAATAAATGCTTTTCGTTCTTCGCCCTCTTCCATCTTGCTTGCTTTTGCAATCATATGCTCTATCGTTTTTCCATAATGACGAAATCTAATCTTGTTTTTTGGATAGGCTATCGGTTCTGGCCTTTTAGCAAGCATGGATGGTTCAGGCATTGGATAAGGTGAGTCAATATCTAGTTTGAAATCAGAAATAATATACAAATGATCCCATAGTTTGTGCCAATAATCATCCGAATCTTTGTTGTTAGGATTAAGTTGAGACATCACCTTAATTATCGACTTAGCCAATTGGCTCCTTTTATCACGATCTTCTATCGTTAAAACATGAGAAACCATCTTTTTGACATTTCTGCCATACTCCTTGATAGATAGATAGTCTCTTCCAGTATTATATTCCATATTATTTTTTCTTTTTTTTAAAAACAAAAATGATTTTTAAAATATTTTATTTTCTGTACTCAATTTTTTTAAGCTCAGAAATTCTTTTAAAAGCTAAACGATAGTTAGTTTAGCAAATTGCAAAAGTAGTGTTTTTTCTCCAATCCCATCAAAAAATATTATAGCTTTTTTATTAGAGCCTTCTCCCTCTACACATATTACTTCTCCAATCCCAAATTTTTCGTGAGTAACCTGTTGCCCTATAATGATGTTTTGATTATTTGTGGACTCTTTTTGATTGGATGAAGCTTGTAAACTATCCATCCGTTTAAGATTTGGTAATCCACCTTTTGAACTCTGCATTGGTGTTGGATTGCTCTTCAATTTAGGCTCTATCTTAAAGGATAATTTTTGTGAATACTGGGAAGTAGATGCTGGTTTGCTTGGTGTATTCGTCTCCGTTGTACTCAAGTAATTAATAAAAGAAGAGTCAATTTCTTCAATAAAGCGACTTGGTTCACAAAACTGATACTGTCCCCATCGCATTCTTCCTTGAGCATAGCTTAAGAAAACTTTTTTCTCAGCACGGGTTAAAGCTACATAAAAAAGTCTTCGTTCCTCTTCTAATTCACTCCTTGAACCAGATGCCATAAACGAAGGAAATAGATTTTCTTCCAACCCCACAATATAAACATATGGAAATTCTAGCCCTTTTGCACTGTGAATGGTCATTAATGAGACTTTGTTTGTGTCAACCTCTTTGGAGTTTTGTTTGGATGTCTCTTCTAAATCGGTCATTAATGATACTTCATTGATAAATAGTTCAAGAGACTTTAACTGATTCGATGAATTATCCTCTTCTTCTTCGGATTCCACAAAATCTTGAATGGCATTTAGGAGTGCTTCAAGGTTTTGGAGGTGTTCTGGCTCATCTGCATTTTTTTCTTGTAAATCTTTAATGATTCCCGATGATTGTGCTATTAAAAGTCCTAATTCGTAGGCATTTGTAGTTTTTAATTGAGCACTAAAACTCTCAATCATAGACGAAAAATCCATCAATTTTTCTGCAGTTGGGTAATTTACATTCAAAGAATAATTTTTCGGATTAGAAATGATAGACCACATAGAAGCACCAGTTTCCCCACTTTTTGCAATAATTTTCTCTAGGGTGGTTTGTCCAAGTCCCCTAGCAGGATAATTGATTATCCTTTTGAGAGCCTCTTCGTCTGTATGGTTGATGGTGAGTCTAAAGTAAGCTATAAGATCTTTAATCTCTTTTCTTTTGTAGAATGACAAACCTCCAAAAATTTGATAAGGGATGTTGAGTTTTCGCAAAGCCTCTTCAAATGATCTCGATTGAGCGTTGGTTCTATAAAGTATTGCAAAATCTGAAAATTGCATTTCATATTCTTTTACTGCAAGATCAATAGATTGTGCAACTTTTTTACCTTCGCTGTTTTCATTTTCATTTTCAATAATGGTAATTTTTTCTCCCTCTTGATTCGATGTCCAAATTATTTTTTCAATCTGTTTTTGGTTGTTTTTAATCAAACTATTGGCCCCATTTACAATGTTTTTGGTAGATCGATAGTTTTGTTCTAATTTGAATAATTTATAATCCGGATAGTTCTTTTTGAAATTTAAAATATTTTGAATGTTGGCACCCCGAAAAGCATATATGCTTTGTGCATCATCGCCAACAACACAGATGTTTTCATTTGCTGCCGAAAGTTTTTTTAGAATTAAGTATTGAGCATGATTGGTGTCTTGATACTCATCTACTAAAATATATTTAAATTTCTGTTGGTATTTGAATAAAACCTCAGGATAGTCTCTGAATAAAATATTTGTATTATACAGCAAATCATCAAAGTCCATCGCATTCGACTTTTTTAATCGATTATTATAAATCGAATACACTTCTCCTGTTCTTGCTCTATTTGATGTTCTGTCGGTTGTTTGTATTTCCGTGTTTTGATTGTATTCTGTATGGGAAATTAAATTGTTTTTGGCCATAGAAATTCGACCAATCAAATATCCTGGAGTGTATATTTTTGTATCTAAATCCAACTCCTTGGAAATAGATTTTAATAGGCTTTTCGAGTCGTCCGTGTCAAAGATTGTAAAGGATGGTGAATAACCTAAAAGTTCTGCTTCGCTTCTTAAAATTCGAGCAAAAACCGAGTGAAAAGTTCCCATCCAAACGTTTTTAGCTTCATTACCTCCTATCAGCTTTGTGATTCTCTCTTTCATCTCCTTAGCTGCCTTGTTTGTGAAAGTAAGCGATAGGATATTGAATGGGTCCACCTTTTGTTGGATCATATACGCAATGCGATACGTAAGTACTCTAGTCTTTCCCGAACCAGCTCCAGCAATGATCAATGTAGGACCATTAAAAGCTTTAGCAGCTTCTTTTTGCACTGGATTTAAATCATCTAAAAAAATTTCGTTTAATGTCATTATGTGGCTTGCTGAAATAATAATTGCAAATTTACAGAAAAATGTCGAATTATTATCGATACTCGTTAATATATAAATATAAAGTTCGTTGCTGAAAAAATATTTGATTTCAACATTTCATTACAAAGAGCATTGAAAAAATTGTTAAATTGATTGTTAAAATAGAGGTTGGATGAAAAAGTTGATTTTTTTTTATGCAATCCCTTGATTTTATGAAAATAAGTATTACCTTTGCAGTCCCAAATAAAATTGGGTAGTTAATATATTGAACTGAAAACAAATAAAGAGGAAAATGCCTACAATTCAGCAATTAGTAAGAAAAGGAAGACAAAAATTAGTCTACAAAAGCAAGTCTCCTGCACTTGATGGTTGTCCTCAGCGACGCGGGGTTTGTGTAAGAGTTTACACTACAACACCGAAAAAACCAAACTCAGCAATGAGAAAAGTAGCAAGGGTAAGATTAACCAATGGAAAAGAGGTTAATGCTTATATTCCAGGAGAAGGACACAACTTGCAAGAACACTCAATCGTTATGATTCGTGGTGGTCGTGTTAAAGATTTACCAGGTGTAAGATACCACATTATTCGTGGTGCACTCGACACATCAGGCGTGGATGGTCGAAACCAAAGAAGATCAAAGTATGGTACAAAGAGACCAAAGAAAAAGTAATCGTATTAAAAAAAATTAGCATTTCCAAAACATGAGAAAGGCAACACCTAAAAAAAGAATTATTCTTCCAGATCCAAAATTTAACGATACACTCGTTACAAAATTTGTAAACAATTTGATGTTACAAGGGAAGAAAAACACCGCCTACACTATTTTCTACGATGCAATTGCAATTGTAGGCGAAAAAACCAAAGAAGATGGTTTGGAAGTATGGAAAAAAGCATTAGCCAATGTTACTCCTTCTGTTGAAGTAAGAAGTAGACGTATTGGTGGGGCTACATTCCAAATTCCATCCGAAATTCGTGCGGATCGTAAATCGTCAATTGGGATGAAAAACATGATTTTATTTTCACGTAAACGTCATGATAAATCCATGTCTTTAAAATTGGCGCAAGAGATCATGGCTGCATACAAAGAAGAAGGAGCAGCTTTTAAAAGAAAAGAAGATATGCACCGTATGGCTGATGCCAACAAAGCGTTCTCTCACTTCAAATTTTAATGAATAATACTAAATTAATTACCAACACAAAAAAGTTATAATACACTACAATGAGCAACGAACTTAAACTTACGAGAAATATTGGAATTATGGCTCATATTGACGCCGGTAAAACTACTACTACCGAGCGTATTTTGTATTATACTGGTAAGAGTTATAAACTTGGAGAAGTCCACGAAGGAACTGCTACTATGGACTGGATGGTTCAGGAGCAAGAACGTGGTATTACCATTACTTCAGCTGCAACCACTGTGTTTTGGAACTTAAATAATGTCGAACATAAGATTAATATTATTGATACTCCAGGACACGTAGATTTTACAGTTGAAGTTGAGCGTTCTCTTCGTGTTTTAGATGGTGCGGTAGCTCTTTTTTGTGCCGTAGGTGGTGTAGAACCACAATCTGAGACTGTTTGGCGCCAAGCGGACAAGTACAAAGTGCCTCGTTTAGCATTTGTAAACAAAATGGATAGAGCTGGCGCTGATTTTTATCAAGTGGTCGATCAAATTAAGAAACGTTTAGGAGCAAATGCGATTCCTATGCAATTACCTATCGGTTCCGAAGAGACTTTTTCTGGAATAGTTGACTTGGTCGAAAACAAAGCGTATATCTGGGATGAAGATCCTAAAGGAGTTCAAATTAGAGAAATACCTGTTCCTGAAGACATGGTAGATGATGTAGATACTTATCGAAACATTCTAATTGAAGCTGTAGCTGAACAAAGTGATGTCCTTTTAGAAAAATTTATGGACGATGCTAGCTCCATAACATTTGATGAAATTGTAACAGCAATCCGTTTGGCTACTATTAATATGACTATTACTCCAGTCTTTTGCGGCTCTGCTTTCAAAAACAAAGGAGTACAGAGATTATTAGATGCTGTTCTAAGATATTTGCCTAGTCCAGTGGATAAATATTCTGTTACAGGTATTAATCCAGACACAGAAAAGGAAGAAGTTCGTATAATTAACGAAAAACAACCTTTTTCAGCATTAGCATTTAAAATTGCTACAGATCCTTATGTAGGAAGAATTTGCTTTTTTAGAGTGTATTCTGGTAGATTAGATGCTGGTAGTTTCGTGTTAAATAGTACTTCCGGTAAAAAAGAACGTATTTCTAGATTGCTTCAAATGCACGCCAATAAACAGAATCCAATTGATTTTATTGAAGCCGGTGATATCGGAGTCGCTATTGGGTTTAAAGAAATCCGCACTGGAGATACTCTTTGCGATGAAAAACATCCGATCGTTCTTGAAAGTATCGAATTTCCAAACCCAGTTATTGCCATTGCAATTGAACCTAAAACAAAAGACGATTTAGATAAATTGTCCATGGGACTTCATAAACTTGCGGAAGAAGATCCAACTTTTACTGTTAAAACGGACGAAACTTCTGGTCAAACAATTATTAGTGGAATGGGTGAATTACATTTAGATATTATTGTAGACCGTCTTAGAAGAGAGTTCAAGGTAGAATGTAATCAAGGGAATCCCCAAGTTGCTTATCACGAAGCAATTACTGGCTCAACCCAACATAGAGAAGTTTATAAAAAACAATCTGGTGGTAGAGGTAAGTTTGCAGACATCATATTTGAAATGGGACCTGCTGATGATGGCGTTGTTGGATTACAGTTCATAAATGAAGTAAAAGGAGGTAACATCCCAAAAGAGTTTATTCCTGCAATTCAAAAAGGATTTAAAAATGCAATTTTAAACGGACCTTTAGCTGGTTATCCAGTTGAGAATTTAAAAGTAAAATTATTAGACGGATCCTATCATAATGTCGATTCCGATGCTCTTTCTTTCGAGATCTGTGCTAGTATTGCATTCAAAGAAGCTTGTAAAAAAGTTTCTAAAGTCTTGTTAGAACCAATTATGAGTGTTGAAATCAATACACCTACGGATTATGTGGGAAATATCACAGGCGACTTAAATCGAAGAAGAGCTATTATTGAAAATATTGAGTCAAGAATTGCATCTCAAATTATAAATGTAAAAGTTCCACTAGCTGAGATGTTTGGATATGTAACTAACTTAAGAACTCAGTCTTCTGGTAGAGCAAGTTCTACCATGGAATTAAGTCACTATGCAGCTACTCCAGAGCATATCGCAAAGAGTGTCTTAGAACAAAAATAAACGAAAACCAAATAAATAAATATCGTGAATCAGAGAATTAGAATTAAATTAAAATCGTTCGATCATAATTTAGTTGATAAATCAGCTTTAAAGATCGTAAAGACCGTAAGAACTGCCGGTGCAGTTGTGAATGGTCCGATACCTCTGCCTACACAAAAAAAGATTTTTACTGTTAACAGATCTACATTTGTTAACAAAAAGTCGAGAGAACAATTTGAGTTATCAACCTACAAAAGAGTACTAGATATTTATAGTACTTCGTCAAAAACAATTGACGCATTGATGAAACTCGAATTACCTAGCGGCGTTGAAGTAGAAATTAAAGTGTAAGTTAAGTATCGTTCAGTTATTAGTACAAACAAGTTAAACAAAAAACAATGTCAGGATTAATTGGCAAAAAAGTTGGAATGACTAGCATATTTGATGCCTCTGGTAAAAACATACCATGCACCGTTATCGAAGCTGGTCCTTGTGTTGTCACTCAAGTTCGCTCCATTGAAAATGATGGTTATGAAGCAATTCAACTAGCATTCGGCGAAAAAAAAGAGAAAAACACAAACAGTCCTTTGAAAGGACATTTTAAAAAAGCTGGAACTACTCCAAAACGTATAATTATGGAGTTTTCCCGTTTCGAAATTGAGCACAGAAAAAGCTTTGGCGAAGAAATTAACGTTTCTGTTTTTGCTGAAGGAGAGTATGTTGACGTAACAGGTCACGCTAAAGGAAAAGGATTTCAAGGGGTTGTAAAACGTCATGGATTCTCCGGTGTTGGTGGTCAAACTCACGGTCAACATAATCGTTTACGTGCACCAGGTTCATTAGGAGCTTCTTCTTATCCTTCACGTGTATTTAAAGGCATGAGAATGGCTGGAAGAATGGGTAATCAAAAAGTTAAAGTCCTTAACTTAGAGGTTCTTAAAGTTGTTCCTGAACAAAACTTATTAGTTGTTAAAGGTTCTGTACCAGGGCCAAAAGGTACCTATTTAAAAATTGAGAGATGGAGTTAAAAGTATATAAAACTGACGGAAGTATATCTTCTAAATCTGTAGCTTTAAACGAAGAAGTATTCAATATTGAGCCTAATGATCACGTTATCTGGCTTGATGTTAAACAACTTTTGGCAAACCGTCGTCAAGGAACTCATAGTTCACTTGAGAAATCTACAGTATCGGGTAGTACTCGTAAATTAAAAAAACAAAAAGGTACTGGTGGTGCAAGATCAGGAAGTATTAAATCACCACTTTTCCCTGGTGGAGCTAGAGCATTCGGACCACATCCACGCGATTATAGTTTTAAATTGAACAAAAAAGTAAAACGTTTAGCACGTTTCTCTGCATTGTCCATTAAAAACAGAGCCAATCAAATTCTTGTATTAGAAGATTACTCTTTAGAAACTCCAAAAACTAAAGATATTATTTCTTTATTGAACAATTTTAAACTTGTTGATAAAAAAATATTATTTGTGGTTACCGAATCAATTAAAAACGTATATTTGTCCTCTCGTAATTTAAAAAAGGTAAATACGGTAAATGTCTCTGATTTAAACACTTATGATGTTTTAAATTCAGACACTATTGTATTTTTTGAAAGTGCGATTGAGAAAATAAACAATTTGAATACAACTGAAGAGTAAAAAATATTAACAAGTAAGGCATGAACACTATTATTAAGCCTATTATCACTGAAAAGGTAACCGCAGCAGGAGAGAAAAATAACTGCTATGGTTTTGTGGTAGATAGAAAGGCCAATAAATATCAAATTAAAAATGCAGTTGAAGAGCTTTATCAAGTTAAAGTTGAAGCAGTTAATACGTTAATACAACGTGGAAAACGCACTGCAAGAAACACGAAGTCTGGTTATATTGTAGGTAGAAAAAGTACCTTCAAAAAGGCAATCGTGAAGATTAAAGATGGTCAAATTATTGATTTTTATAGCAATATTTAAGGAATGGCTTTAAAGAAATTCAATCCAGTAACACCCGGTCAACGTTTTAAATTAATTAGCACGTTTGACGAGATAACTACAGCAACTCCTGAGAAAAGTTTATTAACTCCTCAAAAACGTTCAGGTGGTAGAAATAGCTCGGGTAAAATGACAATGAGATACCTCGGAGGAGGACATAAAAAAATGTATCGTGTCATTGATTTTAAAAGAGATAAAGATAATATCCCTGCAACTGTTAAATCAATAGAGTATGATCCTAATAGATCGGCTCGTATTGCTTTACTTGCATATGCAGATGGTGAAAAACGCTATATCATTGCTCCACACGGACTTCAAGTTGGTCAAGTGTTGGTGTCTGGAGTAGGTGCTTCACCTGAGTTGGGAAACACATTATTTTTATCAGAAGTGCCTTTTGGTACGGTAATCCATAACATTGAGTTACGTCCCGGACAAGGAGCCAAAATGGCAAGAAGTGCCGGTTCATATGCTCAATTATTATCACGTGATGGTAAATACGCAATCGTGAAATTACCTTCTGGGGAAACACGTATGATATTAACAACCTGCAAAGCTACAATTGGAATGTGTTCAAATATCGAGCATAATCTTGAAGTATCTGGTAAAGCTGGTCGTTCTCGTTGGCAAGGACGTCGACCACGAGTTCGTGGTGTTGTTATGAATCCTGTTGATCACCCAATGGGTGGAGGTGAAGGTCGCTCTTCTGGAGGACATCCACGTTCACGTAAAGGATTACCTTCAAAAGGTTACAAAACAAGATCTTCAAAGAGTAGATCTAACAAGTATATAATCGAAAGTAGAAAAAAATAACGATAAAGGAAACAATTTATGAGCCGTTCGTTAAAAAAAGGACCTTATGTTCATTATAAACTCGAAAAACGAGTTTTAGAATCGCAAGAATCGGGAAAAAAAGGAACAATTAAAACATGGTCACGTGCATCAATGATCACTCCCGATTTTGTTGGTCAAACTGTTGCCGTACATAATGGTAATAAGTTTATTCCCGTATATGTTACGGAAAATATGGTAGGTCATAAACTCGGTGAGTTTTCTCCTACTCGTAACTTTAGGGGCCACGCAGGTAGTAAAGATAAAGGCAAAAAATAAGAAAATAGTAAAAAAATGGGAGCACGTAAACGCTTAAGAGCCGAAATAAATAAAGAAAGTAAGAAAACTACTTATATGGCTCGTTTGGTAAACAACCCAACTTCTCCTCGTAAAACTAGATTGATGGCAGATCTAATTAGAGGAATGAAGGTTGAGCCAGCTTTGAATGTCTTGAAATATAGCAGCAAAGAATCATCTGAAAAACTTCGCAAGCTTCTTTTGTCTGCCATTGCAAATTGGCAACAAAAAAATGAAGGCGAAAGAATCGAAGATGCAAATTTGTACATCAAAGAAATATTCGTAGATGGTGGAAAAATGCTTAAACGAATTCATACCGCACCTCAAGGTCGTGCATACAGAGTTAGAAAGCGCTCAAACCACATTACATTAATAATTGACAGTAAAAATTAAAGTAGATGGGACAAAAAGTAAATCCAATAAGTCTAAGACTTGGTATCGTTAGGGGTTGGGATTCTAATTGGTTTGGCGGAAATAATGCTGATGCAAAACTAATTGAGGATTTTAAAATTAGACAATACTTAAACGCTCGTCTTCAAAAGGCAGGTATCTCTAAAATTTATATCGAAAGAACTTTGAAAATCGTTACCATTACGATCAACACTGCTCGTCCAGGGTTGATTATTGGAAAAGGCGGTCAAGAAGTTGATAAATTGAAAGAGGAGTTAAAAAAAGTTACAAACAAAGATATTCAAATTAATATATCTGAGATTAAACGCCCAGAATTGGATGCCGTTTTAGTAGCTCAAAACATCGCTCGTCAAATTGAAGGTAGAGTATCGTATCGTAAAGCTGTAAAAACAAGTATTGCATCAACAATGCGTACTGGTGCAGAAGGAATTAAAGTTACTATATCTGGACGTGTAGGTGGAGCTGAAATGGCTCGTAGCGAGCACTTTAAAGAAGGTAGAACTCCTCTACATACGTTACGTGCGGAAATTGACTATGCACTTGCAGAAGCTCATACCACTTATGGTCGTATTGGCGTTAAAGTGTGGGTATGTAAAGGATTAGTTTATGGAAAGAAAGACCTTTTTATAAATAATCTAGACGAGAAAGAGTCTAAATCTTCTTTTGGCGGAAACAATCCAAATAATAGAAGACCTCAACGTAGAAGAAAATAAATTAGAGTTTACATCAACGATTAAATTAAATATCGATGTTACAACCAAAAAAAACCAAATTTAGAAAGCAGCAAAAAGGCAGAATGAAAGGGTTTGCAAAAAGAGGAAGCGAAATTGCTTTTGGAACTTTTGCATTAAAATCTCTTGATGAATGTTGGATGACAGGCCGTCAAATTGAAGCTGCACGTCAGGCAATGACCCGTTATATGAAAAGAGAGGGTCAAATCTGGATTAGAGTATTTCCAGATAAACCTGTGACCAAAAAACCCGCTGAAGTACGTATGGGTAAAGGTAAAGGAGCACCAGAATTATTTGTTGCTAGAATTTCTCCAGGTAGAATTTTATTTGAAGCAGAAGGTGTACCAATGGCTGTTGCTAAAGAAGCATTAAGGTTAGCTGCTCAAAAATTACCTGTCCTTACTTCGTTTGTAGTTAGAAGAGATTATACAGAAGAAACAATTTAAGATCAATGAAACAAAGCGAAATTAAAGAACTTTCAATGAATGATCTTCTTGAAAGACTTGAACAGGAACAAAAACAATTGGTTAAACTAAAAATTAATCATGCAGTTACACCAATTGAGAATCCTAATAAAATAAAAGAGTACCGTAAAACAATTGCCAGATTAAAAACTGAACTTACTAAACGTAAGAATCAAATTAGAAAATAGGCGTAAACAAATTAAGAAACCTTATATGGAACGTAATTTAAGAAAAGTAAGGGAAGGTATCGTTGTAAGCAATAAAATGCAAAAAACTATCGTGGTCTCTGTAGAGAGAAAATTGAAACATGCAAAATATGGTAAGTTTTTGAAAAAATCTACCAAATTTGCAGCCCATGATGAAAACAATGATTGTAATATTGGCGACACCGTTCGTATTATGGAAACCAGACCTTTGAGCAAAAGCAAGCGCTGGAGATTAGTAGAAATTATTGAAAGAGCTAAGTAGTTATGATACAACAAGAATCAAGATTAAGAGTAGCCGATAATAGTGGTGCAAAAGAAGTTTTGTGCATTAGAGTACTTGGTGGTACTAAAAAACGTTATGCATCCGTAGGCGATAAAATTATTGTTTCGATAAAAGATGCTATCCCATCTGGTACCGTAAAAAAAGGTACTGTATCCAAAGCAGTAATAGTTAGAACTAAAAAAGAAGTTCGTAGAAAAGATGGAAGTTATATTCGCTTCGATGACAATGCCTGCGTTCTTTTAACCGCAACCGAAGAGATTCGTGGAACACGTATCTTTGGACCTGTTGCTCGTGAATTACGCGAGAAACAATTTATGAAAATAGTATCATTAGCACCAGAAGTGCTTTAATTAGAAAGAGAAAAAACATCAACTTATGTGCGCAAAATTGCATATCAAAAAAGGAGATACAGTAAAAGTTATTGCTGGTGATTCTCGAGGAGCGACTGGCAAAGTCCTCAAAGTAGAAGTTTCAAAACTTCGTGCGCTTGTTGAAGGTGTTAATATAATATCTAAACATACTAAACCTAATGCAAAAATGCCTCAAGGTGGTATTGCTAAGATAGAAGCACCAATCAATATTTCAAACCTTATGCTCGTAGAAGCAAAAGGAGTAGCAACAAGAACTGGTCGTCGTATTAATTCTGATGGAAAATTAATTCGTTATTCCAAAAAAAGTGGAGAGGAGATTAAATAATGGCTTATTCACCAAGATTAAAAGATAAATATTATCAAGAAATCATTCCTGCATTAACTAAAGAATATGATTTCAAAACGGTTATGAGAGTGCCAAAACTGCTAAAAATTTCTCTAAACCAAGGTTTAGGTTCAGCAATTGCTGATAAGAAAATTTTAGATACTGCTATTGTAGAAATGACTACTATTGCTGGTCAAAAAGCAGTCCCTACAAAATCTAAGAAAGATATTTCAAATTTCAAGTTAAGAAAAGGAATGCCAATTGGTGCTCGTGTTACTTTACGTGGAGATAAAATGTACGAATTTTTAGATCGCTTAGTATCTGTTTCAATTCCTCGTATTCGCGACTTTAAAGGGATCAACGATAAAGGTTTTGATGGAAAAGGTAATTACACTTTAGGCGTATCAGAACAAATTATTTTTCCAGAGTTGGAAATAGATAAAATCATGAAAATCAATGGTATGGATATTACATTTGTGACTACTGCTAAGTCGGATGCAGAATGTATGTCTCTATTGAAAAACTTTGGTTTACCTTTTAAAAATCAAAAATAAAGATTATAAATGGCAAAGGAATCAATTAAAGCTCGTGAAATTAAACGAGCACAAATGGCCGAAAAATTTGAGGCTAAACGAATTGCACTAAAAGAGGCTGGCGATTACATTGGGTTGCAAAAATTACCTTATAATTCAAACCCTATTAGAAAACATAATCGTTGTCAGTTAACTGGTCGTCCTAAAGGTTATATGAGAGATTTTGGTGTTTCACGCATCAACTTCAGAGAAATGGCATCTCAAGGATTGATACCAGGAGTTAAAAAAGCAAGTTGGTAATTTATTAAAACAAAGATCGAAGAAATGAACACTGATCCAATTTCAGATTACTTAACCAGAATACGTAATGCCGTGATGGCAAATCATAAGATGGTAGAAGTACCTACTTCAAACATAAAAAAAGAGATTACTAAAATTTTGTTTGAAAAAGGATATATCCTTAATTATAAATTTGAGGATGACAAAAATCCAGGAAACATCAAGATAGCATTGAAATATCATCCTGGTACAAAACAAAGTGCGATTAAAACATTAGAAAGAGTTAGTAAACCTGGTTTGAGACGATATGTTTCTGCCGACAACTTACCTCGTGTTTTAAATGGTCTAGGAATTGCAATAATTTCTACATCTAAAGGACTTACTACAGATAAAGAAGCACGTTTGAATAAAATGGGCGGTGAAGTAATTTGTTACATTAGTTAATAAAAAAAGGAGGAGAAAATTATGTCAAGAATTGGAAAACTTCCTATTTCACTACCTAAAGGTGTAGAAATTATCGTAAATAAAAATAATGTTGTTACCGTTAAAGGTCCACTTGGAGAGCTTACTCAAGCCGTTGACCCTGCAATCTCATTATCGGTTGAGGGCAATGTGTTAACTTTAAATAGAGCTACCGAGCAACAACGTCATAGAGCGATGCATGGATTATACAGATCTCTCGTTTTCAATATGGTTAAAGGTGTATCCGAAGGATTTACCGTTGTACAAGAAATCGTTGGTGTTGGTTATCGAGCAACCGTTACTGGACAAAATTTGGATCTTGCATTAGGATATTCGCATAACATTATTTTTCAACTTCCCAATGAAATAAAAGCTGAAGCAATTGCTGAAAAAGGAAAAAATCCTTTAATTGTTCTAAAAAGTATTGATAAACAACTTTTAGGACAGGTAGCTGCAAAAATTCGCTCTTATCGTAAACCTGAACCATACAAAGGAAAAGGTATCCGTTTTCAAGGTGAAGTTCTTCGTAAAAAAGCTGGAAAATCAGCTGATAAAAAATAAAGTTTTAAGAAAACGATTTAATTTTAAAGAGAAATGGCTATTAAAAATAAAAAAGAGTTCAGAAGAAATCGGATTAAACTCAGAATTCGCAAAATTGTTAAAGGAACTCCTGAACAATTACGTCTTTCAGTTTATAGAAGCAACAAACAAATTTATGCTCAAATCATTGATGATTTAAGTGGCACAACTTTAGTTGCTTCATCTTCTGCAATTCCTGCAATAAGTGAATCCAAAGTTACTAAGAGTGAAAAAGCAAAATTGGTTGGTAAAAACCTTGCTGAAAGAGCTCTAGAAGCTGGAATTTCAAATGTCGTTTTTGACAGAAACGGCTATTTATATCATGGTCGAGTTAAATCTTTAGCAGAAGGTGCTAGAGAAGGTGGTTTAATATTCTAATTATAAGCTATGCCAAACGCAAATGTAAAAAAAGTAAAATCTAGCGATATCGAATTTAAAGATCGTTTAGTAAGTATCCAACGTGTTACTAAAGTAACTAAAGGTGGACGTACGTTCAGTTTTTCCGCTGTTGTCGTTGTTGGAAACGAAAATGGAGTAGTTGGTTATGGTTTAGGTAAAGCTAAAGAAGTAACCGCCGCTATTGCAAAAGGCATCGATGATGCTAAGAAAAATCTCATTAAAGTTCCTGTTTTAAAAGGAACTGTACCTCATGCTCAAGAAGGTAAGTATAGTGGTTCATTAGTTTTACTTCGTCCTGCAGCGTCAGGAACTGGAGTAATTGCTGGTGGTGCTATGCGTGCTGTTCTAGAGAGTGTTGGAGTGAAGGACGTACTCGCTAAATCAAAAGGATCTTCTAATCCACATAGTGTGGTAAAAGCTACTTTTGATGCTTTAGCACAAATGCGCGATCCTTATACTGTAGCACAACTTCGTGGAATTGATCTTAACAAGGTTTTCAACGGATAACCCAACTGAGATTTTTCATTAAATTATTTTGTAAATATGCAGATTTTTATTAATTTTGCATGTTTTTGATAGTAAAAATAAAAATTATTGTAATGCAAAAGTATAAAATCACTCAAGTTAAAAGTGGTATCGATCGTCCAGAACGTCAAAAACGTACTCTTAAGGCTCTTGGTATTACTCGTATGAATCGTCCGATTGAAGTGGAGGGATCTTCACAGATAATGGGAATGATTAATAAAGTACAACACCTTTTAAAGGTTGAAGAATTATAATTATAACGAATTTAGAAAAATACAAATATGAATTTATCTAATCTTAAACCCGCAACTGGTTCTACAAAAGAGAACAAAAGATTGGGTCGCGGTCAAGGTTCTGGTGGTGGTGGTACTGCTAGAAGAGGTCATAAAGGTGCACAATCACGTTCTGGATACTCAAGTAAGGGAGGATTTGAAGGTGGTCAAATGCCTCTTTATAGACGTGTTCCAAAAGGCGGTTTCAAAAATATTAATCGAATTGAATATACTGCAATTAATATCAGTACACTTCAAAGATTACATGATGATTTTAATATTGTTGATTTCACACATGAAGTACTTCAAAATCATGGGTTAATTAGCAAAAGTGAAATTATCAAGGTATTAGGCAAAGGTACTCTTACTGCAAAAATTAATGTAGTTGCTAATGCTTTCTCTGCAACTGCCGTTGCAGCTATCGAATCTAATGGTGGAACTGCAACAAAAATTTAATATTACATGAAACGACTGATTGAAACAATAAAAAACATATATAGGATTGAAGAATTACGAAAAAGAATAATTTATACTATTCTCATTGTAATCATATACCGATTGGGATCACATATTGTGATTCCTGGTATTGATCCAAGTATGCTTGGACAATTTAAAAGTAATTCCCAAGAAGGTTTATTAGGATTATTAGATATGTTCTCTGGAGGTGCATTTTCTCAAGCATCTATTTTTGCATTGGGTATAATGCCTTATATCTCCGCTTCTATCGTAATTCAGTTGTTAGGTATGGCGGTTCCATTTTTTCAACGTCTTCAAAAAGAAGGAGAAAGTGGAAGAAAAAAAATCAATCAGATTACTCGTTGGTTAACTATTTTGGTAACTGGATTACAAGCTCCGGCTTATATTTCTAACCTTGTAAGTCAGATGCCTTCTGAGGCTTTTTACCCATTTGTACCAGATGCAGCAATATCATTTATGTTTTATGTAACAGCTATCATAGTTTTAGTTACTGGAACTATGTTTGTAATGTGGCTTGGTGAAAAGATTACAGATAAAGGAATTGGAAACGGGATATCTTTAATTATCATGATTGGTATCATTGCTCGTTTGCCTTTTGCTCTATTTGGTGAATTCTTGTCAAGAATGGAAGACCAAGGTGGCGGTTTAGTGGTTTTTATTGTTGAATTAGCTATCCTTGTAGGTGTAGTTTTAGTTACTATTTTGTTGGTTCAAGGAACTCGTAAGATCCCCGTTCAATATGCAAAACGTATCGTGGGTAATAAGCAATATGGTGGCGTTCGTCAATATTTACCTTTAAAAGTAAATGCTGCTGGTGTAATGCCTATTATATTTGCGCAAGCAATTATGTTTTTACCATTAACTTTACTCTCTTTTTCAAACTCTGAGAGTTTGTCTGGTGTTGCTGCTGCTTTTTCAGATTTTCAAGGTTTTACTTACAATATCACCTTTGCAATTATGATAATCGCATTTACCTACTTCTATACTGCTATTAGTATCAATCCTAATCAAATTGCAGAAGATCTAAAAAGAAATGGTGGATTTATTCCTGGAATCAAACCAGGTAAAAAGACTGGTGAATTTATTGATAATGTAATGTCAAGAATTACATTACCTGGTTCTATGTTTTTAGCCTTTGTTGCTATTATGCCTGCAATTGTTGGCCAATTTGGAGTTAACTCCCAATTTGCACAGTTTTATGGTGGTACTTCTCTTTTAATTTTAGTAGGTGTTGTCTTAGACACACTTCAACAAATTGAAAGTCATCTCTTGATGAGACATTATGATGGATTAACCAAGTCCGGCAGAATCAAAGGTAGATCTTCTATAGGAATTTAAGTTTTGAGGAATATAATTTCAAATATTGTTAAATCAGAATCTGAAATAAGATTAATTCGCGAAAGTTCTTTGCTTGTTGGAAAAACTTTAGGAGAAGTTGCAAAATATATTAAACCTGGTGTTTCAGCAAAATTCTTAGATGAAATTGCTGAAACATATATCAGGGATAATCACGCAACTCCATCCTTTAAAGGATATAGTGGATTTCCTTCTACTTTATGTATTTCGATTAATGACAGAGTGGTCCATGGTATTCCAGGAGATAACATTATTAAAGATGGAGATATTGTCTCTATAGATTGTGGTGTTAAAAAAAATGGGTATCATGGAGATTATGCATTTACTTTTCTCGTAGGAAATGTTAAACCAGAGATCGTAGACCTAGTAAATGCGACCAAAGAGTCTTTGTACGAAGGTATAAAAGTTGCTGTATCTGGTAATTGTACTGGGGATATTGGTTATGCAATCCAATCGTACGTTGAGAATAGAAAGTATAGTGTTGTAAGAGAGTTAGTTGGACATGGTATTGGAAAATCACTACATGAAAAACCAAATGTTCCCAATTATGGTCATAAAGGAACTGGTTTTCGATTGAAAAGTGGTATGGTAATATGTATTGAACCAATGATTAATTTTGGATCTAAAACTATTATTTTTGAAAATGATGGATGGACAGTCAGAACTGCAGATGGATTTCCATCAGCACACTTTGAGCACCAAGTAGTAGTTCGAGATAATCAAGCAGAGATTCTATCAACCTATGAGTATATAGAACAAATAATAAATAATAAATAAAATATGGCTAAACAGTTGACAATACAGCAAGATGGAACCGTTATAGAATCGCTAGGAAATGCAATGTTTCGGGTTGAGTTAGAGAATGGACATGTAATTATTGCACATATTTCTGGAAAGATGCGAATGCATTACATAAAAATATTGCCTGGGGATAAAGTTCAATTAGAGATGTCGCCATATGATTTGTCGAAAGGAAGAATAACATTTAGATATAAATAATTATAAATAAACCAATAAAAATGAAAGTTAGAGCATCGGTAAAAAAGAGATCTGCTGATTGTGTAGTGGTAAGACGTAAGGGTGTTGTTTTTGTTATTAACAAAAAGAACCCTAAATTTAAACAACGTCAAGGTTAAAAAAAGTAAATAGTAATAAACCAATAGATTAAAGAAAAAAATTTATGGCAAGAATTGCAGGTGTCGATTTACCAAATAATAAACGAGGAGAAATCGGACTGACCTATATCTTTGGTATAGGAAGAAGCACAGCACGCAAAATTTTAGCACAAGCTGGCGTAAATTATGATAAAAAAGTTACTGATTGGAATGATGATGAGTTGTCATCTATTCGTAACATTATCGGAGAAATTAAAGTAGAAGGTGCCTTACGCTCTGAAGTACAGATGAATATTAAACGATTAATGGACATAGGTTCATATCGTGGCATTCGTCATCGTCTAGGTCTTCCATTACGCGGACAAAGTACTAAAAATAATGCTAGAACCCGTAAAGGGAAAAGAAAGACTGTTGCTAATAAGAAAAAAGCAACTAAATAGTAATTAATTGAAAAGAGAGTAATTAAACGTAATTATGGCAAAAACTTCTAAAGTAACAAAAAAAAGAGTTGTTAAAGTTGAGGCTACTGGAAGAGCATATGTTTCCGCAAGTTTCAATAACGTAATCGTGTCTCTTACCAACAACGAAGGACAAGTAATATCTTGGTCTTCTGCTGGGAAAATGGGTTTTCGCGGTTCCAAAAAAAATACACCTTATGCTGCTCAAATGGCTGCACAAGATTGTGTAAAGGTCGCATTTGATTTAGGACTTAGAAAAGTTAAAGTTTATGTTAAAGGACCAGGTGCTGGTAGAGAGTCTGCAATCCGTACGATTCATTCAGCAGGAGTTGAAGTAACAGAAATTGTTGATGTAACTCCGTTACCTCACAATGGATGTCGTCCTCCTAAGAGAAGAAGAGTTTAATAGATTAACAACTAAAAAAGAAAAAAAAATGGCAAGATATATAGGTCCAAAGACTAGAATTGCACGTAAATTTCATGAAGCAATTTACGGTCCTGATAAATATTTTGAAAAAAAGAATTACCCACCAGGACAACATGGTCAATCTAGACGACGTGGAAAAGTTTCTGAGTACGGTATTCAATTAATGGAAAAACAAAAAGCTAAATATACTTATGGTGTTTTAGAGCGTCAATTTAGAAAAACTTTCGAACAAGCTGCACGAATGAAAGGTCGTACTGGTGATGATTTACTTAAACTACTTGAAGCTCGTTTAGACAATGTAGTTTTTCGTTTAGGCATTGCACCAACCAGAGCTGCTGCTCGTCAATTAGTGTCTCATAAACATATTACCGTAAACGGTTCTGTTGTAAATATAGCATCCTACCAATTACGTCCTGGTGATAAAATCTCCGTGAGAGAGAAGTCAAAATCGTTAGAGATTGTTGTTGATTCTATTGGTGCTCGTGCTAATAGTAAATTCTCATGGTTAGAGTGGGATTTGAGTTCCTATACTGGTACGTTTATCAACTACCCAGAACGTGAGTTCATTCCAGAAAACATTAAAGAACAGTTGATCGTTGAGTTGTACTCAAAATAATCATTGAAAAATATAAAAAATTAAGGATAAACATGGCTATATTAACATTCCAGAAACCCGATAAAGTTATCATGCTCGAAGCTAGCGAAAAGCGTGGTGTCTTTGAATTTCGTCCTTTGCAACCAGGATACGGTATAACGATTGGTAATGCCTTGCGAAGAGTCCTTTTGTCCTCATTAGAAGGGTATGCAATTACATCTATTAAAATTGAAGGCGTTGATCAAGAGTTTTCGACCATAAAAGGTGTTATTGAAGATGTAACCGATATCGTTTTGAATTTTAAACAAGTACGTTTGGTTAACCAAATTGATACTGTTTCAAGCGAAAAGGTGGTTATTCATCTAAGCGGACAAGAAGTTTTTAAAGCTGGAGATATTAACAAATTTCTTAATAGCTTCCAAGTTTTGAATCCAGAATTGGAAATCTGTCATATGGAACCAAACGTAAAATTATCTATTGAACTTACTATAGATAAAGGACGTGGTTACGTTTCGGCAGAAGAGAATCGAACTCTTCATAGTGGAATTGGCGTAATTGTAATTGACTCTATTCATACTCCAATAAGAAATGTGAAAATTGTGGTAGATAATTTTAGAGTTGAACAAAAAACCGACTTCGAAAAGTTGATTTTAGAGATTGATACTGATGGTTCAATCCACCCAAAAGAAGCTTTAAAAGAAGCTGCCAAAATTTTAATTCAACATTTTATGCTCTTTTCTGATGATAAAATTTCATTTGAAGAAGAAGTGGAAGAAGTTGATGATGAATTTGATGAAACTTCATTACACATTCGCCAATTGCTTAAGGCAAAGCTTACAGATTTAGACTTATCGGTTAGAGCGCTTAATTGCCTTAAAGCTGCTGATGTTGAAACTCTTGGCGATTTAGTGTCATACGAAAGAAATGATTTATTAAAGTTTAGAAACTTCGGTAAAAAATCATTAAACGAACTTGAGGACTTAGTGAAGACTAAAAACCTTGAATTTGGAATGAATGTAGCAAAATATAAATTAGATAAGGATTAAGAGCAAATGAGACACGGTAAAAAAATAAACCATTTAGGTAGAACAAGTGCACATCGCAACGCTATGTTATCAAACATGGCCTCTTCGCTCATTACACATAAACGTATCAACACAACCCTTGCTAAAGCTAAGGCTTTAAGAAAGTTTGTTGAACCGCTTATTAATAGAGCTAAGGATGATTCTACTCAATCAAGACGTTTAGTTTTTAGTTACTTGCAAGATAAGCATGCAGTAACGGAGCTTTTTAGAGAAATTTCAATTAAAATAGCTAACAGACCTGGCGGATATACCAGAATTCTACGTACAGGCAAAAGATTAGGTGATAATGCTGAAATGTGTTTCATCGAGTTAGTTGATTATAATGAAACTTATACTGCCGCTAAAAAAGAGGCTAAAGAAGTTAAACCAAAAACTCGTCGTAGCAGTGCAAAGAAAAAATCGGAAACTCCAGTAGCAGATACTTCTGCAAGTGAAGTTGTAGAATAATTCAATACATTATTGTTACAAACGGATTGAATTCACTAATTCAATCCGTTTTTTATTTGTATTTTTGTCTAAAATAAATAAACTTAACTTAATAAAAATAATATTATGAGTCAAATTGTAAATATTTATGCTCGCCAGATCCTCGATTCAAGAGGGAATCCTACTGTTGAAGTAGATGTGATGACACAAAATGGAATTATTGGACGTGCAGCTGTACCATCAGGAGCCTCGACTGGTGCTCTCGAAGCTATCGAATTACGAGATAATGACAAACAATACTATCTTGGAAAAGGGGTGTTAAATGCTGTAAATAATGTTAATACAATCATTGCTGAAGAACTTCGAGGTTATATTGTAACCGATCAAGCTGAAATTGATGCCAAAATGATTCAAATTGATGGTACACCTAACAAATCAAAATTGGGTGCTAATGCTATGCTCGCAGTTTCTATGGCTTGTGCTCAAGCTGCTGCCATCGAAACTGGTCAACCATTGTTTAGATATTTAGGTGGTGTAAATGCAAATACTCTTCCTATCCCTATGATGAATATTATAAATGGAGGTTCTCATGCCGATAACAGCGTCGATTTTCAAGAGTTTATGATTATGCCTGTTGGAGCTTCTACTTTTTCTGATGCCATTCGCATGGGAGTTGAAGTTTTTCATAATTTAAAATCCGTATTAAAAGAAAAAGGTCTTTCTACTAATGTTGGAGATGAAGGTGGATTTGCTCCAAATTTAGGATCTAATGAAGAAGCTTGCGAATTAATTATTAATGCAATTGAAAAAGCAGGCTAT
>CAZZHH010000046.1:0-25140 GCA_964653595.1 uncultured Lentimicrobiaceae bacterium
TTGCAGTGGCAAAGATACAAAAAAATGATATCATTTTTCAATTTCAAAAGCGGAATAAAATCGGATGAGATAAAAAAGTATATTCTTTTACAATCGATAAAAATAACTTTCATAAATAATAAAACTATTTTTTCATTTTCGAAAATTTGCTGTATTTTTGTTGAAAAACTATCAATATATGTTAATTATTGGAATCACTGGCGGTTCTGGATCAGGAAAATCAACCGTAGTACGAGAAATCGTAAAAAAACTCCCTAAAGACTCTGTATGCGTTATTCCGCAAGATTCATACTATTACGATAATGGCAATATTTCTCAAGAAGAAAAAGAAAAAATTAATTTTGACCACCCCTCTTCTATCGAGTTTGAATTGCTTATAGATCAGCTAGATCAACTCAAAAATGGCAATGCTATCGAAATGCCAATATACTCATACATTACCTGTGCAAGAGCAAAAGAGACAATTCATGTTGAACCAAAAGAAGTTGTAATTGTAGAGGGAATTCTAATCTTTACCAATGAACAGCTTAGAGAAAGAATGAATATTAAAATTTTTGTAGATGCCGATTCCGATGATCGTTTGATGAGAGTCATAAAACGTGATATCGTAGAACGAGGAAGAAATGTTCAACAAGTCCTCGACCATTACGATAAGTATGTAAAACCCATGCACTTATCGTTTATTGAACCCACAAAACGATATGCAGATATAATTGTACCTCAAGGAGGTGAAAATCATACCGCTATTGATATTTTGTATTCTAGAATTCACATGAACTTGATATAGCCCCAATGCCCATATATCAATTATCCGATGAGGATATCTGGTTGCCAAACCCACTGGAATCCGAAGAAGATGGACTACTGGCAATTGGAGGGGATTTATCTCCCGAACGACTTGTAAACGCGTATGCCACCGGAATTTTTCCTTGGTACAACAGAAAACCCATTCTTTGGTGGTCGCCAAACACAAGAACTCTGATATACCCTTCCGATTTCAAGAGATCAAAATCCCTTTTAAGAACCCTGAAAAGTGGAAAATTTGAAGTACGAATGGACACCGTTTTTAGTCGTATCATCGACCAATGTGCACGGATTCAAAGAGCTGGAGAAGATGGCACTTGGATAACTACCGAGATGAAGCAAGCATACAAGAAACTTCACATGCTTGGAATAGCACACTCTGTTGAAACCTTTCATAATGGGCACTTAGTAGGCGGCCTTTACGGCGTGTCTATAGGAAAAGCTTTCTTTGGAGAATCTATGTTTCATGCCGAAACAGATGCTTCTAAAGTAGCACTAGCCACCCTTTGTGCGTGGATGTTCAAAAATGATTTCTTGTTTGTAGACTGCCAAATGCCAACCAATCATCTTCATAGCCTTGGAGCTATTGATATTGGAAAAAACGAGTATTTATCACTACTCTCTAAAGCAATATCCTATCCTACACATAAAGGAAAATGGAACCTTTAACAACTATCTTCTTAGCAATTGTTAGACTAGCTATCGGTTAATCAAAAAAATATTATCTTTTTGCACCCCCATCCTTTAAAGTAACCGTTCTGTTGAAAACCAATCTGTCGGTAGTAGAGTCCTTATCGATACAAAAATAGCCAATTCTCTCAAACTGATAAGATGCTAATGGAGATTCATTTAACAATTTGGGCTCGATGTATCCCTCAATTACTTTCATGGAATCTGGATTTAAATTATCCAAAAACGTCTTTCCATCTTCGTTATTTTCAGGATCAGGAGAAATAAATAGTTTGTCCACAAGTCTAATCTCAGCCTTTCGAGCATGAGCAACAGAAGCCCAATGTATAGTACCTTTTACTTTTCGACCTGAATCCGATTCGCCTGTTTTGGTATTCTCTAAATAATCGCAATGAATGGCAACAATATCTCCATTATCATTATTTTCAACATAGTTGCATCGGATAATGTATGCATACTTCAAGCGCACCTCGTTGCCCGGCGATAGTCTGAAAAACTTCTTAGATGGTTCTTCCATAAAATCATCGCTATCAATCCAAAGTTCTCTCCCAAAAGAAATTTTTCGCTTACCAGCTTCTATATCTTCCGGATTGTTAACTGCTTCTAACTCTTCGAATTTATTTTCGGGATAGTTATCTAAAATTAATTTTATGGGTTGTAAAACCGCCATGGTGCGAAGTGCTTTCTTGTTTAAATCTTCTCTAACACAAAATTCAAGCAACGACAATTCTATCGTATTATCGCGTTTTGCAACCCCAATGGTTTCGGCAAAATTTCTCATGCTCTCGGGAGTATATCCTCTCCTTCTTATTCCAGAAATAGTAGGCATTCGAGGGTCATCCCAACCCATCACATGTTTGTCTTGAACTAGCTGCAACAACTTCCGTTTGCTCATTACTGTATAACTCAAATTCAAACGAGCAAATTCAATTTGTTTTGGATGATGGATATGTAATGCCTCACAAAACCAATTATATAACGGCCGATGAACCTCAAATTCTAGGGTACAAATGGAGTGTGTGATGCCCTCTATTGAATCCGATTGCCCATGAGCATAATCGTACATCGGATAAATACACCACTCATTGCCGGTGCGATGATGTTCGGTCTTTAATATTCGATACATGATCGGATCTCTCATGTGCATATTTGGTGAGTTCATGTCAATTTTAGCACGCAAAACACGACTACCATCTTCAAATTCGCCATTTTTCATGCGTTCAAAAAGATCCAAATTTTCTTCAACAGAACGATTTCGGTATGGGCTCTCAAAACCTGGTTGCGTAGGAATTCCCCTTCCTTTACTGATATCTTCTTGCGAAGAGTCATCAACATATGCTTTCCCCTCTTTTATTAATTCTACAGCCCACAGGTATAATTGAGTAAAGTAATCGGAAGCATAATACTCGCCATCCCAATTAAATCCCAACCATTGGACATCTTCTTTGATAGATTCAACATATTCTACATCTTCTTTTGTGGGATTGGTATCATCAAAACGCAAATTACATTTACCATTATATTTTTTTGCTAAGCCAAAGTTTAAACAAATCGATTTAGCATGTCCAATATGCAAGTAACCATTCGGTTCGGGTGGAAAACGAGTATGCACTTTCTCTTGATAAATAGCATCTTTTATATCCTTCTCTATGATCTCCTCGATAAAATTGAGCGGTTTTTTTTCCAAACTGTTTAAATAGTTATCTTGTTCCATTGTTGTTTATTTTTTGCAAAAATAAGGAATTTGTGTCTAAAATGATGTTTTTTTTATATCTTAGCTACTTAAACAATCAATAAACAAATAAATCATTCTTTCATTTAACTCTAAGAATTGAGGTTTTCATTGGATAAAAAGAGAAAAAAATGAATAACTATAAAAATAAATTCGCATGAAAAGATGGATTTTCGTAGTATTTATCATGAGCACTACCGTAATATACGGGCAACATTTCAAACTCACTCATGCTACCATAAGAAGCTGGACGAGTCAATCTAATACCAATCAACGAGGTGCTGAATATAGAATTTCTCTCACAGCTATTACAAAAGTCAAAGAGTTAACCATCTCTAAAGTGTGGATTTCTGATAAATGCTACTTAATAGAGAGTCTTGTTGTAGATAATAAAAAATCTACTTCTAAAAACATATTAATCGCAAAAGGTGCAGATGTTAAAATCTACATCAACGTGAAAGAGGTTTTACAAGAGAACGGAGTATGGGTGCTCAACAACGATAATTGCACAGGAGCACCGAAAGATAATCAAAACAAATTGAAAATAGAATATAGTGTAAAAGGGAAACCTTGCGAAATGACAATCCTAGATATCGAACCTCTTTCGCCCATACAATTTGATTAAAAACTATATACCTGACAATAATATTTTTTTAAACAATACACAATTGAATTAGCAATTTTTCGTTAGAAGTAAGAAAATTAAGAAAAAAATAGATGAGAAAATTAAATTTTATATCAGTTACTTTGTTAGTCGCTCTTGTGAGCTCATGTGGAAATGGACTTAAAAATTATACCACTTCTTCATCCGGTCGTAATGGTGAAATACTAGTTGTCGCCGACCGCGATTTATGGAGAGGAGATCTAAAAGACACCATTACGAATTATTTTACTGAAGAGCAATATGGTCTTCCCCAATCGGAACCTAGATTTAGCGTTTTTTCCACTCCTATAGATGAGTTTAACCGAATCTTAAGGCCACACAGAAGCATTCTAATGATTTCTATCAACGCATCCTTGCCTGAAGCAAAAATATCTTTTTCGAAAGACAAATGGGCAGCCCCTCAGGTGCTAGTCAAACTTACTGGACCCACCCGTGAATCGCTGGTAGAAAAATTTTGGGCCCAACGAGAAGCTATTACCGATCTTTTTATCAATTCTGAATATAGAAGATATCAAAATGTTGCAGAAAACATGGGCGAAAAAGGAATCACAAAGCAGTTGGAAGAAAAATATGGATATTCTTTATCTTTCCCAAAAGGCTTTTCGATCAGCAAATCAACCGATAATTTTTGCTGGATTAGAAAAGAGACAAAAGAGTTTAGCCATGGTGTTCTAATATACTCCTACGATTATACCGACACAAAACAGCTCGACATGAAAAATATCCTTTTCGTGAGAGACACTATAACACAAAAACATATTCCTGGCCCTACAGACAGTTCATACATGGCAGTATCGTATCAAGTTTACCAACCATCCTCTAAGGTAATCGACTTCAATGGAAACTATTGTGTAGAAACAAGAGGTCTATGGCTAGTAAAAAATGATTTTATGGGAGGACCTTTTGTAAACTACTCTTTTGTAGATAAAGCTACCAACAAGATAATCTCCTTAGATGGATATGTGTATGCTCCTCGTGATAACAAACGCGACATGTTGCGATCGGTAGAAGCAATTCTTCACACCTGGAAATCTATCCCCAAAGCAATAGCTACAAAATAGAATACCTTTTTGATTTGAATGAATTAGAATTCAATTCAGCAAATAAAAAAATCCAGCTGACAAAATTTAGCTGGATTTTTCATTTATTAAGAAGCGCTATTTTTCCATCTTTCTAGTCGTGGAATACCACGAGTTAGTACCCATGCCAAAAGCCCATTCATGCCATCCTTTTTCATCTCTTGGATGCAAAATTTTTGAAACTTTTTAGCGGTGTCCACCTCGGGTGGCGATAAAAATACGCCGTTTTCGTAACACATCGAACAATAGGTTTTGTTTATCGTGCCATCTGCATTGGAGCCTCCACCCTTTTTGTCTTTTTTCATAGGGTATCCGCAGCTCTGACAAAATTTATTATTTTCCATTGTATAATATTAATTGATTGATATCCGATATCTATGAACGAATCTTTTTATTCAAATGTTTTTACCAGTTTTCTCTTCTGAAGTAATTACGACAATGCCTGATTTACTTTTCCAGCAGACTCAATTACATTTTCGTACTCTTCGGGGGATAAATCTTTAAAGAAAAAGTTTACTGGATTTATCTTGTTCCCATTTTTAATTACTTCATAATGCAAATGGGGTGCAGTAGACATACCTGTGGAGCCAACATAGCCTATACACTCACCACGTTTCACTTTTTGTCCTGGCTTAACCGTCTTTTTTGTCATATGACCATAAAGAGTTTTATACCCAAAGCCATGATCTACAACCACCACAAGACCATATCCCGACATCCCTTTGAGCTCAACAACAACTCCATCGCCAGATGCATATATTGGAGTACCTCTAGGAGCGGTAATATCTATCCCTGAATGAAAATGTAACGACTTTAGTAATGGATGAAATCTTCTTCCAAATCCGGAAACAATATTATTGGCACCGTTACGAATCGGTATAATAGCTGGTATTGCCGACATCATATTCGATTTATTCTTAGCCATTGCCCATACTTCATCAAACGACTTCGATTGAACATAAAGCTGGCTTGTAATCTCGTCTAATTTCTTGGTAGTTTCAGTTAACAACACTGTATTATCAAATCCTTTTAATCCGTCGTAACGCTCCGATCCGCCAAAACCTGCCTTACGAACAGTGCTAGGAATAGGATCTGCTTCAAAAATGGTACGGTAAATATTGTCGTCGCGATGTTGTAAATCCAAAACAACAGCCTGAATTTTATCCATTCTGTCATTCAATAATTTATATTGAAATTCATATTGGCTTATCTCTCGTTTTAGCCTCTTCTCCTTTGGTGAATCGAAAAAGTTATACGCAACCACCATTACTAGAGAAGAAAATGCAATTCCTGTTGCCAAATATCCTAATAACTTTAATATTCTATCTTTAATTGTTATCTTTGCTTTTTCAAAAGTGAGTGATTTTGGATTGAATAGATATTTTGTTTTTGCCATTGATTCTGGTTGATGTTTTTACTGTTGTGAAATATCATAAATAAAAAAGGAGAAATAATCAATCTTATTGAAACATTTTGCCTGTAGAGTAAAAAATCAGATAACGATCGATTTTTTTTATTTATTTATCGTATTTCCATTCGGATGATTTACAAAAATATCTATTTTCCTCGTAACAATGACCTATTTGAAGATTAAAATTTGTTAATTTTGCATTTTATTACAATAACCATTGATTTTTAAAAAATAATATAGGATGACATCAAACCAAATTAGAGAGACGTTTTTAACTTATTTCAAAAGCAAACAACACCAAATCGTTTCATCGGCACCCATGGTAGTAAAAAACGATCCAACGCTGATGTTTACAAATGCAGGCATGAACCAGTTTAAAGATATTTTCTTGGGAAATACTCCTGCAAATCACACCAAAGTGGCAAATTCTCAAAAATGTTTACGTGTCTCGGGCAAACATAATGATTTAGAAGAAGTAGGAAAAGACACATATCATCATACCATGTTTGAAATGCTTGGAAATTGGTCGTTCGGTGATTATTTTAAAGAAGACGCAATCAATTGGGCATGGGATTTACTGACAAATGTTTATCAAATTGACCCAAACAGAATGTATGTTACCGTTTTCGGTGGAGATAAAGCCGACAACATGTCTCCTGACATGGAAGCTCTTGAAATATGGAAAAAACACATTCCAGAAGATCGGATATTGTATGGATCTAAAAAAGATAACTTCTGGGAAATGGGAGATAGCGGTCCTTGTGGCCCCTGCTCCGAAATTCATGTAGATATTCGCTCGGATGAAGAACGTGCTAAAATTTCAGGTAAAGAGTTGGTAAACAACGACCATCCACAAGTGATAGAGATATGGAATTTAGTGTTTATTCAATTTAACAGACAAGCAAATGGCTCCTTAGTTCAATTATCCGCCAAACACGTAGATACAGGTATGGGATTCGAACGCTTGTGCATGGTGCTTCAAGGGAAGCAATCAAATTATGACACCGACGTTTTTCAACCAATTATCCAAGCGGTTGCCCAAATGGCTGCTCTTGAGTATGGAAATAACGAAGAACAAGATATCGCCATTCGAGTTATTGCCGATCACTTAAGAGCAATTAGCTTTGCCATTGCCGATGGTCAATTACCTTCTAACACTGGAGCGGGATATGTAATCAGACGAATATTACGAAGAGCAGTAAGATATGGATACACTTTTCTAGATTTTAACGAGCCCTTTATCCATAAACTAGTCCCTGTTTTAATTAAGCAAATGGGTCACCAGTTTGAAGAACTTCAAAAACAAGGGGATTTAATCACTAAAGTAATTGCCGAAGAGGAGCAAGCTTTTCTAAGAACACTAGCTTTTGGAATTCAGAAATTTGAAAATCATGTAGTCTCCCAAGGCACTTCCAAAGAAATTTCGGGAGAATTTGCTTTTGAACTTTTCGATACCTTTGGATTTCCTATTGATTTAACCTGTTTGATTGCCTCTGAAAAAGGTCTAACGGTAGACATGGAAGGGTTTAAACAAGGTCTCGAAGCCCAAAAAACTCGATCTCGTCAGGCAGCGGTGGTAGAAACCGAAGATTGGATAGAATTGATAAACAACAATCGAGAAACTGAATTTTTAGGATACGATGTCCTTACTTGCGAAAGTAAATTGGTAAAATATCGCAAAGTGAAAGCCAAAGATAAAGAGTTTTTCCAATTGGTTTTTGCTCAAACTCCATTCTATGCGGAATCGGGAGGACAAGCGGGTGATAAAGGAACAATCGCTTATGATAATGAAACAATTCAAGTTACCGATACAAAAAAAGAAAATAATTTAACCGTTCACCTAACAAATACGCTTCCTAAATCTTTAACAGGAAATTTTATCCTTACGGTTGATACAAATAAAAGAAATCTCACCGAAAATAATCACTCTGCAACTCACCTTTTACACTCTGCTTTACGTCAAGTATTGGGCACTCATGTGGAACAAAAAGGGTCGTTGGTAAACCCAGATCGTTTACGATTCGATTTCTCTCACTTTTCTAAATTATCAGATCAAGAGATTGCAAAAGTAGAGCAATTGGTTAATTCAAAAATTCGCCAAAACATTGCGCTTACCGAATATCGTGATATGGCTATGGATGAGGCTTCTAAGATGGGAGCAATGGCACTTTTTGGCGAAAAATATGGAAATAGCGTTCGTGTGATACAGTTCGATCCAAACTATTCAACAGAATTGTGTGGCGGTACTCATGTAAAAGCTACTGGCCAAATTGGTTTGTTCCGAATTGTTTCTGAAGGAGCAATTGCCGCTGGCGTGCGTCGTATAGAAGCTATTACAGCCTCCGCGGCAGAAGAGTACATAAATGGACAAATTGACACTCTTAATCAAGTCAAAGAACTCCTAAAAAACCCTAAAGATGTGGTAAAATCAATTTCCGATTTGTTATTCACTATCGATGAACTGAAAAAACAGATGGAGCAACTTAATCGTGAAAAAGCAGGCAATCTTTCGGGAGAGTTAAAAAACAGTGCCGAAACAATCAACGGAGTCAATTTTATTGCAGCTCGAGTTGATTTAGATGCAGCTACCATTAAAGATTTATCCTTTAAACTCAAAGCAGAGATGGATCATTTAATGTTGCTTCTTATCACCGAAGCAGAAGGAAAAGTCGCCCTATCATTGATTTTAAGTGATAGTTTAGTTAACGTAAAAGGGATGGATGCCTCAAAAATGATTCGCGAAATTGCGGCTGAAGTTCAAGGCGGCGGCGGCGGACAGAAGTTTTATGCTACCGCAGGTGGTAAAAATCCTGCCGGAATAGATAAAGCTATTGCAAAAGCAAAAGAGTTAATCTAATAAAAATAAGAGGCTTAGGAAATAGATAAGAAAGAAAAAATGATTTTAAAAAATAAATCAATTGCTGTTTTTTGTGGCTCTGCATTGGGCCACAACCAAGATATTATTGAATGTGCTAATAGGCTGGGCGAAACTTTTGCAAATAATAATATTGCACTTATATACGGAGGAGCTTCTGTAGGACTAATGGGCGTTATTGCCGATGCTGTAATAAAAAACCTAGGTCATGCTGTAGGCATTATTCCATCGTTTTTTTCCAAAACCGAAATTGCCCATAATGGGTTATCCGAATTAATTTTTGTAGATACAATGGCAACCCGAAAAGAACTTTTAGCAAAAAAATCGGATGCCTTTATCATACTGCCAGGCGGATATGGAACTCTTGACGAAATGTTTGAAATGCTCACCATGTCGCAGCTCGACATGCACCAAAAATCGGTGGGAGTACTCAATATAAACGGGTTCTACGATCACTTGATAAAACAGCTTGAAGTGATGAACCACGAAGGCTTTTTGCGCGACAATCATTACCGGATGTTTGTATTTGACAACACCATCGATGGGCTGTTACAAAAAATGGAATCTCACCTTATCTCCCAAGAACAAGAGTGGCTGGATTGGGCGAAAGAGAAGTGAGTTGGTAAAGTGCCGAATTATCAAAATCTGTGATTTTTCAATAATTCTTGCATCCTCGAAAAATCAAAAAAATCATAGATTTTTTATTTTTCGGGATCAAAAGTCTGCAAAGCTCCGAAAAAATTATCCTTCAATTGACGGATTGTATTTTTTCGAGAGTCCTCGAAAAACTTATGAAATCAATCAGCCGGTTAGCGACTTTTTTTGCGGGATCCATAAAGTCAAAAGATGTTAAAAATAAAAAATATTACTTTTAATTTCTAACATCTGGATGAACTTGACAATCAATATTCGCTTTGTGAATTGTTTTTCGTAATTTTGGCCAAAATTTATACCTATGAACAACGAAGAACTATTCAAGAAAATAATCTCCCATGCCAAAGAGTATGGTTTCATCTTTCCTTCAAGCGAAATTTATGATGGATTGAGCGCGGTGTACGACTATGGTCAAAACGGGGTGGAGCTCAAGAAAAACATCCGCGAATACTGGTGGAAAGCGATGGTGCAATACCACGAAAACATCGTCGGAATCGATGCCGCCATCTTTATGCATCCGACTACTTGGAAAGCGTCCGGTCACGTGGATGCCTTCAGCGATCCGTTGATTGACAACAAAGATTCCAAAAAAAGATACCGTGCCGATGTGCTGTTGGAAGACCACATTGCCAAAATTGAAGATAAAATAACCAAAGAGGTCGAAAAAGCGGCCAAACGTTTCGGTGAGACGTTCGATGCCAAGATGTTCTGCGAGACCAATCCTCGCGTGGTTGAAAATCAAAAGAAAATTGATGACATCCGCACCCGCATGACTGAATACTTGACCAAAGAAGATTTTGAGGCCGTGAAGGAGCTGATTGAAGAGTTGGGTATCGTTTGTCCCGTTTCCGGTTCACGCAACTGGACCGACGTGCGTCAGTTCAACCTGATGTTCTCCACACAAATGGGATCCATGGCCGAAGGCGCCGACACCATCTACCTCCGTCCGGAGACTGCCCAGGGGATTTTCGTGAACTTCCTGAATGTGATGAAAAGTGGCCGTATGAAAATGCCTTTCGGTATCGCACAAACCGGAAAAGCGTTCCGCAACGAGATTGTAGCCCGTCAGTTTATCTTCCGCATGCGTGAGTTTGAACAAATGGAGATGCAATACTTTGTGAAACCAGGCGAAGAGATGAAGTGGTTCAACTACTGGAAAGCGGAACGTATTAAATGGCACGAATCGTTGGGAACCAATCCTGCAAAATACCGTTTCCACGATCACGAAAAACTGGCTCATTACGCCAATGCAGCCACCGATATCGAGTTCGATTTCCCATTTGGTTTCAAAGAACTAGAAGGGATTCACAGCCGCACCGACTTCGATTTGAATGCACATCAAAAATACTCAGGCAAGAAACTGCAGTTCTTCGATCCGGAAACCAACGAAAGCTATGTTCCATACGTAGTTGAAACATCCATCGGTCTTGACCGTATGTTCTTGGCCATTTTCAGTAGTGCATACAACGAAGAAACCTTGGAAGATGGTTCCATCCGGACCGTATTGAATATTCCACCGGTACTTTCTCCATACAAAGTGGCCATTTTGCCGTTGATTAAAAAGGACGAATTGCCGGAAAAAGCAAGAGAGATCATGGATGAGCTGAAGCTGGATTTCACATGCCAATATGACGAAAAAGATGCCATCGGTCGCCGCTACCGCCGTCAGGACGCCATCGGAACACCTTATTGTGTAACCGTGGATCACCAAACATTGGTAGACAACACCGTCACCATCCGCGAGCGCGACACCATGGCGCAAGAGCGTGTGGCCATCGCCGATTTATATCAGATTATTGCAGCAAAACTGAAGTTGAATCAGTATAAACCGACCAAGATGTAGTTTAGGTTCGGTTACTAAAAAATAAAAGAGGTTCTCAATTGTTGGGAGCCTCTTTCTTTATTATTCAAAAACAGCAACAAAATCAAAAAAATGATCTGTTCGTTAAATCTATTTTTTCGGAGTCTAATTGTATTTTGACCGACGGAGCGTGGTTAATAGGGATAATAAGGATTTCTAAATATTAGCAATACAGCAGGGGCGTTTACGTCCTAATTTAAAGCAGTTTTAAAGCATATAGTCTTAAGAAAACACAAGGCTTTAAATTTGCCTACCCTGCTAAAGTATTGCTTATATTTTGGAATCTTTATATAAACAAATACATTCGCTCCGTCTTGACCTTTTGCATACTTTTGTGTCAAGACAAAAGTATGATTGTGATCAATATTTTTATAAGCTCAAGTTAAGAAGGGGGTCATCTAATGATATTTGTTTTTGTATTTCTCCCCCTACTTTTTAATGTGACCCAAAAATTGTTGCAAAGCAAAACTATTTTTATGACAAAATCATATTTTGAGTTCAAAACAGTCATCCATATGAAATTATTTTCCTAAATTTGAGTTCTATAAATACACTTCAGCACGAATACTTCATCTGTAATACAATTTTCAACATGGACAAAAAACGAAAAACATCCTATTTTTCCCTGCTGCTGGTTTTGTCGGTGATACTCCTCGGTAGTTGCCATCACCGGAGTGAAGAGGATGAAATGGCGATAAAGATGCTCAGGACGGCCACGGAGACAATGGAAATGGAGAATGGCAATATGGCATCATGGATTAGTGCGAAGCATGAGAGTGCCCCTGAGAGCACTATTGACATGTATAAAAAATCGTCAATGATGTCGAAGTTGTTGTATGAATTTAAAAGCATTACGAATGTAAGTGAATTGGATATTCCTCACATTAAGGGGGAATATTTAAACGCGTTGGATTCTTTATCCAAACTCATTTATCCGGAAGCGCAGGAGAATATGTTTAATATGATGATCGATTCCACGTTTGAGTATTTTGACAATGATGATGAGTTGTTTGTGCTAAAAATGCGTTTCGATATAAATCATGTGGCCTATACCATTAATTCCAGATTGTTGTATGGAGGCGATAAACCCAGAAGTTTCTCTTATTTGTCATATGAAGTCAAGAGTAAAGGTCCGCTTAAAACGAATATCAAACGTGGGGAAGAATTTTCCTTTTATTTTTCCACACCCTCCCTTTTAGTTGAAAAAATGTATGTTTTCATTGACAGCGTTACCTTTAACAGAAACCAAAATATATCATACCATCTGTATCAAAGGGTTCATGTGCTTGATTTTGATTCTACCCTTAAAAGAGGAACATACCTAATAAATGGAAAGACAGTAAGTAAATGCAACAATTGTTATAGTTATACAGCCCCAATATGGGTATATCCCCTAAATCATACATTTACTGTCAACTAAACCGATTTTTGTTGAATAACGAATAAAAAAAAATGAAAAAGAAACCAATATATTTCATTGTAGTCATTATTTTAATGCTTGGAATTTTAAGCTGCAATCAAAAACAAAAAAGAGACGAAATGGTGTTGAAAAGCTTGGCATTGTCTACCAAAGCGCTTGAAAAACATAGTGAAAAGTATATGCACTTTGTTCAAATAAGTTCTGTTGAATATCCAGAAAGAACGAAAATTATATATGAAAAGATCATGAAGACTAATTCTTTTTCAAAATCATTTAAGGATGCAGTGTTAAGAAACGAAAGCTACGATCGGTTAAAATTGTTATATGCCACGACGATGGATTCGTTATCTAGTATTTTTGACACCAACAAAACTGAGGATAAACAGTATGTAAAAAATTATTACAATGAGGAATCTTTTAACTTGATGGTCGACTCAACATTAAACTATTATTCATGTAATGAAATTTTTGGGATTCAAAAGATGCAATATGATATCGCGACGATTTGTAATAAAATCAGCGAATATTTGATCTGCCAAATAGATGCATCAGGAATTCGTTTTGAAAATGGAAAATCCCAAATTACACCTTTGAAATCTAAAAACAGTGTAAATAAAAACTACACGTTATTAATTTATGGATCAAAGCGCAGTTCAATGGAATTAAATGTGCTTATTGATAATATAACCTACAATAACAAAGAAGCGGTTCCATATCATCTATACCAGAATGTCTCCCTGCTCAGCTTCGATTCCACTTTGCAATCGGGTTATTACGACATTTACGGGAAGATTTTGTACAAACTGAATGATGCGCCTGCCTCTTTTATGGAGAAAAAGGTGAGGCATACGGTAAAGGTAAATTAGATGGTTGGATGATATTCAGGTATTTACGTAATAAAATCCAAATAGTTATCCTTGTTTATCTCCGAATATTCAGCAACTGGGTATGATTTATGTTTGAAAAAAACCAATTTCCGTCAATTAGACTAATTTTTTTAATAATTTATTTTTGTTATCCCTATAATTGGTTTGGTGAAAATTAAATATTTGGGGTTAAATATATATCCATCCCATAGGTAGATTTTATAAAAACTTGTGTGGGTTTATTTAAATTGAATTTAATAAAAAAAAGGGGCAGTACAAACAAACCCCTTTTAATTTATTAAAACGATAGTTATATCGTATGAATGGTTTTAATCAGGTCGTTTCCAACACGAATTGCATTCAAATTATCAGGAATCATTCCATGATGACGTTTTGGCAATGATTTTTCCAACCCTTTTTGAATAAACTCTTCGTTGATAATAGGTTTAATTTTCAAAAAGCCACCTAAAACGATCATATTGAAAAGTTTTGAAATTCCAATTTCAGAAGCTTTATCGGTTGCTTCGATCTGATAAATATTGATGTCTTTTCTAATTGGATGACGAGTAACCCCATTTGGGTCGTAAATTAAAACACCACCAGGTTTTACCATCTCTTCAAATTTATCCAAAGATTGTTGATTAAGGATTATCGCGTTGTCGAAAGTTGCAAGAGCTGGGGAGCTAATTTTTTCATCGCTGATGATAACAGTAACGTTAGAAGTACCACCTCTCATTTCAGGACCATAAGAAGGCATCCAGCTTACTTCTTTTCCGCCCATGATACCTGAGTAAGCAAGAATTTTTCCCATTGAAAGAACTCCCTGTCCACCAAAACCGGCAATAATTATTTCTTCGTTCATGATTTAAATAATTTTAATGTGTTATAAAATAATTAAACTTCTGGAGTTTTAATATCTCCTAGTGGATAAAAGGGAAGCATGTTTTCTTCTAACCATTTGTTTGAATCAGCAGGTGTCATTTTCCAACCTGAATTACAGTTTGAAACAACTTCTACAAAGCAAGTTCCATTTCCATTTTTCGAAAGTTCAAACGCTTTTTTAATTGCTTTTTTGGTCTTACGAACAAGAGCTGGTGTATACACTGCAGAACGAGTTACAAATTGAGTTCCTGGAAGTTGTGCCAACAATTCGGTTATCTTCAAAGGATTACCCATCATCGATACTTCACGTCCATATGGACTAGTAGATGATTTCATATTTGGAAGAGTAGTAGGAGCCATTTGACCTCCTGTCATTCCATAAATACCATTGTTGATAAAAATAATTACAATATTTTCACCCCGATTACAAGCATGAATAGTTTCAGCAGTACCAATAGCAGCTAAATCGCCATCCCCTTGATATGTAAAAACATATTTTTCAGGATTTAATCGCTCGATTGCGGATGCTAAAGCAGGTGCACGTCCATGTGCAGCACCTTGCATATCCACATCAAAATAGTTGTATGCCAATACAGAACATCCAACGGGTGCAACTCCAATGGTTTTTTCTTGAATTCCTAATTCTTCTATTACCTCTGCAACAATTCTATGTACAGTTCCGTGACCACAACCTGGACAATAGTGCATTACTGCATCAGTTAAAACTTTAGTTTTTTGATAAACTAAGTTTTCTGGTTTGATGATATCTTTATTAAATTCCGACATGACTTAGCCTCCGATAATTTGAGTTTTTAATGCATTTAATACTTCCGCTGGAGAGTGGATAATTCCGCCTAAACGACCATAATGTTCCACTTTAACTTGACACTGAGTGGCCAATTTAACATCCTCTACCATCTGACCGGCACTCATTTCAACGGAAAGCATCCCTTTCACTTGTTTGCTTAATTCAAACAAACGTTTGGTTGGAAATGGATAAAGTGTAATTGGTCGAAGCAAACCTACTTTTATACCCTCTGCCCGAGCCATATCAATTGCTTTTTGGCATATTCTGGAAGAGGATCCATAAGCAACAAATAGATATTCAGCATCTTCTGTCATAATCTCTTCGAAACGAACTTCTGTCTCTTCCAAAACTCGATATTTTGCCTGAATACGTGCATTTACAGCCTCTTGTTTTATCGATTCTAATTCGAGAGAAGTGACAATATTATGACCTCTATTGGAAGTTTTTCCCATCGTTGCCCATGGGCACTCTTTACGAACCTCATCATCAGTACGACGAGTAACATAATCGGTTAACTCCACTTTTTCCATTACTTGACCAATTAAACCATCTGCCAACAATATTGCAGGGTTACGATATTTAAATGCTAATTCAAAACCAAGTCCAACAAAATCATACATCTCTTGTACTGAATTTGGAGCCAAGGTAATTAATTTATAATCTCCATGTCCACCCCCCTTTACCGTTTGAAAGTAATCGCATTGGGAAGGCTGAATAGTTCCTAAACCAGGACCGGCACGAACCACATTTACCAATAAACAAGGAAGTTCAGCGCCTGCCAAATAGGAAACACCCTCTTGCATTAAACTCATACCTGGACTTGAAGAAGAGGTCATGACTTTTTTACCGCAACCAGCTCCACCATAAACCATGTTGATAGAAGCTACTTCACTCTCGGCTTGTAAAACAACCATACCTGTTTTTTCCCATGGTTTTTCCACCATCAAATGCTCAAGTATTTCCGATTGTGGGGTAATGGGATAACCGAAGTAACCATCGGCTCCAAAGCGAATTGCTCCTTCAGCAATAGCTTCATTACCCTTCATTAATCTTAGTTCTTTCATCTGCTAAAATTATTTTATTTTATTATTTTTATTATTTTGCTCTGTAAACTGTGATTACACCATCTGGACACACCACTGCGCAGTTTGTACAACCTGTACACTGATCATTTTGCATCTCTAGATAATTGTATCCTTTGCCATTTACCTTTTTCGCTAGCGCGATAACCTTTTGCGGACATGCTGGCACACACACTCCACAGCCCTTGCAGTGCTCTATGTCGACTACAATCGTTCCTTTTGCTGCCATTTTTGTTGTTTTTAAAATTATATTTTTATTTGTTTTCTTTTGACATTTTTAATACGGAGACGAAGTTAAACATTTTATTTTTACCGTAAAAGAAAATAACATTATTTTCAATTATTTTTACATTTCCAAATCGCATACTAACTCATTTTTAGCGAATTACTAAATTTAAACAACGGGTTATCAATGTTTTAAAAAATAATTAGAAATTCATCTGTTTTTCGAAATTAAACACCCTTTTCTAATCCCTTTTTGTCATTTTTATGCAACAGTTTATTCCCATTGTTGGAGAAAAATTTTGACTAAAATTGACATTAAAAAAGAGGCTTTCACCTCCTTCTTAATCACATTAATGATTGACCAAATTTTCCAGAAATTTTTATCTCTTTATCCATTTACCTTTATCCATCACATTGTTGTTTAATATAATTTGCCACACATAACTTCCAGACGACAAAAAAGAAACATCTATAATCATTTCGGAAGAAGATATATTACTTTCAAAAACCAATCGACCATTAATATCATAAAGATTAAAAGTTCCTTTCAATAACTGTATTCCAGAAGTTAAATTTATTTGATTGCCCCCTGGATTTGGAAAAACGATAGCTTGATGAAGCAAAGATTCATTTTCGCCAATCCTCAATGTCCCCTGTGATGTTAATCTCAACGCAAATGGATGACATAGTCGAATTGTAGGATTGGTATGATCGTAACGCACCCCAGAAATCATAAGACCACCCCCAGTTGTCTCAATGATTTTAAAAGGAAAATAAGCAGCATCGCCCCCAAAAAAATAATGAGAAATAACATTCATGTTCGTATCTAATTTTGTAATTTGAATATACGTTGGCACACTTTGATATGGAACCTCAGATGGAATAGATTTATATAAACCAACAATAAATAACGTATCTTCTTTTAAAATTGTATTTGTAAAAAACCCTGGAAATAGGATCGAATCTGGATTATTCCAATACTCTGCACTATCAAGAGCGATATCTTGATTAGAAAATAATACAGATTTAATGTGTTGTTTGAGACACAATTCGTTTGTTTCCATAAAAGTTACCAAATATTTTTCTGCGTTTATTGTTTTAACAATTGCCGAGGGTGGAGAGGATGTTGCTAATGTAGTGCTATCAATTACACATAAATCATAGCTTAATTTAATTACACTAATTGTCCCATTTGAAGTGAAACTTTTAACCGTTTTAGCAACAGTATCCAGTACTATCCCAATAGCCATGGTTCTAGGTGTTCGATAACTTGTTATGCTGTCGAAGTTAAAATTATAGACAGAAACTAAAGTTCCTATACAAGATTGAGAAGGGTAATAATATATAAGTGATTGTACAAAGATTAGACTGTCTGATGCAAAAATTTGTTTAGGAACATACGATTCGTTTTTAGGAGCATAGTAGTCTCTGTGATAAAATGTATTAATAGTTTCGGTGTTAATTTTCTCCAATGAAAAAATAAAAAAAGTTCCTTCTGGAGATTCTACAGACTTTTTGTTTACAATATTAATGGTATTGGTTTCGCTTGGAAGAAAAAACGCAGCAGAATATATTGAACTAGTGTCACTTATAGGATGACTCTGCTCTGCAATTTTATTTCCTAAAGAATCTATCAACAAAAGATAAGCTTGACGATTTTGACCACTCTCTGTTTGACCACCTGAAATTAAGAAATTGCCATTTGGCAGTTCGTTAATCTGATTTATATATTCATCTTTGTCGGTTAAATAGTGCTTAAAAAAGGAAGTCTGTGCCGATGAAACGACACTTGTTAATCCTAATATAATTGTAATAATAAATGTTTTCATTCTATATTTGAATTGTGTAAAAGAATGTTAAATACTAGGTGCCATTGATTTTGAAATGAAACATGAAATAGCGTTTTTACTGCTATTCCTTGGTTTAATCGGTGCTAATAATTATTGAGGAGAAGCTCCTGACACAAAAGTACCATAATATAATTTATAAAAATGAGCTATCATCCAAGAATCATCTAATAGAGCAAAATCTTCTATTACATTTGCGCATTTAAATTGTTTTCCAATAGGGCAATTTTTATCTTTAATAAAATCGAAATTGCTAAGATAGAAGTTAAGCTGATCAGGTGAGAGACAAACCATAGGAGGGGTAGATCCAGAGCCAGAATCAAAAAACATTCTATATTGATAGTTTGGGAGCGGATGAGTATTACAATATTCATTTATGCAAACCACGCTTGTATAATAACCCTCTATATAAGTCTTATTTAATGGACTATTAAACCTAATTCGTAGCTGATCGGCTGCATCTGTGCCAACATAAGTACCATCGCATTTGCCTTGATTATAACCCCACCTCCAATAATCATCAGAGCCAAACTGAGTATATAAATATTTTGAAGATCTTACACCTATTACTGAAACCAAAACAACGTTGATTCCATTATCTGTTGATTGAATTTCCAAAGCTATCATATCACATAACGACTATAAAACGTTGTTTAAATTAAAGTTTATTTTTAAGTGCTTTGTAAATCACTTCCATTTCTGGATACGTTAACTCATTTGCTAAATAATTAAATTGAAGAGTATCATAATTAAAAGACAAATTGTTCATTTTGTGATCATTGTTCGCGTTTTCATAATTCAACAGACCTTCTAAATGCCATGTAGCGCTTTCGATGCACAATGAACCGCCATCTTTGGAATTTAATTTGTTTTTGAAATCAATTAATTTTTGAGTGGTTTGATTGTTCGGACTATTTTCGAGAGCTAAATTGCTCTCTTTTTTACATGAAACAAAAACCAATCCGACTATTGCAATAAAAATAAACATTTTTTTCATTTTTCTTAATTATAAGATATAAACTATTTTTTTAAATTTCCAATGAGTCTTCAATGCAACCCATCTTGGTTTTGCGCCTACTCCTAGTGTATTGCAAAACTGCATTTAACCCAGAATCAGCGATACAATCGCTGAAACGATTAAATGTTTCTAAATCAAGTAGTTCAATTTTTTCAAATCTCCTATTGATTAATTTGGGTTTAAAGTTATATCTTTGCAAAATCTAATTTGGTGAATACTAGATTAGTGTCAGAAAGATAAGTCGGTTGGGTTGCAAGCCCTTCCGGCTTTTTTTGTATAATATTTTTAACTTGTGGCGAGGTCGCTAATTTCATTGTGTGTATCTTTATTTATTAATTTGGAGCAAATATAGAAGGTTTTTTTAGATAAATAAAAAAAAAAAACAGTTAAAAAGTGTTAAAGACATAGTTGGGATTGGAAAATGAAGAGAAGAGAGGTTGAGAGTGGATTTTGGAAGAATGAGAGTGCGAAGATACAATCTTCGCACAACAAGAGTGTCAGCAAGAAAACTCATTTATTTTCAGTGATTGTTAGAAAATGTCAGATGTTAAGGATTTTTACAGCATTAAAAACAAAGGATTTTCATTAGCAAATGACTGTTTTCAACGCAAAAATAACGAAGCAGATGGCATTTTCTGGCAAACACTAGTTACTTCTTATCAACTTCTAACCCATAATAATCAAATATCTTTCTTGCACATTGTTCCATTTCGTCGGGCATGAATATTTCATCAAAAATCACTCTATTTTTTGAAATTATTACGAGACGGGGATTGTACATAGAAAAAGGGTGAAATCTTTTATATATTTTTGAAGTATCTCCTTTTGTATGATTTTTATCAAAAATCTTATAAGTACCTAGATAATCGAAAATTGCATTAATTGTACTATTTTCATCAACATACAACACATAAAACGGTTTATCATTAAAATTATACAAGATACCTTGATTGTTCATGATAAAATCTAATAAATAGTCATTGCACGAACCACAACCATTTTTATTCATTATTGCTATTGCAAAGGAAGTGTCAACAATGTTCTGTGTTTTATTAATGTATTTCAATATGTCATTTGTTTTATATTCAAAATTATCACTATTATTCCCAATAATATTACATAGCTCCTTTTTTTCTTTAGTTTCAGTCTCAAATTTTGCCTTAGCAATTGAATCTAATCTCTCTCTTAGTTTTTCTTTATTAAAGGATTTAAATGCTTGTTTAGTGAAGCGAACAACTATATTTCCATTCTCAATTGTAGTAAATACAATTGTGTTTTTGTATTTTTGTACTTGTAGATCATTTATACCAATAAGACTTTCACCAATATATTTATAATTTTCATCAAAAAAAACCCTCAAATATTTCATTTCCCCATATTTTTTTACGGGTAATAATATATCTCGATAATAAATATTTTGAGAATCTGATAAGTTAATTGATTTTATTTGTAAATATGCACCATTATAATACCTATAGTCATTATAAACATCATCATTATTGTATAATTTTTCAGAATACGGAATTGACTCCATAAATTGAGAACAAACCGAATGAGTGTCAAGTTTGTTCATTTTATAGTTCCATTCGTAAAAAGTTGGAGTATATTGAAATGATATGACAATATTACCTCTTTGATTTATTGATAAATAGGTTTCATACATATTCCATTTATAGTAAACCCCATCTTTAAGATTAGGATACCAGATATTATGATTCATTATCAATGTGTCATTTTTTAGATCATAATAACCAATAATTGGATGTTTAATTCTATATCCTTTATACCCATAATAAGAGTGTCTGAAAGTTAAAAATATTTTATCTTGGATTTTTGCCATGGTGTATGGATAAATTTCATCTCCATTTTTACACAACTCACTTACAGGATGTTTTGAAGAAATAATATTTGAATGTATCAATGGGTAAACTCTTTTAATTTCTCCAGAATAATTAATAATTCTTAACGTGCTATCATTTTCACCATTTGAAGAACTTCCGAACAATAATATATTGTCTTTATTGATAAACTCAAAGTCCAGTAAAGATAATTTTCTTATTTTGATTTCTTTCACTAAAGAATCAGTGGATAAATCATATACAAATATAGTATAGAAGGGGTAAGTTCTAACGAATAAGTGTGGCTTGCCATCCACCTCAAATACTTTAGCAACGTTTAATGAAGTGGCTCCTGTTGGCAGATTTAATATATGTTCTTCAAGTATTTTAGGTTTGTCTAGTTCAATTAGGTTTTTTTCTGTTTGTGAATGGCATCTCACAAGACCAATAATTAGTAGAATCCAAATTGATATAACTAGTTTCTTTTTAATTAGTAGTTTATAAATAAAGTTCATTTTTTTGTTAATAAGGAGTTTGGCGAATTTTATGTGTGATTAAAAATTATTTTGATTCAAACCCATAATGTTTCATGAGGTCATCTATTAATCTGTTTAAATCATCTGGTAAATAAATATCGTCATGAGTAACTTTACCTTTCGTCACAAGAACTAATCTTGGGTTTGTGTTGGTGAAAGGATGAAAATTGGAATAAAGAATTGAGTTATCTTTTTTTACGTGTTTATTATCAAATAACATATATCCATCAAGATATACTTCAATGTCATCAATCGACCCTTTTTCATCAACATATAGCAGATACATTGGTCTTGATTTTATATTAAAAAACACTTCTTGATTCAACTTCATGAATTGTAATACATACTCATTGCAAGGTCCACAGCCGTTTTTATTCAAAATTACAATTGAAAATGATGTATCTTGTATTTGGTGTTCTTTCTTTAGATACTTTATAATATCATCTTTCTCATAAATAAAGGTATTCGATCTGTTATCGGTAATTTTACATAAATTCAAATCTATATTTTTTTTTCTTGATATTTCAATCTTGGCTAAAGAGTCTAATGAAGATTGTAATTCTTTTTCTACAAATTTTTCAAATCTTGGCTTGATAAATCTAAAGATTAAACGTCCCTTATTTATGGTGCAAGAATAGTGCTTATTTTTGTACACATTATAAAATTGATCTCCATCAACAATCATTTCTCCTAAATAATTGAAATTTGCATCAAAAAAGACTCTAAGTATAATATTGTCTCCAAATTTTTTGGAAGGTAAAAAAAGCTCCCTATAATATATTCTAGAATTATTATCATTTAAAAAACAAATATCTGGCACATATAAACCATTATCAGTATTGAAATTATCATATTCGGATGTCTCATTTTGGATTTTATTTACAGAGGGTATTGGTGTCGAAAATTTTGAATCAATACTATAAACTTTTGTTTTATTTGTTTTAAAATCCCATTCAATAATTTTCGGTGTATGAGAAAATGATATTAAAACTTTCCCGTTTTCAGATAATGTTATTGAGTGTTTGTAAAATAAATATTGTGTATAATACATGTTATTATCTATGTCAGGATACCAAATGTTTTGATTCATAAATAGTGAATCTTTCACCAAATCATAATATCCAACAATGGGATATTTAATGTGATAACCCATAGTACCATAATAAGGATATTCAAATGTTAAAAATATTTTTTTATCATGAATAAATTGGGCAGATGGGTAAATAATCCCTTTTTTTATGGATGCAACTTTACTAAATGGTTGTTTTGACGAAATTAAATATGGGTGATATAATGGATAAACATGCTTAATTGTACCATTCATATTTATACATCTTATTGCACTGTCGCTTGAGAAATTGTTGCACCTACCAAATAACATAATACTATCATTATGGATATACTCAATGTTATTTAAATTAGAATAATCTTTTATGTGAATTTCTTTATATAGACTATCTAAAGTTAAATCGTAAACATAAATTGAACTTTTGGGATAAAAGTATGCAAAGAGAAATGGTTTTTTTTCAATTTCAAACACTTTAATCAAATTTATCGATATTACTCCATTAGGTATTTTTAGAACATGTTCTTCATTAATTATTGGTTTAGCAAGGCGTATTAATTTAGGATCTTGTTTAGATTGTGATGTGCAACTAGTCAAACACACTGTGTACATTCCAAATAATACAATTAAATACTTATATGTCATAGTAAAAATGTAAATATAGATTATTTATACATAATAATTAAGTGGCGATTGCAAATAATCGCCACTTAATTATTTTTTATTTTGGGCTATTAGTGCCTGGCTTAAGAACTAGAACTTCTGTTTCAACTCCGTCTACTATCATTAAGCCTATATAACAATCTGCACCAGGGTTTTTACAAATATATGTATTGCCAGTGCCAGGTATATATACTTTTTCTAATTTTTTATCATAACAAACTTCTTTTGCATTACTTGTTGTTTCAACTTTTTCGTAAATAATTTGACCTGTTTCTACGTTTAAGTATTGATAACATTCATCACCGCCAATAATAACTGTTTTATCCAATAAAACAAGATTGGATTTACTATTAGGATTGTTTAGTTGATCTTCTTTTTTACACGAGACGAATGTAACTGCAAAAGCTATTATAATTATACTTATTATGTTTTTCATTTGTTTAATTTTTTAGTTAATTGATGTGTTCTTTTTTATTACGATTGAACCATTTGTAGCTTCAAAACAATTTTATTCATAAGGTCCATCACAAAGTAGTTTCCCATTTGAATCTGTTCTTGTGCTATTTGTCCATGATGCTTCTTTTGCATTATTATCAGAATCGTTTTCTTCAACAGCTTCATAAACAACCTGCAGTGTATGATTATTTGTTAATTCGTTACTTGTTACGCCATCAATAACGACACCTTTCTTGCTGATTTTCCAAGCCTCATTATTGTCCTTGACTGTAGATTTATCAGAAACATAAGGCGCAATAAGCTCCTCTTTTTTACACGATGCAAAAGCCAATCCGACTATTGCAATAAAAATAAACATTTCTTTCATTTTTCTTAATTTAAGATATAAACTATTTTTTTAAATTTACAATGAGTCTTCCATGCAACCCATCATGGTTTTGCGCTTACTCCTAGTATATTGCAAAACTGCATTTAACCCAGAATCAGCGATACAATCGCTGAAACGATTAAATGTTTCTAAATCAATTCGTTGATACGAATTGAAACAAACATTAAATCGGGATTAAACCCCGCTTGAAGGCGAGGGCATGCCCAACTAAATCAAGTAGTTCTTAAATTCAATTAGTAAATGCAACTTTTAGGAGTACTAATGTATTCTTATAA
>CAZZHH010000047.1:0-1040 GCA_964653595.1 uncultured Lentimicrobiaceae bacterium
TAAGAGATAGGAGACTCAATCTCCTTCTCTTAATTTTTTATCGGACAACAATGATAATTTTTATTAAAATGAAGAACAGAAGCATCCTTTCTCCTGCAATATTATATGCCTTAATTGCTGTTTTAATGTGGTCGACAGTGGCAACAGCTTTTAACATCGCTTTAAGTTCGTTAACCTATATTCACCTTCTTACTTATTCCACTTTTTTCGCTTTTTTAGTTTTAACAATCATCATGCTGTTTAGTAAACGTTTTATAATGTTTAAAACCTTAGTTAAGCCCGATTTTATTTCTCTCACAATAAAAGGAATTATTAATCCCTTCGCCTATTATTTAATACTTTTTAAAGCATATTCGTTATTGCCAGCTAATGAAGCAATGATTTTAAATTATACATGGCCAATCGTGTTAGTAATACTTTCGATTATATTTTTAAAACAACGGTTTACCAAGATTGATTTTTTATCGGTCTTTTTTTCATTTATTGGGGTGGTAGTGATTGCAACCAAAGGAAATATATTTGATGTAAAATTCTCCAATCTATTTGGAACCATTTTAGCTTTAGGCAGTTCAGCGGTTTGGGCTGCTTACTGGATCCTTAACATGAAGAATAAAGTGGACACCATCATTCAACTTTGGTTCTCCTTTGGCGTTGGTTTTATCGTTTCTGTGATTCTTTTTTTCATGATGGGATATTCTATCGACATTTCGATAAAATCCCTCTTAGCTTCGGGTTATGTGGGACTGTTCGAAATGAGTATTCCCTTTATTATGTGGCAGTTTGCTCTTTTAAAAGCATCTAATACAGCTGTAGTTAGTAAATTTGTCTTTTTATCTCCCTTTTTATCTTTGATGATTATATCTTTTATTCTCAAAGAAAACATATTTATTTCCTCTTATATTGGGTTGTCATTTATACTTGGTGCAATAGGGTTTCATGCTGTTTTTAAAAAAACCTGAAATGTTCGAAAATTGTAGCCCCACCAGGAATCCCTGCCTGCCTGCCTGCGTCAGCTGGCAGGCAGGGAACCTGGATCTAAA
>CAZZHH010000047.1:1140-24771 GCA_964653595.1 uncultured Lentimicrobiaceae bacterium
ATAGACCGTTATCATGGAAATTTTCGATATATATTTAGTAGCCCCACCGGGAATCCCTGCCTGCCTGCCTGCGTCAGCTGGCAGGCAGGGAACCTGGATCTAAAGTTTTGAAAGTTTATCCCTTAAAAAGCGTTTTCCTGTTGTAGATTTTAGTTCCTTTTCTCGTTTTCTTGCTGTTTCATAATTTGGATAGTCTTCTTTATAAAAAACAGTCCATGGCATAAACGCTTTGGTATATCGGTTTTTACCTTTATTATGATCTAATAATCGAATTGATAAATCCTTGGTAATACCAACGTATATTTCATTATTAATTTGATTCTTAATGGCATAGACCGTTATCATGGAAATTTTCGATATATATTTAGTAGCCCCACCGGGAATCGAACCTGGATCTAAAGTTTAGGAAACTTTTATTCTATCCGTTGAACTATAGGGCCAATTTTTTGCAAATATACAAAAACTGTTCACAGAAATGAAACTATAATGTCAGGTATTTCCAGTTCTAATGTTTTTTTAAGATTATTAACCTGATATATCACTTTTTCCCAAGTATTTTATTTGATAATAAAAAAAAGAGCCCTAAATCTAATTTAGAGCTCTTTCCCTGAGGTTGATTAAGGGTTTGTATTTTTAAAAAAAATATACAATAGATGCAATTATTGACATAATTGAGAGATAAATCAACCACATTAAGCCTTCTTTTGATTTCATATTAGTATGATTTAGGTGTCCATTTCATAATTTAAAATTCATTTTACTGCTTTAAAAAGACACAATAAAAAACTAAAAGGTTGTCTAAAATAATAAAAAAATGTTAAAAATTAAAATGTTTTAATAATAAATAACATAATATTTTTTATTCTATCTTATTTTCTTAAGTTTTCTATCAAAATTAGTATGGCATTTAATTTGTAAGTTTTTGAAACTGAAAAAAATTTTTTTTCAAATTTTTTGCAATTCTCTAATTAAAAGTTGTTTTATATGAAAAAGATATTAATAATTTTATGCTTGTATTGTATACACTTATCGGTTACCTCTCAAAATTTGGGCAGAAGATATCATGATTTTGATGGATATTACAATAATCTAGAAATAGCATCAAATCATGCTTATGAAGTAAGGGTTTTGGATTTAAGTAACCAAAATTTCACTCAATTATCCTATAAAATTTCTTACCTAACAAATTTGGAAGTATTAATTTTAGACGGTAATCAGTTGTCTGAAATCTCCTATGCTATTGCTTCACTCAAAAACCTGAGAGTATTGAGTATAAGAGACAATAATCTGAAAGCAATTTCTTACTCCATCTCAAGTCTGACCAATTTAAGAGAGTTGAATCTAGAGGGAAATCAAATTACAGAAATTTCCTATTCTGTTGCAAATTTGACCAACCTGGAAAAATTGAATCTTAGAAACAATAAATTAACTTCAATTTCCTATGCGATAGCCAATCTTTCTACCTTAACGATGTTAGATGTAAGAGGGAATCAAATAAGTTCTACTCCCTATTTTTTAGGACAGATGCCTTCGCTAAGGTTGTTGTATATTAAATAAAAAAATTCCAATATTAGTTTTTGCTCCCTAATCCAGTTTTTTATCCTCAGACTGTGTTTGCTAAATAGTGGAAACATTTTTCATTGAATTTTCAAAATTTATTGAATATCAATAAAATATGTTTAATATTTATTGTTATATTTGTTTCAGCTTAAAAATATTAAATCAAAATATATGAAGAAATTTACCTTTTTTTTATGGATCTTACTTCTTAGTCAGTCATCATTTTCAGCAGTATTTATCGTAACCAATACTTCCGATTCTGGTGCTGGGTCATTGAGAGAGGCCATTAATTCTGCAAATGTCAATCCGTTGGATGGAGATAGCATTAAATTTAATATTCCTATTTCCGATCCGAATTATAATGTAATAACTGGAGTGTATACCATCACGCCATCTACAGCATTGCCCCTGATACAAAGTTTATCTGTGGTTATTGATGGTACATCTCAACCTGGGAACACGAATCCAGATGGTCCTGAAATTTGCATCCGATCTACTACAAATCTTATGTATGGTTTATGTTTTCCTCTTTCAGGAGGAGTAGTTAAAGGATTTATTATCAGTGGTTTTCAGGTTGGTGTAGCAATAACCAAGTATGCGACCTATCCAAGTGGCGGTTGTATCGTTTCCGATTGTTATCTCGGTACAAACTACAATGCCACGGCTGCTGATTCGAATAGTTATGGAGTTGCAATTCTAACCGAATTATCGGGAAATATCATCCGGGATAATATCATTTCCGGTAATAATATTGCAGGAATTGCAATAAAAAATTCAGCGTTGAATACGATCATAGGAAATAAAATAGGGGTGGACAGAACGGGTTTGATAGCTATTCCAAATTACAACGGGATTGTCATCGATTCTTCGTATAGCAATACCATCGGCGGAACGGTAGTGGCCACGAGAAACCTGATTTCGGGAAATAAATATGCCGGAATCGCCATTAATTCTGCCGCTTCGTACAGCAATATCATCAAAGGGAATTATATTGGAATAAATAAAAACGGACTCGTTTCAACGGATTCGGTGCCGAATTTTTATGGAATCGCCCTGAATTATTCTCACAACAACACCATCGGCGGCTCAACCGTGGCGGAACGCAATATCATCTCTGGAAATAAAGAGTGTGGAATTGCTATTATGGGGACAGCCGCTATTCAAAATGTCATCAAAGGAAATTATATAGGCACCAATATTTTAGCTGATGACTCGATTCCGAACGGAAATGGAATTTTAATTAGCGGAGCATCGTCTTCAGTTATTGGGGGAAATGTTGCTGCTGAAAGGAATATAATATCAGGAAATCGTCTGGCGGGAGTAGTATTGGCTTATTCAGGAACCCGAAACAACACCATCAAAGGAAATTACATAGGAATTGGTGCAAATGGGAATAAAATATTGAGTAATTATACAGGAGTTTATCTGAAAAGTAATGCCAACAGCAATGTTATCGGTGGCTCAACCGCAGGAGAAAGAAATGTAATCTCTGGTAACATCGAAATGGGACTATGTATAGAATCCTCTGATAGCAATATGGTAAAAGGGAATTATATTGGACCAGATGCTACTGGTCTTTTGTCAATAAAATACCCGAATGATTCGCTTGTTCAAGCAAATGGACTTTATTTCAATTCCAATGCAAAACATAATGTTGCTGGAGGCTATAATGCAGGTGATAGGAATGTGATATCGGGAAACCGAGTTTACGGACATGATATTTATGGTAATTCTTCTTACAATGTTACTATTGGCAATTATATCGGGGTGGATGCCACTGGGAATACGGCTATGCCCAATGCTACGGGAATATGTGTAGATGGCGGATCTAATCACAACCCGTTTATCAACAATGTGCTTTCTGGAAATAAAGCTTATGGAATGTTTATCGTAACTACGGGTAGTGATTCTAATGTGGTAACAGGAAATTATTTCGGCACAAATGCTACAGGAACTGCTGCTGTGCCCAATCAAAGCGGACTTTTGCTGGGTGGCGGGACAAAATATAACATCATAGGAGGTGAAAACTCCTCGGATAAAAATATCTTCTCGGGAAATACATTTGAAGGAATTTTATTAGTGGATACAGGAACTATGTTTCATCAAATAAAGGGAAACTATATTGGTACTGATATTAATGGAAACAGCGCAATTCCTAATGACATTGGAATTGGAATTTCTACAAAATCTGGAAACAACATCATTGACAAAAATTTAATCAGCGGTAATAATTCAATCGGAATTATTGTTTTCGAACACAGTAATAATAATTTGATCACCAGAAACAAAATGGGCGTGAACGCAGATGCTACAGCTGCAGTTTCAAGTGGAAATGCCGGAATTGTAATCACTGTGGGTTCGTGCTACAATAATATCGGGGGTGTTGGCTTGGGAAATATCATTGCAAATCACGATACTGCAGGAGTTGTGGTTAATGATGCCGATTGTCGCTGGAATAGGATTTCCGAGAACAGAATTTACAACAACCAGATTTTGGATATCGATTTGTATCCGTACGGAGTAAATGCCAACGATGCCAACGATGCAGATAATGGAGCCAATGACCTGATGAATTATCCAACAATCATCAGTGCCGTTAACGTGGGGCAAACTACTCAAATCAACGGTACACTGGATTTTTTGAATCCGACAAATGCAAAAGTGGAGATTTTTAAATCCAATAATAATAATTTCTTGCAACATGGCGGGGCAATTGAATACATCGGTTCCACGCTTGTAAACCCTAACGGAACTTGGAGTTTCAGCACGAATCTGATATCTTCCGCCGATGTGATTACAGCAACAGCAACCGACACAATGGGAAATACTTCCGAATTTAATGCAATTCAATCGATCACGGTTGGAGTTCCGACTGTTTCTCAGTCAGACGATTTTAATATCTATCCCATGCCGGTAAATAACACATTTACATTATCATACGCACCTGATAAACCTTCAGATCTGCTTATTTCAATCTATTCCTTAGATGGGAAAAAGATTGCCGATTTGTTTGATCAAACCGCAATACAGGGCGAAAATCGGTTTACCTTTAACGTGGATTACTTGCATTTGAAACAGGGAATGTACTTTGTAAAAGTCGCCCGGGATCAGCAGATGGAAAAGACGTTGAAGCTAATTAAAAATTAGTTGAGTAAGTGCTTTTCTAGTCTTTGTGTCATAGCAATTGGAATAATCGTAACACAACCAACTCGAAAAAAGTGCATAGAAAAAGATATGAATTGAATATTATTTATAAAATCAAATGATTTATGAAGGCTATAAATATTAAACTTGTTGTTTTATTAATGCTTTTAATTACGGGTGTTAACGCTACTGTGTTTACTGTGACAAATACTGGGGATAACGGGCCAGGATCGCTAAGAGATGCCTTAACTTATGCGAACGCCATGTTTGGGCCGAATTCCATCGTTTTTAACATTCCCGCATCCGACCCAAATTATGATAGTGGAAGGGGAATTTGGACGATTACGCCTCAAAGTACATTGCCATTCATCATACAAAGCAGTATTACCATCGATGGAACCACGCAAACCACTTTTGGGGGCAACACGAATGTCAATGGCCCGGAAATTTGCATAGATGGGAAGCACCTTTTTGGCTCCGATTTTGCCTTTCATCTTTACAATGCTTCCAATAATGTGATTAAAGGTTTTATTATCGGGGGCTTTACCGTGGGTATCGAAATTTCGGGATCGGGTTCGGTAAATAACACCATAGTAGGGAATTACATCGGCTGCAATTATAATGGGATGGATACGTTGTCGAACACGCATGGAATAGAGCTTTTAAGTGGACCTCACGATAACATCATTGGAGGAGAAACCGTTGCTGAAAGGAATATATTTTCGGGCAACACGCACTGCGGAATCCGAATTGTGAATTCCAACCACAATATTGTAAAAGGTAATTATATAGGACTAAATAGAACCGGTAACGGAGCAGTTAAAAATTATGACGGTGTTAGCATTGAAGGAACATCTAGCAATAATTTAATTGGAGGGTATAATCCCCAATCTAGAAACTATGTATCAGGAAATGAGGCTTATGGAATCCCCCTTTTTGGAGCCTGTTGTACTCAAAATAGAGTAGTTGGAAACTATATCGGTACGGATATCACTGGGAACATTGCTATTCCTAACACTTATGGCGTACTTTGCGATGATGGAGCTTTTGGAAATGTGGTAGGAGGATATTCAATGGGAGCCCAAAACTTGATTTCTGGAAATTCAGGTTATGGGATTTTTTTATATAATCCACATACGCAAAAAGATTCCATCATCGGAAATATTATTGGGTTGAATTTTAATTGTACCACTAAATTGCCTAATGGTAACGGTATTGTCATAGATGGCCCTTCCAATCGGCATTTTATAGATAGTAACGTGATATCTGGAAATACCCAAAATGGGATAGATATTCACATTGGAGGAACTGACAGCAACATCATTATTCGGAATTATATCGGCACCGATTTTTCCGGAATTTCGAATTTCGGAAACAGCTTTGACGGGGTTCGAATTGCGGAAGGTCCCAAATACAATCAAATCGGGTTGGAAGGGAAAGGGAACACGATTGCCTTTAATGGCAGATGCGGAATTAGTGTGATGACCGATTCTTCTTTATACAACCGCTTTACCGAAAACAAAATTTTCAGCAATGGAAGCAATGGAATTGATTTGTATCCCATCGGAACGACTGCAAACGATGCCGGGGACTGCGATTTAGGGCCGAACAAACTCATGAATGCGCCGGTGATTGCTTCTTCGTATTATAGTTCTGGCACTACAACAATATATGGAACGATAGATCATACTTGTGATGGTGGAAATCAGGGTATTATCATCGAGTTGTTTGCTAGTAATTTTTCCACTGGCAGTCAAGCACAACGTTTTGTAGGGAGAACAATAACTAATAGTGCTGGAGAATGGAGTTTTATCACCACCGAGCTTTTGCCCACGGAATTCGTAACTACTACTGCTACCGATATTTCAGGCAACACTTCCGAGTTATCATACCATCAACAAGTAGGCATGGAAGAATTGCTTTATTTGGAAAAACCTGAAATTTTAATTTTTCCAAACCCATGTATAGATATAACGAATATTCAACTTCTTTCCGAGGATTTTGGCGAAATAGAAATCACAGATTTGTATGGGAAAGTCGTATTTAAACAAGCCATTTCGAAAACTAATCCGACAGTGGAAGTAAAAAGTTTGGAAGGTGGATGTTATTTAATACATTTTATCTCAATGAAAAATCGAAGAAACATGACAAAAAAGCTAATAGTTTTGTATTAGAAGTGATTTTCAATGTAAATCAAATTTAGATAACTTTTATTGAGTATCTCTAGTAAATTTGAATCCAATTTTTGTAACAATTATTACATTTAAGGAACATTAAATGAAAAATTTGTGTGTGGTAGCAGAACTTTTTTTAATTTTGTGTGTAGTATTTGAAATTAATCTAAATTACAACAAGAATGGCAGAAGATAGCAACGATGTTTTACGGGATGTTACCGAAGGCGATTATAAATATGGTTTCTATACAGATATAGAGATGGATTCAGCACCAAAGGGATTGGATGAGAATATTATCCGGTTTATATCTGCCAAGAAAAATGAACCTGAATGGATGCTTGAATTTCGACTTAAAGCATATAAGAAATGGCTAGAAATGAAAGAACCAAATTGGGCTCATTTAACCTATGATAAGCCTAATTATCAAGATATAATCTATTATTCAGCCCCTAAAAAGAAGGAAAAACAAAGTTTAGATGAAGTAGATCCCGAATTACTAGAGACCTTTAATAAGTTAGGTATTTCGTTGGATGAACAAAAGATGTTATCAGGTGTAGCTGTAGATGCGGTAATTGATAGTGTGTCTGTAAAAACTACATTTAGTGATACGTTGGCAAAACAAGGAATCATATTTTGTTCCATGAGTGAAGCCATTCAGGAGCATCCCGAATTGGTGCAAAAATATATGGCATCCGTAGTTCCGGTGGGGGATAATTATTTTGCCGCTTTAAACTCTGCGGTATTTACCGACGGATCTTTTTGCTACATTCCAAAAGGGGTTCGCTGTCCGATGGAATTGTCCACTTATTTCCGGATCAATGCCGCCAACACAGGACAGTTTGAACGCACTTTGCTGATTGCCGATGAAGGGGCTTATGTGAGCTATATGGAGGGTTGTACTGCACCGCAACGCGACGAAAACCAGTTGCATGCCGCTGTGGTAGAACTGATTGCGATGAAAGACGCTGAAATTAAATATTCCACGGTACAAAACTGGTATCCAGGTGATAAAAGCGGAAAAGGTGGAATCTATAATTTTGTAACTAAACGCGGTATCTGCAAAGGCGATAATTCAAAAATCTCATGGACGCAAGTAGAGACGGGCTCTGCAGTTACTTGGAAATATCCTAGTTGTATCCTTTTAGGAAACAATTCCGTGGGAGAGTTTTACTCTGTGGCGGTGACCAATAACCATCAACAGGCAGACACAGGTTCCAAAATGATTCATTTGGGACGAAACACAAAAAGCACCATCATTTCAAAGGGAATTTCTGCTGGAAAAAGCAATAATAGCTATAGGGGATTGGTGAGAATGGGTAAAAAAGCTGATAATTCAAGAAACTTTTCCCAATGCGACTCTCTGTTGATGGGCGATAAATGTGGCGCTCATACATGGCCATACATCAAGAGTGAGAACAAATCCTCGGTGATTGAACATGAGGCTACTACCTCCAAAATTTCCGAAGATCAACTGTTTTATTGTAACCAACGAGGAATTGATACTGAAAGCGCTATTGGATTGATTGTAAACGGTTATGCCAAAGAGGTTTTAAACAAGTTGCCGATGGAATTCGCAGTGGAAGCGCAAAAACTGCTGGCAATAAGTCTGGAAGGAAGTGTGGGGTAAACAGTAGAAAGTTTATAAAGTTCGTAAAGTTTATAAAGTGAATACAAAGATATAAATTATGAATTATGAGTTGTGCGAAGCGAGATTAGAGGAAACCAATTATTAGATATTTTAGCTGCGTAGCAGCAGCATCTTTTTAGAACAAAAAAAGAATATAGAAAAAAGTTGCTTAGCAGCGACATCTTAAAAATAGTCCATAAAGTTGATAGTCCATAAAGTTGATAGTCCATAAAGTTGAAAGTTCATAAAGTATAAAAAGTTGAAAGCTAAAAGACAATTAATATAAAAATATAATAAAAAATATATAAATAATAAAACACTAAAATATATGTTACTAGAAATAAAAGATTTACATGCCTCAATAAAGGGCAAAGAGATTTTAAAAGGGGTCAACCTTAAGGTTAATCATGGAGAAGTACATGCTATCATGGGACCCAATGGAACTGGAAAGAGTACTTTAGCATCGGTAATAGCAGGTCGTGATATTTTTGAGGTAACACAAGGGAGTGTTAATTTCAATGGTAAAAATTTATTAGAAATGGCGGTGGAAGATCGCGCTCGTGAAGGTGTTTTCCTGGGTTTCCAGTATCCTGTCGAGATTCCTGGTGTGAGCATTACCAATTTTATGCGTACAGCCATCAATGAAATTCGTAAATACAAAGGAAAAGAGCCGATGACAGCTGCTGAATTTCTTGCATACATGGAAGAGAAGAAGAAAGTGGTAGAACTTCAAACCAAGCTGACGAATCGCTCTGTAAACGAAGGGTTTTCGGGTGGTGAGAAGAAAAGGAACGAGATTTTTCAAATGGCTATGTTGGAACCAGAATTAGCGATTTTGGATGAAACCGATTCGGGGTTAGACATAGATGCTTTAAGAATTGTAGCGAATGGTGTTCAAAAATTACGATCGAAAGAGAATGCAACCATTGTGATTACTCACTACCAAAGGCTTTTAGATTATATTGTTCCTGATTTTGTGCATATTCTATACGAGGGAAAAATTGTGAAAACCGGCACAAAGGAACTTGCTCTTGAATTAGAAGCCAAAGGGTACGATTGGATCAAGGAAGAGTTGAAGCTTAAGTAATTCACCCTAACACAAATTATTATGGAACAAGCTTTTGATTTAAAAGAGCATCTGATTAAGCTTTATCACAAGAATATAGAGACTCTATCTCGCTACGACAATCCCGAGTTGAAAGAAATCCGTGAGAGGGGGATGGCTCAGTTTACCAACCAAGGTTTTCCGAATCATGAGATGGAGCAGTGGAAAAACACGGATTTAAGAAAGGCTGTAGATCAGCAATATGATATAGTTTTTGAACCACAACCATATAATCCAGTAGAGAGCTATTTTACATGTAAAGTACATAATTTCGACACCTATATGTTTACCTTGCTCAATGGATGGTATGTTCATAAAAATGCTCCGTTGACCACTTTCCCCGATGGAACCATTGTGGGAAGTTTGGCAGTTGCCCGAGAGAAATATCCAGACCTTGTAAATGCGCATTTAGCTAAATATAGTCAAGATGAGACCAATCCATTAACTGCATTAAACACCGCTTTTATGCAAGATGGTTTTTTCGTATATGTTCCTGAAAATGTGCATTTAACCAAGCCGATGCAAGTAGTAAGTCTAGTTAACACAGATCAAAATATTTTGATACAAACACGTAATTTGATTATTATTGAACGGAATTCTTCTCTAAAATTGGTGCATTGCGATGATTCCATAAAGTTTGGTGAAACATTTATCAACACTGTTACCGAAATTGTGGTAGGAGAACAAGCAACAGTTGAGTATTATAAGCTCGAAAACAAAGACAATCGCTCGGCATTGGTCAACAATGTATATGTGCAACAAGCTGCTCAGAGCCGATTTACCTCCAATACCATCACTTTCAACGCTGGTGTTTCTCGCAATAATACCATTGTAAAACTGGATGGGGAGTATTGCGAATCGGACATTATGGGGTTATATTTAGTGGATGGTCATCAAAAGGTCGACAATTTTGTAAAAGTGCATCATTTACAACCAAATGGAAGAAGCAATCAACTTTTCAAGGGTATTATAGATGATGAGGCAACGGGCTCATTTAATGGTCATGTTATCGTGCATAAAGATGCTCAAAAAACACAAGCTTTTCAATCGAATAAAAACATTGCTTTAACAGACACGGCAGTGGTAAACACTAAACCATTTTTGGAAATCTATGCCGATGATGTGAAATGTAGTCACGGAGCCACCGTTGGACAACTCGATCCAGAGGCCATGTTTTATTTACGTACTCGCGGTATTTGTGAGAGAAATTCGCGAATGTTGTTATTGTATGCTTTTGCTATGGATGTGGTAAATCATGTGAAAATTGATGCACTTCGCGATCAAATTGACAACATGGTTTCCAAGCGTTTAAGTGGCGAGCTTACCATTTGTGATCAATGCGTGTTGCATTGTTCCGATGAAAAACAATTGAATTTTGAAATAGATCTTTCGAAGATATAACTTGCAAAGAATATTTCCGTAACTTTATAAAAAAATTGAAAAATACAGGTATGAAAAAAATCACATTATTATTAGCAATGGTTGCAATCGTTTCAGTTTCCTGCGAAAAGGAAGTTACCGATGCGCAAAAAGTAGAAGCCCTAAAAGACGTTACTTTGTCATACGACAGCGTTGCCTTGAACCTTAGTCTGCCAGAAGGCGCTTTAAGTGGACAGACATTTGCAGAATTAAGGGCTCAAAATGAGGCTTTGTATTCTGATCTTTCCAAATACACCATCGGATTTGCTACCTATTTGAAAGCAAACAACACGAAAGCAGATGCTGCAGATGCTGCGTTTCAGGGGATGGGTGTAAATATGATAATGAATAATTTAACCAATACCCCAATTCAAACGTTAACTGGTCCTGTAACCATATTAAAGAACGAAATTAAACCAGTAGTTATCTCAGGAAATATCAACTTGTTGACACACAAACCTGTAGGTAAGTATATTTTTCAACAAATGGTAGATGGAAATTACTTGGCGACTAAAATTGCTCCAGTTCTAAAATACCAGATTGGGGTATTGGCTGGTGACTTAAATCTTCCAGAAATTAACCAAAATATTCCAACCCGTGCTTCGGATAATACCAAGAATTTTTTAAGCGGATTGTTGGCTTCGGATTTAATGAACTGATTCGTGCTAAGAGAAATAAAAAGCCCCTCAGAATTTTAAATTCTGAAGGGCTTTTTATTATTGTTTTGATTTTTAAGGAAGTATTATTTGCCTATATTAAAGATAATGCCGGCATTTATACCTATCCAAGTAGAATTTGAGTTATCAGACATCACAAAGTTATATTTTGCATTTGCACAGAATGATAAATTATCACTTAAATCATATAAAATACCTGCAGTAGGAGCAAACCCAAAATATGTTTCAGAAGTACTAGACGAATTTCCCAAATAAGTTATTTTTGCTCTGAACATGTATAAACCTAGATCTGCACCTAGATAAGGTTTAAAAGCTCCATCTCCAAAAGAATATTCAAACAAACCGGTGATTGGAATCACGCCAAAAGATAAGTTATCGGAACCGGTTCCAAACGATGAATATCCTACAGATGCTCCAATCGCCATATTGTCTGACAAATTGTATTTGCCAATGGCATTAAAGCCAAAACCTGTTTTAAGACCATTCCCAAAATCACCCATAGGCAAGGTAAGTCCTACTGTACCGCCAATTCCAATTTGTGCACTTGCACTAAATGTAACAAAGCTAATAATAGCCACTACTAAAATTCGTAATTTTCTCATAATATTTATTTTTATTTTTTGCCTACTCTTCTGTTTTTCGGCTTCCACATGTTGCTCTTTTTGAGGATTTTCAGAATATTCTTGATTTTCAAAAGCAAAAATATTGAAAAATAAGTTACTAATTTAATATTTAACATATTCACATTAATTATTTTTCAATTTTATCAAGAGGACTCTTCCAAACTTCCAGCACTTCTGCCATGTTCTCCCGACCAAATCCTATCCTTAGGTGATGCCGACCATATTCAAACATCTCGGAAGGAACCAGCATGATTCCCGTTTCCTGGACGAGTTTTTCGCTGTAATCCAGCGCTTTGGGCGTGTTTATTTTGATTTAATTATGTTTTATACAACGAATGGAATACCCCCCTGGTTTATCATAATAGTACCTATAAATGGTAGCATTCATTCTATTTAGGTTTCTATACCATCCGCCACTAGTTAAATATTCTGTTGCAGTCCACCAGTTAGCCATTGCGCCGTTATTAACAAAAGCACCATTGTTGTATGATCTTGAACCTGAAGGTTGAGCACTAAAGCCTGTTTTATTTCTCCAATTTGGATAATCGGTGTTTCCAACGGTTCCTATGCCACTATATAAATTCCAGTTATTCGTTGAAGCTAAAGATTTTGCTACTTTGTTGCTTGAAATTAGTCCATCATAACTAAAACCATTAGCCATGAGGTAATTTTCAAGAATCGTCCATAGTGTATCTTCAGGTACTGTCCAGCCAACAGGACAAACGTTTGTTTGATCAACTACATACCAATTATATAAAGCTCCAAATGTGTTTTTATATGTATTTTCATCGTTATTATACCAACAATATGCAGGAGTAGTTGAGCTTGACCAAGCTCCATTATCGGTGATATTTGCGATAGGATCTCCATTGTTGAAATGAGTAGTTCTTAAATTTTGCGCCATCCACACTTGAGCTCCGATCACAACAACCGCATAATTATTACCATCTCTATCTATACAAGCATGGAATTCATTATTGACAACTTGACTAACTTCAGGAACGATTGTTTTTACAGCAATGTGTGAATTTGCAAAAGCAGTCACTTTTAATATCTCGCCGTGATTATACTGCATTTGTACAGTTGATTTTGGTCCATTTTTAAAATTTTCGGGAATCGAATGTTCTTTTTGGGTTTCATATTCAATGGCAATGTTGTTATTAGAGTACTTCGAATCGATACACGTTACAATCATTGTGTATTTTTCTTGATTTGATGAAATTGAAATTGCATAAATTCCCGAAACAAGTCCCGATATTTTTATCCTGTTAAAACCCACTTGTGAATTTATAGTCGACGCCAACACTATTTTTCCGCTTATATCAATGATAGAAACGTTGTATTTTCCTCCTTTTGAAGAATAAAACTGTAATTTGGAGAATTCAGAAAAAGGATTTGGATAAGTGCTGACGTTAAAAATATTCTTTTCCAAATTTTTCACATCCGTAATTCCTACTAGATGTAGGACATCGCCACCGTTAATTAAAACGCTGGTGTTTTGAACTAAATTTTCAACAAGAACGCTGTCTATCGATGAAGCATCTCCTTGAGCTGCGAAGCTCAGTTGGTAGTCTTGTGCATATAAGCACATACTTTGGATAACAAGAACTAAAAACACAACATGTTTTTTCATAAAATGTAATTTATATAATTAATGATTTCAACTTTTATTTTAGAGACGATTCTTTACTATAAATTAATACATATCTGATAAAAGACTTACAATATTTAAGAATGTAGAAAAATTAGAATAAAACACCTCCGTTTGTATTTATAAATTGTTTGCCATTTATGGAAAATGCTTTAGCCATGCCATTTACAAAGGGATGAGCAAAATAATATTTAAAAGGAATTATAACGTTGTTTGTTTTATCTATATAGCCATAGTATTCATTTTTTTTAACACTTGCCAAACCAAAAGAAAAAGGGAAAGCATAATCATATTCTGTCGGAATAATTAGATTTCCTTTTTTATCAATAAAACCATACTTTTTATCTTTTACAACCATCGCAAGCCCTTCACTAAAAGAATAAATGGTATCATATATACATTCAGCAATGACATCTCCATTCATTTTTAACAAACCATATTTGCCTTTTGTTGGAATCCCATATTTTGAGTTTCCTTTATAAATTAGAGCAACACTGTCTGAGTTAAATTTTCTACACAAAGAAAATTTAGAATCGATAACACTTAGGATTTTTTCGGTTGTGTCTATAATAAACCACTTATCTTCTTTTTTTACTACGGCAATATTATAAACAAAATCAGTTACATAGGTGTACTTAAAATCAATAATTAGATTCCCTTTTTGATTGATAAAGCCATATTTTTTTCCATTACTAACCTGCATGATGTTATTGCTTAAACCACCAATATCGAAAAATTTATTACTCATTGGAATTATTGTTTCTCCATGAAGGTTAAACACACCAGTTAATAATTTGTATTTATCTTTGTTTTTATTAATAAGATATGCGGTTATTGAGTTCTTACCCCTAACATCCAAATCCTGGTATTCAATCGGGATTATTACATTTCCAGTCGTGTCAATTAAGCCAACTTTTCCATTTGTCATTTCTCCTTTTTTGTTTATTTCGCCAATATAAACTTTATAAAATCCATCGTTTGTTGTTGGGCTTATTTCATCATAAATACATGGAACAACCTCATTTCCATTTTTGTTAACTAATCCATACTTCCCAATTAAAGGCACTTTCTTATTGTTTAAAGACCCATTGAATACAACACAATGGTTTCCCTTTAAGCCAAAAATATGGTTATAATTCAGCATACATGGGATTATAGTATATCCATTAGTATCTATAAAACCATAATTGCTTATTTTGTGAAAACGTTCTGACTCTTCACATACTAAAGCGTATCCATTGGAGAATTCGTATCCCTCGTTAAATATTGGACTAATTAAAAATCTTCCAGCAAAGTCTATATAACCGTATTTGTTATCTAATTTAACAGGACAATAGCCATCCTTAAAAGTACCTATTTGATCATATTTACATTCAATAATTGACTCCCCTTTTAGATTATCAATCCCAAATAGTTTTTTGTTCTGTGTTTTAATATAAACAATTTGATAATCAAAATTTTCTTTTTGCCCATTTAGGGTTGTTTGTATTGAAAACAAAATAATAAATAATATTAATATTTTTTTCATTTTAACGTTGTATTTTATGAATACCATAGCAAAAACTTCAACTATATAGTTTAGAAATTTTATATATTTTAACAGATACATCTAATATTTTATATATAGATACATCTAATATTTTATATATAGATAAAAAGGTTCATAAGTCCTGGTTATTTTATATTCACCGTTACTCATGATCATAACAACATCATCAAATACGATTTCGTCATCGGGAGAGCAGTTTTTTATGGCTTCTAAGGCGTCTTTTGGAAGACTAGAGCCAATGCAATGGAATTCTTTTAAAGACTTGCCACCATTTTTAATTATTAGCTCAAACGATATTACTGTAAACATTAGTTCTTCAAATAAATCATCCTCAATGTATGCGTTCAATTTTGGGTTTGCAATAATTTCATCTTTGCTCACTAAATGACCCCTTTTGCCAGCTAATGTAATAATAGGTGATGGAGACGGTTTTATCTTAAATTTTTTCGTACCATAGAGTAATTTCTCCCCATTTCTGTTTACATATATTTTTAGAGTTGATTCAATCCCAGAATCGACAAAAATGCACCATTTGTTATCAGAATTTTTTTTAATCTTTCCATTGTCAATTTCGATAGTTAAATGATCATTATTAACACCACAAATACCAATCTCAATTATATTAGTAATGCCCATATATAAAAAGTTCAATTTTGTAGGTGAAACATATATTGAATTTTCTGTTTGTTCAGTTTTAATTATTTCTTTTATTTGTGCGCTTGTACTGAATGTAACAAAGCTAATAATAGCCACTACTAAAATTCGTAATTTTCTCATAATAATTATTATTTTATTTTTTGCCTACTCTTCTGTTTTTCGGCTTCCACATGTTGCTTTATTTGAGGATTTTCAGAATATTCTTGATTTTCAGAAGCAAAAATATTGAAAAATAATTTACTATTTTAATATTTAACATATACCCCTTGATTATTTTTCAATTTTATCTAAATACTTTTCCCAAACCGCCAAAACTTCTGCCATGTTCTCCCGACCAAATCCTATCCTTAGGTGATGCCGACCATATTCAAACATCTCGGAAGGAACCAGCATGATTCCCGTTTCCTGGACGAGTTTTTCGCTGTAATCCAGCGCTTTGGGTGTGTTTATTTTGACAAATGCCGTGGAACCGGCGATGGGAGAGGAGAACTGCAATAATCCTTCGGTTTTTTCCACAAACTCATTGAAAATTGCTTTGTTACGGATGATCTTTTCGATGTTTGGCTGGATGAATTGCTCCTTGTGGTTGAGCGCAATCAGGGAGAGAGTTTCGGACATCGGGTTGTTGCAGATGGAAAGGTAATCCTTGAACTGCATCATTTTTTGCAACAGTTCCCGGTTTTTGGTGGCCACCCAACCCAGTCGCAAACCCGCCATGCCAAACGATTTGGCCATTCCCCAGAGGGTGAGGCTGTTTTCGTATAAATCGCAGATGGAGGGTATTTGGCGGGAGGGTTCGTGCACCAACTGGTGGTACATCTCATCCGAAAAAATCAGGATGTTTCTGGCTCGTGCAATGGCGATGATCTCATCCAATTGGTTTCGCGTAGGGACGAATCCGGTGGGATTGTGCGGAAAGTTGACAATCAGCAGTTTGGTCTTGTCGGTGATCAGCGATTTCAGTGTTTTGGGCGAGTAATCCCAATTCTCTTCATGGTCGGGTTTCCACCAGCTGATGTTGCACCCGATGCTCTTGCACACCTGATACAGCGACTGATATGCGGGAGCCATGCAGACCACATGATCGCCTCGTTTGAGCATCACGTTCATCCCGATGAAATTGGCTTCGCCGGGGGAGAGCACAAACACTTCTTCGGGTGTGATGGTTTGATATTGCCGTGCAATGGCTTCACGCAACGACAATCCGCCTTGGGAATCGGTGTAACCGAGGGTGATCGAGTCCCACATCTCTTTTTCTTCCGCCGTGGCGCAATTCAGCACCGATTCCTTGGAATAGCCGTCGCAATCGGAACTCGAAAGCAGGTATTTGGTGCTAAACTCGTATTTGGCGAAATAACGCTCCAACTTGAATGGTTTTATCTGCATAGGCAATGTTTATATCCTACAAAGTTAGTAAAGTTGTGCAAATGTCAGATTTAAAATGATATTTTTCGACAAAGAGAGCGATTGGTCTTTTATAAAAAACCAAATTCCGTTACAGAAATATCTTTTAAGTTGTCACAAATTTTCCAAATCAAGAAGTTATATTGATATTCGGATGGAATTATTACAGTTAATAATCCATAATTTGCTGTATTTAATACAAAGTTTTTAATTTTCTATTAAAAAAGTTTTTTAATGTTTTTTTTTTATCTATATTTGCGGTGGGTGATATAATTATTAATTATTCAGTATAATTAATTGTATGGGGAATAAAATTACTTTTTTTTTAAAAGAGCTCTACCACTATGGCAATTACATTCTATTAATTGATAGTTTAATACTATTGTTATATCTTATGAATAATTTTTCAAATGATTTTAGTTTTTTTGAATTTAGAAACATTCATTTTAAAGAATTATCAGCCAAATATTAATGTTGATTGTATAATATACTGTATCTATGAAAAAATTTATGAATATAAGAAAAAATTTTTTTACACCAGTTTTTAAAAACACACCGTTTTTTAAAAGCAATTTTACTAAACAGTTAAGCCTGACAATCCTAGTGCTGTTTGTTAATTCGTTTGCCGGAAATGTAAAGCAAATTCGAAGATTACCACAACTCTTGTTGACCTTATGCATATTATTGATGGGAACAATAAATGCTTACGGACAATCCGAAATTACTATTGGTACCGGAACATCAACAGGTTATTAGAAATTGCAGGTAAATATGGAATGTTTCATTAATTCATTAAATAATAGCTATGTATAAAAATTACAATAAAATGAAAAGTAAAAATATTAGTAGTGGTTTATTATTTTTGAAAATTACAAATCTAATAAGCTTTGGTTTGAATAAGGTTAAATCCATTACGATTTCTGGTATAGCTTTAATGTTCGTGTTTCTTTTGATGAATATAGAAGGATGGGGACAAACTACCACGGTGAACATGGGAAAAGATGGAGCTAGCTCACAGCTCCCTTTTAATAATTTCTACAAGAACTCGTATAACCAAATGATATATACGAAAGAAGAATTAGGAGCTGCAAAAACGATAACAAGTATTTCTTTCTATTATGCAGCAGTCCCCGGTACGGCGTGGCAGGCATCGTCTTTAAAAGTATATTTAGGACATACAAGCTTGGGTGGATCAGAGGGCGAAACGGATTTAACAACTACTAGTTGGGTTCCTGAAGCTAACTTAACCCTTGTAAGTACAAAAACATCATATACGCCCGTATCGGTAACTTCTACCGTTTTAGGTGCTTGGGTAACGATATCACTGGACAACAGTTTCGCATATAATGGTACGGACAACCTTGCTGTCGTTATAAAATCGCAATGTACAACTTATCAAACGGGTTTAACATTTAGTTATATTAGTGATAGTAAATATTTGTGTCTTTATCGCCGTAGTGATAGCGATGATTCCTATGCCAATCATCCTGGAGCAAATACAGGGTCCACAACCAAATCAAGACCAATATTAAAATTGAATGACGATATTGTTTTAAATATAAAAAAGACAAACGTTACCTGTGGAACACCTGTAGCTTTTTACGATGAAGGTGGAACTGGTGGCACAACTGCAAATTCAACTACCCTTAATGGAAATTATTATACCTTAAGTGCTACTTTTCGTCATTTATTTATTTCTAATGCAGGTCCTTTGGACATTTCCTTTTCTGCTTTTAATACAGAGAGCACTTCGTACGACTATATGTATATTTTTGACGGCATTAATTCCGATGGTAGAACAACAAGCGAAGCAATCAGTGCTAAATTTGGTGGGACTACTTATGCTTCTGTTTCTTGTCCATCACAAAAAATGCTTGTTACTTTCAGAACAGATGGATCAAATAATAGTCTAGGGTGGTCTGCAAATGTTGCGTGCCCTGCCTGCACCCCACCCACAGTATCATTTCCACAATCATCGTACTCGCATACCCATACCGGTGGTAGCTTTACAGCTCCAACTCTTTCAAACAACGGCGGTACTGCCACATATTCATCCTCAAATTCTAGTGTGGCAACAGTTAACGCAAGCACAGGAGCAATTACAATTGTAGGACTTGGTTCAACAACAATTACTGTAAACACTGCTGCAACAGGTACATATTGTGCTGGCTCGGCAAGCTACACACTTAATGTGGAATGTCCAACCATAGGATTACCCACCACCTCTTCCAACAGTCGTTGCGGTACGGGATCAGTAGCACTTTCAGCAAGTGTGGGGTCTAATGGTACAACCTGCCGTTGGTATGCTGCTTCTTCGGGAGGAAGTGTGTTAGCCACAGGAACAAGTTATAGTCCAACAGTGAGTTCAACAACAACGTATTATGTGTCAACTTACAATGCCACAACAGGTTGCGAAAGCACATCAAGAACATCGGTAACAGCAACCATTTACCCATCAACTATTACCATTACGCCAAGTGCTTCACCCATGACAGTGGGCAATGCATACACACTCACCGCAGCAGGTTCAGGGAGTTATCAGTGGACAGACAATTACGGAAATTCATATAGTGGCAGCCCTATAAACATAACGGCTCAACCAAATGCAAGTTTTACTGTTACCGGTACCGCTAATGGTTGCACTGCCAGTGGAACATTCACAGTAACAACTGTAGAAAACACGAGTTCCACGTGTGGAGTTATTTATGTAAGCACTTCGGGCAATGATGCCAATGATGGTTCTAGTACATCACCGGTTGCCAGCTTGCAAAAAGCCATTCAATTAGCTGGCTCACCAACTTCCTCTAATCCGGTGCATATTCGTATGGCAAGCGGAACTTTTAATATCGATAATTCGGTAGCACTCAAAAGCAATGTTATTATCGAAGGACAATGGAATGCAAATATCGCAACTGGCGTTTGGACAAAAGGTACAAGTACAACAACAATCAATCGTACTGCTTCTAATGTTGAAGGCACCCTTAGAGCACCTTACATTTCTGCTTTAGAGGCAAATAATATTTCTGGATTTACCTTGCAGGATATTAATGTTACAACTGCAAATGCTCCAACTTTGCCAGAAGGAGAAAGTATTTCTTATGAAGATGTTCCGCCAATAGGCACTGGAACATCTACAAGTTCTTATACTATACCCGGATATTACGAACATCATAGAGACGCCTCCTTATATACATCAGCAGAAATTGGTCTCAGCAGTGGAACTAATATCACGGCAATCGGTTATAATGTTAGTAGTTTTACTGCTGTTCCTGGTGGCGGAAATGAAAGAAATGTAAAAGTATATATTAAAGAAACAGCATCAACCACGCTAACTACTGGACAAACATGGGCTACTCATATTAGTGGAGCCACCCAGGTTTATAGTGGATATATCTCAATTACTAACGGGTGGATAAGCATACCAATAAGCTATCAATATCAAGGCAGTAATATGGTGGTATTAATTGAAGGAACGGGTTGTACAACATCGGGTGGTTGTAGTGTATCTACTTACTATACAACCACAGCAGACAATAAGCATGCATATGATGTAGACGATGCAGATGTTTATCCAACTACAGCAACCCTCTCCGCTGATAAATATAGACCAAATGTTAAGTTTTATACATTAGCCCCTATTGGCACTGGAACATCTACAAGTTCTTATACTATACCCGGATATTACGAACATCATAGAGACGCCTCCTTATATACATCAGCAGAAATTGGTCTCAGCAGTGGAACTAATATCACGGCAATCGGTTATAATGTTAGTAGTTTTACTGCTGTTCCTGGTGGCGGAAATGAAAGAAATGTAAAAGTATATATTAAAGAAACAGCATCAACCACGCTAACTACTGGACAAACATGGGCTACTCATATTAGTGGAGCCACCCAGGTTTATAGTGGATATATCTCAATTACTAACGGGTGGATAAGCATACCAATAAGCTATCAATATCAAGGCAGTAATATGGTGGTATTAATTGAAGGAACGGGTTGTACAACATCGGGTGGTTGTAGTGTATCTACTTACTATACAACCACAGCAGACAATAAGCATGCATATGATGTAGACGATGCAGATGTTTATCCAACTACAGCAACCCTCTCCGCTGATACATATAGACCAAATGTTAAGTTTTATACTCAAACACCGTTGCTTTCAGCTTGCAACTACGGAATTAGCACTTATGCCATGCACGTTTCCAACAGTTCGGATTATACCTTAAACAGGTGTTCGTTTACAGCAGGAAATGCGGGGGCTGGTAAGACTGGCTCTAATGGTGTAGCTGGAGGTTCTGGAAGTTATGGGAGCAGTGGGATTTCCGGTAAATGTAAGGATAATTCTGGCAGTAGCACTGGAGGATCAGGAGGAAGTGCAGGGACAAATAGTATAAGTTCATCACTGGCAGGGGGTACAGGAGGACAAGGTGGAAATGTAAACAGTGGCAGAACTGGAGCAGGTCTGATCGGTAGCGTTGGCGGAAATGCGACAACTTATATTACCAGTTCGTATGGCTATAGAGGTAACGCTGGCTCTGGTGGAGGAGCTGCAGATAGCTATGGAACTGGGAACACCGGAGGAATAGGAAGTAACGGTAATAATGGTCAAGATGGTACTTCTGTTACATCAGCTTCGCCTTTAACAAGTTCAAATTATACTACATATTTCATTCCCGGGATTGTTGGGGTAAGTGGAAGCAATGGAACTGGTGGTGGTGGTGCAGGCGGCGGCGGCGGTGGGCAAACAAAATACGGTTCAACGTATTATAGTAACGGTGGTAGTGGCGGTGGCGGTGGTGGTGGCGGTGCTGGTGGTACTGGTGGCTCAGGCGGTTATGGTGGAGGTTCTTCTTTTGGTTTATTCGTTTATAATTCAACAGGTACTGTTACTAATAATACCTTGCTTGCAGGAACACTTGGCTCAGGTGGTTCAGGAGGCTCAGGTGGTTCAGGAGGCTCGGGTGGTTCAGGAGGCTCGGGTGGAGCAACAGGGTGCGAGTCGAAAAACGTTGGAGGCGATAAATACTATGGAGGAGCTGGTGGAAGAGGGGGTACAGGAGGAAAAGGAGGAAATGGTGGAGCCGGACAGCCGGGAGCAAATGGTGTTTCAAGTAGATACACAACAGTAACATCTACAGGAACATTTACTAATGATGCAGGAAGCTCATATACGCCTAATACTGCAATTTCTTCTATTGATTATGGTATCTCATCAAAAGCCGGTTGCACAAATTCGCAAATACAAATAGAAAAAAATAGTGGAAGTTGGTCAACTGCTGTTACCAATAATTTTATTCAAGACAAAACTCATGCTACTTCAAATTATTCTTCCAGTAATAATAGTGTTGTTGTTTCATATTCCAACACAGGAACTTATACCCCTGCAACGGGAGCTACCAATATTTTTATTACACAAACACGAAACTTGGGTACAATTAACGGTAACGATATTTGTAACGGAAATAGTGCTACCTATACCTATGGTGGCAGTTTGAGTAATGGCGATTTTATGTCGTGGAAATTCTGCGATGCAAGTGGTAATGTTATTCAACAAAATGCAAGCTCTTACAATGGTTCAAACAATTCTTTTACTGTATCTGCTGCAAATACAACCACAACAGGGAATTACTTAATAAAATTAGAAATAAAGACCGCTTGTTGTGGTATGTCTGCACCTATTTGGAAGAGTATTGTGGTGAGTCCAGCGTTTAACGCGGGAGCTATCAATACCACAGGCGAAACCATTTGCTACAACGGAAATCCCGGACTTATTGGAAGTTCAACCGCAGCCAGCGGTGGAGATGGAACAATTACATATAAATGGCAAGCAAACGGAGGAGACATAGCAAGCTCAAATTCTGCCACTTATGACCCCCCTGCTGGCTTAACTACGACTACAACATACACTCGCTGGGCAAAAGATAATACTTGCAATACTGGCTGGACACAATCAACTGGCAGCTGGGTTGTTACCGTTCGTTCAAACTTTACCGCAGGAGCAATTAACACCACAGGCGAAACCATTTGCTACAAC
>CAZZHH010000048.1:0-24433 GCA_964653595.1 uncultured Lentimicrobiaceae bacterium
TCTATTGATTTGTGGTTTTACGGGACTGGCACCGCCGCTTCGCCAAAGGCATCCCCCGATTTTAGAAGAAAAAGAGAAGTATTAGTTACTTCATTGCTTCTTTAAAACTAGTTTGTGATTTTTGAGTTTTTCAGCAATATGGGAAAAGTGGTGGTGACAAATTATATCTAAAGAAAAAGAAAACCGTAATTCTCTGATTAAGGCAAATAGAATTTGAGTTTTTCAGCAGACCCTATATATACACATATCAATTGTCCTAATTTTGGGGAGTTTCGCGTTATTAACTGTTCCCTGTCCCCTGATCTTTAATTTTCCGATACCCTTCTGGACTAATTCTAATTTTTTCGCCGTTTTCCATCAGAGCGATATAGGAATCTTTGGAGTATGCTTCGATTGATTTGATGGCATTGATGTTTGCAATAAACCCACGATGAACTCGGATAAAGTTCTTTTTTGGCAAATTGTTTTCCAAGAATTTCATTGTTTGGTCTTTTATAAATCGTCCTGTTTTTGTGTGAATCAAGACGTAATCGTCGTTAGATTCGAAATAAAAAATATCATCCACTGGAATTAGGATAATTTTACTACCACTTCGAACAATGATGCGTTCGATAGTTTTCGACAACTGCTCTGATAAGGAGTGTAGAGGTATTTTTTGAGCTCCATGAATTCGGATGATTGCTTTTTCTAAGGCCTGATTAAAACGTTCCTTCGAGTATGGTTTGAGAAGATAATCGATGGCGTTTTTTTCGAAAGCTTGTATTGCATGTTGGTCAAATGCAGTGCTGAAAATTACTTCAGGATAGGTGTCTAAAACTTCCAACATCTCAAAGCCATTAATTTTTGGCATTTGAATATCTAAAAAAAGTAAATCAATTGAATTCTCTTTTAAAAATTTTATGCATTCAAACCCATTTTCACACTCTCCAACTAGCTCAATGTCATCTCTTTTAGAAAGATATTCTTTTATAATTTCACGAGCAAGGGGTTCGTCGTCTACAATTAATATTTTAATCTTGTCCATATTGTGGTATGTTTAAAATAATGGTGTACCGACCCTTCGAATTATCTTGTAGAATGGTAATTAAGTCTGCACGTCCAAAAATATTTAGTAATCTGTTTTTAACATTGTTAATTCCTAATCCATTTCGATCTTTAGATGGAAAGTTTATATCAAAGTTATTGGTAATTTCAATTTTTAACTTCGATTCTAACAAAGAAACATCCACGTGTAAAAAAAATCCTTCACTCACCGAGTATAATCCATGTTTTATGGCATTTTCAAATAGAGGTTGTAGTAACATTGGAGGTATTTTAGAGGTGTTTGTATTTTCTTCTTGGGTCAATGAATAATTTAATTTATTTCCAAATCTAATTTTTTCTATCGACATATATTTTTCCAAATTGTTTAATTCGGAATCAAGCGTTGTAAATGTTTCTACTTGTTGATTAAGAGAATATCTCATATAATCGGAGAGTTGAAGAATCATTTCGCTAGCCTTATCCGGATTCGTTCGTGTGAGTGTGTGAATGGAGTTTAAGCTATTAAACAGAAAATGTGGATTTATCTGAGATTTTAATGCTTCCAACTCAGTCTCTTTAAGTAGTTTAATAATTCTTTTTTCGTACTCTTCCTTGTTTTTTAATTTACTAATGGATTTTATTAAATAGAAAAACAATAAATTGATGATATATAATCCGATACCAAGAAATATTCTTAGGTTCGTGTATTTTTCAAGAAAAACAAGATATTCTTTATTGTCAGAAAAAATCACTTGTAGGGTGTGAAAACTTGCAAATAACCAAATAATCATACTTACCACAAAAGATGAGAAATGAGTGATAATTTTGTCGATAGTGAATTTCTCAAAAATATCGTTGTTGGAGACAATAAACCATAATCCAATGGTTATCAGAGCAAAAAACAGATTGAAAATAAGAGCATCGTGAAATGCTTCTTTCAATGGTAGAATATTGCCAACCCATAACGTTAAAAAATGAATTATAAAAAGACCTATCCAGGAGAAAATGTTGTGGAAAATGGAATAAGGTCTGTTGAATAAATTCATGTTAAATTATCGAATTTTGGTCGTGGATTGAATTTCTGTGATTGAATTTTGGGTTGACTAACGTTGATTTTAATAAGTTGAATTGGTCTTTATTAGAGTTGAGAAATAAAAATGGATGAGTTAGAAGCTTTTAATCTCGCAACCGCCAAAAGCACATACTCCTTTAATATATACATTTTTATTCGTGTCGATTACGCTCGGAATTCGTTTATCGCTGATGCCACCAAAAATGTTGTTCACTCCCAAATGAATATTCCAATCGGGAGGAATTATTAAAACACAACCACCAAAAACCATGGTAATGTCGATGGTAGCTCCCGTTGTAGATAATTCAATTTGTTGTAGATTAAATTCGGATCCTCCAAAAATGGCAGTAAGTTTAGCTCCTTTAAAATTTTTGTTGTTAATAATTTTTTCGGTACCTCCAAATACAGTTGTGTCTTCAAAATAATCCTCAACATCGTTTTTGACAACCTTTGATGGCTTAAATGTGTTTTTCTTATGTTTAAAAATGATTAAAAAGCCAAATAAAATAATAGCAGCGGGCCAAATTACTAGTTTAAAATTTATTGGAAACTCGTAGTAATGGGATAGATGAAAAACCGTACCGATTGCAATCAATACAACTCCCGAAAAATAATCTTTTCCTGCAAGGGTAATAATTCCAATTGCAATCAATAGTGTTTTCCACGAAAATACAAATTGTTTAATTGGTTCATCTATCATTTCGAAATTTCGAAGAAGTAAAAATACTCCAAAAAGGATTACTAATATCCCAAACATTAACGATTTTCTTATTATTGGTGGTTTATTCGATGAAGGTGTGTTAAATGAATCAGTCATGTCTATAATTTTTTCGCAAATTTAAGGAGTTAGCTGAAACAGTGCTTTTTTTTTCGGTAAATATCGGAATTTTAGGGGAGAATATTCAATCCAGATTGATTTTTTCTGTTTAAAGAGTAACTTGATAAGTCGAATACAGAATGGAAGGGTAGTAGTTATGAGCGATCAAAAAAGATGTTTTTAGGAGACACACTTAATGGTATTGCATACACACAAGCTGTTTTTTTTGGAAAAAAATTTAGAGTTAACGCTGCTCTACCCGCAGAAAACATGATTCTATTGTCGACATGATGCAAGTTAGCCACATTTGCAGCTATTCCAACAGCAATTCCTAAGTCAACTAAGTTGTGAGCACAAGGGGCGTCAGGATATTGTAATTTTTCACTACAGGTTTCATGCCCACAATAGTTGCAGTTACTTAAGTTTATGGGATGAATGGAACATGCTAACAGAACAACTATAGAGGCATTTAAAATGTTTTGTGCATCTCTAACAAAAAAAGATTGATTGGTCTGTTGCCCAATTTCTGTCATCGCATTAGAGAGGAGTATAAGTTCCTCGCCACAGACAATTTTATAACTTAATTGATTCAAACCACGAGCTTTTGGTGCCGTGGTTGCTGCCATTATCATTTGGTTTGCAATGTGCAAAAGCTCTGTTTCTACTATTTGAGAATCAACAGTTAGAATAGGCATGCCAAAATGCTATTAAAGGTCGGTAAATCGGTCTGAACTTTCGATAAACTTTAACTTAATGCTTGTTGGTGTCTCCACTCTAGGGTGCTTAACAATGTACAATTCAGCCAAACCTTTCCAATCAATAAATTCAACTTTGTTGCTATTTATAGAATTTGGACGATGGATGAAAATAATTACTTCAGAGTTTTTGCTAATATATGGAGCTACATTGTCAATAGATGGTTTTTCATTTAATTCTATCACATTTTGCATGTTAGTGCTATGAGATAAAATGATGATAGGAGTGTCAATAGCTTTTGCTAGCTCATTGATTTTTTCCATTATTTTTTCTTGCTCAGAGTAGTTTACATCGGAATCAAGAATATTTTTTGAATAAAGTTCAAGATTGTCAAAAAGGATCAAATCAACACCATGGTTGTTCACAAGGTAATTACATCTTTCAACTAAATCATGAACGTCGATAGAAGTAGAATCATCAATCAAAATATTCGAGTGAATACATTGGGAGATTATTTTTTCAACTTTTTCTTTGTCAGCTTCTTTATATGTGCCAGAATAAATGCGTTCAGCAGAATTGCTAGTCTCACTCTCGATCATTCGTTGCACTAACTTAATAGCAGAACGTTCAGGTGAAAAAACGGCAATGCGTTTTTTGTTGTTAAGTGCAATGTTGTGAATTAGAGATAATAGAAATGCAGTTTTGCCTTTCCCTGGTCTAACGGCAATCGTAACAAGTTCCTTCGCTTTAAATGAATGTATAATTTGGTCTAAATCGCGAAACCCTGATTGTAATTCGTTCTCACTTGATTCGGCATTTGCTTTATGCTCTTCAATAAATTGGGCTTCTAAAGTTACTGCTTGTTTAACTATGTCACTCACTGTGATGAATTCATAGTTACACAAAAACTGTGTTTTTTCGATTCCTTCCATCTTCTTTAATTCTTTAAGGTGTTGTTCTTCAACAATTTGTTATATGCTTTTTGTGCGATTTATTTGATTATCAACGATTATAATTTATTTTTAATTATGTTCAAAATTAGTAAATGATAATTATCCATAATAACGAACTGCAAAGTTAGTGAAAACTATATTAGTTTATACAACTTTTGAAAAAAAATATTCAATAAATTAGAAAATATTATTTTTTGTTTTTCTTAGGGGTTGGTTTTTTGTAAAAATTCCGATTGATTATCTCTGTCTTGCTTTTTTCATCATTTTGGTTGGGTTTGTTTCTAGCTTCAATATCTTTTACATATTGCCATCTTCCACTTACTTCGATAAAGCCATCCATGATATTTGCTTCGGCTACGTAATATTCTTTAACATCCGTTAAATTTTCATTCAACGGAGCTAATCGGTCAAAAACAATCATATTAGTAGTGATATCCTTTGAGATCATGCGTTTGGTTTTTGGATCCCTCTTGCCCGTGCTAACGCTATACGTTTGAGTGTCGTAAACTAAAGTCATAGATGAGTTTTTATAGTACTCAAATACAACTCTTACCGGATTTTTGTCCAAGTACTTTTTGAAAATTTTGCTTCCAAACATAGGCATTCCATTGGCTCTAAACGACAGTACCTCAATAACTTTACGTTGCTTAAATGGATTGCAACCACTCCAACCCAATAAAGTATAATATTTTTTTTTGTTGATAGTTGTTGTCAATACTTTGTAATACACTGCTCCATACCAGTTTTCGGCATCTCCAATACTGTTTTCTGGATTAAAAACAACTTCAGATTTGTCTTTTAGTGTATATACTACCACTCTTTTCGTTTTAGGGTTTATAGTTTGTAATACTCCAAAATTTTCAAAAGATTCGTCATCTTTCTTTATTGTCCATGTAAACAATTTAAACACTTTATCAGTAGGTTCTAGGTAGGAGAGGTTCTTTACAGAATCAAATTTTAGTTTTTGATCATCTTTAGAGGTTAAAATAGTATATAATGTCTCAATTAATAACTCATTTGCGTTGTATTTAACTATATCATTTTCTCCAAAATTGATGGTAGATGCCAACCGACTAATCGAATCTAATAAGAATTTGCTATCACTTTTTTGTTGTGCATTTACTAGGCTATAGCAAAATACATTAGTAATCAGTAGCAAAGAGAATGATAAAGAAAATGGCTTGAAAGTATTGGACATTATTTCAAAATTATGTATAAAGGACTTCAGAAGACTGTTTTTTTAACGAACAAATTTAATACTTTATTATTTATCGATGCAAAATTTGATTGTAATATTTTTAAAATGTGGATATAATCAACCTAATAAAATGGAAAATGATTACTTTTGTTGAAAAAAAATGAACTTATCTCAACGGATTGAAGCTTTTGTGAAATTAGGTTTTGTAATAGAAACCTCTTTGAAAGATATTGAAAACGGTATGTACGATTCCAATGAATCATACAACATCGATATAGCTAAGCGTATTTTGGAGGCAAATCATGAAAATGGATGGTTTATAGAATTCTTCTCTATGCATGCCCTCTCACAAATTTCTAAAATGCTCAGTCGCGAATCCTTAATACATTGGTTAAGTGTATACAATCTAGGACTGTTGGATAACAATAAAGCTAAAAATGTCTCCATTATCATGGCTGGAAATCTTCCGTTTGTTGGCTTCCAAGATTTTTTGGCAGTTTTGATAATAGGTCATAAATTAAAAGCAAAATTTTCATCCAAAGATTCTGTCCTGCCAAAAATGATAGTAGACCTATTATGTGCAATTGAGCCATTGTTTGTTCCATATATCGAAGTCGTCGATAGTCCGTTAAGAGATTATGATGCCGTAATTGCAACAGGTAGCGACAATTCGAATCGTTATTTTGAATACTATTTTAAAGACATACCTTCTATTATAAGAGGAAATAGAAATAGCGTAGCAATTATTTTAGGAGATGAAACCGAAGAGCAATTGATGGGGTTAACCCATGATATTTTTATGTATTTCGGACTAGGTTGTAGAAGTGTCTCTAAATTGTATTTGCCAACACATTACAAGGTTGAAAAACTATTTCCTTATTTTGAAAAATATCAGGCAATACTTTATAATCATCACAAATATATGAATAACTATTTGTATCAGAAATCGATTTTATTGGTCAACAAAATACCATTTTTCGATAACGGATTTGCAATGTTAACAGAAGGAGAGCCAATATCGTCTCCAATTTCGGTTATTCATTTTCAATATTACGACTCTATTGATATTGTGATGGATGAATTGGTGAGAAAAGAACACAAAATTCAATGTGTAGTTGCGAATAGTTGTGTGTCAAGGAATGTTATCGATTTCGGAGATGCTCAAAAACCCTCTCTTTTGGATTATGCAGATGGGGTAGATGTAGTAGACTTTCTACAAACTTTAAAAAAATGAGAAAATAATTTGTTTATTTCAGATAGAATGATTAATTTTGCAGTCCATTCTAATAAAACGACAAGAGAAATGAGAAAAGACATTCATCCAAGCGATTACAGATTCGTGGTATTCAAAGACATGTCCAATGATTATAGCTTTATTACCAAATCAACTGTTAAAACAAAAGACACCATTGTCATGGAAGATGGTGTAGAATATCCATTAGTGAAATTAGAGATTTCAAATACATCGCACCCTTTCTTTACAGGTAAAATGAAACTTGTAGATACTGCTGGTCGTGTAGATCGATTTATGTCGAAATACAAAAAACATTATAATTCTAATTTGTAATTTCAAATTTTCGATGTTAAATGTTTAAAAGAGGTGCAAACCTCTTTTTTTTTGCATTTGATTTTGAACGAATTAGAATTGAAGCTGGGATTTATGGTCTATTTTTTTAGATATATTTTGTTTATTTGAGAAATTCGTTGTAATTTTATGAAAAAATTAAAACATCTAGGACATGAACTTTATTTTATTTGATGATTCAAATCGTGAAAACTTATTGCCTTACACCTTTATTCGTCCAGTTTCCGAAATTAGAGTTGGAATACTAACCATTACTCAAAAGTGGGAAAAGTATTTAGATGCTAAGGTCTCTTTTTTAACAGAAGAGTATTTGGCCGAAAAATATCCAATGGTGAAAGGGAAAAATAATATTTTAATTGCCGGTTCAATATGTCCTAATCCCGAATTAGTTGCTGCCATTGTTGCCTTGCAACCTGGACAAACTTTGGTGTCGGGAGATACGATGATTGCCTCTTTTGTTTCGGAAAACGAACTAGATGGCGTGGAAGAAAACGATGCAAATCAAATAGAGATTGATGCAAAAATGGCTTTTAATAGAATAAATTACACTTACGATATTTTCATGCTGAACGATCTTGAGATTCGTCATGATTATGAGTTACTCACTCAGGGTAGAAAATCCGCATTGTTGAATGATACAAATGTAGTGATTGGAGATCAGATTTTTGTGGAAGAAGGTGCTTCTGTTGAAGGAGTTACTTTAAACGCCAAAACTGGCCCAATTTATATTGCAAAGAATGCAGAGATAATGGAAGGATCCAATATACGCGGACCCTTTGCCCTTGGGGAAAATGCCATTGTTAAGATGGGAAGTAAAATTTATGGAGCCACTACAGTAGGCCCCTTCTGTAAAGTAGGTGGAGAAGTTAACAATGTTGTATTCTTTGGATATAGCAATAAATCGCACGATGGATTTTTTGGTAGTTCTGTAATAGGAGAATGGTGCAACATTGGTGCTGACTCAAATACTTCAAATTTAAAAAACACCTATGATGAAGTTAAGTTGTGGAACTATCCTTCTCAAACGTTTCTGTCAACTGGGCTAAAATTTTGTGGTACTATCATGGGTGATCATGTGAAATGTGGCATAAATACTATGTTTAATACAGGAACCGTAATTGGTTGTGGTGCAAATATCTTTGGAGCCGGTTATCAACGAAATTTTATAGCCTCTTTTTCATGGGGTGGCCCTTCTGGTATGACTACCTACAATATTGAAAAAGCAGTAGACGTTGCTAAAAGAATTTTTGAAAGAAGAGAAGTTCCCTTTACAAAAATAGATGAACGGATTTTAAATTCAGTATATGAACGTACTCACAAAAATAGAAAGCTTAGATTCTAATTTTTTTTGAGAAGGTGTGCTCTAAAACATGTGACTGACATTTTTGCATGAAATTATCATGAGTTAAGCCATGGCATTATTGTTGACCATGGCTTTATTCTTTTTTTAAATGAAGTTGTATTTGTACTACGTGGATATTAACTCATGATGAACTATGCAATTAATTAATAACTGCCATTTTGGCAAGATACTTTAAACGATGAAACAGAAAGATATTTTTCAATTATCAGACATCATAAACGAAGATACAGATTTTATTCCCATATTAACCAACGAAGATGATTTTTCGATGCAAACTCCGATACCTGAGCTTTTGCCAATATTGCCTATCCGAAACATGGTTTTGTTCCCTGGTGTAGTAGCTCCAATTACGGTAGGTAGAGATAAATCGATTAAATTAGTTAAAGAGTACAACAAAACAAACGAATTTATCGGTGTAGTTACTCAAATTGATGGGGCAGTAGAAGATCCGGATATAAAGGATTTATACAAAGTAGGAACGATGGTTCGCATATTAAAGATGTTTCAAATGCCCGATGGCTCTACCACTGTTATTATTCAAGGAGTAAAACGTTTTGAAATCATTGGATTACATCAAGTAGACCCTTTTATAAAGGCCATGGTTAAAGAGTTTGTTTTTGAAGATTCTATTCAAGAATTGATGAAGACACCCCACTTTTCTGCCTTAATAGATTCCATTAAAGAGTTATCTCTAAGAATCATTAAGTTGTCGCCAAATATTCCTTCTGAAGCAGCAATTTCTCTTCAAAACATTTCCCATCCAGAGCCATTGATCAACTTAATCGCTTCTAATACGCATATCGACAACAAAGGCAAACAGCACTTATTGGAGCTAAACTCGTTTTCAAAATTAGCAAATGATCTTTTGACGATTTTGTCTCAAGAAATTGAAATTCAAGAGCTGAAAAATAAAATTCAATCCAAGGTAAAAGTTGATATCGATAAACAACAACGAGAATATTTTCTGAATCAACAGATAAAAACAATTCAAGAAGAGCTTGGAGGAAATCCTGCTGACAAATTAGTAGAAGAGATTAGGAAAAAATCAGCTACCAAAAAATGGAGTAAAGAGGTAGATGAGCTTTTTGAAAAAGAACTTCAAAGGTTGCAACGTCTTAATCAACAGTCTCCTGATTTTTCGATACAGGTGAATTATTTAGAGTTATTTGTTGAGTTGCCCTGGAATGAATATACCAAAGATAATTTAGACTTAAAACATGCTGAGAAAATATTAAATAATGATCACTATGGATTGCAAAAAGTAAAACAGCGAATCTTGGAGTATTTGGCAGTGTTGAAAATTAAAAACGACATGAAATCCCCAATTTTGTGTTTAGTTGGACCTCCAGGAGTTGGAAAAACTTCGTTGGGAAAATCAATAGCAAAGGCCTTGGATCGGAAGTATATTCGTATGTCATTGGGTGGACTTAGGGATGAGTCTGAAATAAGAGGTCATCGCAAAACATATATTGGCGCAATGCCAGGCAGATTAATTCAAAATATTAAAAAAGCAAAGTCTGCAAATCCTGTTTTTGTTCTAGATGAAATAGATAAAGTGTTGGGGATGAATATTAATGGAGATCCTTCTGCTGCACTTTTGGAAGTTTTGGATCCTGAGCAAAACAATTCCTTTTACGATAACTTTTTAGAAATTGGCTTCGACCTATCAAAAGTATTGTTTATAGCCACTGCTAATAGTTTAAGCACTATTCATCCGGCGTTGTTGGACAGAATGGAAATTATTGAAATATCTGGGTATACCAACGAGGAAAAAGTACAAATTGCAAAGCAGCATCTTGTTCCAAAACAGCTTTCAGAACATGGCATTGCCAAGTCAGATTTATCCTTTAGCAATGTAGTGGTAGAAAAAATTATCGATTCGTATACCAGAGAGTCGGGGGTTAGAACATTAGAAAAAAATATTGCAAAGGTAATTCGAAATAGGGCTAAGTTTATTGCATCCAATGAACCTTATTCAAAAAAACTAACATTGTCTGATGTGGATGAAATTTTAGGAATTCCTAGGTTTTACCATGATAAAAAAATAGATAACAATGTAGCAGGGGTTGTAACAGGATTAGCATGGACTGCATTTGGTGGTGAAATATTGTTTATAGAGTCTAGCATAAGTAGGGGCAAGGGAGGATTGTCAATTACTGGAAACTTAGGAGATGTGATGAAGGAATCTGCAACCATAGCTTATCAATATTTAAAATCTCATGCTCATCATTACCAAATTAATCCGTTGGTATTTGATAAATGGAATGTGCACATTCACGTACCAGAGGGTGCAACTCCGAAAGATGGTCCTTCGGCTGGTGTAACTATTTTTACAGCTTTGGTATCTTTGTTTACCCAACGAAAAGTAAAATCATCCCTTGCAATGACTGGGGAGATTACTCTAAGAGGAAAAGTGCTTCCTGTAGGAGGAGTAAAAGAAAAGATATTAGCTGCAAGAAGAGCCAAAATTCACACCATTATTCTTTCCAAAGAGAATCAACGAGATATAGACGAAGTGGAAGAACAATATCGTAAAGATTTTTCGTTTATCTTTGTAGATAACATGAGTGAAGTTATTAAAAATGCACTCACTAATGAGATGGTAGATGATCCTATTGAATTGGATGTCAAATTAAACGATGTAAATTAATGTATAATATAGGTATGATTACAAAAAAAGAGTTAAATCCTGATTTTGAAAATACAACCCAAAATAATCAAATTCACCAATTGTGGTTGTATAACGATGATGTAAATAGCTTTGACGATGTGATTGATAGCTTAATTGAAGTTTGCAAACATGATCCATTACAAGCCGAACAGTGTGCAGTAATTACTCATACAAAAGGGAAATGTGTGGTGAAAAAAGGAGAGATGAAAGAGTTAGAAGTTATGCTTGTAGCACTTTTTGATCGAGGGTTGACTGTGTCTATCAAATAAAAGTAACTTTTTTCATGAATTAAAAGAATGATATTTTATAAAAAGGATAGATAATTAATTTTTTTTTAAAAAAAATATTGTATCTTTGTCGAATAATTTTTAATAAGAATACAATATGGCTGAAGGTACAGTTAAGTTTTTCAACGACAGTAAAGGGTACGGTTTTATTATTGATGATGAGTCAAAAACCGAAGTTTTTGTTCACGTTACTGGTTTAATAGACAAACCAGAGAATAACGATAAAGTTTCATACGAAATCGTTGAAGACAAAAGAGGAAAAAAAGCAATTAATGTTAAAAGAATTGGATAATCTTACATTAGCTTAAGCTTTAGCCTTGCACATTTCTGTAAGGCTTTTTTTTTGCATATTCAAATATAATACTCAAAATGAATTTACTACTGATAGAGCATCTTACGAAGTCTTTTGGAGACAACATCTTGTTTAACGATATTACTCTCGGAATTGACAAAGGAGAGAAAATTGCCTTAATTGCTAAAAATGGCACTGGAAAGTCTACTCTCTTGAATATTATTGGAGGACTCGACACAGCCGACAGTGGAACAATTACGTTGAGAAATGGCATTAGGCTTTCGTACTTAAACCAACATCCCGATTTTGACCCAGAAAGTAGTGTAAGTGAATTGATTTTTAACGATGATAATGAATCGATTACTGCTGTGAAGGAGTATGAGCTTTGTTTTGAAAAACATCAACAGAATAAAATTAGCGACGATGAATTTGAAAAAGCCATTACCAAAATTGACTCTTTATCTGCTTGGGAGTACGAACATAAGATAAAGGAGATCCTTTCAAAATTTCAAATTCATGATCTGGAACAAAAAGCAGGCACTTTGTCAGGTGGTCAGAAAAAGAAAATAGCTTTAGCAAAAGCTTTAATCGACAATGCGGATATTTTAATATTAGATGAGCCGACAAACCATTTAGATATTGACATCATTGAATGGCTTGAAGAATATTTACAGCGAAATAACGCAACATTGTTAATGGTTACTCACGATCGCTATTTTTTAAATCAAGTTTGTGATAACATTGTAGAACTAGAAAACCAAAAGCTTTATAAATACTCAGGAAATTACGAGTATTATTTAGAAAAAAAGGAAGAAAGAGAACTAGTAGAAGCCGTAGCTATAGAAAAATCAAGAAATTTATATAAAACTGAATTAGAATGGATGCGTCGGATGCCTCAAGCTAGAGGCACTAAGTCGAAGGCACGAATCGATTCATTTTATCAATTGAAAGAAAAAGCATTAGTTAAAGATAACAAGGATATGGCTGGATTCAGCGTTTTAGCCGATCGTCTTGGGAATAAAATTGCGGAAATAAACAATATCGACTTCTCTTATGGAGACAAATTGTTGATTTCAGATTTTTCATATGTTTTTAAAAATCGAGAGAGAATTGGTGTGGTGGGCCCAAATGGATCTGGAAAATCTACCTTGTTGAAATTACTAGCAAATAAATTATCCCCTTTAAAAGGGAAAATTGACATAGGTCAAACGGTTAAAATTGGATATTATGCTCAAGATGGGTTGGTATTGGACGAAAACAAGCGAATGATTGACATTGTGAAGGAGTTTGCAGAGGTTATCAAATTAAAAAATGGTTCACAACTTTCTGCAGCTCAGTTTCTAACTCATTTTGGATTTAGTTATAATCAACAATGGAGTTATTTTGAATCGTTAAGTGGAGGCGAAAAAAGAAGATTATATTTATTACTCACTCTATGTACCAATCCAAATGTGCTTTTGTTAGATGAGCCAACTAACGACTTTGATATTCAGACCATGAACTTGTTGGAAGAGATGATTCTCAATTTTGAGGGTTGTGTGGTTATCGTTTCTCATGATAGATATTTATTAGACAAAGTTACAGATCATCTTTTTTGCTTTCAAGAAAATGGAATCATCAAAGACTTTTATGGATCATACACCGATTATCGTTTTCAACAATTGACAAACGACAAAAACGATAAAAAGTCAGATGATAAGGATCATGCAACTGACAAAAGGGGAGTATCAAACCGTAAACAAAAAAGATCTTTTTTGCAACAAAAAGAGTATGAATCACTTGAACAAAATATCAAAGAATTAGAGAACGACCACAAATTAATCGTAGAATTATTGAATAGCGGAACTGGTAATGTTGACGAACTAACTCAATGGAGTATAAGATACAAACAACTAGAGACAGAGATGGAAGAAAAAACAAATCGGTGGATTGAGTTGGACGACATAGGATAAATTGGTTAGTTTAATCTACTAATGAGGAAAAAAGTATTATATTTGTATATGCTCAATATTAATTTGCATGATTAATAAAACTGCAAGAGTGTGTTTTTAAGTCATAAAAATGATTATCTTTGTAGGTTAATAGAATATATATAAAATACAATAATATGGATATTTTTTTAAAGACTCTTATTGTAGATGCCGAGACTGGTTTCTATAAATCAAAACGATATACTGTTGGAGAGTATTTTGGGCCTATAGATCTTGGGTTGCATCTATCTGGAAAATTCAATAGCATCAATTTTGGTACAGGCTTGTTGGCTGGTTCAATTTTTCCAGGTTCAAACCGATTGTTCTTTACTGGATTTTCACCTTGTTGGGGTGGTTTTTATGTCTCTTCGATGGGAGGTGCTGGGGTTGTATTTGACAATCTTGGGTTGAATATGGTGTCCATCGTTGGAAAAGCAAAAAACCCATCGATATTGTATTTAAACCGAAATCACGGAGAGGAAATAGAAGTCGAGATTGTCCCTGTAGATCCAGGTTTAATATGGGCTTCGGGTAGAGGCGGTGTGTATTCGATGATGGAATATGCATTGGAGAAATTTGGACATCGATATGAAACAGATCCACGAGTTTTAGCGGTTGGACAATCGGCTATGATGACTGATTTTGGGTCCATCGGTTCGGCTCCTATCAAAGATGGAGAAATTAGCTATGTTGATACATGGGCTGGTAGAGGTGGTTTAGGCACTAAGTTATTTAAAGATCATGGGATAGTAGCAGTAATTTATGGAGGTACATTTGTAGATCAAGATTTTACGGATAGGAAAGTAGCTGATTCGTGGTTTGAGACAAAATATAACAAAAAATTGGCAGCAAAAGCGATTGAAGCTACTACCAAATATCGATTTGATGAGAACTTTGAGACAGGTGGCACCTTTGGAGTGAATTATGCGAGTGTAGGTGGTAATATTGTTGGTTTTAACTATAAGACTATCTATTGGAGCGAAAACGACCGAAAGGAGATGCACAAGAAGTTCATTTTAGATCACTACTTAAAACAATTTAACGAGGAGACCATTAAGACGAAACAACAGAAGACTTGTGGTGAAAAATGTGCTGCTGTTTGCAAAAAAATGAACAACGAGTTTAAAAAAGATTATGAACCCTATCAAACCATGGGTCCTTTATCGGGCATCTTCGATCAACGAGCTGCAGAAATGGTCAATCATCGTGCGGATATGTACGGATTCGACGCTATTTCGATTGGTGGGGTTTTATCATGGTTGATGGAATGTTTGGCTGATGGGTTGATTAAACCTTCCGATTTGGGTTTAAATGTGAAACCTGTATTTTCGCCAGATGGTTTTAATTTAGTTAGCGACTCAATGCTCAATGCTCAAATAGCTGTAAAACTTTTAGATGGGATTATTGCTGGTACAAACAGCATGCTCGATTTATCACAAGGAGCAAGATCCTTAGCCAAAAAAATTAGTTATGACCGTGGACGAAGAGTGATTGACAAATTTGTTTATACAGCATTTGGTCGAAAGGGGTGGATGGTGCCAAATCAATATTGGACTCCTGGTGTATTGTCGCCAATGCCAATTATGGGTAAGTACTACATGAATTATGGCAAAGATTTTTTTGAACCACGAAAATTGGGGATAGAAGATGCCAATAGAATGGTGAAAGAGGTACTCATCGACAATTTAGGAATTTGTCGTTTTCATCGTCAATGGGCAGAAGAGATGATTCCTGAAATTATGGGTAAACTTTATGGGATGAAATATGATTATCTGGATGTAACAAAACAAACAGTAAAATGGATTAATACACGAAACTCATCGCAATTTTGGGAGTCGGAACGTAATTTTGATTTTATACAGACTTTTTTAGATAAAAAAATTCAAGAAGGAAAAGATCACCCAGAACTTTTAAAATGGGCGGATAAGTTTAAAACCAACAAACGAGATGCGGCTTTTGAATTTTGGTATGATATTCATAAAGGCGTAAACGAGACATTAAAAGACTTTTAATAGAAACATCTTGAATGTTTTTCCATAAAAAAACTCGAAGTGAACTTCGAGTTTTTTTATGAATTTAATGGATTTTTATGTTTGAAAAAAATGATTTAACAAACACATTCTATAGTTAGTTCTCTTGTAATTTAGTTCGGATGATATTTTCAATCTCTTCGAAGAGTTCAGGATTGTCGATAATTAGTTGTTTTGCAGCATCGCGTCCTTGACCCAATTTTGTGTCGTTGTATGAAAACCAGGATCCACTTTTCTTGATGATGTTGTATTCAACCCCTAAGTCAATCAGTTCCCCAATTTTTGAGATTCCTTCTCCATAAATGATGTCAAATTCAGCAGTGCGGAATGGAGGAGCCACTTTGTTTTTAACCACTTTCACCTTTACTCTATTTCCATTCACTTGATCTCCTTCTTTGATTTGGCTCATTTTACGGATGTCTAAACGGACAGAAGCATAGAATTTAAGAGCATTACCACCGGTGGTAGTTTCTGGGTTGCCAAACATAACCCCGATTTTTTCACGAAGTTGGTTGATAAAAATGCAACAAGCACCGGTTTTGCTGATGGTGCCGGTAAGTTTTCGCAATGCTTGTGACATCAAACGGGCTTGAAGTCCCATTTTGGAATCTCCCATTTCGCCTTCGATTTCGCTTTTTGGAGTAAGTGCTGCTACAGAATCTATTACGATGATGTCGATTGCACCCGAGCGGATTAAGTTTTCGGCAATCTCTAATGCTTGCTCTCCGTTGTCGGGTTGTGAAATCAAAAGATTGGAGGTATCTACCCCTAGTTTTTCGGCGTAAAAACGGTCAAAGGCATGCTCTGCGTCGATGAAAGCGGCAATGCCTCCGGCTTTTTGCGCTTCGGCAATTGCGTGAATAGCCAACGTTGTTTTTCCGGATGATTCAGGTCCGTAAATTTCGATTACTCTACCTTTTGGAAAACCACCAATTCCCAATGCAACGTCTAAACTAATGGACCCAGTAGATATACATTCCAAATTTTCAACAGCTGAATCTCCAAGTTTCATGATAGAGCCTTTACCGTAAGTCTTTTCTAGTTTGTCGAGAGTGAGTTGTAACGCTTTTAATTTTTCGCTTTTTTCTGAAGTAATTTCTTTTTCTTTACTCATGTTTGTAGGATTTTATTTTGTTTGATTTATGATTTGATTTGCGTGATTTTTAGTATCTACATTCGTAATAATTTCTTCAATGATTCCATTTTCGTTGATGATAAAGGTAGTTCGGAATACTCCCATGTATGTGCGCCCCATGAACTTTTTTTCACCCCATACTTGATAATCGGTGACAATTTTCTTTTCGGTATCGGCAATTAATGGAAAAGGCAATTCAAATTTTGCTGCAAACTTCTCATGTGATTTCACACTGTCGGGACTTACACCCACTACTTTGTAGCCTTGCTGTATTAGTATTTGGTAATTATCTCTAAGATTACAAGCTTCTGCAGTACAACCAGGAGTGCTGTCTTTAGGATAGAAATACAAAACCACTTTGTGCCCCAAAAAATGCTCGAGGGTAACTAGGTTGTTGTTCTGATCTAATCCTGAGATAAGTGGGGCTTTTTCTCCGATATTTAACATAGTATATGAATTTAGTGTAAAATTATGGTTTTTTATAAATGGTTTTGTTAATTAGAAAACTATTTTATCAACAATTTTGTTCAATGTGATAATGTGAAAATAAATAGAACGCTGATAACGCAAATGATTATGATTTCCGCAGATCGGATAAATTCGTTAGATTGCTAGCATTTTGTTTTTGTTGTTTTAAAAAAATTGCATATATGGGTAAACGGACAATTTTCACATTTTGGTTTACGAGCAATGCAGACATATCTTCCATGCAAAATAAGCCAGTGGTGGGCGCGTGGAATCAATTCCTCTGGAATATGTTTAATTAATTGCTGTTCCACTAACAAAGGCGTTTTAGCATTTTTTAAAACTAATCCTAAGCAGTGACTCACACGAAAAACATGAGTATCCACAGCCATCGAAGGCTGGTTGAAAATGACTGATGAGATGACGTTGGCGGTTTTGCGTCCCACACCAGGAAGTTTTTGCAAATCATCCACATCATTTGGAATTTCACCGTTGAACAGTGACACCACTCCTTTGGCCATGCCGCTAAGACTCTTAGATTTGTTGTTGGGGTAGGAGCACGATTTGATAAAGGAGAAGATCTCTTCCACCGATGCGTTTGCCAGATCATAAACCGTAGGAAACTGTTCAAAAAGCGGGGGAGTGATGATGTTCACCCGTTTGTCGGTGCATTGAGCCGAAAGAATCACGGCAACCAATAGCTGATAGGGATTTTGGTAATGCAGTTCGGATGAGGCATCGGGTTGGTGCTCTTGAAAATAGTTTATGATAAATTTGAACTTTTCGCTTCTCTTCATGAAAAAAAATGTTGTTTGCAAAGATACAATTATTATATTTGTAGAAAACTGGAAATTATGAATAACAACACCGTTGTGATAAGAGAGTTCAACGAACAATATGAAGCGTTGATGTATGCTGATCAGTTGAAATCGGCTGGTATTAATTGTTTTCTTTCGAATGATAATTTGAGTAATATCAATCCGTTATTTATGGTTATTCCTACCTCTATACAATTGCATGTTTTTGAAAATGATGTTGAGATTGCCAATGCAATTTTACAAGATATGGATAACATAAACCCCGATGCTTTTGATGGGGATACTGAATAATTTTCAAATTAAATTGATTTTAGTTTTTAATATGATGCTAGCTGAAACTTATTGTTGATTTTTTGAAGCGCTTCTTTTATCATGAAGCCATAGCGTGAGGGATTGACGCGGAAATCCTTTTTTTTATCTCCATGCATAGTGATCTGATGACTTGGAATCATAATTTTCAAGAAAAAAGAGAAACCCCGATTATGCTTTTAATCTATCTGGTTATATAAAAGTTTGAAATAGCATAACCGAGGGTTAACCCCATTTAAATCAGGTAGTCAGCGTAATATCGCTTCCTCCTGATTAATATGGGGTAAAAAAGATTGCAGCAAAAAGCCCGACCTCGCCCTCTTGCAATTTGGCGGGGGCACGCCCAAATAAAAATCTTATTTCTTTATCACAACCTTCATTGCACCCATTTGCTCCTTTGCCTATAAACTTGTACCTTTGCACTTAAATACAAAGATAATATATGATTTCAATTGATGCGCTGGCTGTAGAGTTTGGCAACACCACCCTTTTTAAAGATATTTCGTTTGCAATAAATCCCAAAGATCGCATCGCATTGATGGGCAAGAATGGCGCAGGAAAATCAACATTGTTAAAGATCATTGCCGGAGTGAAATCGGCGACTAGGGGGAAGGTCTCTTCGCCCAAAGATACCGTAATTGCTTATCTACCGCAACATCTTATGACGGACGATAGTCGCACCGTTTTTGAAGAAGCGTCCCAAGCTTTTGCTGACATTAATAACATGGAATTGGAGATGGAAGAGCTTAACAACCAGCTTTCATCGCGTACCGATTATGAATCGGAGGAGTATTACGAGATCATTGAACGTGTTTCGACCTTGAGCGAGAAGTTTTACAGTGTTGAAGAGGTGAATTATGACGCAGATATTGAAAAAATTCTGTTGGGATTAGGTTTTGTCCGGGAAGATTTCACCAGACCAACTTCCGAATTCAGCGGTGGATGGCGTATGCGCATCGAATTGGCGAAAATCCTGTTGCAAAAACCAGATTTGATCCTGCTCGATGAACCGACCAATCACATGGATATCGAGTCGATCCAATGGCTCGAAGATTTCCTGATCAACAACGCCAAAGCGGTGATGGTGATCTCGCACGACAAAGCATTTATCGACAACATCACCACCAGGACCATTGAAATAACCATGGGCCGGATTTATGACTATAAGGTTAACTACTCCCATTATCTTGAATTGCGACGTGAGCGCAGGGAGCAGCAACAGAAACAGTATGATGAGCAGCAGAAGTTTATTGCCGAAAATGTCGAGTTTATAGAGCGGTTCAAGGGGACGTATTCTAAAACACTTCAGGTGCAATCGCGGGTGAAAATGCTCGAAAAATTGCCCCTCGTGGAGGTCGACGAGGTAGACAATTCCGCCTTGAGACTCAAGTTTCCTCCTTCCCCTCGTTCGGGAAACTTTCCATTGATCATGGATGATTTGGCCAAGAGTTACGGCGATCACACTGTCTTTTCAGGGGTCACACTGGCGCTGGAACGTGGCGAACGGGTTGCATTTGTCGGCAAAAACGGGGAAGGAAAGTCTACACTGGTGAAAGCCATCATGGGCGAAATTGAACACGAGGGTAAACTGACACTGGGTCATAATGCCATGATCGGGTATTTTGCCCAAAATCAGGCTTCGTTACTCGACGAGGAGAATACCGTTTTTCAGACCATCGACGATGTGGCGAAAGGGGATATTCGGACGAAAATCAGGGACATCCTGGGCGCGTTTATGTTTGGTGGCGACGACTGGAATAAGAAGGTAAAAGTCCTCTCCGGTGGGGAACGCACCCGTCTTGCAATGATCAAATTATTGCTCGAACCGGTGAATTTCCTGATTCTCGATGAGCCGACCAATCATCTCGATCTGAAAACCAAAGATATCCTGAAAAGCGCATTGCAGGACTATGACGGAACACTGATTTTGGTCTCCCACGACCGAGATTTTCTGGATGGATTGGTTAATAAGGTGTACGAATTTGGAAATAAACGGGTAAAAGAGCACTTATACGACGTAAAAGGGTTCTTGGAAAAGAAAAAAATGGAAAATTTGAAGGAGCTGGAACGGAAAATCTAATGTGCTAATCCCGCTAAAGCTGGACAAGTTGCGACAATGCAATAATGTGCTATTGTGTTAATGAAGATAATGCGATAATATGCTAATTACGCGAAGCGGGTCTAAAGAGGAAAACTAATTTGAAAATGAAATAATTTGAAGTTCCGATAGGTGTCGGGATGAAGATAGCAGATTTAGCAAATGTTCCTTGGCTATGTAAAATTGTATAATGTAAAAGGAAAAACTTAGTGTTTCTAAGTGCTCTAAGTCTGCTTAGCAAGCTGGCAGATAAATGTCTTAGTGGTAAAAGTTTGAAAACAAGATATATGAACAACAACGATATTATGCGCCGCATCCGATTCACGTTTGATTACAGTGATTCTGAGATGATTAACATTTTTGCATTGGCAGATTTTGAAGTCACCCGTGCCGATGTCAGTGATTGGCTGAAACGGGACGATGATCCTGATTTTTTGGAATTGAGAGACATTGAATTGGCTGTTTTTCTGAATGGGCTAATTGTGTTAAATAGAGGTCGTAAAGAGGGTACACAACCGGAACCAGAAACCAGATTGAATAACAACACCATCTTCTGGAAGCTGAAAATCGCCTTGAACCTAAAAGATGAGGATATCCTGGACATTCTTGGGATGGTGGATATGAACATCAGCAAACATGAATTGAGCGCCTTTTTCAGAAACCCGAACCAAAGCCAATATCGTCCTTGCAACGACCAAATGTTGCGCAAGTTTCTGATGGGAATGCAGAAAAAGTTTAAAGGGAGTCTATAAAGTCGAAAGTCCTTAAAGTAAAAGTGCCGAATTATCAATCCCCAATTGGCGGATTGATAATAATTCGTGCATCCTCGAAAAACGATGATTCACCAAAGGCGAATGTTTTTCGGTAACTATAATGGCTGTAAAGGAACACAACATAGCAATAAGCCAATTATATGAGCAATTTTAGTGATTTATTAGCGAAATCGAATTAAAAACGGGCGAAAAACCAAAGACCAAACCAACCAAAACCACCCAAAAAACCACCCATTCCAACCCCTGCAACCGAACCGCTTTTTGGCGGTGAGCTCATGAGCACCATAAATTAAATAAAAATATCGCGAATAAAATCCCCTAAAAGACGGACAGAAAAGGGGGTACAGAAAATAACCCTAAAATACCGCTACGCCCCACAGGGCAACAGATTGAAGCAGTTTTTTAGGGTTGTTGATAAGTTTTTTATTTTGCACTTTAGTAATACAGTAAAAGCCCCTAGTTTGGGGCTTATGCTGTATTTATTTTACTGGTTTTTTCTTAGATCTGCTTGTAGACGATGCCGTGCAACTTACTTGTGGACGATGCAGGTTAGATGGTGTCAGGCAATGCAAAGAATTAGTTAATCTGGAATGGAATAAATGGTTTTTACAGATACAATTTTTTTCTTACCCCTCTTATATTTGATTGTTGTTAGTTTGTTTTTATCAAATTCATATATCCATGAAGAATACACTAGTGATTTATGCTGCAATCTTGAAACTGAAAGGGTGAAATCTACTTGTAACTACAATTATGTTAGAAAATGTTCTTTTTGGTCTAATATATAACTCACTTTGGTATAATACCAAATTTTAGTCTATTTTATTTTTCACTTTGGTATTAGAGGGAAAAGAAGAAAAAGGAAAAAACAAGCCCAAAGCCTTGACTGTAAAGGGTTTGATAGGAATAATAAAATTGTGGAAAACTTTTTTTAAACGACCTTAAAAACCGACAAATTGAACCCTAAAAACTAAAAACAAGAAGAAGAAAATTAAAAGGTGTGGCGAAGCCACTTGTATTTTTTTTGCCCCTTTTTTCACAGCTTCGCTGTGTGTATTTTTTTCCTTTTTTTTAAACACAGCAAAGCTTTGTGTTTCTAAAATATCTATTTTATTATTTCAACTTTTAATACAATACCTTTTGATGTATATTTAATCCATTTACCTTTTTTTTCACCATTTATATAATTTCCTGTTTCTTCTAAAATTCCATTGGGATAATATGATTTATATTCTCCATCTAAATTTCCATTCTTATAAGTATATATATGACTTAATATTCCATCTTCTGAGTAATGATAGTACAACCCATTAGCTAATATTGTATCTTGTATTAAAATATATTGACCAGTACTGATTAATATTCCAACATAATTAAATCCAATTTTTTGATATTCACTTTCTCCTTTTTTTATCAATATATTACGAATCATACCATTAGGATAGTAAATTAAATCTATTACTTTGGTACTATCAATTTTCATTGATAATTTTTTAATACTTACCACTTCATTGCTTGATTTTACTGTATCATTTATACTTACTTCTATTTTTCTTGTTTGTGAAAAAACATTTTGCAACGTTGCAAAAAATAATGAGCTAACTATAAATATTTTAATTTGTTGTTGCCTTGCCATTTGTAGCTGTTACTTTTATTGAAGGAATGCTTTTTTCTCCTACTGTTGGACTATAATCTCCACCAGTTCTTCCTGGTGAAGGTAATTGTCCAGAAGCAGCAGGAACGTAACTTGTTCTGCCTATATAACCAGTAACTGTTTGACCTGTAGCTTTTGAAAGTTCTGTTACTAAATTTGGTAAGGCGAGTGAACTTTTTATCATCGCATCTCGTGTTGGAAAATCTTGTTTTAAATTAGCTTCAGGTGTTGCTGCATTGCAAGAGTACAAATCAAATTCGCACCCACTTGCAAAAGCACCTTGGTCTAATTTTTTTGCAACATCAATATTGAAATCTGTTTTATCAACATTATTTATATCGTAACCAGTATTCTCATAACCAAATGCAACTGTACTTGGTATTCCGTGAGAAAATGCCGAAACATCTGTTACTTGGTCATTTTTTCTATCAGTTGAAATGTTTTGATTTTTAGTGTTTTGTGAGTTTAAATAGTTTTTTACTTCATCGGCAGATTTTACATAAATTGGTGCTGGCAATCCATTTGCTTTTGCAAAGGCTGCAAATTGTTTTTTCTCATCTGCTGTATAATCTAAATCAAAAATTAACCAACTTACCTTTTCATTTGATTTTGCTTGTTTTACTTCATTCAAATAATTTTTCAACTGAACTTTTGAAGCCATAATAAAATTCATCCTATTTTTATTATGCAAATCTGCCCCTCCTGTAATAACTATTTTTTCTTCTCCGTCCGGATCCATACAAACGAGAGGACTATTTGAAACAAAACTAAATGGAGACTCACTAGGATACTTACCAGCTTTGGGGTCAACACTTAACCACCTACCTAATCTTGGGTCTAATATTCGTGCGTCAAAATTTAGACTATTACCATTTCCTTTTACCTCATTATCCAACTCCATCCCATTAAAGCCAAACCGATACTTATCGCTGCTAAAGGTACGTCCATCCATCGGGGAACCGAACGGATAGTAATCACTAGCACTGGTGATATCCGCCACATAGTAGTCAATGGTGCCGTTGTTGCCGTCGTCCACTGGGATTTTCTTATCGGTGACGGTGGTCAGGACATTACCCAAGTGGTTGGAGAACTCGTATTGTTTATTACCCAGAACGTGGGTAAGGATGCCGCTGGTTGGGGCGGTGTAGCCAAACAGTTCCAACTCGGTGTTGTCGATGCCCACACGACTGCTGCCGTAGATTGGGCGTTCGATCACCTTGTAGG
>CAZZHH010000049.1:0-23431 GCA_964653595.1 uncultured Lentimicrobiaceae bacterium
AGAGATAGGAGACTCAATCTCCTTCTCTTAATTTTTTATCGGACAACAATGATTAAAAAAAACAAAAATGAGCTAAAACAAAAATTCACAATCACAAATTCTAGCGAAAATAAAAAAAAGAGACAAAAAACATTTTTTTTTGCTGAAAATTAAAAAAAACATCATATCTTTGCAACCCTTAAAGATGATAATCAAAGAATTGCAAAAATAAACTGAATAACAAAAACAAATAAAGAGCTATGACAAAAGCAGAACTTGTTGCCGAAGTATCGAGCAAAACGGGAATCGAAAAAGTTGCAGTACAAACTACTGTAGAAGCGTTTATGACTTCAATCAAAAACGCAGTGGGTAAAGGCGACAGCGTGTATTTAAGAGGATTTGGTAGTTTTACTATTAAAAGAAGAGCTGAAAAAACTGGTAGAAATATTTCAAAAAACACAACCATTATTATTCCAGCTCACAACATTCCAGCATTTAAGCCTTCGAAAACTTTTGTGAATGCAGTTAAAACAAAAGTAAAGTAATTTAGTATCACACATTTTAAATTTTTAGAATCATGCCAAGCGGAAAGAAACGTAAAAGACATAAAATGTCTACCCATAAGAGAAAAAAACGTCTAAGAAAAAACAGACACAAAAAGAAATAATCTTATATTACTGACTAATAACAAATTACATAATAGACGTTTCTGTTATGTAATTTGTTTTTTAGAGAACATTGTAATAGATCTAAAAAAATAAACCGAATGATATACAATCATTCATTTTTTATGAATTTCATTAACGATTAAAAATTGTTGAAAAAACATAAAGGGAATTCATAAAATTCTTCTAAAGAAACTCAAACGAACCTATGTCAGACGAAATAAACAGAGAACTTATCATTAGCAAAGGGGATAACGATATTCAAATAGCGTTGTTGGAAAACAAACAGCTTGTTGAAATTAACCGTGATGCATCCAATCGAAACCACATGGTTGGCGATGTTTATTTAGGCAAGGTAAAACGGATTATGCCCGGATTAAATGCAGCATTTGTGGATGTTGGATATGAAAAAGATGCATTTTTACACTATTTAGATTTAGGTCCACAGATCAAATCAATCAACAATTTTGTAAAACAAACAGTAGGAGTATCAAACCCAAAAAAGAACATTCAAGACTTCGAACTAGATGAGGATATTGAAAAAACAGGGAAAATCTCCGAAGTTCTAACATCTGGTCAACACATTTTAGTTCAAGTTGCTAAAGAACCCATTTCAACGAAGGGGCCAAGAATCTCTTCCGAAATTTCTTTTGCAGGAAGATACTTAGTATTGGTACCTTTCTCTGATAAAATTTCAATTTCTCAAAAAATCAAAAGCTTAGAAGAGCGAACTCGTCTGAAAAGATTGCTTCAAAGCATTCGACCAAAAAATTTTGGTGTAATCATCAGAACCGTAGCTGAAAATAAAAAAGTAGCTGAACTTGATGCTGATTTAAATCAGCTTGTTAAACGATGGGAATTAGCAGTTTCAAAATTACCCACAGCTGTTTCGCCACAAAAAATCATTAGTGAATTAGACCGAGCCTCAGCTATCCTCAGAGATTTGCTCAACGAGTCTTTTAATGCCATATACGTAGAAGACCAAACCATTTACGATGACATTAGGAGCTATATCATGAGCATTGCAAGCTCTAAAGTAGATATTGTAAAACTATACAAAGGCAACGAGCCAATATTCGATTATTATGGCATAGACAAACAGATAAAAGCCTCATTTGGAAAAGTTGTCACCATTAAAAGTGGGGTTTACCTTATTATCGAACACACCGAAGCCTTACACGTTATTGACGTAAACAGCGGTCATCGCTCTAATAATTCTTCGAATCAAGAGACAAATGCACTAGAAGTTAATCTAGAAGCTGCCTCCGAAATTGCTCGTCAATTAAGACTTAGAGATATGGGGGGCATTATTGTAGTTGATTTTATTGATTTACATGAAGGGACAAACAGAAGACTTTTATACAACAAGTTAAAAGAAGAGATGGATAAAGATCGTGCAAAGCACACGATTCTTCCACCAAGCAAATTTGGTTTAGTTCAAATTACTCGTCAGAGAGTTCGCCCAGAAATGACCATCGAAGTGTTAGAAAAGTGTCCTTGCTGTGAGGGTACAGGAAAGATTAAACCAAGTGTCTTGCTAATTGATGAAATCGAGAATCATTTATCATACTTACTTCGAGAACAAAACGAAAAAAAAGTAACCCTAATCGTTCATCCCTATCTATATTCACATTTAACAAAAGGGTTAGTTTCACTAAGAGTAAAATGGATCTTCAGATTCAAAAAAATGATCTTTGTTAAGAAAAGTACTGCGCACCATATGATGGAGTATACATTTCTGAACAGTGCCAATGATGAAATAACGCTTTAAACAATCCTGACTAAATGCAGGTAAAAAAAACAATCATCTCTTCTCATCAAGCTCTTGAGAAATCAAGGAAATATTGTGCTTACAGCGAAAGGTCTCATTTCGATGTGCGTTGCAAACTTAAACAATGGAGTATTAATGAAACTGAAATTGAATCTATCATTTCAACGCTTATAGAAGAAGGATTTTTGAATGAAAGTCGTTACGCTCAACAATTTGTTCAAGGAAAAATCAGAATAAACCATTGGGGGAAAAACAAAATTAAGCATGCACTTAGAACACATCACATCAGTGGGCCATCCATAAAAGGAGCATTTGATAAAATTGACATGAACGAGTATATCGAAATCATGATAAAAGAGGGCATCAAAAAGGCAAAAGCAACAAAAGGTAATGAATCCGAAAAACAATATAAAACCATACATTTTTTAGTTTCAAAAGGTTTTGAAGCGGAATTAATTAAAGATTTTTTAGATAATATTTTTAAACCACAAGAATAATGACAACAGCAGAACTGATAAAAGACCTACAGCAAAGGGTAGAGACCTTAAGGAGGTGTCTTTGACATTGATAAAAAAGAACACGAAATTTATCTATTAGAAGAAAAAAGTCACAATCCTTCATTTTGGGACAATCCAAAAGAAGCTGAAAAAATTCTTAAACAGGTTAGCATCCTAAAGAGTTGGACCTCTGCATATAAAAAAGCAGAAACCTCTTTGGCGGATTTGTCGGTATTATGGGATTATTATTTGGCAAAAGAAATTGATGAAGATGAGTTGGAAGATGCTTCATCCATAGCTATCAAAGAGATTTCTGACCTCGAATTTAAAAACATGCTTGGAGAAGAGGAAGATCGATTGGGTGCAATATTAACCATTAATGCCGGAGCGGGTGGCACTGAAAGTCAAGATTGGGCAGAAATGCTCATCAGAATGTATATGCGATGGGCCGAAAAAAACAACTACAAAATAACTCTCGTCGATCAACAAGATGGGGACGTTGCTGGTATTAAGTCATCTACCATCGAGCTTACCGGAGATTTTGCATATGGATATCTAAAAGGAGAATCGGGAGTGCACAGATTAGTGAGACTCTCTCCTTTTGATGCTGCAAACAAGCGTCATACTTCTTTTGCTTCTGTGTATGTTTACCCCGTAATTGATGATAATATTGACATCGTTATCAATCCTGCAGATATAAGTTGGGATACGTTTCGATCGAGTGGTCCTGGCGGACAAAATGTCAACAAAGTAGAAACTGCAGTGAGACTTCATCATGCCCCAAGTGGTATTGTAATTGAGTGCCAAGAAACTCGCTCACAGCTACAAAACAGAGAGAAGGCCATTTTAATGTTAAAATCTCGTCTCTACGAAGCAGAGTTGAAAATTAAAAAAGAAAAAATTGCCGACATAGAAAGTTCTAAAAAGAAAATTGAATGGGGTTCCCAAATTAGAAACTACGTTCTTCATCCATACAAACTTGTAAAAGATGTTCGCACAGGATTAGAATCATCGAACCCAAACGCAGTTCTTGACGGAGAAATTGATGATTTTATCAAAGCATTTTTAATGGAACAACAGTGATCTATTTTTTTTAAAATGACGGAATAGAGTCTATCAAATTCCTTGTATAATCACTAGTTGGATGAGCATAAACATCATCTGCATCCCCTATTTCTTCAATTTTTCCATCTTTCATCACAACAATCCTATCCGACATAAAACGGACCACAGAAAGGTCGTGTGAGATAAAAATATAGGTAAATCCAAATTCTAACTTAAGCTCATTCAATAGATTCAACACTTGAGCCTGAACCGACACATCCAGAGCCGAAACCGACTCATCACAAACAATCAGTTCGGGAGATAAAGCTAACGCTCTTGCAATGCATATCCGTTGACGTTGCCCACCAGAAAATTCATGAGGATAACGTGAAAAGCTCTCTTCTGAGAGACCAACTCTATTGAGCAAATACATCACCTTATTTAGGCGATCCGTATCATTTTTTTCTAGTTTATAAACACGCATCGGTTCCAGAATTGCTTCCCCAACAGTGATGCGTGGATTCAGCGATGAATATGGATCTTGAAAAATAATTTGAATCTCCTTTCTAATCAAATTCATCTCTTTGGAACTCAATTTTGCCAAATCTTTCCCCTTATAAAATACATTTCCACTAGTAGGGTTTACCAACTGCAAAAGAGTCCTTCCCAAAGTGGTCTTGCCACAACCCGATTCACCAACCAGACCAACAGTCTCCCCTTTATAAACATCGAAACTAACCTGATCAACTGCTTTTAAAATTTTAGGACTTGAAAACCACTTTGAACCAGGCAGAGTGTAATGTTTTTCTAAATTAGTAATTTTCAAGATTGGCTCTGATTGGTACAATTTTATAAGCCGAGTTTCTCTTTCCTCACTCGAAATAGATGGATGATTGATTAGAATGTCCGTATCTAAATCGTGGTGATTCAGAAACTCAGAGACAGTAGGCAAAGTATTGTATCGAACATTTAAAGGAGGCCTACAGTAAAGAAGTCCCTTTGTGTAGGGATGTTTTGGATTTTTAAAAATTTCTCTCGTCTCCCCTTTTTCCACTACCTTTCCTTTATACATAACCATTACCTCGTCGGCAATTTCGGAAACAACAGCCAAATCGTGGGTGATAAAAAGAACACTCATCCCATACTTTTCGCACAATGATTTTATCAATGCCAACACTCCTTTTTGAACAGTAACATCAAGAGCTGTAGTAGGTTCATCGGCAATTAAGATATCTGGTTTACAGGCAATAGCCATGGCAATCATTACCCGCTGTTTTTGCCCCCCAGAAATTTCGTGAGGATAACATTGAAATATCTTTTCAGGGCGAGGCAACATAACCTCATCAAACAAGCCAATAACCAATTCTTTCGCCTCTTTATAGCTTATTTTTTGATGATTCTGGATAGCTTCCATAACCTGTTTTCCGCACCTCATGGAGGGATTTAAAGAGGTCATAGGTTCTTGGAAAATCATCGCTATGCGATTGCCTCTATACGATCGTAGCTCTCTTGAACTAAGAGAGAGTAAATCAATCCATTGATCCTCGTTTTTAAATAATATTTTCCCAGAAGAAATTTCAGATTGCTTCTCCGATAACAATCCCAGAATAGACATAGCAGTAACCGACTTACCCGAACCGGATTCTCCAACAATTCCCAACACTTGGTTTCTCTTTAGCATAAAGGAGATATCTTCAACAGCTCTTGTTTTTCTACCTTTGTTAGAGAAATCTACAGTTAAATTTTGAATATCTAAAATGTAATCGTGGTTTGGATCCAATGTTTCTATTTTTTAAACGATTTAATCTGTTTTTGGTACTGTTTGACAAAATACTTATACCATTTATCTCCTTTTGAATATTCCAATACTTTCACTTTAGCATTTAAAGACATGTTTGCTTTATAATCAGCGATTGCAAAGCCGTTGGCTACTAGTTTTTGAATATTTTTAGTTTTTGACCTACTTACTTTGCTTTGTCTTAGAGATTCTAACAAGGTATATGAAGCATTAAAATCACTTTTATTTGCCATATAAGATGCGCCCCATAAAATATAATCTGGCCCATATTGAAGTATAAATTGAGTCAACGATAGATGGTTCAAAGATGGATATTCATACAATCCGTTTTGAGTATAAAAACTCACTAATGCATTATATGTACTTGTTGCTTTAGAAAAATCTTTATTGTCAACAAACCGTTTCGCCGCCATCAAATCTTGTTGGTACTTTGCTGGATTTTGAGTATAAGCAACACCCTTAACAGCTGATTCAACACTCAACTGACAGTCTGGATTTTTTGCAGAAACAGTTTTTGCTTTTTCAAAAAAAGCGAGAGCATTGATAAAATCATTTTTGGCCATAAAATCGTTGCCGGAAGCAATTTCACGGTCGTATTCTGCTTGAGCATTCATGCATTGTTTGCTAAAAATGGATTGTTTTAATAGCTCCACTTGTTGGTTTAATTTCGCATGATCTTTTAAATTGTACTTTGCTTGATCAGAAATTATGGTCATAAGTTGCTCTCTCGCTTTAGCAAGATTATTCGTAATAACGAAATTTTGAGCTATTACAATATCCAATAACAGAACTTCTAGCTTAGCTTTACGAGTTAATTCTGATAGCTGTTTGTCTTTTTTTACGGGATAATTCGACTCAATAGTGGAAGCAAGTTCAAAAGCAGTAAATGCATTTCGATAATCTTTAGAAGTTGAATAAGCTTTTCCTCTTTTTACCAACACCAAGTAATAATCCGCATTTACTTTTTGCATCATAGCAATCGCTTTCTCATTGGAAGTAACAAATTGAAAATTATCAGATTGATACTTAAGTGCTTTGTTTACATTGGCAATAGCATCCTCAAAATTGGATTCATTTAATAATTTTTGAGCGTCATTTAAATGAGCTTGGTATACTTTATTATGAATATCGTTTCTCAAAATAAAAATGGAATCATGACAAGTGTAATTGATAATTTTCTTACAAAACAGTTCCAGCACATCCAGTTGAGAAAGAGCCGGTGAAAAAAGTTGCTGGGATACTTTTTGATTGACTTCCGAAATTTTGACTTTTTCAATCTCTTTAGCTAAACCCGTAGCTTGCAGGTATGTATTTTGATCGATAGGATTGATGGAAAAAAAGGAAGATAGATAATCCATGGCATTGGTTGAGTTTTTATCTTGATATTCCATTAAAGACAGATAATATAATGTTTGCGGATATTGATTGTTCAACGAGAAGGATTGTCTGAAGTCGTTTCGAGCTTCATTTCTTTTATTTGAATTAAAAAATTGCAATCCACTATCGAAGTAATATCGATATAAATTTGCATACACATAATCCAAATTCCTTTGTAAATCGTCTATTTTTTTATCAACATCTGCTAGTTTCGGATAGAGATTTATTGGATCGTATTGATGCACGTTTAATTCACCCCAAAATGGAGCATTTTGGATTCTACTAATCCGAGCAATCATTTCTTCCAATTGGGTTTGAGACTTTTTTATTTGTCTAAAGTTTTCAGGATTTATCTCATTCAGTGCACGATAACAGTTTGCAATTTCTATGTCTGAACCATAATATTGGTCAATGAGCGAACATTTAGCACGAAAACGATCGAACGCTACTGGCTTGAAAGTGAAATCTTTTGAAATAATTTGCAACTTGTATTCGCCATTTGTTAGGGTATCTGTATAATCAAATCGATGTTCACTATTTTTGTACCTAAAAGCTGTCTGATTGGCTGTAAATTTTTTTAACTCAGTTCCATTTTTTCTCTTTAAGGAGCATTCAAAACTATAATGAGAAGGGATTAACTCGTTAGAAACATCAAACCCTTTGTAAAAAAAATCTCCCGACAATCTTACATCTTCATAAGATACATAGAGCGTTAATTTGTTCGCATTTTTTGTAATCCACACGTGCTCTTCGATATTGAGGTGAACACGAGTTTGCCTTACCGGTTTATTCATCGAACGAGCAATCACCTCAAGCATATCATTCACAATACGTTGACTCTGATCTGCGCTTTGGGTATAACTCAACTGATAGGTGATTGAGTTAGTGTGATCGAAGACTACTGGGGTTTGACTAAATGCGCTCAATGATAATAAAATTACTAGAGCTAGGAAGATACGATGTTTCATCTTGATAAAATATAAATGAATGAATGAACAATATTACGGAAAAAAGTGTAATTTCACAAATCAATGTATAAATTTGACAAATCAGAAGATTTGAAATAGTTATATTTATAAACCGATTTTTTTAATAAATGGGGGAAATAATTACAAGAACCATGCAACTTTTTTAGGAAATGAAAAGCACTATTACAAATTGGATAAAAGATTTAAAACGAAAAGACCATAAACCAAGGTTTGGTGGATTGGAGATTTTAAAATACATTGGACCCGGTCTGCTGGTTACAGTAGGCTTTATTGATCCGGGCAACTGGGCTGCAAACATGGCAGCGGGAGCAGAATTTGGGTATCAACTACTATGGATAGTAACCCTCTCTACCATTATGTTGATTATCTTGCAACACAATGTTGCTCATTTGGGAATTGCTAGTGGTTTGTGCTTATCTGAAGCTGCTACTCAATATTTGCCAAAATTTATCTCCCGTCCAATTCTAGGGTCCGCAGTATTAGCCTCTATTGCCACATCACTTGCCGAAATTTTAGGGGGAGCTATAGCTCTAAACATGCTATTTGAAATTCCAATTAAAATTGGTGCAATAATGGTCGCAGGAATTGTAATTATCTTACTTTTTACAAACTCTTACCGGCGTATAGAAAAATGGATTATTGGCTTTGTGTCGATGATTGGAATTTCTTTTATTTACGAACTTACTCTAGTAGACATTCAATGGAATGAAGCCATTTACCATTGGTTAATTCCAACCTTTCCAAAAGGCTCTTCCTTGATAATTATGAGTGTGTTAGGAGCAGTGGTAATGCCACATAACCTTTTTCTACATTCCGAAGTTATTCAAAGTAGACAATGGAATCTAAAAGATGAAAAGATTATAAAAAAGCAATTGAATTATGAATTCCTTGACACCCTCCTCTCAATGATAGTAGGTTGGGCAATCAATAGCGCTATGATATTGTTGGCTGCTACTACTTTCTTTGTCACAAAACAGCCAGTAACAGAATTACAGCAATCACAATCCATTTTAGCTCCTTTGCTCGGAAGCAATGCTGCAGTAATTTTTGCGGTAGCCCTTTTATTTGCTGGAGTTGCATCCACTATCACATCCGGAATGGCAGCAGGATCCATCTTCGCTGGATTATTTAACGAACCATACGACATCAAAGATAACCATACCAAAATTGGAGTAACTATTTCTATTCTGATGGCCCTTGGCATCATCTTTTTTATTAGCAACCCTTTTATGGGTTTAATTCTTTCTCAAGTTTTTTTAAGTATACAATTGCCTTTTACCGTGTTTTTGCAAGTATATCTCACTTCTTCCAAAAAGGTAATGAAACAATACGCCAACAGTAAATATCTGACAGCACTTTTGCTGACCATTGCAACTATTGTAACTGCATTGAATGTGATGTTGCTGGTAACAGTGATCAGTTAACAGTGAATCAGTTGTCAGTGAATCAGTTGACAGTTGACAAAGTGATCTGATTACTTGGAGTCATCTGATTACTGCAAAGTCTCACGACTACTTATTAATATATTGTTAACTTACAATTTTTGTGTTTATATATCATCTTTAATTTATTCATTGAAATCCTTTATCAGCTTGTATTACTGTTTATTATAATTTAAATATTTACTTACCAAATGGCAACTTACCAAATGGTAACTTACTACAAGGTAAGTTTAATTATTGACAATCCTAATTTTATTATGTATCTTTGTTGAAAATTATTCGATATGGAAACACCATTTGTATTTGGAAGGATGGCCAATAAAACGAACTTCACCGACAGAGCCGATGAAACCGCGAGATTGATCTCAAACTTCAATTCCAAAATCAACACCATTCTGATTTCACCTCGCCGGTGGGGAAAATCTTCGTTGGTAGCCAAAGCGTCCGATATAGCCACGACGGAAAATCCATCACTTCGGATTTGTTTTATCGATTTGTATAATGTACGGAGCGAAGAGGAGTTTTATCAACTGTTGGCTCAAGAGGTGATTCGGGTGACTTCCACCAAGTTTGAAGAGATGATGGATAGCACTAAGCGGTTTCTTGAACAATTGTTCCCAAAACTGAGTTATAGTCCGGAGCCCAACAATGAATTCAGTCTAGGCTTTGACTGGAATGAGGTGAAGAAAAATCCCAATGACATCCTTAATCTGGCGGAAAACATTGCTTTGGAGAAAAACATTTCGATCGTAATCTGCATCGATGAATTTCAAAACATCTCTGAATTTGAAAACCCATTGGCATTCCAAAAAAAGTTGCGTTCGCATTGGCAAAAACACCAAATGACCACCTATTGCCTCTATGGAAGCAAACGCCACATGCTGCTCGACGTGTTCACCTCCTCGTCGATGCCGTTTTATAAATTTGGAGATATCCTTTTCCTCCAAAAAATTCAAGAAGACGATTGGGTCTCTTTTATCATGAAGCGTTTTTTGGATACCAAAAAGAAAATTTCCGAACCAAATGCCCAACGGATCGCCCAATTGACCAAATGCCACTCGTACTACGTGCAGCAGCTGGCCCAGCAGGCGTGGCTCAGGACCAAGACGACCTGCAACGAAGTGATTGTGATGCAATCGTTCGAGAACCTGACGCTTCAGATGAGCCTGCTGTTTCAGACCTTGACGGATGAGCTTTCCACTTCCCAGGTGAATTTTCTGAAAGCGCTGGTAAGCAACGAAACCAAGTTCAGTTCCAAAGAGCTGATGGACAAATACCGCTTGGGAACATCCGGAAATGTCCAAAAAATCAAGAAAGCGCTGGAAAACAAAGAAATCATTGACTGCTTAGGTAAAACCATTGAAATGCTCGACCCGATTTATGAGCATTGGCTGAAAAGGTATTATTTTAAGATTCGATCTTGAGAGTTATTGAATGATGGGTTGGCGATTTGAAAAGTTGATGGGTTAATTTTGCAGTATAGTAATCTGATGACTTGGAGTAATCTGATCGCTATATACAAAAGCTACGCTGCTGAAAACGAACTAACTAAAACTTGGATAAAAATTGATTTGTTAAAAATCAGTGTGATTTCAAATAAATTTTCTAACTTTGGTAATGAAAATGTATTGCAATGCTTTTTCATCACAAAAAATGATACTCACCAAATATTATCAAAAAATGGATGCAAAAAAACCAGATTCGACTGAGGTTAAGCCAGTTGGGTTTAATCATGAAAACTATAGTACATGGGTAAATACTCTTGTTAAAACGATTGAAACAGCCAAACTACAAGCATCATTAAAAGTAAATTCCGATTTACTGCAACTATATTTTACACTTGGGAAAGAAATTCTAGACAAACAAGAAAAACAGGGTTGGGGGAAACAAATCGTTGATTTACTTTCTGCAGATTTGCAAAAACATTATTCTGGTGAAAGTGGATATTCTATTCGTAACCTTAAGTATATGAGGCAATTTGCCAAAGAATATCCCGATTTCCCATTTGTGCAAGTGTCGCTTGCACAATTAAATGGTGAAATGGAATTCGTGCAAGTACCACTTGCACAAATCACGTGGTATCATCATATTTCGTTAATTAGCAAAGTGAAAGATATTTCTGAAAGAGCCTTTTATATCGTCAAAACAGCCGAAAATGGCTGGAGTAGAGATGTAATGCTCTTGCAGGTAGATAATAATTTGTTTGAAAATTACGGCAAAGCTCTTAATAATTTCAATGCTACGCTTCCAGAGTATCAATCAGATTTGGTACGTGATATTTTTAAAGATCCCTATAAATTTGGGTTTCTGTCGATTGAAGAGAAGGTAAATGAAAGAGTAATTGAAGAAAAACTGATACATAAAATCACTGATTTCCTCCTTGAAATGGGAAAAGGATTTGCATTTGTAGGACAACAGTATCATCTCGAAGTGGACAACGATGACTATTATATTGATATTTTGATGTATCACCTAAAACTACATTGCTATGTTGTAATTGAATTAAAAGCAGTTGAGTTTATCCCTGAATTTATCAGCAAACTCAATTTTTATGTCTCGGCAGTCGATGACTTAGTCAAAACAACAGATGATAAACCAACGATTGGACTTTTACTTTGTACGGATAAGAAAAACAAAAAAGTGGAATATTCATTGCGTGGGAATCAACAACCCTTGGGAATCGCTTCATTTAAGACCAATAAGAAGTTGGAAAATTCGATAAAATCTGCACTCCCAACAGAGGAGGAAATAAAAGCAAAACTTGAGGAGTTGTAAATGGGTATGGTTAAATCATTTGTCTTTTTTTGCCAGAGAAAACCTAAACCATTGTAAAACAATTCAATAAAATGAGCTGAAAAATTGGTTTGTTAAAAATCAGGGTGATTTCAAATAAATTTTCTAACTTTAACCCGAATTAAGCATTCGGAATTATCCTGATAATGAAGGAATGCTTTTATGAGGGTAACCCCGATTTAGAAACTGTTATCAATTTATTGATTTACAGTTTTTTAATCGATTATGCAATTTGAATTGTGTAATTTGGGTTTAACGATGAAAAATACCAAAAGAATAAAAACCAAAAAAACTGAATGAACGAATAAAAGAGAATAAAAACATATAAAATATTGCGTTAAGCAGAATTCTGTTCCAGAAATCGACCAAATTTTAATACTACAGGATTGTAAGCATAACGCCACGTCAAGGCGTGGTTGTTGTTTTACATTTGTAGTATGGGCTCTTGGTCGGGCCTCTGGAACGGTGTAGCAATGGCTGCGCCGTTTTTTATTTCAAAAAATGACATTAAAACAACAATTGAATAAAACTGACAAATGGAACTATACAATACTTTAGAAAGAACACTTAAAAAGGAACCAAACTTTACAACAGATAATGGGGATTTAAAGAAATGGGTAATCATAAATAAAGCACAAAACTTTGATGAAGAGTTAATTGAATTATTGCTTGATGAGCCGATTTTGAAAGAACATTTTTTTAAACCTATTAAAGATGTGTTGTTGTTTAATCAGGTTTTGTTTGTTCAATTTTTGGAGCAGAAGAATTATTTAAACAACAGTTATACAGCCTTTAAAAACAAAGTAGGTTTAAATATTGACGGGAAATATTTAAAACAGCGCAACGAAGTCACCTTAGTGTGGCCGTTTAAAGATTGTGTTCTAGAAGGCGGTCAAAGCCGAGAAGAAGATAAACGAGCTGAGATTTTTTTTAATGAGACTTTGGCTCAAGACGAAATAACCCAATTGCTGGAACCAAAAGTGTTGACCAATGCCAAGCGATACACTATTGAAGGCGAAAAGTCGTTTGATAAATTCAACAGAGATGATAAAGGCACAATAACAGATAACCTGATAATTAAAGGGAATAATTTATTGGCTTTACATACATTGAAAGAAGAGTTCGCCGGCAAAGTGAAGATGATATATATTGATCCTCCGTATAATACAGGAAATGATGGTTTTAAGTATAATGACTCTTTTAATCATTCTACATGGTTGACTTTTATGAAAAATCGATTTGAAATCGCAAAGAGTTTACTAAAAGACACAGGTGTGATTTTTGTTCAATGTGATGATAATGAACAAGCTTATTTAAAAGTTTTAATGGATGAGATTTTTAATAGAGATAATTTCATCGCAAATATTGTTTGGAAAGGAAGAGGTGGGCGACAAGACAGTAAGCATATAGCCCAAATTCATGAAACAATAATAGCATTTGCAAAATTAAAAGATAGATTTATTGTAAACAAAAACAAAGTAAAAGATGATTCAAGTTATTCATATTATGACCCTAAACTAAATAGAAAATATAAAACTCAACTTATACGAAAATGGGGAAGTAATAGTAGACGAGAAGACCGTCCAAATCTATATTATGAAATTGAATTTGAAGGGATTAAAATACTTCCTTTATTACCAAATGGTATTGAAGGTTGCTGGAGATGGAGTAAAAATAAATTACAAAAAGCCATTGATGATGACTTAGTAGTCAAATTGGAAAAAGAAGGTAGGATTGAATTATATGAAAAAATTTATGAAACTGATGGCAATAAAGAAATTGTTTTTAATTCATGGTTTGATGAAACATTTTCCGGGCAAGGGGCAAAACAATTAGAAGAAATATTCTTCGAAAAAGTTTTTGCATATCCAAAGCCTGAATCTTTAATGAAAAAGTTAATTGAAATTGCAACAACAGAAAAAGATATTGTTTTAGATTATCATATAGGTAGCGGGACGACAGTATCTGCCTCACATAAAATGAATAGACAATATATTGGAATTGAGCAAATGAATTATATCGAAGATGTCGCTGTTGAAAGATTGAAAAAAGTAATCCATGGAGAGCAAGGCGGTATAAGTCAAAGAGTTGAATGGAAAGGAGGTGGCGACTTCGTTTACCTCGAACTCAAAAAATACAACCAAACCTTTATTGAGCAGATAGAATCAGCAAAAGACACAACTGAAGTATTGAAGATTTGGGAAGAGATGAAATTAAAATCGTTTCTGAATTACAATGTGGATATTAAAAAGCAAGAAGAGCATATTGAAGAATTTAAGACTTTAACATTAGCAGAGCAAAAACAACACTTGTTGGAGTTGCTGGATAAAAACCAGTTGTATGTGAATCTTTCTTCGTTAAACGATAACGACTTTAAAGTGACGGCAGAAGAAAAGAGTGTAACGGAGGATTTTTACCAAATTAAGAAATAAAGTATGAGTTTTTTATTCAATATATTTGATAATCCATTTGCGAGAAAGGCTCTTGCGCAAGTTCAAGTTCCTGATTATTTGAAAGATAATCTAAAATTTGAAATAAGGCCATACCAAGAGGAGGCTTTTAAAAGACACATTTATTCTGATACAGAAGATTTTGAAGGTAAGCCTAACAACCCCGTGCATTTGTTGTATAACATGGCTACAGGTAGCGGTAAAACGCTAGTTATGGCTGGATTGATGCTTTATTTGTATGAAAAAGGCTATCGTAATTTTCTGTTTTTTGTAAATTCAAACAATATTATCAACAAAACAAAAGACAATTTTTTAAATCCACAAACATCTAAGTATCTGTTTAAAGATAAAGTTGTAATCAACGGACAAGAAGTTTACATTAAAGAGACAGATACGTTTGAAAGTGCAGACGATAAGAACATAAATATTAAATTTACCACCATTCAGCAGCTTCATATAGACCTCAATAACACCAAGGAGAATAGTGTTACTTATGAAGACTTTGTGGATAAAAAAATGGTGTTGATTGCAGATGAAGCACATCATTTGAGCTCAGCAACAAGAAATAATGGAGATCTGTTTGGTAGTTGGGAAGGAACGGTGATTGAAATATTAAAGCAAAATTTTGACAACATACTTTTGGAATTTACGGCTACTTTGGATTATGATAGCAGAGAAATTTCTGCCAAATACCAAGACAAAGTAATTTATAAATACGACCTTGCACAATTCCGGATTGATAAATACTCGAAAGAGATTAATTTAATAAGGTCTTTGTATGATGAAAAAGGACGCATTATGCAGGCGTTGATTTTGAATTTATATCGGCAAGAATTGGCAACATCACGAAATATAAATTTAAAGCCAGTAATCTTATTTAAAGCAAAGCGAACCATCAAAGAGTCGGAACATAATAAGGCAAATTTTCATCAACTAATTGATGATTTGAATGCTGATTTGATTCAAATTATACGGAATACTTCCACTGTTTCTATTGTTCAAAAAGCATTTGCCTTTTTTGACTCCAAGAATATTTCTACGACAACAATAGCTGAACGTTTAAAATCAAATTTCAAACCCGAAAATTGCATCAGTGCAAATAACGATGAAGAGGCTGCTATAAATCAAATCCGATTGAATACGCTTGAAGATGAAAACAATCCAATCAGAGCCATTTTTGCAGTTCAGAAATTGAACGAGGGTTGGGATGTGTTGAACTTGTTTGACATTGTTCGATTATATGAATCAAGGGATGGGAAAGATGGAAAGGTTGGTGCTACAACTCTTTCAGAAGCGCAGTTAATAGGTAGAGGCGCCAGATATTTCCCATTCACGCTAGAAGAAGGTCAAGATCAATATACCCGAAAATATGATGAATATCCGGAAAATGATTTGAAAATATTGGAAGAACTATATTATCACACCAAGGAGGATAGTCGGTATATTTCAGAATTAAAAAAAGCACTGATTGAAACTGGAATTTATGATGATGATGAAAATTTAGTCACCAAACAACTTACATTAAAATTAGATTTTAAGGATACGGACTTTTATAAAACAGGGAAAGTTGTTTACAACAAACCGATAAAACGAAGTTATAATAATGTAAAGTCATTTACTGAATTAGGTGTGTCAAAGAAAGGTTATAAACACGTTCTAGCTTCGGGATTTGGAAAAGTTTCTAGTGCTTTTTTTGAATTGGAACAACAATATGAAGCTGAAGCCCAAATTGCTAGATTGATTAAAATTTCTGAAATTCCAGCCAATATCATTCGATATGCTCTTTCACAAAATCCATTTTATTATTTCAATAATTTAGAAAAGTTTTTTCCGAATGTTGGCTCAATTTCAAACTTTATTGCAGATTCATCCTATTTAGGAGGTTTGGAAATTTCATTCAGTGGCAGTAAAACCAGGCTTGAGAATATTACGAGTAAAGATTATTTAGCCGCAACTCAAGGTTTGCTAAAAGAAATTGAAGTTGACATCAAGTCAAATCTAACAGAATACGAAGGTTCTGATTATATAAATGAATATGTTCGTGAAGTTTTCAAGGACAAACAGATAAGAATACATAAAGACAATGAGCGGATAAATGGTCAAGAAGAATTAGTTGCCAACGAGCCATGGTATGTTTATAATGCAAACTATGGGACAAGTGAAGAAAAGGCTTTTGTGACAATGTTTGCACAAAAATTTGAGAGCTTAAATCAAAAATTTAAAAACATCTATCTGATTCGTAATGAACGAGAGATAAAAATCATTGATAAATTAGGAAGAGCATTTGAACCAGATTTTATCTTGTTTTGTAAACAAAAAGAGGATGAAGAACTTACTTATCAAGTATTCATTGAACCAAAAGGTGCTCATTTAATGGCTTTTGACAAATGGAAAGAAGATTTTTTAAAGAAAATACGAGATGAAAAAAAGACCATCAAAATATTCACTGATAAGTATTTAATTACTGCTGTCCCATTTTTTAATTCGGCAAATGAAAACGAATTTAAAAAAGAGTTAGAGAGTACTTTGGAATATTAATATTAGAAGAAAATATATCGATAGAGAATCATAAATCTATAAAATTGATTGTATTCAGCATTCTTTCATCTATATTTCAATATTTTATTTATTTTTACAAAATAAAAGATGATGCAAGGCCTTTAACGACAATCGATTAAGTTAAGGATTCGACATCGGTTAAGATAGCGAAAGCGGGTCAACTATCATCTGAATCTAGCCCATGAAGTTAATATTGAATTTCATGGGTTTTTTATTGCCATATTGAAAGATAATATTTTTTTTATTTCAGAGGGACAGTTTTTGTCATAGCTGGGCGCTAAATTTGCAAAATGCTTTCAGAATTGCATATTTTTTATATCCAATAATGTTGTGTAAATTTGAAGGAGATATGAGCGACATAACATCATCACAACTTAAAAAAATCAAAAATGGGCTTATTTTCATCCAAAAAATCCGACACCAATGATAGCGGGCTTTCATTGGTGGAACAAAAAGGTTCGTCTATCATGACCTATGACCGTAATGGTAAATTAATCAAAAGCATCAGCTCTTCTGGAGGAATTCTTCAAGGATATGGCACTGATTTTTTTGTTGTTACCAATGGAAACGTCACCAATGTTTATGACTCAAAAGGTTCGTATATCAAAAATGTGTTGACCAACAATAAAAAAGTTATGGGTGTAGGTGGAAATATATTTTCGGTGAATGATGGGAATGTGATCACAATCTATGACAAAAATTGCAAAATGGTAGGCACAAAAAAAGTTTATGCTAAATAATTTTAAATTAAATAAATAAGCTATGAAAATTGAAAAGTACAACTCACAAATGGACGGCATGGATTCTTTGTTATCTGTTTTTGAAAACGAAAATGATTTTGTTTTACATTTTTTTCAGCATGTGAAATTTTTTAGACCTGAAATGGTCGCGAAGCAGGCAAAAGATATCCATGAAATCATTATGAATGAAGACCCTTTACCTGTTCGATTTTCGTTGAAATCTAAAAAATATTTTCACTATATAAACACAGATACAAACTCGGGTAAAAGTAAAAAAGCATTCAAGAATAAATCTGATGCTCAATCTTTTACGTTGGAGAAAGGTTTAACTCATAATGATACAGGAATCAATGTATGCATCGACAAGGATGGTAACTACTTTGTTCGGAAACAGATTTTTGATGCAATAAATTACAGAGTAAGCCAGGGGGCAATTAGTGATATTACAAATTATATGATTTGTCATGTGTGGGGTGAAACGGCGAATCCACTTTTTTTTACTTCGTTATGGAACATTACATTGATTCCTCATTATATGTCGTTTTTAACCGATAAGCCTGATGAAAACAGTCCGTTGGTTAAACGAATTAAAGATGTTTTAAAGGCAATTTGTATTGAATTATATAATCCACAAGAGTTGTTGAAAGTGCAAAATCCTGAATATGATGCATCCAAATTTTTTGCATTTCAAGATGTGAAAAATTTGGAAGATCGAAAATATGTGGATGATATTCAAGCGACTGCAAAAAAATACATCAAAGATGGGGTTGTGCATTTTATCGATAAAAAACCAAATGCTCAAAGTGAATTAAAGCTGGCTGCGGAGAATTCCGTGGATGACAATTTAGACAATAAAACATTTATTTTGCAACAACTTGAAAAATTGGCAGACGTGGAAGATGAAAGTTTGATTGAAGTTTTAGCCAATGCAAAAGAGTGTAAAAACAAGTTTGATGTCGCTTTTTCAATACTCAGAGAATACAATCCTGATGATAAATCTGTATTTGATGACAATTTGGGCAGACAGCGATATTACAAAAAAGATACTTTTTTTGAATACAACGACAAGAAGTATATTATTTGCAATCATTGGTATCCTAAACAACGAGACCTTTTTGAACTTTGGGTTTACGACAATATAAATCTTTAATCAACTTAAAATGACCCTAGAAAAACTATTACGCTGCAAAACCATTATTGAAGTGGTGAAAAATGGCGGTAATCCGACCATGAGTAAACTTGTTGAAGCGGTGAACAAAATGCTTGGCAGCCTTCATGAAATCAATGAAACGGGACACAAAGATGTAGTGGAACGAACCATTAAACGGGATATTGAAGATATTAGAAGAACCTTAGAAGTTAACATTGAATATGATCAAAATGAGAAAGGCTATTCTATTGTAGCTTTGAATGATAATGAACTACAAACCGAAATGTTAATGGATGCGGTTCATCTATATTTTGTGATGCAAAAAATGAAAAGCATAAAACAGTATATTGCATTTGAACCCAGAAAAGAAAAAACTGGCACAAAATCCTTTTTTAAGATATTGGAAGCAATAAAGCTTGAAAAGAAAATTGAATTTAAGTACACCCAATACGAGAAAAAAGAACAGACAAAACGGTTGGTTTCACCACTGGGGCTAAAAGAATTTAAAGGTTTTTGGTATTTAATCGCCCAAGACGAAAGTGGAATAAAGACTTTTGGATTAGATCGGATAAACGATTTAACCTTAACAAGCCAAAAATTGAAGAAAATCGAAAATTTTAGTTTGGATAAATATTATGAGCATTGTTATGGGATTGTCCGTTTTCCGGATGAAGGGCCACAAGAGATTTTAATCAAGGCAAGTCCAATAAAAGCCAGTTATTACAAAGCCAATCCGTTGCACAAATCTCAGAAAGTGGTGGAAGAGAATGCTGAATATACAATTTTCTCATTGGATGTTTGTCTTACCTACGATTTGCAACAGGAGTTGAGGTCGCACGGCGAAAAGGATGTGATGATTATTCAGCCGAAAGATGGAATGATTACTAAAAGGTATTATTAAATTCAAACAAATGAACTACAATTGATTAACCACATAGCAACATAGGAATCGTAGAAAGACGTTAAAATTTGAAAGAGAAATGTTACATAGAAAATAAATTTTTGCACATAACATCCAGTCGCAAAGAGCAAACTATGTGAATCCTTTGTAATGCCCATCGGGCATCTTAATCGATTTTACAAACAAAAAAACTATGACAACTATGTCTCTATGTGGTTGAAAAATACATTCAAATGAAAATTATTAACAGATGAATAAAGAGATTGCAATATCCTACACAGTAGAAACCAAGTTTTGGCGGAAAAAAATTGGCAACAAGTTGGACTTTATTCAGAGTGGAAGAGATATTCATGATGCATATCAGCGAAGTGTGAAAGAGTTTCGATACGATTCACCTATCATTGCCAGAGAACAAGCATTCAGCCATTTTCAAAGTATTATTGAAGTGCTTTATGAGGCAATGAATAAACCCTTTGTCAGTGATGAACAAGCGCGACTAGATTTGCAGGAGTATTTGAATTCGGGGAATGATTTTGAGTTGTTTGGTGGGAAAACACCAGAGCATCGCCATAAAATAAGTGATGATGTTTTTAATGGAATCTGGGTATTTATGATCACTAAAGATTTGACAACTAAAAAATCCAAAAAGATTCAGATTCACAGCATAAATTACCTAGAATATTTGGAACGTCCAGATGAAGAGATTCAAAATTCATTAAAAGGGCTTATTCAAGAAGTTGAGATTTATGAGCAATTTGATTTCCCATACGGCAATCATCACGAATTGATTTTATTACACCCAATTGGAGGCAAAGTTGAATTCATTCTAAAGACACCATTCAACTGGAAATCGTATGTGAATAAATATGATGGGATGCTTTTGATGTAATCATAGAAATAATTCCCCAACAATCCGTAAAAAATCAGTTAATCCTCAACTAAACAAATATATCAACCCCTTTAGTCTCGCATTGCGCAATCATCAAATTTTCAAATTTTCAAATCAGTTAATCAACATTACTTATCCTGGGCTTCATCAAAAGTTTTAAATCCTTTTCCTACAATTTCAGTAGCATTGAGGACGATTAAGAATGCATTTTCATCAATTTCCTTTACATATTCGGTCAGAGCATCTAGCTCGCGATAGTTGACCACCGAGCAGATGATATCCTTTTCAACTCCATTGTACATCCCCTTTCCGTGAAGGAAAGTGCCTCCACGGCGCAAATCGAAAATGATACGTTCCGATATTTGAACATTTTTATCCGAGATAATTAAGACTGCTTTATCGTTGCTGACCCCGTGCATTACAATGTCAACCACCTTACCGTAGACAAAAATGGTGATCCAAGAGTATAGCGGAACGCTGATATCGCCAAAAGCGATGAGTCCGAGCAGTACAATCACGGAATCGACGATAATGATCATATAACCAAGTTGCATGTGCAATTTTCTCGAAAGAATTTTTGAAATAACATCTGTCCCTGCGCTAGTGGCGTGCGCTTTAAAAATTAATGCTACTCCTATTCCCAATACCACTCCACCGTATATACTCGACAGTAATTTATCGCCAGCTACAACAGGATCATATCCATATAAAAAGGATAATAAATCAACAAATAATGACGTAGCTACAAAAGTGATAATGGTTTTTAAAATAGCTCCTTTACCCAAAAATTTATACGATGCATAAGCCAATGGAATATTAAAAGCTAAAGCAGTCAACCCGATTGGGAGTCCATTGGGAAGAAAAGGAAATAAATCTACGCTAAGATAATGTAAAATAATAGAAAGACCATAGATACCTCCTGGTATAATTTTGAATGGAGAGATGAAGAAAACATAAGCAGAGGCAACGATCAGGGACCCAATAAGGATGAGCCCAATATCAATAAACCACTTTTTTGAGAACAGTTTATGATCATCAATTAATTTGGTTACTTCTTTTATCATAAAAATGTGACATTTAATTATTTAGAAATACAATTTTAGGACATTTTTTTAAGCCATTGTGCATATAAATGCCACATAGCCATGCCCGCGGACACAGAAACATTTAAGGAGTGTTTGGTCCCTATTTGTGGAATTTCTAGAGCTCCCTCACACAATGGCAACACATTATCGGAGACACCAAAGACTTCGTTGCCCATGACAATGGCAATTTTTTGGGAAACATCCCAACAGAAATTATGCAGAAAGATAGGTGTATCAACTTGCTCCACAGCATAAACTTTATATCCATTTTCATTTAACCAGTTAACGGAATCAATAGTGTTCTCAAAATATCTCCAGTCGACAGATTCCGTCGATCCAAGAGCCGTTTTTGTAATATCTCGATGGGGAGGGCAAGCAGTGATTCCGCACAAATGTAATTGTTCAATACGAAAAGCGTCAGCGGTTCTAAAAAATGAACCAACGTTATTCATGCTTCTTATATTATCTAAAACCACAACGATGGGCGTCTTTACGAGTTTTTTAAACTCATCTACATCCACTCGTTTCATCTCATCTACCGCTAATTTTCTCATAATATATATTATTCTGATAACCAGTTATTAACCATTGTTTTACCTTGTGGAGTCATGATAGACTCGGGATGAAATAATACCCCTGTAAGTGGCAGAGTTTTATGTTGGAACGACATAATTATTCCATCCTCTGTCATAGATGTAGCTTTTAGGCAATCGGGAAAATTATCCTTATCGAGAGCCCATGAATGATATCTGCCAGCAAAAAAAGGAGACTTAACACCTTTAAATATAGCATGCTGATTTGTTATCATAACTTCCGACTGATGCCCGTGGTATATATTTGGCAGAGTATAAAGTTTTGCTCCAAAAGCTTCCCCTATTGCTTGAAAACCTAGACAAATTCCTAATATTGGTTTAGATGAATTTTTTATCAGTTTCAAAACCTCTCCAGCTTCAGCAGGAACACCTGGACCAGGAGAAATGATAATTTTATCAAACTTTTCAACATCAATCGTATTCAACTGATCATTCAGCACAATTACGGTATCCGCTATCCCACTTTCATCGAGAAGTTGCTTCACATTGTAAACAAAAGAGTCGTAATTATTAATCAGTAGAATTCGTTTCATGTAGCAAAATTACTGATTAAAAATGAAACCCGAAACAATCGAGGTTCAAAATATTGAATTCAACATTTATCTAGGGTTAAACCCATATTAATCAATAGAAGATTTGAAAAAATCGAACTACTTGATTTAGTTGGGTTTAATCCCGATTTAATGTTTGTTTCAATTCGTATCAACGA
>CAZZHH010000050.1:0-23133 GCA_964653595.1 uncultured Lentimicrobiaceae bacterium
ATCTCTCAATACTCATATACTCAAAATTTATTTAACTTTCCCCTTTCCCCTTTATAGACTTTAAATCCTTTCCCCTTTATAGACTTTAAACCCTTTCACCTTTAAAGCCTTTGGATCCAGAAAAACATTCGCCTTTGGCGAATCTCCGTTTTTCGTGGACTCTCGAAAAATGACAAAAATCGCAGATTATTTTTATTTTTTCGGAGCTTTATAGACTTTATGGACTTTACACTTTCGCCTTTATAGCCTTTTACCTCACCACATTTACACTTCCTTGGTACTCCTTCGATTCCCCAGTGGCAGAAGTGGCTTTGATGACGTAAAAATACACCCCATCAGCAATGTCGTTGACAGGCCAGTTGTTTTGGTATCGTTTGCTGTGATAGACAAGTTTTCCCCAACGATTGAAAAGTTGCAAATCCACGATGAGCTCTGAGCCGCCATCAATAACAAAAAAGTCATTGATGTCGTCGTTGTTTGGAGTGATTACATTGGGAATATGCAGACAAAACGGATCAACCGTGATAAAGCAGGTGTCGGTGGTTTCGTCGAATTTGAAATCCTTTTGCTTGAGCACATAGTAAGTGGACGTGTCCGCCACGATGGTGATGGAGCCTTGATCGCTGATGATATTGCCTGCAGCATCCTTCCATTCGTATAGGTATTGCGGGCGGGTTTGTGAGCCAAGGGTAACAGTTTCTCCTTTGCATGGGGTTTGATCTGGGACATTGGCTGGATAAACGGGGGCATCGCATTCGTAAACCGCTACGTCGTCGATGAAATAGTAAGAGGGGTATAAAGTCGTACTATTCCCCGTGTTTTCATAATTTGTAGTTAGATATGTCTTAAAATTACCTAGAGTAATAAATTGTTCCCCACCTTGTGCTGTATAACTCATGGTTACCTTAACCCAATTTGATGTGTCTTTTATTATGTTACCAGAAGTGTTGCAAACAAAATTTGGACATGGCAAAAGCATAATATTGGAATCTTGACAAAGTAAGCTGTCAGTTGAAATACAGGCACATAGTGCATCAATGGCATAAGTAGAATAACCCATTAATGAAACATAATAAGAGATGCAATAGTTTGTGTTTGAACTTAACGGTTGTGTTAATTTAACTTTGTCATATTCTCTATATTCATAATTGGCACTTGGACTTGAGTATATAGCAAAACCAGCCATTCCATTACCTGTATGAGGAATTTGGGTTTGATAAAAATGCCAAACTCCTCCCAAGGTTGGATCACACATATTAAAAAAGTCCCCTTCTGACTGGTTCATTGCTTCATAGTACCAAAAAACTGCTAAATTTATTTGGTTCATACTCTGAGGACATTGAGAGAATTCTTCAAAACTAGGATTGGGAACCAAGTTTTGAGTAAAAATCTTGTTCGAAAATATAAAAAATATTAAGAATAAAATAAGTTTATTCATAAAAAAAAAAAGCATTTCGGGATAATCCCGTAATGCAAAGATAAGGTAAATGTTATTGTTTGATAACTGAAATTTTGGATGAAGAAAGAATTTCTTCTCCCTTTTTAATTAAACAAAGATATAGTCCTTGTTTGACTTCCTTAAGACTGATGGAAGTATTGTTTGATTCTGAATTAATTGTAGAACTGTATATCATTCTTCCGGTTATGTCAAACAGCTCTATTTTACTGCCCAAAACAAAACTTTCTGTGGATAAAATATTCAAAATATCATTAGCAGGATTGGGATAAAATTGAATATTATCGTTGGTCGTTATCTTTAATGGCAAAATTACATCTTGCTTGATTAGTTTTGTAGGTTCATAATTCAAAATTGCACGGGCAATATGCACCGCTTCTCCACCAACATTAGGAGCCATATCGGCAATGCTGTATAGTTCATCAATTAATTCGGTCGATGGTTGAACTCCTTTTGTTATGTAACTTAAATAAATATCGTTTACGAATTTACGATAGGTCTCCATTTCGTTTATGGGTGCCAACGTATTGTTTAAAGCAATGGCTTTGTCAATGGTGGTGTCGTTTTGCGACAAATCATTGATTTTAGCAATCAGCGGAATGTTTTGATATAAGCTCTGCTCATCTTGGGTTGTTTCGGTTGCAAACTGTTCGGTATTGCTGTTAAAGAGCATCGACATAAACAAATAACGCATTTGAACGGCTAAATTTGCATTATCGGGAATAATTGTTTCCATAGTAGAAGCGCTATCCGTATTTGCAAGGAATACGTCATCTCCGCCTTTGCTCCCACATGGAGAAGGATAGTTAGATGGCAATAGAGACATTGCAGCAAAAAAAGTTGCAGGATTTGGAGTTACAACATTCGGGTAATAACTGTTTGTTCCACCTCTATAATACCAATTTTTTTGTTGAATTGTAGGGGTAGCATCTCCGGTAATTCTGTAGGTAGGATAGTTACCATTGGGACTTGGATGGTCTGTCCACTGGTTGTCGTTTGGCATCGCTGAGGTGCCTTGGTTGCTGTATATGGTTGTGGTGGAACCGCTTGCATTCGGCATGTAAAAACCATAGTAGTTTTGGGTTAACGTATTGCACTGAAATTTGGTATCTGTTTCCAGTCCCTCGGCCCAAATAGCAGTTCCAAATTTAGTTATGCTGTTAGATTTAATCAAACTGTTTGGGCTATTGGTTGTGACTATTCCTAGCATAGTTTTTTTCCATGAGTAATTACACGGATTTATACCATTGTTAATCAAATTATTGCCTGTAATGGTTATGTAATCGCAATTGCTTGAAATAATTGCAGATGTAGGAAATTGAATGGTGTATTTAATTAGGTTGTTTGTTGCTTTTACTTTCATCACCGCGTTATAGGCGCTCGATTTGCAATTATAAATGCTGATGCCAAAACATCCTGTTTTATTGATGTTTATTTCGTTATTATCAATAGTAATGTTTTTTTCAGCAGGACTAGTGTTTACGATATAAATGCCATATTTTGCACCAGTAATCTTGTTGTTTGAAATGTTGCTAATTCCAGCATCTCTAATTCTGAAAACACTTTGCGCAGTATTAGCAGTACAATATTTTATTGTTTGTTTGGTTTTGTAACTATTGTATGCAATACCACAATCATTAAAAATATTTCCATTTGCAAGGCTTCCTCCATCCATTGTTATTGAAGGGATAATTATGTCAAAACCAGGTTTTTGAGCAATATGAATGGCTGTTTCACAGTGTATGCCAATGTAATCAGTGTTTCCACTGTTATCGCAAATCGGAATGCTCTTGAAGCTTTGGAATTTGTTTTTTTCTAAAGTAATGGCGGAATTATATGCTTGAATACCAGAGTATAAACTGTCAAATATATTGTAATTGGCGGAAATGCTGCCGATGTTTAAATTGCGGATGTTTTCAACATAGATGCCTGCATATGCTCTCTGAGTTAAGTTAGGTATTGTCAAAGTTGGGTTAGTGCTAAAAGTAGAACCTATGATTGTTCCTGGATGATTTGCATTTTTATAATCAGTAACTTTAACACTAATATAGTTTGAATGAAAATTTGAATTGATTACTTCAAAGTTCCCTCCATTTTTTGAATTAATCGCATTCATGGCTCCAAATATCAATGAGACATTATTAAATTTAATTTTACTTTGAGGATTTTCAACATAAATGCCATCCCACATTTGTCGACACCCGTTTGTTAAAAATGACTGACTATTCAATTCAAAAGTATAAGGTGGGTTTACGATGATTTTGGCTTCTGGTCCCATTAAAAACTCGGTATTTGATTGGGTCAGGTTGGTATCAATGATGATCGTTCCATTGATAAATTCCTCGCCAATAGGGAAACTGGATGTAATAATTGTGTCACTGTATGTTGGTCTAGAGTCACGAGTACAACATTTCCAAACTTTAAATTCTGTGGTATCAACGCATCCATTATTATTAGCAATAATTGTAAAATAACCAGGGATTGGATTTTGGTTGTTGTCACTTGCTAAGGTTGGAAAGATATTCATGTTCCATGCAATATTTTTTATAATGTCTGATCCTGTGATGCTTGTAGAATATGGAGAAGTCCAAGTGTAAGAAGTGTTTGTTTGCGGATTTGTGATTGTGTAATTGCCAGGATTAGTGCAAGTTGTGAATGTGCCTGTTAGGATTGGGACTGAGGGCATTTGACTTACAAAAATTGTTTTGCTCATGGTGCTGTATTGGGTTTGTCCACCAATAGATGCACCAATTGTCAGTCTTACGGTGTAAGTGCCCGATGCGGCATAGCTATGCGAAGCGTTTTGGGTGTTGCTTGTGGTTCCATCTCCTCAGTTCCAGAGAAATGAGGAGGGATTGCGTGGGTATCTGCAGTAAAATATTTCGCCAACATTGAACAGTTGATTTGGACAAACAGAAGTTGGCAGTGTGAAATCGGTCATGTATTTTACATAAAAGTTTTTGGTTAATGTAGTGTCTCTACCGCAAAAATCTCTTACATAAGCAGTGATGGTTTGATTTCCTAGAGTTAAAGCCTGTGCACATGGGTTAAAAGTATTGGATGAATTAGGGTAACCAGCCCAAAAATATGGGTTGGGTCCCCAGTTGTCAGAAAGACTGTCGTAAACATTTGGAGAGACCGACCAGCAAACATTGGTTTGATAACATACTGTGTCGGGGGTGTTTAATGAAATGCTCAGATTGGTATCAAATACATTTACCTTCAACCAATATAATGAATCAGTGGTTCCACTACTTCCATTTTGATAAACTACTTTCAGTAAGTATGTGCCTGGTGTATTGATTTGAAAATCGGGAGTAATACCATTCGTGTAAGTAGTATAGTTGCCAAAGTTTGTTTCACTTGAATCAGAGTCTGTGTATTGGGAATAAACACTTCCATCTTGATTGTATAAAACAAATTGAGGATATGCATCAACTAAATATAAATCATGTGATCTGTATTTTAATTCCAAGGAAAATTTATTACATGTGTTTAATGTGAGGATATTGCAATAAGGAGGAGTTATTACTGGATCGTTGTCAAGTTGGCATATGTTTTCTCCCATACGTTTGAAAGCTCCTGGTGCTGATGGTGATTCGTGCCAAATATTGGCTTTTAAATCCCATCCACCTTGTAATAATTGGTTGCCTTGCCCTTTCCCAATCATCGGCATCATCATCACAATTAAAAATGTTGCCAACCACCATCGCCTAAGCGGTGTGTGTGTGTGTGTGTACACGTGATTTTTGAGTCTTTACGCAGACTCATTTGATTTTTTTTTATAAGCTTTTGTTTTTTTTGGTAAATAATTTTGATCATTTGAGTAAACACGCGACAAATGTATGATAATAATCACATAAAAACAAACAGAAGTAAAAAAACTTTAAAAAAATATTTTTTAGAACTTCTAAGCTTATAAACCTCCTTTAAATATGGTTTTTTCGCATTTTTTTATTTTATTGGTATTTGTTCAGGTAACGATGGTCATCCAATGAGTTTATTCATGATTTAAGTTTTCGGAGTCGAAGGCGTCGAATAGGTAGGTGGAACTTGCTAGTCTCACTGCGCCGAAGGCGTCGAACAGTCTGGATAAGATGCCAGGCACGGCGCCGAAGGCGTCAAACCGTGTAGGAAAACTTGTGAAGATACGGCGCCGAAGGCGTCGAAGCCTATTAACCCCACGCGGAGCGTGGGGTTAATAGGCCAACAACCAACCTGATTTTGGCGAAAAAATTGCTGCGAAGCAAGCCAATTTTTATGCCAAAATCGCCCCTAGAAGGCCCATGCTCTCACTCTACTTTGTCAGTACAGATGCTTCACTTGGCTTTGTATTATTTATGATTTTACAGCCTTTCCCCTTTATTGACTTTCACCTTTGGCGAATCTCCTTTTTGCGTGCCCCGTTAACGAGGGTTAAAAGACTCTCGAAAAATTACAACCCGTCGGTTAACGGATCTATTTTTCGGAGCTTTATGGACTTTTTTTCCTATTTTTGCAGATATTATCATAAAGTTATGTGTGGAATTTGCGGTATACTAGTCAGAGATTCAGGCGAAGCAATTGCTCCCATTTTGCATCGAATGAACAATCGTTTACGACATCGAGGTCCTGATGATGAAGGTTATTTTTTCTTTGATGGAAGCAATCATAAGGTTGTTTATGGCCATGACACTCCAGCTATTTCGATACAATCATCGCGACAATATGCTCCCAAAACACATATTAACGAAGTTAAATCAGACTCTTTTCTGTTAGGATTAGGTCATCGTAGGTTGTCTATTATCGATTTATCAGATGGGGGCCATCAACCAATGTGTGCCGGCGCTGATGATGAGGTTTGGATTACTTGCAATGGCGAAATTTATAACTATATCGAACTTCGAGAAGAACTTCAGTCTCTCGGTTATCAGTTTAAAAGCAATTCCGATATCGAAGTATTGCTCAACGCCTATTTGTGTTGGGGAATCGAATGTTTAGATCGTTTCAATGGCATGTGGGCTTTTGTGATTTTCGATAAAAGAAAAAATATTCTTTTCGGTGCCCGAGATAGGTTTGGAGTAAAACCACTTTATTACACCTTAAACAAGTATCACTTCGCATTTGCATCGGAACATAAGTCTATCCTGGAAGTGCCTTCATATCTGCCGGAAGTCAACACTAATGCCATTTTTCCTCATCTTCTGTATGGCAATGTTGAGATGGAACCAGAGAGTTTCTTCAAAAATATTTTCGAACTCATGCCATCGCACTATTTTATTTATGATCTCTCAAAATTTGATTTTTTGATAAATAGGTATTATTCATTGCCAGTTTCTGACATAAATCCGAAATTTAATAAAGTCGACTTTAATCTAGCTAAAGAGAAAACCTATCAATTGATCGAAAATGCTGTGAAATTACGTTTACGTAGTGATATCCCAATCGGCTTTTGTTTAAGTGGAGGTTTAGATAGTAGTACCATCGTCTCCATATCAAATCGAATTCATCAACAGCATAACATCTCTCAACTTTCATCTGGCATCAAAACATTTACAGCAAGTAATGAGTCAGAGTTCGATGAGTCTAAGTGGGCAAAAATTATTGTCGACCATAACAATGTAAATTGGATTAATACAATCGTAAAAGCAGATACCTTGTTCGAAGAACTAGAAGATATTATTTATCATCAAGATATCCCTTTATATAGTACAAGCACATATGCGCAAAATCGGGTGATGAGAGCTGCTCATGATAATGGAATTAATATACTCCTCGATGGACAAGGTGGCGATGAAATCTTTGCAGGTTATCCTCCTTTTTATACGGGATTTTTAAACCAATTAATTGGAAATGGCCAGTTTTCGCAATTTGTAAACGAATTTTCTAAGTTCGAAAATAGCCCTTTTAATACCTCCATTTATGCTCTTTCATTAGCAAAAATAGCATCTGATAAGCTCTTTCATCCAAAAGTTAAACAGTGGTTGTCAACCTCTTTTAAACCAGAATTTGAATTATTAAATAAGTCTACATTAGTAGAATATAGAAATCATATTCAGTTTTCTGGGGAATTTCAAAATAAGTCAACAAATCAAATGTTAAAGGAGTATTGTACCGGTACTTATTTGAAAAACCTTTTAAGATGGGAAGACCGTTGTTCGATGCAATACTCCGTAGAATCTCGAACTCCATTCTCCGATGATATCAATTTGATAGAGTATTTGTTCTCTTTGCCAGCAAACTATAAAATTCATAACGGCTGGAGTAAATATATTTTAAGAGAAACAATTGAAGATATTGTGCCAGATGAAATTCGCTTTAGAAAGGACAAAAAAGGATTCTCTATTCCTCAGAATGATTGGTTGATGGAGAAACAATCAGAACTTGAACAGATTTATTTGAAATATAAACACTTAGATAACGCAAAATTAGTTAACCAAAAAACTGTTGAAGATAATTGGAATGCAATTTTTTTACACAAAAGCAATTATAAACAACAAGATTTAATCTTCAGATATGTGTGTTATCTAATTTGGCTAAAACTCTTTTTTCAATAACTCTTTTCTAAAATAATTTTGGCATCAAACTTTTAGAAATTGTATAGAGTTTAAAAAAAAAATCAATTATTTGTTTATTACCAACGGTTTCGTTACCGAAGAGTTGTCATTAGAAAGTTTAATCGTATAAAATCCTGCTGGAAGATTCTTTAATGGAATATCAATTATTTTTTCGTCTGCAGTGACTAGCTTTTGGATAACTAGTTGACCTAAACTGTTGTGTATCGAGATTGTTTTAGCCGAAGGAGATAATACTCTAATCGCAACTTTGATATCGGTAGAAGTTGGGTTTGGATATGTATCAAATCCTAGAATGTCTTCCATATCCGATACTTTGGTTGTGTTGGATAGTACTTGTTTTAATACAATCTGATTGTTTGGGTCAAATTGAAATGCTGTTACTTGCTTGTTGAACGTAAAATTAAAGGTTTGGTTATTTACATCGTTGAACACTTTAACGGTAGTGTCGGAATTGTCAAAAAAAGTATATTTTAACTCTACTGGCATTTTAAAAAAATCGGCACTTGTTTGACTAATATTGGTGGTTACACTATTCCCTCCAAAGGTTGTTGTGAATGAATATAACGGGTGGTTGGCTTTGAAAATCCATTGGTCCATAAACCAACTCAAATCTAACCCCGACGATTGCTCCATTTTGGTAAAGAAATCACCAATGGTTGAATTTTTTAATTTAAAGTTTACTGCATCATTAGTGTAATTTTTTAAACCCGTAAAAAAGGCAGTGTCTCCCATCACATATCTTAATTGATGTAACACACAAGCTCCTTTTAAATAGGTTACTGCATAATTGAAGAGCACATTTAATGCTGGGGGAGTAGTACTCCATGTTGGATTGCTAATAGCCCAACCGGGGTTGTTTTCTAAGTAGTAGGTAGCATTGCTATTTATCTCTGATTTGTATCCTAAAGCACCCTGTGTGTGTTCTAACCATAAGGCTTCACTATATGTTGCAAATCCTTCGTTTATCCATAAATCAGCCCAAGTAGCACACGTAATCATGTCGCCAAACCATTGATGGGCAAACTCATGCACTGCTAGCATCTCTTGCCAACAGTTGGGACATAAACTCGTTAGAGTTTGATTTTCCATCCCTCCCCATTGAAACTCTTCGCTTAATGTAGCAAACCCATTCTTTTCAAAAGGATGCTCGGTAAATGTATCCGAAAAAAAATTACACATCGGGATCATCATGTCTATAATCTCTTGTGGATTTTCTCCAGTGTTATAGTAAAATCTCATCGGCACACTATCCTGTGGATGGAGTGGGGGATGCCAGTAAGTAGTTTTAAGATTGTAATTTGCTTTAGAGGTAATTATCATCAAATAGGTAGCTATTGGATCTCTGCTAACCCAATGATAATGAATTGTATCTGATATTTTTAAAGAGTCTTGCAACCTCCCATTCGAAGATAATAAAACATTCGAAGGCACTTTCGCAAAAAGTTCAAATGTGGCTTTGTCACTTGGCCAGTCATAACATGGCATCCAATTTCTTGCCCCTGTGGGTTCGCTATCGGTAAAAACAAATCCATTGTTACAATAAAAAGCATTATCGGTGATATTTAAATGTTTGTAATAGATGGTTAAGTTAACTACCTCGCCAGGTAGATAAGTGTGATTAAAGTTGATTTCCAAAAGATCTCCTGCATGATTGAATGAGTATGACGCTGGAATAATTGAATCAACAACTAAACTCATGCTCTCAGCATTGAGTGTTATATTGGAAAGGGCAGAATCTGCTCTTAATGTAATGGTGTTGGATGCTGCATAACTTTTATAGTAGGGTGCTGTATAGTTTTTATATAAATCAATATTTAATGCATAATGAAGAACATCAAACGAATGTCGTGGTGTGTTTGGGGATTTTGATGGAGGTAATATCTTTAGAGAAGATTTTCGTTCGGAACACATTTTTGCTCCATTTCCTTGCGCTAATGCGTCAGATGCAATGAAAACAAAAATAAATATCATTGCAAATTTGAATGTTCTTTTCATTTTTTATGGTTTTATGATTGCCAAATTACTCAAAATTTTATTATAAGAGATAAAAAATGTACTTTTGATAAAAAAATGGTCAATTTTTAATATAGAAATGGTTTTTCTTTTGTACGTATGAAATTTTTTTATTCTTTATCTCTTGTAATTGTTTTTGCCTTGATTTCATGCACTCCAAGTACTGAACACAATGGGAAAACTGTGTTTAAATATAATGAATCTTCTGGAATCGGGACGTTGGATCCTGCCTTTGCTCGCGATCAGGCTGTGATTTGGGCATGCAATCAACTCTATAATGGCTTGGTTCAACTGGATGATTCTATGCATATCATCCCCTCCATCGCTAAATCTTGGACAATTAGCGAGGATGGCAAACAATATACATTTTTTTTGCGAAAAGATGTCTTTTTTCATCAAACTGATTTCTATCACTTCGCAACCCCCAGAAGGGTTGTAGCCAGCGACTTTGTATATAGTTTTAACCGAATTCTAGATCCTGCTACTGCATCCCCAGGAAAATGGGTTTTTTCTTCTATCGATACGAATGGTTATGGAAAGTATGCTATTGAATCTATAAATGATACTACTTTACAAATTCAACTTTCTAAACCGTTTCCTCCATTTATAGGGATTCTAACCATGCAATACTGTTCGGTTGTTGCCAAGGAAGTCGTTGAAAAGTATGGTATCGACTACCGAAATCATCCAGTAGGAACAGGACCTTTTCAATTTAAATTTTGGAAAGAGGGGGTGAAATTGGTGTTGACTAAAAATCCAAATTATTTTGAATTCGAAAACAACCAACGACTTCCCTTTTTAGACGCCGTTTCTGTCTCTTTTATCGTCGATAAGCAATCTGTATTTATGGAGTTTGTAAAAGGAAATCTCGATTTTTTATCAGGAATAGACGCAAGTTACAAAGATGAACTCTTAACTGCCGACGGAAAATTAAATCCAAAATATCAACATAAATTCAAGTTAAATACCCATCCTTATTTAAACACTGAATATTTGGGATTTTTAGTAGATAATACGAAAAGCAAAACCGATAACCCTTTACTTAAAAAAGAGGTTAGACAGGCTATCAATTATGGCTTTGATCGAGCAAAAATGATTCGATTCCTTCGAAATAATATCGGAACTCCAGCTTACTCCGGAATGGTGCCTGATGGATTGCCTTCGTTTAACTCCTCAATCGTCAAAGGATACGATTATCAACCCCACAAAGCATTAGAGCTTTTGTCAAAAGCTGGGTTTCCAAATGGCAAAGGAATGCCTCCAATTACTCTATCAGCATCAGCTTCTTATCTCGATTTATGTCAGTATATCCAACATGAACTCGGAAAAATTGGGATAGTTTTAAAAATTGAAGTCAACCCTCCAGCTACCCAAAGAGAGATGATCTCTCAGTCTAAATTGCCCTTTTTTAGAGGTTCTTGGATTGCCGATTATCCCGATGCAGAGAATTATTTGTCTCTTTTTTATAGCCAAAATTTCTCCCCAAATGGACCAAATTATACTCATTTTTCTAACCCATTTTTCGATGTTTTGTATGCAAAATCTCAAGTAGAAACAGTGGATACCTTACGCTATAAAATCTATCAAAAAATGGATAGCATCTTGATGGATGAAGCTCCCGTTGTCGTTTTATATTATGATCAAGTGATGAGATTGGTGCAAAATAACATTCAGGGACTTGGAAATAACTCCATGAATCTTCTCTCATTGAAAAAGATTCGTAAAAAGAATTGAGAAAACAATCAAAACTCGAGTTATCTGAAAATAAATTATCTTTATTTTTTGGTAAGAAGTATTACTGCATATGAAGATAACCCCTCTTCACGACCAATAAATCCGATTTTTTCAGAAGTCTTTGCTTTGATCGCAAGGCAGCCTTTTTCAATCGATAACTCTTTGCAGAGGATCTCTTTCATGGTGTCGATATAAGGCATAAGTTTTGGTTTTTCAAGGACTATTGTGGAGTCGATGTTGTTAATCTTATAGCCCTCATTATCCATCATCACTAAAGTATCTCGCAATATGATTTTGCTGTCTATTCCTTTTAACTCAGGCTTGTTGTCAGGAAAATGAGTACCAATATCGGCCAAACCCATGGCACCTAAAATCGCATCACAAATGGAGTGAATTAGAACATCGCCATCGGAGTGACCAAGTGACCCTTTGTGATGATCAATAACTACTCCGCCAATCACTAGTGGACGGCCTTCAACAAGTTGATGGGTGTCGAATCCAAAACCAATTTTCATCATCGTTTAATTGAAACTAATTGCTTCCCGAAAGTTGATCAAAATCGAAACTTAAGGTAAATCGAAGGGTATTAGCTAAAGGATTCTGTTGGTTGGAAACCAAATAAGATACATCTAATCCAAAGGTAGTATAACGAAGCCCTGCTCCAAATGTGAAAAATTGTCGAGCTCCTTTCGTTTTATCTTCAAAGAAATATCCAATTCTTACCGCAAACTGTTTTTCATACCAATATTCTGCACCTATGCCAATATTTATCTCTTTAAATTCTTCCGAAATTCCATTGGGAGCATCATAAAACGATTGAATCATCCCGTTTACAATAGATACATTTGGATCCATGCCTTTATCTATAACATAATTGCCAGCAGCATCTTTAAGGGTATGGTTCATAGAATCTACAGCATATAAAGGTGGAGTAGGTACTAATAATTTATTCAAATCAAGCCCAATATTGAACGTGTTGTGCTCATTTATATCTAAGCTTAAGCCTGCGCCAACTCTTAAATTGGTAGGAATAAAATCTTTGCGGGTAGTTTCGGTATAAGCAATTTTAGCACCGATGTTTGACATGTTGACACCAAAAGAAAGTATCGATTTCTCTACTCCACTGATGTTAATAGGTTTGTTGTAAAACATCGAAATATCAGCAGCAATTGACTGTCCCGCACGAGTCGCTTCGCCTCCAACATTTTGTCCTAACGTTAAATTTGAATATATGTAGCGAGCAGTAACTCCCATAGAAAGTCTTTTGGTTAGTAGCCTACTCCATGATCCATCGATGGTAAATTCATGAGGCTTGTAATCTCCGTTGCTATTACCTACGTCGTCTGTAAAAGTGATGTTACCTAATGTGAAGTATCTTAGTGAACCAGATACAACGTTGTTCTTGTCTAATTTGTAATATCCCATGATGCTAGGCATGCTGATATCGTTAACCAGTTTTTTCATCCAAGGGGTATAACTAACTCCAATCCCAAATTTCTTTTGGGAAAAAACGTATTTGGATGGATTTGAAAACTGCGCACTATAATCTGGAGAAGTAGCAACTCCAACATCTCCCATTGCTCCACCTCTCGCATCTGGAGTAATCTGAAGAAATGGAACTGCAGTAGTTATCGTATTTAATTGTCCCTCTTGAACGTCTGGAGATTGCGAGTATACATAAGAAGATAAAAACGTGATGATTGCTATAAGATAAATTCTTTTTGTCATGAAAAATATGGTATTACTTTTTATAATAATATTGAAGTGCAAAGTTAACGAAATATTTTATGTTATATTGCTAATAAGTTTAAAAATTGTTTCTCTCTTATGCATTTGATGGTTAAATATAACTTTAGTCAGCACAATGAAATAGATAGTAAGGGCATCAAACTTATAATATAACTAGCTTTTCTATCTTCTCGGAATACTTTCCTGTAGATGTTCTTGCAGATAATTTGTAAAGATATACTCCTTTGGCAATTTTATCCCCAAAATCATCGGTGCCGTTCCAAAGAATTCCTTCCGATCTAAATCCATTCATTTGAGTGTTCTGAACGATGGTTTTTACCAATTTTCCAGTAATGGTAAATATTTGAATTTTTACATCCATCGCCACTTCCGGCTGATTATGTTCAAAAAAGAAATTTGTGTGAGTTGAAAATGGATTTGGATAGTTTAAAACATGGTCTAGCGCAAGTTGAGCGTCTTTCACTACAGTAAACTCAATAGTTTGCTCTGATGAATTATTTAATATATCCCACACTTTGAATGTTAAAGTATGCTTGCCTTCTGATAAATCTTTAAGTGGATACGTAAATGTGCCTTTTTGATAACTGTTTAATTCTGTTTCAAAATAATCATTAACTACGATGCTGTTCTCCGACTTTTTATCTAAAGTGATTACCGCATCATGGCCTATCGTATTCCCCATGATGTTAATCCCAGTGGAGTCGGATACTTTGGCAATTAATTGTGGGTTCTCATTGGTAAGACCCATGTTTGTAAAATTCAAATCGTTGAGATATAATTTTATCTCAGGAGGATCGTTGTCGACTACTGGATTATCTGAAAATCCACCAATGATGATATTCGAAAAATGGCCACTAGCATCAGCTGTGTCACATTTTGCATAATAGCTGATTTTCCCATACCCATAGTTGTAGCTTATGTCTTTTGGTATTATAAAAGAGATTGAGAAGTCCCCATTTGTTACTTTCGCTTTCCCTTTAAAGATTATATTTTTTTGATAATTAAAAGTGCTTATTGGGCTCTCTGGATCATTTCCCAAGGTTGTAATAGCCGATGGTTTATCAAAAACAGTAACTATAATCTCTCCATTAAAACTCGTAAGTTTATTGTCTAAATTATCAGTAATAATTCCCTTAATGTCAGTGTGTGATAACGCTTTTAGTGTATCTGTATTGTCCCTAGTGTCTTTTAAATTTCGAGTGTTAATGTTCGATTGAATATTTTTAGAAGGATGATTGTTGATATGTGTGGTCTTAACTTTATATTTCGGAAATGCAAAAGTGATAGAGGGATCGCCAATAAGGATAAAATTTCGAAGATTTGCCCAACTACCTGGATCTAAATTTTTTGAAATTCTTACCAAATCACCTAAAGAATGATAGGTATTGCTAGACGATTGCTCAAAAGCGTTGTTGAAAAAATTGATACACAAAAAATCATTGGTGCTACTCCATGCAACTCGCGAAGTTGTAAATAATGCTGCTGCACCACCTCCAGCATTTAAATGAACCAATTCTCCGGCCGATACCCTCTCCGGATCATCGTATCTCGTGAATTCACAGGTAGCAGTAAACATGATGGGCAAATTATATCTGTTTTCCCATGAGTTGATATCCGATATCCGCAACACTCTCTCATGAGCCCATCCAACTTCACCTCCATGACCGACATAATTCATCAATAAGGTTCCTTTTCTCATTCTCTCATTGATGGCTGTCTCTACATCTGGGTATCGCTGGCCACCAGAGTTCGATACTTGTGGGTAAGCATCAAAAAATATTTTTTCAATGTTAAAACTAGGATAACGCTGCTCTATTATATCTGATAATCGATACGCGGTGGCAAGATGTGTATTCCCATCTTGGTCGTCCGCAATGATAGTTATGTTATTTCGCCAGTCTCCAAAATTTGAAACTTTATCGGGTGCATATTTTGTTAAATCATATTGCTGACAGTATAATATTGTCTTGTCAACCATCTCTTTGGCTTCCGTTTCTGACTTTACAACAAACCTTCCAATTCCAATATCCAAAAGTCCTGCACAATTCTGCCCTTCATTATCATCCAACAATCCATAAAAATCATCGGAAGAAAAGGATGTGTATTCATTGGTTGAAATCTCGTTCTCATACGTGGGAACAAAATTTTGATTAAAACCTAAAACGTTTCTGAAATCATACGAAGCATCTCCAAATAATAATAGATATTTATAAGTAGATGGACCGAATTTGTCGTAATACATTTTTGAAAAATCTCTAATTGCCACAATATCAGGGGCGCCACTGCCAAACTCATTGAAAATCTGATTTGGTGTTACTATCTGTACCGATAGACCACGATTTGTCTGATGAAACTCTTTTAGCCTGTTTGCTTGATTAATAAAATTTGGATGCGCTATTATTACCATGTTTGCACCTGAAAGTCCATGCAAATTCTGATTTTCCACATCTCCATGATATTGTATTGGATAATAACTTTGACCGCTGAAAACTACATAATCACGAATAGAATCTGCTTTAGAAATAAACGTGCTGTTAGTGCCTGTAATTTGAGTTGGAATTTCTTTTATGTTGTTAAAATCCGTTACATCCCAAACTTTTGATGTGCTGGCATTACTAATCGAATAATTTAATATTTCCGTGGATCCAATTGGTTCGGTAGAGTGAATAAAAATTTGAGGATCTGTTTGAGATAAATAACACTCGCCAAACATCGTAATATAATTCAACCAGCCAACAGCTAAAGCCGTAGGTTTTGAATAGCTTATGGTTAAATTTACATTGGTAGATAAGGGGTTAAACACAAATTCTTGATATTGCTCGATGGCTTTGACCTGGCTGTATGTATTGCCTTCAATACTCATCGTTTGACTTGAAGAACCAATATTTATGTTGAAATTGGCTGCCTGTGAAGCTTTTGATGCAGCTTTTACTCCTACTTTTATTGGCTTCGACAAATCTAAATTGGAAATCCGAAATGGAAATGTGTACGTTGTAGTAACATCAAAGGTCTCCCCAAGCCAGTCGCTCCCAGATTTTGTAAGGTTTACCCTCTCTTTTTCATAGGATAAATATCTCAAATAATGAGTGATGTTTTTGGTAGCTGGAGTAGTAACTGGTGCTATCGTTTGAATTCTTTTCTTCTCGCCAATAGTTGCATCAAAAGTGATGAAAAAATAGGTGCGATCACTATACGTGTTTTTCTTGTAATTAAATTGATTTGTGGAAGGATTATATGTCCATCCCACTGGACTTTTTGCATAAAATAAGATATAATCATTGTCATCAAAACTTCCATCTCCACCACCCGATACCGATATTGCACATTCCTGCAAGTCGTCTAATCTAGGATATGCATTATTCTCAGGGAGAGGAGTTCCCCCATTTCCAAAGATGGAAACATTGGCTGGATCGGTGTTCGATGGATTATATCCCATAATTATAAGGTCTTGACGCCTTATGATATGAACTCCTTCATTGGATGAGCTGAATTTTTTCCAGTTTCCAGATGCAAGAATAGAATTTGCTGCATAGGTTCTGTCTTTTGTTTGACCCTTGGAGATAGTGGAAATCTCAATTTCAAAATGGGTTATCTTTTCTAAGGTTTGAGTCGATTTATTTATTACAACTGGACAAAAAGAAAGTGTGACAAACGTTTTTTTTCTTTCTTGATAAACATTAGTGTTAATAGTAAGAGAGTCTATCGTTTGTTTTGATATAGAACTTTCTAGGGCTTTAACCTCTTCTTTAGTTAAAGGTACATACTTAATGTTTGTTATCTTTATTTTTTCAATTGTACTAAAAGTAGGAATGGATATTTTTTTTGAATAAAAAGGAATAGAATGGTTTGCCTCTACAAAAACATTTCCTTTAAAATGTAGCGAAGTAAATGAGAGTTCTTTTGTTATATTTGTCTTTGTTGTTGATTCCCAAATAATTGAATCTTTTAAAATAAACGATTGTGCTACTAAAGATGTTCCAGTATAAAATAATAGTAAAATTAAGAGAGATGTAACCCAATGTTTCATTTTCATATTACGTCTATGTTATTGATTGTTGTTTATAACACAAAAAAAAGTACTTTATTGTTTGCAAATATAAGATTTTATTGGTTTAGCCATTAATGAAATTTCTTTTATGGAGGTCTTTAGGTATTTATTTGGATTAAAAATTAAATTTTAAAAAATTGGAACTTTTTGAATTTGATTTACGTTATAAATAATTGGATGATGAAAAATTGGGTTATATCTGAATTTTGTATTGGTTTTTGAAGCCTGAGAGATTATTAGACTAAAAAATTAAGCAAAATTTGTGAATTATAAAAATTAATTGTATTATTGTACTCTTAAATGTAGGGAATGTATGACAAGTAAACAACTTTGTAAGGGCGTAATTATTTTATTTTCAATATTTTATATTGGAGAGTTGCAGGCTCAAGATCCGCAATTCTCACAATTTTATGCCAGTCCAATCTATTTAAATCCAGCTTTTGCTGGTTCCGCAGTTTGTCCGAGAGTTGTTTTAAACTTTCGCGACCAATGGCCTTCTATTACTGGTACTTTTGTTACATATACAGCAGGATATGATCAACATTTTGATAAATTATCTGGTGGAGTAGGACTGTTGTTTTTAGGAGATCGTGCTGGGCAGGGAACTATTAATACCAACAGTATCAGCGCAATGTACTCCTATAAAATTGATGTTAATAGGAAGTTTTCAATGCGAGCTGCACTACAAGCATCATATCAGCAAAAATCTTTGAACTGGGATAAGCTAACATTTGGCGATATGATTGATGAGAGATATGGCTTTGTTTATCAAACGAATGAGACTCGTCCAGGTACTTTAACCAAAGGATATGCCGATTTTTCTGCTGGAATTCTCGGATACTCCGAAAATTTCTTTGGTGGATTTGCGGTTCACCACTTAACCGAACCGGAAGAGGGTTTTATCAGTATTAGCAAAATTCCAAGAAAATTTACAGCACATGCTGGTTATATTTTCGATATCCGACGCAAAAGTAGACGTGCTAGATCTATCAGCGATATAAGCATATCTCCAAATATTCTTTTCCAACAACAAATGGCATTTCAACAATTAAATTATGGTTTCTATTTTAACCGTTTTCCATTTGTTGCAGGTCTGTGGTTTCGTCAAAATTTTCAAAATTCAGATGCTTTCATTGTCCTTTTTGGTGTTCAACAAGAATCGTTTAAATTTGGATATACCTACGACTTAACCGTATCAAAACTGACTAATGTTACTGGTGGTGCCCACGAAATATCATTTATCTATCAATTTAAATGTCCAAGTAAAAAACGTAGGGTTCGCGCAATAAATTGTCCATCTTTTTAGTTAATAAACAATATTTGTAGTATATTTGCAATCAAATTAATAAAATCAGGAGCAACATGAGTAAATTAAAATTATTAATAGTAGCTGTAGTTTCGGTAGTTCTTGTTTCAGGAATGTCCTCCTGCCGAAAAAACGAAGCATCAAATACTACTGGTTGGGAGTACAATAATGCCTCTAACGGTGGATTTGAAGTTGCACCATTCGATGAACAGATGACCGGTCCAGGATTGGTACTGATTGAAGGTGGAACATTTACGATGGGTCGCGTTGAACAAGATGTAATGGGCGACTGGGACAACAACCCTCGTAGAGTGACTGTTTCTTCATTTTATATGGATGAAACTGAAATCAGAAATTTAGATTATTTAGAGTATTTACATTGGATTTATCGTGTGTTTATGCCTGCTGATCTTGCTGTTGTGTACCGTCAAGCTTTACCAGACACCTTGGTATGGCGAAACAAACTTGCATACAACGAACCATATGTAGATTACTACTTACGCCACCCTGCATACCGTGAATATCCTGTTGTTGGTGTTTCATGGTCTCAAGCTTCTAAATATGCTTCTTGGAGAACCGATCGTGTAAATGAAATGATACTTGTTGAACAAGGATTTATTAACTTGGTTCCTGAACCAACTGCCGAAGGGTATTTTAGTACCGATGCCTATTTAACTTATTCAGAGTACGAAGGCAATGGCGAAAGCCGTCTTCAAAATATTGTTACTGGTGAGTTTCGTAATGTAAAAATTGAAGATGGTACCTTGTTGCCAAATTATAGACTCCCAACCGAAGCTGAGTGGGAATTTGCAGCTTTAGGATTAATTGGTAACTCGATTCAAGAGAGAACTTTAGAACGTAGAATTTATCCTTGGAATGGTCATATCACACGTACCGATGATAATAAATTTTATGGCGATTTCGTTGCAAATACTCGACGTGGTAGAGGAGATATGATGGGGGTTGCTGGCGCATTAAACGATGCTGCGGATATCACTGCTCCTGTTTATTCCTATTGGCCTAACGATTATGGTTTGTATAACATGGGCGGTAATGTTTCTGAGTGGGTAATGGATGTTTATCGTGCTACTTCTAGCGACGAAGTAAACGAATTCAGACCATTCCGTGGTAATGTTTATACTACCAAAAAATTTGAAAATGATGAAATTGCGGAAAGAGACTCTGTTGGTAATGTTCCTATGGTTGAAGCCTCTGATAAAAATGACTACAAAATAAGTAGACGTAGAAATTATCGAAAAGCAGATAATATCAATTATATCGATGGTGATTGGGCTAGTAATTATAAAACTGGTTTATGGCAGTCTGCAGATGGAAATTCAACAAACAAAATGTATAGCACCGATGTTGAAAACAAAGTGAAATCGAATGATGTGAATAACAACTCATTAGTTAACGATAGAACTCGTGTTTATAAAGGTGGCTCATGGAAAGATATTCAATATTGGGCTAGCCCAGGAAATAGAAGATATTTAGATCAAGAAGAAGCTACTGATTTTATTGGATTCAGATGTGCGATGGTTCGCCTTGGCTCACCTGTGGCTAACAGAAAATAATTTTTTCTCATAAAATTTTGAAAAGGCATCTTTTAGATGCCTTTTTTTATGAATATCAAAGCTTATTATGATTATTTTCAATTTTTCATCTTTGCTGTTTTGTACTTTTGTTATAAATCATTAAGATATCCTTGTCTAATAAGGAGTCCATTCAAAATTATTTATTATATGTATGGAAAACTGATTTAAATTCTTAATAAGACAGCTTGGTAAATAAATCTATCCATAGTTTAGTATTCTTAAGAAGAGGTCTATTAATTAGCAAAAATATTTATACTGAAACTAAACACTAATGTCAAATTTATACCTTAGATAAAATGTTATTTGCCGATTTTTCCAAAAATTATAAACACAAATGAGGTAGCTTTACCAATTAAATAAATGACAATGATAAATGCTTCAGAATTTTATACCAAACGAGTAAAAGATCTTTCGTGTGATTTAAAAAAAGTGGTTACACTAAATAAATGGTTTTATGCTGTAAGATTAGCCCTTTTTTCTCTTACAGTTGTTTTTATAATTTTGTTTATTAGATATGATTTTTCCTCTTTTTACCTTTTTTTATCTATTGGTGTTTTTGTTTTGTTTCTGTTCGCAATTGTTTTCAACCAAAAAAATATAAACCTTGAACGTTTTATTTCCAAATCTATTGAGTTAAATAATCTCGAATTGAACTTTTTAAATTTTAATTTTAAAGACAGAGAAGATGGAGAGCAGTTTTCAAACTTGAATCCTCATTTATCGCAGGACTTCGACTTGTTTGGAAAAAACTCATTATACCAATATCTAAATAGAAGCGTTACTTTTCTTGGTAAAAGATTGTTAGCAAAGGGATTATCTTTAGCAACATTTGATAAAGAGATAATACAAGCTAGACAAAAGGCGATTGCTGAATTAGCAAACAAAAGAGTTTTTGTTGAAAAATTTTCAACTTATGGTAGCTTTCTTAATGAAACTGGGGATGAGGTAGATGATATTAAAAGTTGGCTCGCAGATTCTAAAAATCAATTACCTATATTGAAAATTTCTGCAATATTTTTCACCCTATTATTCTTTATTTTTCTTTTCTTTGTTTTTTTAGGTTGGATAAACGTATACACTTTGCTAATTCCGGTTTCTATTAATCTGTTGGTTGTAAAGTTGTATAATAAGAAAATAACTAAAGCTCATTTAAAATTAAGTAGTACTTCAAACTCGTTCAAAATGTATTCAACTTTAATACATTTAGCAGAAAATGAAATTTTTCAAACACCTTATCTACATTCTATTCAGAAAAATTTCAAAACAGAAAAGCAAAATGCTAGTCAATCCATAAAAGCACTATTTCGAATTCTTACCAATTTAGATGTTAGATATAATGTGTATCTGTCATTGCTTCTAAATTCCGTTTTCGTTTTTGATTTGCATGTGCTTTTGAGTCTTGAAAAATGGAAATTTAAAAATGGTCAATTTGTTCCCTGCTGGTTTGATTCTTTATCTCAGCTAGATGAGTTGATGAGCTATGCTGTTTTTTACTTTAATAATAATTCCCATACGATATTTCCACAATTATCGGATCATGAATTTGAATATCAAGCATCTGATTTAGCTCACCCTCTGTTGGATCCCATATATAGAGTGCCAAATTCTATTAAAATTTCAGGAATTCCAAAAGTTATCATTGTAACGGGAGCTAACATGGCTGGTAAAAGCACTTTTTTGAGGACAATAGTTGTAAATATGATTTTGGCAATGAATGGTTCCGCTATTTGTGCCTCTAGTTTCCGGTTTACACCTTGCGATATCATGTCGAGCATAAAAATTCAAGATTCCTTAGCCAATAAAGAATCTTACTTTTATGCTGAATTACTACGTCTTAAATCTGTAATTAATCATTATGATGTTCAACCTAAAACCATCGTAGTTTTGGATGAAATATTACGAGGCACAAATTCTAAAGATAAACAAATAGGCACGATAGGCTTGTTGAAAAAGTTGATTAAAAAAAATGCAATTGTCATAATCGCAACCCATGACTTAGAGATTGGAAAACTAGAAAACGATTACCCAAACGTCGTCTCAAATTACTGTTTTGAAGTAGAACTCGTTGAAAATCAACTGGTTTTCGATTATAAATTAAAAGAAGGAATTAGTACGAAGTTAAATGCATCCTTTCTTATGGAAAAAATGGGAATTTTAAACTGATATTATGACTCTAAGTTTATAGAAAGGGGTAGCGTAAATTTGAATTGACTCCCAATATTTTCCTCGCTTTCAACCCAAATTTTTCCTCCATGTTTTTCAATGAATTCTTTACATATTATAAGTCCAAGTCCACACCCTTTTTCATTTGCGGTTCCAGCTGTTGTCTGTGTTGCACCAAATACAAACAGTCTGTTTTGCTTTTCTTTATCAAAACCAACTCCATTATCTGATACAGTTATTTCAATTTCTTTGGCTCTTTTTATTATTGTAACTTTGATTATGCCTTGTATGCGAGAAAATTTAATTGAATTTGATATGATATTTCGGATAATTATCATAAACATATTTTTGTCCGCAAATATCTCTAAGTCATCATCTATTTCGATTTCTATTGTGATTTTTTTTTCTAGAATGGATATTTCAAAGCACTTTTTGGTTTCAATAAATGCTACCTTTAAATTGAAATATTCTGGATTAAAGGAAATTTTCCCCGTTTGAGATCCTGCCCAGTT
>CAZZHH010000051.1:0-22382 GCA_964653595.1 uncultured Lentimicrobiaceae bacterium
AGACGAAGGAGTTTATTTTGATAGACTGGAACGAGTTATCACAATACAAGTAAGCATCATTGAAGCAAGATTTAGCGACAAAGTTGCCCCACAATGGAAGTTTCCGATCGCTAATTCCTGCATCCATTTGCACAAATAACTTTCCCCAATATTTGAACTGGAATGATTTTGAGACTTTAGCCAAAAGTTTGTTATATTCAATTTCTGAATTTAACACATTATAAAATCCATGTACAAAATGAGTTGTAAAAACAGGGTAGTCGGTTCCCATGGAGAAGACCCAATCTCCATTTTTAATAAATTTTTCTCCGTATGCATATCTAAAAGAAAGAACTGCTTCGGCTAGGTGTTTTTTGTTCTGAAACAGCTGTTCATCTTCTTCCGAAAGGGCTAAATGTTCGACCTGAAACATGGGTGTTTTTGTTTGGACATTTAGTTCTAATCTCGAGGTAAGATAGTTAAAGAAGCGGTGGGTAGCGGCAATTTCGAATTTCTCAGTACGATTAAATCTGTTTACAAAAGAGCGTCTCATATAGTCGCCATCAAAAAAGGTTTTGGAATCGTAAAACATACCAGAAATTGCCGATTCAGAGATATCATCTTTGTAGGTAACAGATAGGGTTGTATTGAGAGTTTTGTTGATATTCCAAACAGCTTCCAGTTTATATTTTAAAAATTGGTCGGCAAAGCCATAAGCTGCATATCCACCTAGGGTAATCCATTTGGAAAAACTTTTACCTGTATATAATCCTATTTCGGGTCTCCAGCCTTCATACACATTAAACTGGATTAAGTTAGTCACATCTATATCAAAAAGATAAAATGGAATCTTCCCTGTCATCCATGTTTTGGCTCTATTCAAATATTTTTCAAAATCATGTTTTTTGCTTAAGCTATCAATTACAGAGTATGTTTTCATTTCCATATCGGAGAGCGGAAATCGCCTATATTCAACTAATATCTGATCACTTTTATCGGGTGAATCGATATCTAAATCGATATCTATGTTCCCGAAATCTCTATTTTTCACACCCTCGTTTAGCTGAATATCTTGAATATAGGATGTTCCCTTTCCTATTACTTTGTATCCATCGGTTTGTATAGCGTTGAAATAAAAGTTGGTATTAAGTTGAGATGGGAACCATTTTTCTCCATTAACGAGGTCATACTGCTGTTGAATTGAAATATTAAAACCTCCGCTTTTTTTTGCTGGTTCGGCAATTACATTTTGAATAGCGTAAGCATTGGTATTGATGTATACGACCCCTTTTAGACCGTCGAACACGCTACCTTTCAATGGACGATATGAGATAACAAAAACAGAATCTTGGTATTGATAGATTGTATCTTGAATTTCGAAAAAGTATCTGGAAGTACTTCCTTTGCTAATAGGATTTACATATTTTTTGTCGAGCAACAGGAACAAATCATCATAAAATGAGATGGCTTGAACTTGAGTAATTAACAGTGAGAAGATCGGATCTTTAAAACCGGAGACTTTAGAGGCAATAATTTTTTCGAAATTTTTATCGGGTGCTTTAAAAATCCTTTTGCTTACGCTCTCCATCATAAATAGATGTTGGCTATTGAAAAAGTTAACCGCATTTCGAATTTTCACAGATATGGTATCTTGGAGAGAAGTATCTTGGGCTATTCTTATAGCAGTGGTATCCTGTAGAACTTCGGAAGTAAACACCATTTTGTTATATGAATAGTAGCTAAAGGAGCTATTTTTCATAGGATTATTTTTATCCCTATTTAGGACTGCTTGGTGAATAATTCGATGTGCGGGATTTTCGGTAGGCAATACCACAAATTCTTTGAGTTGATAGGTCTTTGGGTTCAAGTTAATTCGCAATGCACTGTTATTACGACTCGAAACTAAGGAGTAAACCATGGATTCATAGCCAACAAAGGAACATTGGATTGAATCGAGTTTTCGGGCTGATTTTATAACAAAATTTCCATTAATATCAGAAATTACGCCATTGCTTTTACCACCATAAATCAGATTTACAAACGGCAGCACCTCTCCAGAACGAGCATCTAACACTTTTCCTGCATATATAAAATCCTGAGAATAAGAAAGATATCCAAATAAACAAAGAAAAGCAACTAGAAAGAGATGTTTCATGAAAGACTAAGCCAATTATTCAATTTTATTTTTTTGTGCAAAGATAAGAGAAACAATTTAAATGACTTTAATTTTTCGTTGTAATTGGTTAAAACATAGCATGGAAAAAAGTTTTTGAGCAAAATAAGATTAAATATTTCCAATTCTATTTGGGGTTATATTTGTAGATTTTATATCCAAATTTATCTAACTCATAGGAGTAATTTATCCTAAATTCTGAATCAATCAGCGGTCGATCAGCACTTTCGTTTGCATGAATAGCAAAAAAAATAGGTTGGTATGATTTAAAATCTAACAACAGTTCGGTTCTTTCTTTTGGGCTAGTAATAAAAGTAGAGTTAAAGTACTTACTTGGTGATAAACGCTCAGAGTGAGCCATAATTGCACCAGAAGTCCGACCAACAATAAAAACTCGATCTTTTGGGGAAGTATTTTGTTTGATCCACTCACCAAAGGCTCTATCATCATCAGGGTAACCTTTTAGATATCCATTAATTACCACTTCTTGATAGGGAAACAGAATCAGAATTAGGGCAATAGTAAACATCGCAATTTTTTTTTCTGATTTTTCGAAATTCATCAATATCAATAATTGAGAGAGTAAAATTCCAACAATAAGTGAAAGTGATGGCATAATTTGTTTAAGATGATGTCCAAAATAGTTTCCCGAAGCATTTACGCCTAAAAAATCGAAGAGAAACCAAATAAAGAGAAATAAAAAGTACTTTGTTTTTAGGATACTCGGGTACAATGCCAATATTAAAAATGATAAATAGAAAATTGCCATTTTTGTTTCGAACCATATTCTAAAAAATCCATACAGTCTATCTACTAAATTATTACTCGAGCCTGAATTTAACAATATCAACCATGCTCCATCAATATAATTCATGAGAGAAACACCGCCCATAAAAAGCGGGAACAAACACACAAATGTGGATATCAATACCCCGACACTTAAAAGAACAATAGCAAAAATTTTTTGAGAAAATTTATAATTTTTAAGAGCAAAGAAAAAAACAAATATACCCAGTGCAAAAAGGGAGACAAAGGCTATTTGCTTAAAAGTAATTGCCAAGCCCATTGCTAGTCCGGAGAAGAATATTGGCCATTTCCAGAAATTCTGAGTCGCCTTATTCATCACAAAAAAGAATGAAAGAGTTGTGAAAAACGCGATGAAAGTCTCAGGAAAAGCAGTCCCAGAAGAATATAGCAAATGCCAAGTATTAGATAAACCAAAGATATACATTACAAAAATCCCAGCCAATCTACTATGAAGTTTTGTTGCAATTTTTAGTAACAGAAACATATTCCCTACAATTACAAGGATACCAACGATTCTAACGATCAAAAAATTTGCACCAAAAAGTAGATAGGATAAAGCATTTAATTCAAAAATACCTGGAGTTTTATTTTCTACTGCACCAATATAAGGCAAAATTGAATGATCAACCCAGACTCTAGCAATATAAAACCAGAGTCCCTCGTCGTTATCCATGGGTTTATTCATGGTAACCAAAAAGAGAAGGAACGCGATAAAAGACAGAATAAAAATAGGATTTGTAAGAATTAAATTGATTTTTTTAGGATTCATGATACTCTTCTTCTGTATTAATACTCCAAATATTTTCTTTTGTTTTCACGTGATGAATTATATTTTCAACTGCTGTAATGGCTGTAAGCATCGAATGATCTTGATTATTATATTTATGCATACCATTTCTTCCAATTAAGAATAGATTTTCAAATGTGTTGACAAAATTTCTTAAAACTTCAAATTGTTTGTAAGTACCAAAATAAGCAGGATACGTTTTAGACATTCTAATCACAGTAGAATCAATTACATCATTTTTATTAATGATGTCGATAGAGTGTAGTTCTTCTGTGGCAAATTGAATTAAATCAATGTCTGATTTTTTCCAAATATCATCCCCTTCATTACAAAAATACTCTAAACCAATCCAAACCATAGAAGGATCATTTACCATGTATGGAGACCAGTTGTTAAAAATCTGCAATCTACCCAATTTCACCCCTCTTTCTTGAATATAAATCCATTGGTCAGGTATAAGGTTAGAGTCTTTTGCATTATTTATCTTTAGTTTATCCAAAAGCAGTCCAACGGTAATAAAATCTCTATATTGTAGTCCATTAGATACATTAACAACATCACTAGGCACGTAGCATTTAAGAGAATTAATCAATTCCACTACTGGCATAGTAGAAAAAAAGTAATCCCCTTTAATGCTTTCTTGCATTTTGTTTTCTTCTAACAAGTAGCTCACTCCCACTATTTGATTATTATCAACATCTATTGAATTCACATTTGCATTTTTGATAATTATTCCACCTTTTTGCACAATAATATCTGCAACGGTTTTCCACATCTGACCCGGGCCATATTTAGGATATAAAAAAAATTCAATGAGAGAGGTCTCTGTATTCTTTTGCGAAGTTGATTTATCCGACCAGAATAAGGTTTTAACACTATGCTTAATTGCTTTAAAAACGGATAACTTTTTCACTCTTTGAGATCCCCATTCGGGGGATATTTTCTCGCAAGGGACTCCCCACACTTTTTCGGTATAATCTTTAAAAAAGTTCAGATATAGTTCTTTCCCAAATCTATTGATAAAAAAAGTCTCTAAAGAAGTTTCCTGTTTGATTGGAAAAAGTTTAATATAGAAATAGGAGATCCCAATTTTCAGACTGTTAACCAATCCTAATTTAGAAATTAAATCAAAATTTAATCGAATGGGATAATTGAAAAGTTTATGTAAGTAATAAATTCTTGAAACTCTTTTTCTTACTAGCAAGACTGAATTACTTGTATTTATGTCATTATTAATTACATGATCATGCTGAATGGGCATGATATTTTGCCACCAATCCATAACTACCTTTGATTTGGAAAAAAATCGGTGACCTCCAATATCTATTAAGTTTCCCTTATAGTTTATGGTTTTAGAAATTCCACCAATATCATTTGATTTTTCGATAATTATTGGAGATATATCAGTCTTTGACAATAACTCGTACGCCGCTGTTAATCCAGCTGGTCCTGCGCCAATTATTATCGCTATTTTTTTCATTAAGTCTAAAATATTTAAAAACTGAGGTTTAAATCGTATGAAATGAATAATTTTTATTCGAATATTTTTCAAAAGTAGATTAATTTTTCTTTAAAACATAAAATATTCACTTAAAAAAATGTAAACGATCATAGATTTTGAGATATTTGGATTATATTTGCATTATGAAAAAGTCGATAAAACATTTTTTATTCTCCTATTTCATTGTAGGCACTTTGCTATTGTTTTTTGCATTTAGCAACGGGTTGAGTTTTTCGTTGCATTATTGTGATTATTGCCAGCAAACAAAGCTATTTTTGTATCAACATCCCAATTGTTGCGAAGAGAGTTCACATATCCACGAATCTGAAAAACAGTGCAATGAGAGTTGTGGGTGTTCTCATGATAAAGATTCTCATGCCGATTCATTTGCTTTATCTGCATTTAACCATTCTGACGAGGAAAAAACATTGCACAACACGTCTGAATCCCATGGATGTAGCTGTACAAACCACAAATGCAAAACCACTCATAAATATTTACGTATTACCTCCCCCTATTTGCATACTATAAAAACGGTGATATTACCAACAGCTATTGCTACATTTACCGAAATTGAGATAGCGGAAGAGTTAGAAATTGTAAATTTTCCAAATTTAAGATATAACAATAATTCCCCACCCATAATTACCAATGCTGGTAATCGAGATTTTATCCATTTTATTTCCCAACAAATTCTATACGCATAGTTTTTTTTAAAAAAAAGAACATCTATTACTCATGTTTCATCACACAATCTAAGTGGATGGATTTTAGGTAACAGATGTAATTATTGAAGTTGTTTCTGTTTAGTTTATTTTACGAATCAACTAATATGAGTAACAATTATTCATAAAAAATAAAAAAATACGTATAAAAACCTTTTCTTCGTATCAAACTCTATGGTAATTACCTCAGAAACATCCTCTAAGAGTTGATCCGAGAGGGGGAGAAAAAAAATTACAAAAATGAAAAAAATTGCAATTCTAGTATTGATGACATTTAACCTTGCTTTTGGATACAGCCAAATAAAGATTGAAGGAGTCATCTACGAGCTAGACAAGAACAATAAGCCAAGTGGATTACCAGGAGCTACCATACAATGGTTAGGCACTACCACAGGCACTTCTACCGATGCAAATGGTCGTTTTGTGTTAGCTACAAAAGCAGGTATAAACAAAATAGTGATTAAACATATTTCGTATCAAACGGATACACTGACAATTGTAGACAATCAAAAACCTATAAAAGTAATCCTTACAGGGGGCAAAACTTTACAAGAAGTAGAAGTACGTAGTGAAGATGGGATGTTATTTTCCGTAAAATCGATACCAACCCAAATTATCACCTCGGCTGGATTAAAAAAAGCAGCGTGCTGTAGTTTGGCAGAGAGTTTTGAAAACACCGCCACGGTAGATGTGGAATATTCGGATGCCGTAACTGGGGCTAAACAGATACAGATGTTGGGATTGGCTGGAGTTTACAGTCAAATACTTGCCGAAAACGTCCCCTTAGTGAGAGGATTATCTACCCCTTTTGGATTGTCGTATGTACCGGGCCCCTGGATGGAGTCGATCCATATATCGAAAGGTACTTCGTCGGTAACCAACGGGTATGAGTCGATATCAGGGCAAATAAATGTAGAGTTTAAAAAACCTGAGTCGAATGAAGAATTGTTTTACTTGAATGTATATGGTGACCAGATGATGCGAAGCGAAATAAACATGAACTCAAGAGTAAATGTATCTGAAAATGTGAGCACAATGTTGCTAGTGCATGCTGAAAATCAACAAAACAAGGTAGATCATAACCACGACATGTTTTTAGACATCCCTCTGAATCAACAACTCAATGTTATGAACAGATGGGATTACCATAAACCCAATAAATATGAAGGGAAAATGTTGATTAGTTTTTTAACGGAAGATCGTGAGGCAGGACAAAAGTTGTTTAATCCGAACTTAACTATATTCGATCAGCCATATTATGGGGTTGGAATAAAGACAAATCGTTTTAATGCTACAACAAAAAATGGATTTTTCTTGAAGGGAGAAGATCAAAGTATTGGAACCATCGTATCGTTTACACACCACAATCAAAACTCATTTTTTGGCAGAACCACGTATAAGGCAGATCAGAATAGTTTATACACGAACATTTTATTAGCAAGTCCGATAAGCAAAAGCAAAAATCACAAAATCAACACTGGGATTAGCTATCAAATGGATTCGTACCAAGAGCAATTAAACGACTCTAGCTTTAAGCACATTGAATCTGTGCCTGGTGCATTTGCTCAATACTCTTATGTTGTAGGAGAAGCATTAGCAGTAATTGCAGGTTTTAGAGCAGATTATCACAATCAATTTGGACTTTTTTTAACGCCACGTATCCATGCTAAATACATGATAAATCCACACTGGGCTTTACGTGCTACTGCTGGCAAGGGCTATCGATCTGTAAATGCTTATGCAGAAAATTCGGCGGTATTAACCAGTTCAAGAAAATTTGTGGTTTCCGAAGAGTTGAGAAACGAAGAAGCTTGGAACTATGGGTTGAATATTACCCGTACTTTTAACATGAATAAAAAAGATGCTACCATCTCCTTAGATTATTACCGTACGGATTTTATCAACCAAGTAATCATAGATGTTGATAAAAGTCAAGATTCTGCATTTTTATCCAATTTACATGGCTTGTCGTACTCCAATAGTGCTCAAATTGAGGCAATTCTTTATCCTTTAAAAGGGTTGGAAGCCACGTTTGCTTATAGAATCAATGATGTATGGCAAACTACCAATGGAAAACTTCAAGAAAAGCCTCTTACTTCGAAGCATAAAGCCGTTATGTCGTTGAGCTACAAAACGAAATACGACAAGTGGCAATTTGATTTTACCACTCAATATCACGGAGCTATGCGACTTCCTGATTTATCTCAAAATCCAATTGAGTATCAGCTGCCAACTCACTCCCCCAACTTTTTCATATTCAACGCCCAAATTACACGAAGATTCAAAAAAGTGGAGTATTATATTGGTGCTGAGAACCTTGGAAATTTCACTCAATCCAATCCTATAATAGCATCACATCATCCCTTTGGCGATTATTTTGATTCGTCAATCGTTTGGGGTCCTATTAAAGGAGGTATGATTTATGGCGGTTTAAGGTTTACGATAAAAAGTTAAAAGGCTATAAAAGCTATAAAGTTTATAAAGGAAGATGACAAAAAGAGTAATGATAGATAAGTTTTAAATTAGTATATTAACTGTACAAAATCAATTTTCAGAACAGGAATGACTGAATTAAGTAGCAATATGCAAAAAAAATCAACTAAAAAAAAACAATATAAATGAAAAAAGCAATTTTAATGAGCGCAATATTTATGATGGTATTTGGTGTATCGTTTGCGCAAAAATCAAAAACAGAGACCATTAAAATAAAAACATCTGGTCAGTGTGGCATGTGTAAAGAGCGAATTGAAAAAGCGCTTGCATATGAAAAAGGGGTTAAAAAATCGGATTACGACATGGCTACAGCTATTGTAACTGTAGAATACAAACCTTCTAAAACAACGCCTGAAAAGATTCGCAAAGCCATCACCGTTTTAGGACACGATGCCGACGACCAACTAGGAGATCCAAAGGCATACGAAAAACTTCCTGCTTGCTGCAAAAAACCAACGGATAAACATCAACATGGAAGTGGTTGTAGTCACGACCATTAGAATATGAGAAATGAGAGACTAGATATTTAATCTGAATAATTACAAAATTCATAGATACAGATACTATTTAGTCTCTCTTTTTTAAAAAATTAACTTTATCTTTTTCGAAAAATGAATAAAGAGAACCAACAATCCGTAAACACAACCAAATCACATCACCATGAACAGAAAACAGCTATTGTGGTTGTGATTACAGCCCTTACGATGTTTGCTGAAATTTTCTATGGCTATATTACAAATTCGATGGCTCTTCTAACAGATGGTTATCACATGGGATCGCATGTACTCGCATTGGGCCTTACTTGGGTTGCATACTACATCGCTAGAAAATTCGCCCATTCGAGCAAGGCTTCGTTTGATAAAGAAAAATTACTTGCTTTATCGGGATTTTCGAGTGCTATTATTCTGCAAATAGTAGCCATTATGATGGCATACCAATCATTCGAACGATTGATAAATCCTCTTCCCATTCAATTTAAAGACGCAATTGTGGTAGCTGTGATTGGATTAGTTGTGAACATTATTAGTGCGATTATACTTCACCACAAACACGAAGATAGCGATTTGAACATCAGAGGTGCTTATCTTCACGTGTTGGCAGATACCCTTACAAGCATCACTGCAATTATTGCATTAACCGTTGGATTATTCTATGACTTCTTCTTCTTAGATGCAATAAGTGGCATCATCAGCGCCATTATCATTACAAAATGGGCGGTAAAACTAATGTATCAATCGGGTAAAGAATTGGTAGAATTTAAACGATTATGATGTTACTCAGGTTTTATCAAAGTAATGAATAGATTTACAAAAAAGCATACCACTAAACATTTAAATATCAACTAATTGCATTATTACCACTCCTTATGAATCAAAAAACATAAACTTTTTTGTATATTTGCTGAATATTAGAATTTAACATGGTAGATCAACAATATATTAGCGGAAAAAGAGTACTGGTAACAGGCGGTGCCGGATTTATAGGCTCAAATCTCTGCGACAATCTAATTTCAAACGACAATTTGGTGACCTGTCTTGACAATTTTGCCACTGGAAAGCGAAAGAACATAGAGCATCTTTTGGAAAACGCCAACTTCAAGCTCATTGAAGGAGATATTTGCGATCTGGATATTTGCAAATCGGCTTGCGAAGGGATGGATTTACTTTTCCACCAAGCTGCTATCGGTTCTGTTCCTCGCTCAATCGCTAATCCTATATACACCAACGATGTAAACATTTCTGGGTTCCTGAATATGCTGGTTGCCGCTCGTGATGCAGGAATAAAACGGATTGTGTATGCTTGCAGTTCATCTACCTATGGCGATTCAGAACAACTGCCCAAGATAGAAGATAAAATAGGGAAACCGCTTTCTCCATATGCTGTCACCAAATACGTCAACGAGTTGTATGCCGATGTATTCTCACGAACCTACCACATGGAGTTGGTAGGATTGCGATATTTCAATGTTTTCGGTATGCGCCAAGACCCAGATAGCACTTATGCAGCTGTAATCCCCAAATTTGTGGCATCGTTACTCTCTAAAAATCCGATCACCATCAACGGCGACGGCAGTTACTCCCGAGATTTCACCCACATTAGCAACGTAATTATGGCAAACAACCTAGCGGCCACCACTACAAATCCGGAAGCGGTAAACCAAATATACAATGTAGCTTGTGGCGAACAGACATCGTTAAATCAGCTAGTAGAGAAACTAATCTCTTCCCTATCACAGTTTCAGCCCGAAGTAAATAATTCGGAGGTCAACCATGGTGAAAATCGCATCGGAGACATCCCTCATTCGCTGGCATCCATCGACAAGGCAAAAAGGTTGTTGGGTTATGCACCCAAAATGTATTTCAGCGAAGGTATAGACAACACCTGTCAGTGGTATTACGAAAACCTTAAGTAAAAGAAAATTTACCAAATAAATTTCTAAAGCAGATGAAAGTAGGAATAATCAGATGTCAGCAAACCGAAGACATGTGCCCCGGCAACACCGATTTCAAAGTAGCTTCGGAAGGAAAACTTGCATTTAAAGAAATAGGGCCCTCCGAAGTTGTTGGATTTGTCTCCTGTGGCGGATGTCCCGGTAAAAAAGCTGCACCCAGAGCTCAATTGATGGTTGAACGTGAAGCCGAAGCGATTGTTTTTGCCTCCTGTATTTTCAAAGGAAACCCCATTGGATTCGCCTGTCCACATGCAGAGCAGATGAAAGCAGCAGTAATAAGAAAGGTGGGCCAAAACATCCAAATTTTAGATTATTCGCATTAATCTATTCAAGAATTTAAAACAAAAGAAAAAAACAAAAATTAAAATAGAATTCATTAAAACAAGATACCAACCATAAATTTTGTAATTTTACTACACATTAGTCTGTTTACAGAATTTAACGATAAAAAATAGCATTCAATGACAAAGAAAATAGCACTAATCACAGGAATCACCGGACAAGATGGCTCTTTTTTGGCGGAATTCCTTTTGGGAAAAGGATATGAAGTACATGGCATCATGCGTAGGGCATCATCATTCAATACCAGCAGGATAGAGCATCTTTATCTCGACGGTGTGATAGAAGATATGAAACAAAAACGCGCCATTACACTCCATTATGGCGACATGACTGATTCATCATCACTTTTGCGGATAATCCAGACAGTTTTGCCCGACGAAATATACAACTTAGCCGCACAATCGCACGTAAAGGTTTCCTTTGAAGTCCCTGAATATACCGCAGAATCGGATGCCGTTGGAACATTAAGGATCTTGGAAGCAGTGCGCATATTGGGGCTGGAGAAAAAGACCAAAATATACCAAGCTTCTACATCTGAACTTTATGGGAAAGTACAAGAAGTACCTCAAAAAGAGACCACTCCGTTTTACCCTCGTTCGCCATACGGAGTTGCTAAGATGTATGGATTCTGGATTACAAAGAATTACCGTGAGTCGTATGAAATGTTTGCCGTGAACGGGATTCTATTCAACCACGAAAGTGAACGCCGAGGCGAGAATTTCGTCACACGCAAAATAACCTTGGCAGCCGCTCGCATCAAACACGGTTTACAGAAAAAATTATATCTGGGGAACCTCAACTCGCTTCGCGACTGGGGTTATGCCCGCGACTACGTAGAGTGCATGTGGTTGATCCTTCAACACCCAACTCCAGAAGATTTTGTAATTGCCACTGGCGAGATGCACACCGTGCGGGAATTCTGCGATCTCTCATTCAAACATGCCGGAATTCAACTCCGTTGGGAAGGCGAAGGAGTCGAAGAAAAAGGCATCTGTGTGAAAACCAACCAGGTGCTAGTGGAAGTGGATCCAAAATATTTCCGACCTGCTGAAGTAGATCAACTATTGGGCGATCCAACCAAAGCACAAACATTGTTGGGATGGAATCCACGCCAAACCTCGTTCGAGGAATTAGTTAGAATTATGGTGGAACATGATTTGAAATATGTAATCGCATTGCATAATTCAAAGGTGAGGTTGTAATTAAGGCACTGATTTATTCATGAAAATCAGATTTACCCCGAATCCGCCAGCTGGCGGAAGTCTGATTTTCAAATCTATTCAGGCATATTACAACTTCAAGACAAAAAAAATATTAGAAATGACCAAAGAGAGTAAAATATACATAGCCGGTCACACCGGTTTGGTTGGCTCTTCCATCATGAGAGCATTAAAGCGTTATGGGTTTGAGAACATCATCCACCGTGACCTTTCCGAGCTTGACTTACGCAATCAACAAGCTGTGGATGATTTTTTTGCAACCGAAAAACCGGAGTATGTTTTTTTGGCTGCAGCTAAAGTAGGCGGTATCCATGCCAACAACACCTACCCTGCCGAATTCATCTACGACAACCTGATGATTGAAGCCAACATCATCCATTCCGCTTGGAAATATGGGGTAAAAAAACTTCTGTTTTTGGGAAGCTCTTGCATCTATCCGAAATTGGCACCTCAGCCGATAAAAGAAGAATATCTGTTGAATGGCTATCTGGAACCCACCAACGAAGCCTATGCCATTGCCAAAATCGCTGGCATTGAGTTGTGTAAGTTCTACCGCCGTCAGTATGGAGTAAATTTTATCTCGGCCATGCCAACCAATCTATATGGCATCAACGATAACTTCAACTTGGAGACATCGCATGTGATGCCCGCACTGATCCGAAAATTCCACGAAGCGAAACTCGAAAACAAGAGCGAAGTGGTGATGTGGGGAAGTGGAACACCTCTGCGCGAATTCCTTTTTGTGGATGACCTTGCTGATGCTTTGGTTCACTTGATGTTGCACTACAACGACGAATCTCATGTGAATGTAGGGACTGGAGAGGACATCACCATCAAGGATCTGGCATTGCTGGTGAAAGAGACAGTTGGTTTCGAAGGCGAAATCGTGCACGATTTATCCAAACCGGATGGCACCCCTCGCAAACTGTTGGATGTATCTTTGTTACACTCCACTGGATGGAAACATAAAGTGGATTTGCCACAAGGCGTGAAAACGGTTTACGAATGGTATCAGGCGAATAGCAGGCAATTCAAGTAGTACAAACGATCGTGAAAGATAAAATTCTAAAGATATTAGAAAAGGACCGATTTGCTTCTGTCAATGGAATCACTTTGATAGAAGCGGAATCGGGATATGCTCATGCTCAAATGACAATCACCGACAACCACCTAAATGGCGTCGGCATGGTGCAAGGGGGAGCCATATTCACATTGGCAGATTTTGCGTTTGCAGCCGCCTCCAACCTTTCAGGCAACATCACCGTGAGCGTAAACGCCAACATCGCCTTTTTCAAATCCCCAAAAGGAAACGTTTTGAAAGCCATCGCCACCGAAATTTCGAGCAGTAAAAAACTGTGCAATTACAATGTCGATATCTTTGACGAAGAAGGTACCTTGGTAGCAAAATTTCACACTACTGGATATTTTAAAGGAGAGTACTAAGATTTATCATTAGATAGTAAAAATTAGCCAATTTAAATCCATTTTTAGTAAATTCTTAATATTTTTTGTTTTTTTCGAATTTAGTTTGTAGATTTGAATTTAAAATAACATCACTATAAACTAACACCGGAAAAGAACACCTTCCGCCGTACAATACAATAAGATAACATGCAATATCACAACAACTTAAACATATTCTCTAACATAAAAAAAGCGATCCATAATTAAACGAACCGCTTTGAATGTTTTCACAACGGAATAATCCTTATTGTGATTTGCTTTAAATTGTACAGCAAAGATATAAATAAAAATATAAAAAACAACATATATGAAAAAAATTTTAGGATTGGACTTGGGAACCAACTCGATTGGATGGGCTTTGGTTGGAGAAACAGAAGAGAATAAAGAAATTTTGGGAATGGGAAGTCGAATTATCCCCATGAGTCAGGATGTTTTAGGAAAGTTCGATAGTGGACAAACCGTTTCTCAAACAGCTGCAAGAACCGATTTTCGTGGAATCAGAAGACTTAGAGAAAGACATCTATTACGAAGAGAACGATTACATCGCGTTTTGAATATTTTGAGTTATTTGCCTGATCACTATTCAAAGTTCATTGATTTTGAAAAAAGGTTAGGGCAGTTTATTGATGAAGCTGAACCTAAATTGGCATGGAAGGAGGTTGATAACAACAAATTTGATTTTCTTTTCAAGACTTCCTTTTATGAAATGGTAGAAGAATTTAAGATGTCAAATCCAGAATTATTTGAATTGAACACAAAAGGTGAAGAACGAAAAATTCCTTATGATTGGACCATTTATTACCTGAGAAAAAAAGCATTAAATGCAAAAATCGAAAAGGAAGAATTGGCTTGGTTGTTACTCAACTTCAATCAAAAAAGAGGATATTATCAACTCAGAGGGGAAGAAGAAGAAGAAAACCCAAATAAATTGGTTGAATTTCATGCATTAAAAGTAACTGAAGTAACAGCAGACGAGCCACAAAAAGGAAAAACAGAAATCTGGTATAATGTGATATTAGAAAACGGATGGATTTATCGCCGTTCTAGCAAAACACCTCTTTTTGATTGGAAAGACAAAATAAAGGAGTTTATTGTTACAACAGATTTGAATGAAGACGGAAGTGTCAAATTGGATAAGGACGGAAATCAAAAACGATCTTTTCGTGCTCCCTCAGAAGATGATTGGACTTTGTTGAAGAAAAAAACGGAATCTGATATTGACAAAAGCCAGATGACTGTTGGATGCTATATTTTCAACACTCTTTTACAAAACCCAAGTCAAAAAATAAATGGCAAACTTATAAGGACAATAGAACGAAAATTTTACAAACAAGAGCTAGAAGCCATTTTAAATAAACAAACAGAATTTCATCCTGAATTAAGGGATCCAAAACTCTATTCTACCTGTTTGGAAGAGTTGTATGAAAATAATGAATCACACCGAAACAGTATCAGAACAAAAGATTTTACTCACCTGTTTTTGAATGACATCATCTTTTATCAAAGACCATTAAAAAGCAAGAAATCGCTTATAAGCAATTGCAAATATGAAATCCGGTACAAAGACAAAGGAGAAAGCACAGAAGAAAAATACCCGATTAAATGTATTGCAAAATCACATCCTTTATTTCAGGAAATGAGATTATGGAAATTTGTGAATGATATTAGAATTTTGGAAAGAGAAAAAGATGTGGATGGGAAGTTGAGAATGGATGTGGATGTTACCGCTGAATTTCTGAAATCTGAAGATGATTTTGTTTCTTTATTCGATTGGCTGAATGACAAAAAAGAGATTAAACAGGACACTCTTTTATCTTCCTATTTTAAAATCAAAAAGAAGAAAGGAGAAGACAAACATTCACACAGATGGAATTATGTGGAAGACAAAGAATATCCTTGCAATGAGACCCGTGCGCAAATGCTTTCAAGGTTGTCAAAACTCAGCAATGTGCCTGCTGGTTTCTTCGATAAAGAGAAAGAACTAGAATTATGGCACATATTATATTCGGTTGAAGATAAATTGGAAATAGAAAAAGCATTGAAATCGTTTGCTTCAAAACATTCTTTATGCGATGATTTTATTGATATTTTCAAGAAATTTCCTCCTTTTAAAAAAGAATATGGCTCATACTCCGCTAAGGCGATAAAAAAAATGTTGCCATTAATGCGAATGGGGAAATATTGGAATGAAAACAATATTGATTCAAAGACAAAAGAGCGGATAGATAAAATCATCTCTGGAGAGTTTGATGAAAACATAAGAAATAGAGTTCGTGAAAAAGCAATTAATTTGAAAGAAATTGCTCATTTCAAAGGATTACCGGAATGGTTGGTTTGCTATGTTGTCTATAATCGTCATTCTGAATCGGGCGATATTTTGGAATGGAAAACACCACAAGATATTGAAGATTATCTAAAAAACGAATTCAAACAACACTCTTTAAGAAATCCGATTGTAGAACAAGTTATTACCGAAACTCTAAGAACGGTTAAAGACATTTGGAAAAAATATGGTGATTTTTCTGAAATTCATATTGAATTGGGACGTGAGATGAAAAACCCTGCGGATAAACGGAAAAGCATGACGGAGCAAATTTCACAAAATGAAAATACAAATTTGCGGATTAAAGCATTGTTGGCTGAATTATCAAATCATAATGACATAGAAAATGTAAGACCATATTCACCTAGTCAACAGGAGATTTTGAAAATTTATGAAGAGGGTGTGTTAAATTCAGGAATTGATATTCCAGAAGAAATTTTGAAAATCACAAAAACCAGTCAGCCTTCAAAATCTGATTTAATAAGATACAAATTGTGGCTGGAACAAAAGTACCGTTCCCCATATACCGGAGAGATGATTCCACTTGGAAAACTATTTACATCTGCTTATCAAATTGAACATGTTATTCCACAATCACGATATTTTGATGATTCTTTAAGCAACAAGGTCATTTGCGAAGCAGAGGTGAACAAAGAAAAAGACAATGCGCTTGGTTATGAATTCATCAAAAACAACGAAGGTCGAATTATCGAACTCGGGTTTGGAAAAAAAGTCAAAGTTTTCACCCTTCAGGAATATGAGGATTTTGTAAAAATCCATTATTCCAAAAGTCGTGGCAAAATGAAGAAACTTTTGATGGAAGATTTAACTGAGGATTTCATTGATCGTCAGATGAATGATAGCAGGTATATCAGCAAAGTTGTAAAAAGTTTAATGTCAAATATTGTCCGTGAAGAGGATGAGACGGAAGCCATTTCGAAAAATGTGATTACCTGTACTGGAATGGTTACAGATAACTTGAAAAAAGATTGGGGTTTGAATGATGTTTGGAATAGGATTGTAACTCCACGTTTTGAACGAATGAATGAATTGACAAAAAGCAATGATTTTGGTCATTGGACAGTGAAAGACGGTAAAAAAGTATTCCAAACAGAGATGCCATTGATTCTTCAAAAAGGATTTCAGAAAAAACGAATCGATCATCGTCATCACGCTATGGATGCATTGGTAATAGCCTGTGCAACAAGAAATCACGTCAACTATTTGAACAACGAACATGCTAAACAAAAAAACAGCGACATCAGATATGATTTACGGAATAAACTTAGACGTATTGAAGAAATTGAGGTTGACCGAATAGAAAACGGCATCAAGGTTAGGAAGAAAATCAAAGTAGCAAAAGAGTTTCATAAACCATGGAATACCTTTACTCAAGATGCGCAAAACGCCCTTGAAAACATAGTGGTTAGCTTTAAGCAAAATTTGAGAGTAATTAATAAAACTGTGAACAAATATCAACGTTTTGAAGATGGCAAAAAAGTGATTGCAACGCAAACTAAAGGTGATAGTTGGGCTATTAGAAAACCATTGCATAAAGAGACTGTTGCGGGTGTTGTTAATCTTAGATTTAAAAAGGAGGTAAATCTATCCACCGCTATTGACAAATGGGAGATGCTGGTTGATAAAGATTTGAAAACAAAAATCAAACAGTTGATTAATGAAGGATTGGATAAAAAGAAAATCCAAAAATATTTTGCGGAACAAGACAACAAATGGATGGGGAAAGAGCTGACGAAAAATGAATTGTACTATTTCAGTAGCGATAAAGAGAGTGATGTTCTGGTTGCATCACGAGTGAAGTTGGATGAATCATTTAATGCAAAGAAAATTGAAAGTATAACTGATTCGGGTGTGAGAAAAATATTAATCAATCATTTGAATAAGTACCAAGAAGAGAACAATGGGAGAGAGCATCCAGAACTTGCTTTTTCGCCCGAAGGAATTGAAGAGATGAATGAAAACATCCGGCTTTTGAATGATGGGAAGAACCATCAACCAATCTATAAAGTCAGAACTTACGAACCCAAAGGAAACAAATTCAATGTTGGAATAAAAGGAAACAAAAAAGATAAATTTGTGGTAGCTGCAACAGGAACTAATCTGTTTTTTGCAATATATGTAGATCAAAGTGGCAAAAGAAGTTTTGAAACAATACCATTAAATATTGTAATAGAAAGATTAAAACAAAATCAAGAGCCTGTATCTATAGAAAAGATTGATGAAAAAGGAAATATTCAAACTCTTCTTTTTTATCTAAATCCGAATGATATTGTATATATCCCAACTGTTGATCAAATCGAAAACAATTTAACTCCAAATTTGGCTGAAATCCAAAGTAGTAGGATTTATCGCTTTACTGACTCTAGTGATACAACGGCTAACTTTGTTCCCATTTTTTCAGCTTCATTAATTTTTAGCATGAATAAAAAAGAACAAGAAAAGAATAATTGCGAATTTGGAATTCAAAATGAATTTGGAGGAGGAAGTCCTCAATCAAAAAATCAAAAATCATTAACAGGCGAAATGATTAAAGAGGTATGCATCAAACTCAAAATTGACCGATTGGGTAATATTTCGCTTTAGAAACTAAAACCTTAGAGCTATGAATTTCGAAGTAGGATATTTGTATCACGTTTACAACCAAGGGAACAATCGGCAGAAGATTTTTTTCCGGAGGGAGAATTATGCCTTTTTTATCCAAAAGATTCGGACTCATCTGCTGCCCCATGCGGATGTGGTGGCTTGGTGTCTGATGCCTAACCATTTTCATTTGATGGTGTATGTGCATAGCTTGGAGATTGAGGTTTGCAGTCGGAGTGCGACTTTAAGTCGCGCCCCGACTGCAAACGCCCCGACTACACAAACGCTAAACCAATCAATTGGAATTATGTTAGCATCATATACCAGAGCAATCCAGAAGCAAGAAGATCTTTCGGGTTCCCTTTTTCGTCAAAAGACCAAAGCCCAATGCTTAACCAAAACCGATGGCATCACTCCATCATATCTAAACACCTCTTTTGGAACTTCCATTATAATACAAACTCTGGAAAATGAATATCCTAAAACATGTTTTAACTATATCCACCAGAATCCTGTAAAGGCGAATTTGGTGAAAAATGCGGAAGATTGGGAGTTTTCTTCGTATTCCGTTTATTGCGGTTTAAAAAAAGATGATGGGCTGGTAAATAAGATCAGGGGGAAAGATTTTTTTGAATTTTGAACTTGTTTTGCTACTGACGGGGAGACTTTGAGTCACCCCGTCAGTAGCAACGAAGCAAGTCACCCCGTCAGTAGCCAAGAAGCGAACAACCTTGTCAATACTTCAGATAAAACCAAAAACAAATCCTATGATAAAACGCACATTGTACTTTGGAAACCCTGCTTACTTATCGATCAAGGATAAACAGCTGGCGGTAAAACTATTAGAAAGTGAGGAAACAAAGACGATTCCGATGGAAGATATCGGGATGGTGGTGTTGGATCACTGGCAAATCAGTTGCACTCAAAAAGTGTTTGAAAGTCTTTTGAGTAACAATGCGGCAGTTATTACGTGCGATGCCTCGCACATGCCACAAGGGATGTTGCTCAATTTGAGTGGAAATACGTTGCAAACCGAGCGGTTTCGGGCTCAAATAGAAGCAAGCGAACCCCTAAAAAAACGGTTGTGGCAACAGACCATTGAGTGCAAGATTCACAATCAGGCTATGGTACTGAAACAGCGAGGAGTGAATGTAGAGAATATGCTCTATTGGGAATCGTGTGTAAAGAGTGGCGATGGCGACAACCATGAGGCACGAGCAGCGGCTTACTATTGGCGAAATATTTTCGAAAAAATTCCTGATTTTTTAAGAGGTCAAAACGAAGAACCGCCAAACAATCTTTTAAACTACGGATACTCAATTTTGAGAGCAGTAGTGGCCCGAGCATTGGTTTCGAGCGGCATGATGCCCACGTTGGGCATTCATCACCGCAACAAGTACAATGCCTATTGCCTGGCGGACGATATTATGGAGCCCTATCGACCTTATGTGGACAAATTGATATGCCAGATTGTGGACGAAGGCGGAAGTTTTGAACTGACCAAAGAATTGAAAACCCGATTGTTATCGATTCCGGTATTGGATATTCAAATTGGAGGGAACAAGAGTCCGTTGATGATTGGGGTTTCGCAAACCACTGCTTCGTTGTATCGCTGTTTTGAGGGGGAATCAAGGAAAATATTGTATCCTGAAATTGAATAGTGTTTGCCAGAAGATGTCACTTGTTTCGTTGTTTTTGCGTTAAAAACAGTCATTTACCAATGTAAACTCCTTGGTTTTTAACATAAAAACGCCTCCCATTTAACATCTTCTGACAAACACTGTGAGTAGAATAATTGCATTATTGCAAACGAAACAATACGGTCATGAGTTTTGAACGATTAAATGCTTATCAGATTATGTGGGTGTTAATATTTTTCGATTTACCGACGGAGACCAAGAAGGAGCGGAAGATTTATGCCCAGTTTCGCAAAGAGATGATCAAAGATGGCTTTGCGATGTTTCAATTTTCCATTTACATGCGCCACTGCCCAAGCAGGGACAATGCCGACGTGCATATAAAACGGATAAAATCAAGATTGCCCGAATTGGGTCATGTTGGGATTTTGTGCATTACCGACAAACAGTTTGGTAACATGGAGATTTTTCGGGGAAAGAAACCAGAACCGGCAAAAGCGCCATCGCAACAATTGGAATTGTTTTAGTAGAAACAAAAAAACCGTCCGATGAACGGTTTTTTTTCACGATAAACATTTCTTTTTTTTATCCTAATTTCATTGGTAAACGGTTGAATCCCATCTTTTTAACTGGGGGTATGCTGTTTATCAATAAGTCAAAGATACAATTTAAAAGCAAATCACAACTATTTCCGAAAAAGTATTATCTTTGTCTCTGCTGTTTATCAATAAGTCAAAGATACAATTTAAAAGCAAATCACAACCTGATCCCGGATATTTAATTGAAGTGGTTGGCTGTTTATCAATAAGTCAAAGATACAATTTAAAAGCAAATCACAACTACACGCAACTGGAGCCGACGAAAAAAACTGCTGTTTATCAATAAGTCAAAGATACAATTTAAAAGCAAATCACAACAAGCCATTGCTTGCTTTGGAAAAAAACGAGCTGTTTATCAATAAGTCAAAGATACAATTTAAAAGCAAATCACAACTTTGGTTTTAGGTTTATTTTTGATTAAAAAGCTGTTTATCAATAAGTCAAAGATACAATTTAAAAGCAAATCACAACACCTTGTAACCAGTCGTCAGTGACGGAGTTGCTGTTTATCAATAAGTCAAAGATACAATTTAAAAGCAAATCACAACTTTAGCTTTTTATACTCCTGTTTCCATTTGGCTGTTTATCAATAAGTCAAAGATACAATTTAAAAGCAAATCACAACCTCTTCCAGAATTATAATCAGCATAATGCGCTGTTTATCAATAAGTCAAAGATACAATTTAAAAGCAAATCACAACGGCTTCGACTACATCAAGAACATGGAGAACGCTGTTTATCAATAAGTCAAAGATACAATTTAAAAGCAAATCACAACGCCCCTGCTAAAAGTTCGGCCGAATTAGCTGCTGTTTATCAATAAGTCAAAGATACAATTTAAAAGCAAATCACAACTAATGGGAAATTGGGGATTACTGGATATAAGCTGTTTATCAATAAGTCAAAGATACAATTTAAAAGCAAATCACAACTCGTAATCATTTAATACAAGTTGCCTTACTGCTGTTTATCAATAAGTCAAAGATACAATTTAAAAGCAAATCACAACAGGACGTGAGAAACTGGTTAAATCTTCCAAGCTGTTTATCAATAAGTCAAAGATACAATTTAAAAGCAAATCACAACGGCGTACCTCGCATATACGCAAACCGTTCCGCTGTTTATCAATAAGTCAAAGATACAATTTAAAAGCAAATCACAACTGATATCCAATGATCGACAGAAACAAATCAGCTGTTTATCAATAAGTCAAAGATACAATTTAAAAGCAAATCATCCCGATTAAAATTTTGTAAGAAATAAATGCTAACAAAATTTA
>CAZZHH010000052.1:0-21909 GCA_964653595.1 uncultured Lentimicrobiaceae bacterium
CTTATACTTACGTCTACACCGATTGTGAAGGAAACGTTCAAGACTGGGTTTACACCTACACCATTGAGCGCGAGCCTTTTGCAAATCCTGTGGATGAAGCTTCTACTGTCTCCTGCGTGGCTTTAGCAGTGGCTCCTACTTTGCCAGTGGTTACCGACAACTGCGGAAACGTGTTGACTCCTACTGGGCCAACCATCAGCGAAGCACCAACTTGCGAAGGAATCATCACTTATACTTACATTTACACCGATTGTGAAGGAAACGTTCAAGACTGGGTTTACACCTACACCATTGAGCGCGAGCCTTTTGCAAATCCTGTGGATGAAAGCAGCTATGTTTCTTGTCTTTCTGAAATGACCGTTCCTACACCTCCTATTGTTTCCGATAACTGTGGTAACATCATAACACCTACAGGTCCATTTGCAACAGAAGATCCAATTTGTAAAGGCACAAAAACATTCACATATATTTACAGAGATTGTGAAGGCAATGAGCATGACTGGAAATATACCTATATTTTAGCAGACACAATTGCACCAGTTCTAATTGGAGAAATTCCTGTAGGAGAAACTAATATGGATATTTGTTTTGATGAAATACCATCCGGACCAACCATTCAAGAGATTGGGTCACAATTTATTGATAATTGTGATGGAGAAGTAATTGTCATCAAGACAGGCACCCTTACTGGAGATAGATGTTCGTGGATAATGACCTATGTTTACGATGTAAGAGATTTATGTGGAAACAATGTAGAACCATCACCTATTATTACATACAGTGGTGGAGATAAGACAAAGCCTACGATCATTTGTCCTATTGTACCAGTAAGTGTATGGCCAAATTCAGGAACCAGTTACATTCAAACAGGAACATCATGGGATGCAACAGCAACCGACAATTGTTCAGTTCCTAATATCACATTTACACTATCTGGTTCAACAACTACGCCAAATGGTTTATCCACATTAAATGGTGTCACATTCAACTATGGATCAACGTTAGTAACATGGACAGCTACAGATGAATGTGGAAATCAAGAGACATGTAGTTTTACCATTTCGGTATCCGATAACACACCACCCGTGGTCACTTGTCCATCTGGTATAGTAACAAGTTGTATCGACATGGTTCCAAATCCATACACATCTTTGGCAGAATTTCTAGCTGCAGGTGGCACCGTAAGCGACACTTCAGGTATAGATGAGTCTAGTTTCATGCTTATATCACAATCAAGTGATGGCAATAGTTGTCCAGAAACAATCACTAGGACTTATCAAATTGCGGACATCATTGGCAACACAAGTATTTGCACCCAAGCGATTGTAGTAAATGACACCATTGCACCTTCGCTTACAATTCCTGAGGACATTACCGTTTACAATGATTTTAGAAGCTGCGGAGCAAATGTAACGATCCCAGTGCCAGTAAGTTCAGACAATTGCAGTTCGGTATTATTGGCAAACAATTTAAATGGAACATCCAATGCCTCTAGAGTTTATCCAGTAGGGACAACCATCGTCTCATGGACAGCCACAGATGCTTGTGGAAATTCAACAAGTGGAATAATGAGAGTTACAGTAATTGACAACGAGCCACCAGTTATGATGTGTCCACAAAACATAATTAGTTGTTCACGTAACATCCAGTTAGGAACACCAGTAGTGACCGACAACTGTCAAATTGAATCCATCAATAATAATGCACCAAGCACATTCCCAATAGGCATTACAACCATTGTAACATGGACAGCAAGGGATATTCATGGCAACATTACCATTTGTAACCAATCGGTAACGATTTCAGACATGCATGTAGTTGCATATGGTTCTTCACAAGTAAGTTGTCATAATGCATCTGACGGAACGATTACAGCTACTGCAACGGGAGGAACAGGCGAATTGAGTTACAGTATAAATGGCGGTACACCACAAGGTAGTAATGTATTTAACGGATTAGTAGCTGGGAACTATATTGTATTGGTAACAGATGCTAATGGATGTACAGCTACATCAGAGGCAATAATTATCAACAATCCATTACCTATTTTTGCAACTTCGATTGGGTCATCCCAAGTAAGTTGTCACAACAGTACAGATGGCACCATCGAGGTAAATGCAACTGGAGGCACAGGTTCTTTCACATACAGCATAAATGGAGGCACACCTCAATCGAGCAACATATTTACTGGATTAGTAGCTGGCAATTATACTGTTACTGTATTCGACATCAACCATTGTTCTGTAACACTTACACCTGTGATAATTGCAAATCCAACCGTGATTACAGCAAGTGTAATTGGATCAACTCAAGTAGGATGTCACAATACTTCCGATGGATTTCTTATAGTTACAGCAATGGGAGGAACAGGTGCATATTCATATACACTAAATGATGGGGAGCCTCAATGGAGTAATACCTTCAATAATTTGGCACCAGGATCTTATAGCATTGTAGTAACCGATGAAAATGGTTGCTCTATAAGTACAGAAGCACAAATCATTGAGAATCCATTGATGTTAAATTTAACAGCTTCCGGATCAGAATTCGTTAGTTGCTTTAACTCAAATGATGGTACAATTGTCTTAAGAGCATCTGGAGGTACAGGAAATTATTTATACAAATTGAATGATGGAGTATACCAAACCAGTAATGTGTTTACCAATTTAGCTTCTGGAACCTATGTTGCAAAGGTAATAGACGAAAATTTATGTTCAGCAGAGGCAATTAAATCTATTTATAATCCTTCTGAAATAGTAGCAACCGCATACGGATCATCACACGTTGGCTGTAATGGATCATCGGATGGAAAAATTTCGATAACAGCAGAGGGAGGAATTGGGGAATATACTTATTCAATCAATGGGATAGATTTCCAAACTGGGAATGTATTCGTCAACCTACCTGCTGCAGAATACAACATCTCAGTAGTTGACAACAATGGATGTTTAGGCAAAACAACTTTTACAATTCAATCTCAAGAGCCAATCGTTTTAAATGTGATATCACAAACAGACGCTGAGTGCCATGGATTTGAAGGAGGTACCATAGAAGCAATTGCAAATGGAGGAGTTCCACCATATACCTATCAATGGTCGAATGGGTCAACCAGTCAAATAGCTTCGAATTTGGAAAGTGGTACATATTTCGTAACTATCACCGATGCCAACAATTGTGTATCCACTCCAGAGGGCTTGAAAATTGGATTACGAAACTTTATCGAAATTGAGCCATTAAATGTATTTACGCCAAATGAAGATGGTATCAATGACACATGGAGAATTAATAACATTGAATTGTATCCCGACAACGAATTGGTAATTCTTAACAGATGGGGTAATGAAGTTTACACCGAAAAGAGTTACAAAAACCAATGGAATGGATCGCAACTAAATGAAGGCACTTATTTCTACATTTTAAAGGTAAATATGTGCAACAATGAGAGAACATACCGAGGCTATATCACAATTATCAAATAAGATAAAACACCAATTAGTCATGAGAACACTAATTTATATAATCACAGCAGTAATGTTAACAACAGTGAGTTTTGCACAGCAAAACTCACTGCTAAACCATTACATTTTCAACCATATGAGTTTAAATCCAGCTTATGTAGGCACAAAACAATATGCTAATGCTAACTTTACCACTGCATCGCAATGGACAGGGTTGACAGGATCGCCAAGCACACAAGTTTTAAGCTTTGAAGGCCCGATTTCAAAAACCAATGGTTTAGGAGTACAACTGATCAATGACCACATTGGGGCTCAATCACAACAATCTGCGTATGGGAACTTCTCTCACATTGTTCAGTTTACCGATAAGTGGAGACTCTCGATGGGTATTGCAGCAGGAATTTCATATTTTACTTTAAATGGAACAGTTTTAAACAGCGGAGAAGAATATGATCCTTCGATACCAAAAGAAAAAGTAACCACTTTTAGGTTTGATCCAAAAGTAGGTCTATTTGTTTACAGCGATCGATTTTACGGTGGATTTTCTGTCAGTGATCTTTTAGATAACTTACTAGAAAGCAACTCGAAATTGATAACAAAGCAGACTAGGCACTATTACATAACATCGGGGTATGTGTTCGATATTAATCAATCGATAAAAGTAAAGCCCAGTTTTTTGATTCGAGAAGATTTAAAGTCTCAATCGACCATTGATTTAAACGCTTTTGTACTGTTCAAAGAGCTCTTCTGGGCAGGTTGCACATATCGATTTGGCACCCCCTCGCTATTCAACGAAAAGCTAGACCGAACTCTTGCAGGAAAAAATGCAGTAGTATTTTTTACCGAATGGAATATCAACAGGCGATTAATTTTGGGTTACTCATACACACATTCGTTTAATGCCTTAAGTGGTTTTTCTGGTCATGAAATTGAAATTGCATACTCCTTTGGCAAAAAAGCAGAAACAAAAATGAGATCTCCTAGGTACTTCTAACGTTAAAAACTTAAAGCGATGAAAACAATTACAACCATAATTACAGCCCTGATAATGTTGACATTTACTGTGGGTACAAATCCTGTAAGTGCGCAGTTATCATTTAGAGATAAAGCGAAAACGCTGATAAGCAATTATGAGTTTGTTAAAGCAATTGCTTTATATAACGAAAGCTTTAAATCTCATAATCCCTCAACAGAAGACTATAGGAGTATTGCCTTTTGTTACATGCAAATAAATGATACTAAAAATGCAAAAGAGTGGCTAGCAAAACTATCCACATCTAATAACCCTTCTCCAAAAGATGTTTTGCAATATGCACATCTTTTGAAAACAGATGCTAACTATGATGAAGCAATCGATCAATACAAAAGGTACGGAAAAATGAACCCTAAAGATGAGAAAGTGAACGATTGGATTGAATCTTGTGAGTTAGCAAAAAGATGGATGAATAATCCGGAATATTACAAAGTGACAAATTTAGAAGAGGTTAACTCTGAAAATTCTGACTTTGGACTCATGCCACTTAAAAATGGATTTATCTTTACTTCAGACAGAAAACAAAAGGATATAATAAAAAAAGAAGATGTTTATGGCTGGACTGGAAACCCATACCTAAAGATGTATCATATTGCAGACAACACCAAGTTAAGCAACTTTAGTCCGATTAACTCATTAAATGGAGAATACCATAATGGTCCTAGTAATTACCAAACCGTTACCAATAAAATATATTTTACTCGAACTAAAATGGTGAAAGTGAACAAGCGAAATCTAAACAACGACCCTACCAGTTGGATAGAAAACATCTCAACTCCTGAATATGAAAACCGACTTGAGATTTATACAGCTTCGGCAGAAAACGACGACTCATGGTATTGTCTAGTAGAATTTCCATACAACAAACCAGAGGAGTTTTCAGTAGGACATCCTACCCTATCGCCCGATGGGAAAACACTCTATTTTGTCTCCGATATGCCTGGTGGTTATGGCGGAACAGATATCTATTACTGCATTAGAAACAGAGATGAAAAATGGTCGTACCCTTTAAATGCTGGAAAAAAAATTAACACATCTGGAAAAGAGCTATTTCCATTTGTAGACAAAAAGGGGACACTCTATTTCTCCAGCGATGGACATCCGGGAATGGGAGGTTTAGATATCTTTAAAGCTACAGGGAGTAAAAACAATTGGTCTAACCCTGAAAGTTTAAAGTATCCAATAAACTCCCCAAAAGATGATTTCTCGGTATTTTACGATGAATCATCGAATAGTGGCTTCCTATCCTCTAATAGAGACGGTGGTAAAGGAAACGATGACATCTATCGATTTGAATGGTCTCCACCATCCGATTTAACATTGATAGTTTCCGTTAAAGAGGTTGATAAAAGCAACTTAACACATCCTCTTGATGGGGTAGATGTAACGCTAACCGACAACACAAAACCTAATTTAAAAAATTCGTTTCAATCCGTTGACGGAAAGTTTATTTCTACAATAAAATGTAATCATCGTTACGAAATCATGGCTTCTAAGGAAGGATACTTCTCGAAATCAGAAAAAATCGATTCAAAATGCGTCACTTATCACGACACAATGTTTGTAGAGCTTCTTTTAGTTAAACTTGAAATTGACATTCCAATCGTTTTAAAAAATATCTATTACGATTTTGATAAGTCATTCATCCGCCCAGATGCAAAACCCGAACTAGACAAGCTTGTACAAATATTGACCGACAATCCAGACATCATCGTTGAGCTAGGGTCTCACACAGATAGCAGAGGATCAGACGAATACAATATCGCCCTCTCCGACAGAAGAGCAAAAGCCGCAGTAGCGTATATCATCTCTAAAGGAATATCTAAAAATAGAATAATCGCGAAAGGGTATGGCGAAACAGTTTTGTTAAACAATTGCAAAAACGAGGTCCCTTGCAGCGACGAAGAGCATCAATTAAACAGAAGAACAGAATTTAAAGTAACTGGTTTTATAAAGGGAAAAAGTAGAATAATTGTCAGTAAAGAGTAACTTTAAAATCTGTTGATCCTAACCTTTTTCACCGTCCTCTTAACCGAGGACGGTTTTTTTTATATACTGATGGAGGTTTTGTCATGCTGAACGAAGTGAGGCATCTGTTCTAACAAAGCTGGGTGAGAGCATGGGCCTTCCTAGTAGCGATTTTGGCATAAAAACCGCTTTGCTGCGCAGCAATTTTTCCGCCAAAATCGAGTTGATTGTTGGCCTATTAACCCCACGCTCCGCGTGGGGTTAATAGGCTTCGACGCCTTCGGCGCCGTGCTTCGTAAGTCGTACAACCATGTTCGACCCCTTCGGGGCCGAGGCTTCGCAACCATAATGGGACTGTTCGACCCCTTCGAGGCCGGGGCTTCGCAACCATAATGGGACTGTTCGGCGCCTTCGGCGGCATGAAATTGCAAGTTTGACCACTCTGTTCGACCCCTTCGGCGCCGAGGGATTCGCAAGCTTGACCACTCTGTTCGGCACTTTCGGCGCCGTAGCCTGGCAAGTTGAACCAAATCAATCTAACGCTTTCAGCGCCTTGGGACTCTCGTGTTTTACCAACTTATTCGACGCCTTCGGCGCCGTGGTTTCACAACCTGAACTAGTTCAATCTAAAGCCTTCGGCGATGGAGCTATAAAACATAAAAAAAAATAAATCATCGCTTTCTGCTCTGGTGATTAACAACTTGAACGAACCCAATTTAAAACCAATTCAAATTTCAAATTCGTCTAAATATATTTTGAAATAAAAAATGAAGGTATGGAAGGGTATTAGAAGCATCTATTTATGAATAATATCCTGAAAAGAGAAATTTACCATAAGACGTTTGAAATCTAGAACCTTTAGTAAAAAAGCCAGGATAATGGAGGATAAGCCAAAAATAATAATTTGGTAATTCCATGTAATGGGTAAATTTTGTACGATGATAAGGAGCGCAACAAGTAAGGTTAAAAAAGCAAAAATTCGAAAAACTTCACCAAATTTTACTTTAATCTTAAACACTCTTAAGGCAATAACCATTTGAATAATAGCCATAGCAAATTGAGTGACCACACTTGCAACTGCAGAGCCAGAAGCCATAAATTTAGGAATCAAGAATAAATTTAACAAGATATTCATCACCATACCAATAAATGCCACCAAATTAAGGATTTTTAGGCTTCCATTAGCTGTCAACAGAGTTCCAAATACATAGGTCATTGAGATAGCAACAAAGCAACTTATCAACCATGAAAAAACAAAAGAAAGTTGCTCTATTCGAGTTATGAACTGTGAAACACTTTCGTCAATATGCTGAGGGTTTAAAAGCATCATAATCTCTATTCGATAAGCAATACAAGCAAACACGACCACCGTAGATATGGTAAAGAGCAATGAAAAAGATAATTTAACCATCTCATTTACAGACTGCTTAAGTTTTATCATACGAGCAAAAATGGGCAATAAAACAACAGCAAACAGATATGCAATCATGTTAATAGCATCCAACAGTCTATATCCTGATGCATAAATACCAGTCTGATAATCGCCAATATCATCGGGAAGAAGTCGCTCTATCATGACACTATCAATTCGGTTATAAAAAGTCATCAACAATACCAATAAAGCGTATGGAAAACTCTGCTTGAGGATAACAATAAAAAAATGCAAGTTCCAATATATCTTATTAAAATTTGCTTTTTTTATCACAATAATCAGTGCAACGATGGCAGTAATTAAATATGCTGAAGTTTGAGTAAAAACAAACCAATAAATTGTTATCGGTGTGTTAAAATAGTGACCCCAAATGATAACAGAACAAAAAAGGATCATCAAAAAACGATCAAGCACCGAGATAAAACTGTCGGTTTTAAAAAGATGAAGACCCGAAATATTGGATCTTAAATATAGAATAAATGAAATTATTATTTGATTGAAAGCTAAAATAAACAACAAGTTCATTTGCTCTGTATTGTATCCTAAAATTAGTCCAACAGAAATAGTAATGACAATATAAAGTGCCGATAATAGAATTTTTATGCCTATTATTCCAGAGAAATATTTATTTAACAGATGGTGATTTTGGGCTATATTTCGATTGTTGAAATTGGTTAATCCTAAGTCGAGAAAAATATTAAAAAGGAATGAAAAATTAAAAATTGCAAAATAAAATCCATAATCTGCAGCTCCCACAATGTTTTGGACAGCTCTGTCGATTCCCAAGATCCAAAAGGGTTTTATCAAGAGGTTTAGCAACAGAAGCACTATCAAACCGGAAAGGAACTTTTTTTGCATTTTACATTAATCTTCGGGGACAAAAAAGAAAGTCTGTTTACGATGTATATTTTTATCAAATGGCACCAATTTGCCAGACACTAAAACATTAATTTCGTAACCATACCCATCCATCAGATTGAAGCATTTTTGTCGATTATCGTTATCCCACAACTCTGCATATACGATAGGTCTATGACGTTGTAATAAAAGATGTGCACCTTTAAGGACAAAATATTCAAAATTTTCGACATCTAATTTAATCCCGCTAATAAAATATTTCGACAACAAAAAAACGTCCATGCTATCGAGCCGTTTCATAGGGACAGTAATTCTTCTTCCTTCGTTAAAATCGACAATGGTTTCGTGAACAATATGACTTAATCCGTGCAATTTGACTTTTTTCTGCTCTGGCAATACCATTTCGATGTCGGTATTATCATTTCCCAAAGCCATCTCCATCACCCTTACATTTTTCAATCGGAACCATTTAACGATTTTTCTTAAAGTTGCGATGTTTTCTGGAACAGGTTCGAAAGCGTAAATTATCGAATTTGGCTTACGGGTGGCTAGATAATAGGACATAACTCCCAGATTGGCACCCACATCGAGCAAAATTCCATTATCCGATATTAGTTTGGCAAAATAGATAAAATCTTTCTCTTTACGTTGAAAACGCAGAGTTACGATAATCCACAAAGCAAACACAAATAAATAGTTGTGATACCCAAGTAAAATTTGCAAAATACGTTTTACTCTATTCTTCATCTTAATAAATCATCCTATAACTGGTGCAAAGTTATGGATAAAAATGGATAAACTCATTACTTTTCGTTCATTTTTTAAAAAAATCATGTTATCTTAGCGCAATAATTCAACGAATAATGGTTATTGCTGTAAACACTCGATTACTAATTAAGGACAAACTAGAAGGCATTGGTTGGTTCACCTATGAGACACTCTTGCGGATCACTAGGCAACATCCCGAACACACATTTTATTTCCTTTTCGACCGCCCATATAACAAAGACTTCATTTTTGCACCAAATGTAAAACCAATTGTTCTATCACCACCCGCTCGACATCCCATTTTGTTTATACTTTGGTTTGAGATTTCCGTAGCTCTATTTCTAAAGAAAATCAAACCCGATCTATTTTTATCCCCAGATGGGTACTTATCCTTATCTACAAAAACGCCCTCTTTGGCTGTAATTCACGATATCAATTTTGAACACTACCCCAACGACTTCCCCTGTATTATCAAAAAATACTATCGATATTTTTTTCCTCGCTTTGCACATAAAGCAACTCGAATTGCAACCGTGTCTTTGTTTTCCAAAGCAGACATCAGCAAAAGATACACAATCAACGAAGAAAAAATTGACGTTGTTTACAATGGATGTAATACGCAATTCAAAAAACTATCTGTTACTGAAAATCAACAAACTAGAGATTCCTATACAAGTGGAAAGCCATACTTCGTTTTTGTTGGAGCATTGATCCCTCGAAAAAATTTGAGAAATCTATTTTTTGCATTCGAAAAATTCAAGCAGGCATCCAAAAGTGACACTATGTTGATGATTGTTGGCGATAAAAAATGGTGGACACCTTCTATTGAAGAAGCATTTGCTCAAATAAGCGATAAAAGCTCCGTAATATTTACGGGCCGACTACAACCAATAGAATTAAACAAAGTATTGTCGGCATCTCTTGCACTGACGTATGTATCATATTTTGAAGGATTTGGAATACCAATTTTAGAAGCCTACCAATGTGGAACCAATGTGATTACCTCTAATATTACCTCCATGCCAGAAGTCGCAGGCCAAGGAGCATTGTTGGTAAATCCATTTTCAATAGACGAAATTGCAGATGCGATGAAATATGTTTTTGACAACAACAACAACCTTTATTCTTCTTTGGAAAGTGAGCAGATAAAACAATTAAACCAATTTTCTTGGGATAAAACTGCCGATGCTCTATGGAAATCGATAGAAAAATGCTTATTAAAGATGGATACTAAAAAATCACAAATATGAGTAACTTAAAAATAGCTGTATTCCCTGGTTCATTTGATCCTATCACGGTTGGTCATGAATCGATCGTTTTGAAAGCCCTTCCTCTTTTCGACAAAATCATCATCGTAGTAGGTGAAAATGCAAACAAAAAAAACATGTTCTCGCTAGAACAAAGAGTGATATGGCTAAAAGAGACTTTTGGCAACTACCCGTCTATTGAAATCAGCACCCATAAGGGACTGACGGTAGATTTTTGCATTCAAAAAGGGGCAAATTACATTATTCGGGGTCTGCGAACAGCCTCTGATTTTGAATTTGAACGCTCTATAGGGCAGATGAACAGAGCATTAGCATCCAACGTAGAAACTATATTTTTTCTCACACAAGCCGATCACTCTTTTATCTCCTCTTCTATCGTAAGAGACGTATATTTAAATGGAGGAGATATTACTCCGTACATTCCATCCAAAATCAACATTAAATAGTTTTATTTATCCAAAACAATTAGTTTTAACATTTCACGTTATCCTTATCAATTCCCTAAAATCAGAGCCAATGCCAAAGATATTAACTTTCTTATTTTTAACACTATTTGTTAACATATCCTACGCATACGATCCAGTAACGATCGCAGGGAAAGCCCCTTTTGCTGCCAATCAGGTAATACGAATTTATCAATACGACGATCTTATCACCTATCGCAAAGTGTTACTAAAAAGCGAAATTATCAACAAAGATGGAGATTTCAAAACTACCTTAAACCTTACCCGACCAACCTATATCATGTTTAGCATCAACTTCTTAGAGTCGGAACTATATGTTGAGCCACAAAAAAAATATGAGATACATTTTGAGTTTCTCACCAAATTTGAAAACCCCGCAGAGATATCTGCAAAAGAGATTCCCATGCTAACCATTGTCGATAATGACCATTTTGAGGAACTAAATCAGCGCATCAACATTTTAGAAAATGCAATTTCGCAATTTTTAATACGAAACGACAATTTTAAAAAAATATACTATCGTTCAGATCAGAAGCAACTTGACTCGTTAAAAGCACTTATTTACAGCGATTGGGGAAGCAATTTGGGTGATTACTTTAGAACCTATCAAAAATATACTTTTGCCACTTACGAGAACATCATTTACAGTAAATATCCCGATTCTGCGTTTGTAAAATACTTCAATGAGCGAAATTTCGAGTTAGAAAACACAGCATTTATGATTTTTTTCAACACCTATTTCGAAAAATATTACGACAACCCAATATCTAAAATTCCTACTATCGCTTTTCTGAAAATTATAAACGAAAAACCCGAATTACCCAAATTATTGGATTTAATGGGAAAGGATCCTGCCCTTAAAAATGAAATAATTCGAGAAATGGTACTCATAAAAATGCTAAACAACGCATTTTCCGACGAACGTTTCCATTTTCGAAACACCATAAGTTTATTGTACGAACTGGCTGAAACCACCAAATTCCCCGATCATAAAAAAATGGCAATGAACTCTTTAGCTTCTATTAAAAGTAAAGTAAGCGGCAAAAGCTTGTTGAACTATTCCTTGAAAAATATAAATGGCTCGATGACAAAATTAGCTGAATTTAAAGATAAATATTTGTATATTCACTTTTTTTCCACCGATTGCAATAGTTGTATTCGAGAGATGTATGGCATCCAAAAACTATTACCCGAATATGCAGACAGCGTTCAGTTTATCAGTGTTTCGTTGGATATGAATACGGCTAAATTATTTCACTTTGTGAACAAATACACTCAGTTTAATTGGCCCATAGTACATTTTGCAAACAATTTTGAGATGGTAGAAGAGTACGGATTAAGTGGACTTCCATTGAACATGATCATCGATAAAGAGGGGAACATCATGTCGTTTCCTGCGCCCAACGCAGAAGGCACTCTTTCTCAAATGTTAAACATTATTTTTAAGGACAAATACAGACATAAGACATGGTTTGATCCCGGTCATAGTAGAGTCCCTCCAAAAAAATAAGTCGGAAAAAATGTATGTTTGCTTTCTTTAAAATGGGGAATTTGCGCTTATCCATTTTCTTGATTAAATTAAGGCACAACCCTAGGGATGATAATTTCTTAAAAAAAGTCACTAAATTTGCAAATTATCAAGAAAATTTTTCAAAATGGAACAACTGCTACGCTATTTCCCAAATTTGACTGAAGCGCAAATCCGTCAATATGGGATGTTGAAGGAGCTTTACACCGAATGGAATGCAAAAATTAATGTGATTTCGCGCAAAGACATTGAGAATTTATATCAAAACCACATCGTTCATTCGTTGGCAATTGCCAAACTGATTCAGTTCTCCCCAGGCACTAAGATTCTGGATGTGGGAACTGGAGGCGGTTTTCCAGGAATTCCCCTAGCCATCATGTTTCCACTTGCGAAATTCCATCTGGTGGATTCCATCGGGAAAAAAATCAAAGTGGTGGAAGAGGTCTCCACGGCGATCGGTCTGAAAAATATCAGCTGGCAGCATGCTCGTGCCGAAGAGGTCAAAGACGAGTACGATTTTGTAGTAAGCAGAGCCGTCACCCGACTCCCCGATTTTTACGAATGGATCAAGGACAAATTCTCCCCCATCAATTGCAACTCACTTAATAATGGCATTTTATATCTTAAAGGTGGCGATTTGACCGAAGAACTTTCACCCATCAAAAAAGCCATCACCCAGTATCCACTTTCCGATTGGTTCGGCGAAGAGTTCTACGAAGAGAAAAAAGTGGTGTATGTAAATTGCAACAAAAAGAAAGAGAAACCCAACAAGTTGAAAAATAAATTTGGAAAATTCTAAAAAATGAAGTAGGTTTGCCCGTTATTTCAATAAATGCATTTAATATATAAATTTTAAAATTAAAAAAATGACTGAAACAATTAAGAGATCCTTAAAGGAATCACCAGTTGCAAGATGGGTTGCGCTGATACTTCTTTCGTCAATGATGTTTTTTGCCTACATGTTTGTAGATGTTTTATCCCCATTACAATCGCTATTACAAACACAAAGAGGATGGACTCCAGAATCCTACGGTATGTTTGCCAGTTCGGAGTACTTCTTAAATGTATTTGTATTTTTCTTAATTTTTGCCGGAGTTATTCTCGACAAAATGGGAATTCGATTCACCGCAATTCTGTCGGGAGTTGTGATGGTAGCTGGAGCATCCATTAAATATTATGCCATCAGCGATTCATTTGCTGGTTCTGGATTAGAAACATGGTTAAACTCATTTTGGACCTCTTTTCCTGCTAGTGCAAAATTAGCTTCTTTAGGCTTTATGATTTTTGGTTGTGGAGTTGAAATGGCCGGAATTACAGTATCTAAAGCTATTGTAAAATGGTTTAGAGGAAAAGAGCTAGCATTGGCAATGGGTATAGAAATGGCAATTGCTCGTTTGGGTGTTTTTGCTGTTTTTAGATTATCTCCAAGAATTGCAGATGGTATCGACATTCCAAAACCAGTACTATTTGTCACAATTTTGCTTCTAATTGGATTGATGAATTTTATTATTTATTCGTTGTTAGATAAAAAATTAGACAAGCAAATGGGAGAAGCAGGAGTAGAACCTGAAGATCCATTTAAATGGAGTGATTTAAAAATTCTCTTTACTTCAAAAACATTTTTAATTGTTGCAGGATTATGTGTTTTATATTATTCTGCAATCTTTCCATTCCAAAAATTTGCTGCAAATATGTTAGAAAGTAGATTAGGAATCAGCAACAAAGATGCAAGTGATATCTTCTCGTGGTTCCCTATTGGAGCTATGATTCTTACACCACCACTTGGCTTTTTCCTCGACAGATTTGGAAAAGGAGCTTCTATGCTAATTATAGGTGCAATATTAATGACAACATGCCATTTAATTTTCTCTTTGGTCCCTGCTGATAGCTTTACCGAGCCGATAGCATACTCTGCTATTGTGGTATTAGGTGTTTCATTTTCGCTAGTACCTGCTTCCCTTTGGCCATCGGTTCCAAAACTTGTAGAAAACAGATACCTAGGGTCAGCATATTCCATTATTTTCTGGATTCAAAACATTGGCCTAATGGGATTCCCAATGTTAATTGGGTATGCACTTACAGCAACAAATCAAGGTGTATCCGATCCAAAACTTTACAATTACACTGTTCCAATGTTAATTTTTGCATCGTTAGGTATTCTTGCATTTTTCCTTGGATTATGGTTAAAAGTAGAAGACAAGAAAAAAGGATATGGTCTTGAAAAACCAAATATTGAAAAATAGATAGTATATATCAAAAATAAAAAAGAAGCTCCGTTTCAACCCGGGGCTTTTTTTATGCCCTTTCCTCATTTTATGCCCACATTTCCACGATATACCCTGCCATTCATACGACAAAAGCGTCACATTGCTCTAAAAATAGAATATCTAAAAAAATGCACCTTGCAAAACGCAAAACAGTGGTTACATCTAAATTTTGATGTCATACAAAAATTCAGTGAGTACATTTGCTGACAATTAGTAAATCAATCTAAAAAACCAATTGAAGAAATGAAAGCTAAGCTATACATAATCCTAGTCTTTTGCACGGTATTTTACAAATCGATTGTTGCTCAATCCCCTATTGAAGTTACTGGACAAATCAAGGACAAAGAAAGCAAAAAGACGTTGGAATTTTGCACCATTAGAGTTTTCAACCAACAAGACAGCTTAATTACAGGAACAGTTTCCGATAAAAACGGATATTTTTCGGTTTATGTGCCTAGGGGTTCCTATCATTTTAACTTTAGCTATATAGGATATCAAAACGACACGTTGAAGAACGTTACAATTGCCGAAAAAAAATTTATTGGGAACATAAAATTAAAACCTGACATAAACTTTTTACACGAGGTGGCGGTGAACTCCTCTGCTAATGAAAACACCATCGACAGAGAAGTACAAATTATCACAGACAAGATGAAAGCAGGGACTACAACAACGAAAGATGTTTTGGACAAGCTCAAAGGGGTGGATTACGACCGATACACTAACACCATCAAGGTGGACAACAGTAGCAAGGTAATCATTTTAGTAGACGGCATGGAAAAGGATCAGGAGTATATTAAAAACATCTCTCCCGACCGGCTGAAGAAAGTGGAAGTAATCCGAGATCCCAGTGGCAGATATGCCCTCGAAGGATACACGGCTGTAATCAACATCATCCTAAAAAAAGATTATCGAGGAACCGAAGTTTTTGTCCAAAACAACAATCTAATCGACCCAGATGCTTCAAAGCCCGAAAATATTCTGATTCAAGAAGCAGCATCGGCAACTGTAAACTACACCTACAACAAATTCAATATTTACTCAAAAGCACACACCTATCAAAGTAGTTTTAATCTGCTTAGCTGGAATCTCAAGAATATGATAAAAGACAGCACCACCATCAAACAAACGCCCATAGATGGGGATATGAACACCAAAGCAAAGCAAATGTACAACAGCATTACCTTTGGCACCGATTACACACTGAACCCAAAACACTCACTCAGCTTTGAGGCAAATTACTCTAATCAGCCGATTGCTAAAAATAACTCAAGTGAAGAATTTGAAGTAGTGGAAACAAAAAATAATCAAACAATCAACAGATATAACTTACTAAACCAAACAAAATCAGGCTCAAATTCCACATACATTTCGTTGTTTTACGATGGAAAAATTGACGAAAACAACACCTTTAAGTCAAACATCACTTTTTCGAACTACACCGAGCATTACTACAACAACAGCTTTGTAAATAACAATCTTTTTCGAAACGAAGATGGCACAAATCTAAAGAACAAAATAAAATTCTACCTAGAGTATTATCACATTTTCAACAGCAAACACAACATCCAATTTGGCTATGGAAACTCGTTCGAGGATGTTAAAAACTCCTTCGAGATAGAGAAGGCTAAAAATGAGTTTACATCTACCGATTTTCGCAACAAGTTTTATGCTTATTATGGATTTCAGATGAATAAAAAATTTGGAATAAAACTAGGAAGTGCATTAGAAACGAGCAATCCAAAAACAACACTCAACGAGCGCAACTATCTAATCTATCTACCTTATGCAGACATAAAAATCAAAGTTTCCGACAAATTTGACATCAAGCTCAAATACAGATCAAATAGCGAATATCCTAGCTTGGCGCAAACCAATCCGTTTGAATCGCGCATCGACAATCAGAGTGTTCGAATTGGAAATCCAATATTAAAACCAGAAGTCACCCACCGCTTATCGCTAGAGACAAATATATTATCCGGACTAGCCAAAGTGGAACCCTACTATCACTTTTCAAACAATTACATCGCCGATATCGGCAACATGAAGAACGACACCATAATGCAGTTCACTTACGACAATGTAGGTAAATATACAAATTACGGAGTATTGGTCAATTTCACGGTTCCTTTCAGCAAAAAGATCGTTTGGCAAAACGACTTCAACTTCTTCAACACCAGCATTGAGTACAAAAACAACGTAAACAGTGTCAACGATTTCACCATGAGCAGTCAATTGCTTTACATCAGTGAAAAAACTGGGTTTGTTGGAGGAGCCAAGTACCAGAAAGAGAATAGAAAATATCTGACTGCACAGGGATTCAACCGTTGGAACAACGATTTCTGGCTGTTCTTTGTTCAACAACCGATGTTTAAACAACGATTGAGTGTGATGGTGGCATACATCTCGCCAATCACATACGGAGTAAACCTTTCGCAAGGATCCTATTTTAAAACAGAACAGTATACCGAAACCAGAACCAACGACATCAGTATTTTGAAAAACATGTTTGTAATCGAATTAAGTTACCGTTTCAACAAAGGAAAGACCGTGACAAAAAAAGAGAAAGAAGTAGATGTTCAACGGGAGAAAAGTTCGCATGGCATCCTATAATATTTAAAAAAACAAATCATTAAACACACAAAAGTTTTAAAATTCAATTCTATTAAAAGACGTTGTCTCAAAATTAAACATGCCAATTATGTTAAAACATGAAATAAATCTGAATTTTTAATTATATTTACATACTTAATAACTAAAATATAGATTTATGACACTAATAGAATCATCCTGGTTTATCCCTTTGATAATCATACTAGCAATTTGGGATATGATTTGGAAAATAGTTGCAATGTGGTATGCTTCAAGGGATAATCAAAAAATGTGGTACATCTTGTTGGCAATCATCAACAGCATTGGAGTCCTTCCAATTTTATATCTTTTGGTTATCCGAAAGGGTGTTAAGAAGATATAAAAAATCATTCAAAGAAGAGGTTCTTTCGCATTAAAAATGTATCTTTGTGTTGATATTCAAACACATCAATAACCGTATGAAACATTTTTATAGTGCATTTTTACTTCTCATTTTACTTTCATATTCTCATAGAGCAAATGCGCAAGAGCCCGGGCGATCGGACACCATAGATGTATTGCATTATGACATTCATCTAAACATTAAAGATTTCACAAATAAGACCATTGATGGCTACACTACCATAACCACAACCTTTAAACAAGCGAACATTACACAAGTGCGGTTTGATTTACTTTCTCTTTCGGTAGACTCCGTTCATGTAAACAACAATATTCACTACAATTACAACTATAACGACACCCTAATTACCATTACACTTCCTGCAGCAGTAAGCCAACAAGATACGCTTGCGTTTACCATCTTTTATCATGGGTTACCGGTTTTAGATCCCTCCACATGGGGTGGGTTTTATTATACAGGCAATACTGCTTATAATTTAGGAGTTGGGTTTGAATCTTTGCCACACAACTTTGGGAGAGTTTGGTTTCCATGTGTAGATGAGTTTCGCGACAAAGCATTGTACGACATGTATATCACTACATTAGAGACTCAAATGGCAGTAAGTGGAGGCACTTTGATGGGATCCATCAACAACACAGACAATACCAAAACATGGCATTGGAAAATGCATACTGTAATACCCACCTATTTAGCATCAGTAGCCGTAGGTGATTACAAAGCTGTAAATATCCCATTAATACACAATACCGATACCACACAAACTTATATTTATGTAAATCCAGCAGATACAACTAAAGCTCAAAACTCGTTTATCCATTTAAATCAAATTTTCAATACATTTGTGGATAGATGGGGACCATATATGTGGGAACGAGTAGGATATGTAGGGGTCGCTTTCAACAACGGAGCAATGGAACATGCTACCAACATTGCCTACCCTGCATCGTTGATAGATGGCACTCTAACCGCAGAGAGTCTATTTGCACATGAGCTAGCTCACTCGTGGTTTGGCAATCTTATAACCTGCTCAACTGCGGAAGACATGTGGATAAATGAAGGATGGGCAAGATATAGTGAAGCTATATTTATGGAAACATTATATCCCAACATCAACCCAATTTTAGATGGCTATAAAACGGAAATTAGAGATTTGCAATATAAAACCTTTCGAAAAGCTTATGGCGATGATGGAGGCCATTTTGCCTTGTATCCAATGCCACAAAATATCACTTACAACACCACAACGTACGACAAGGGAGCTTTAATTGTACACACTTTAAGACACTACATGGGGGATGACCTATTTTTTAATTCGGTAAAACAAGTGTTACAAGAATTTGCTTTTAAAAATATCAACAGCGCTCAATTATGTGATAGACTATCCCATTATTCTGGGATTAATTTACACGATTTTTTTGATGCATGGGTTTATCAACCAGGATATTTACATTTTTCGATAGACTCCCTAGTTCAAAGCCAAAGTCAATCAACAAATTACACCTATTATATACACCAAAAACACTCGCTGGGGCTGAATATTGGGGAGACGAACCGTCTGGAAGTTACCTTTTTTGACCAAAACTGGAACAACTTCACCGACACGATCCGTTTTTCAGGAGAATATGGTTCTAAAAGTATTACATTACCATTTACTCCAGTGTACTATACCGTTGATTTTCACGAAAAAATGTCGGATGCTATCGTAGATTATAATTTGAATTTAAAAACAACAGGCAATAATAGTTGTACTCATGCTTTTGCCAATGTGAATGTTATTACTATCTCCGATTCCGCTTTTATTCGTGTAGAACACCACTGGGCACAACCAGATCCACTATCACAGCCTAAACCTGCTATACAAAGAATATCCCCCAATAGATATTGGAGAATCGATGGAATTGCTCCTTCTACTTTTCATGCACGTGTAAACTTAAATTTTAACAGTGCAGCGGATTTAGACGGACCTCTAATGAATGGTTATGGTTCAGATTCGTTAGTATTATTATATCGAAAAAATGCATCCGAGAATTGGCAAATGACACCCTTTACAAAAATTGGCTCAAACGTAGGGATTATAAAAATTGACACTCTTAAATTGGGCGAATATACGCTAGCCATTGGAGATAAAACCCAGATTGGGATAGATGAAGCCCAAATCATTTCTCATCCATTCAACATTCACCCAAACCCAAACAGTGGAACTTTTAACTTATCCTCTCAGGATAACAATATCGACTATTACGAAGTGTATGACTTGATGGGTAAAAACATAATTACTATTTTTGAAAATGATAAAAACACACATTCTATAGCCCTTTCCACTGGCACATTCCTGATAAAAGCCTTCGACAAAGAAGGTAAATTAATACAAACACAAAAAATGATAATCACAAATAAATGATAAATATAAAATACATTTTCTTGTTATTGCTAGTTTCTTTGACTTATGCAAGTCTAGGACAAAAAATACATCATGGGTATGCAACATACTACGGCAAACAAGCACATGGAAAAACTACAGCAAGTGGAGAACGAATAAATATGAACGAGTTTGTAGCCGCCCATCGCAGTATTCCGTTTGGAACTCATATAAAAGTAACCAATATAAAAAATAATAAATCAATTGTGGTTAGAATTATCGATCGATGTTCCAAACGACATCCTTTTCATTTTCTTGATTTATCATACGGCGCAGCAAAACACCTTGATTTTTTGAACAAAGGGCGTACTAATATTACGATGCAAATTTTAGACAGCACCCTTTTATCAGATAACAACAGGCTTATAGACAGCCAAAAAACAGTTACTTCCAAATGGAATATACTCGACTCGCTAGAATTAGCATCTCGATCTGAATTGTTGACTGTAAAAGATTCTACAAAAAAATTTGCGGTTATTGTAGGTAGTTACGGTACAAAAAATAGTGCCATTCAAAAAGCTGCTTCCTTTAAAAAAACACATAAAAAAAACACTACTGTAAGAGAAATAAACTACAAAAAAAGAAAATTCTTTCAAGTATTAGCCATCGATTTTCAAAGTTTTGACGAAGCAGAAGAATATAGAATTTTTATCATCACCAAAATTAGAAATGCCAAAGTTACAAGGTATTAAGTGAGTCTGTAAAGTCCTTAAAGTCTAAAGTCTAAAAAGTATGTAAAGCTCCGAAAAATTAATCCGTCAACCGACGGATTGTAATTTTTCGAGAGTCCTCACAAAACTTATGTGATCGTTCCGCCGGCTAGCGACTTGGTTTGCGGGATCTGTAAAGAATATAAAGTTAAGAGAAGCATCTGTACTTACAAAGCAAGGTAAGAACATGAGCTTTTCAGTAGCGATTTTGGCATAAAAACCGCTTTGCTTCGCAGCAATTTTTTCGCCAAAATCGGATTGGTTGTTGGCCTATTAACCCCACGCTCCGCGTGGGGTTAATAGGATTCGACCCCTTCGGGGCCGTGCTACGCAAGTCGTACAACCATGTTCGACCCCTTTGGGGGCTATGAAATTGTAAGTTTAGCCACCCTGTTCGGCGCCTTCGGCGCCGAGGCTTATCAACTTGAGTCAGACAGTTCGACGACTTGGGCGCTGTAGCTTCGCAACCATAATGGGACAGTTCGGCAACTTCGGCGCCATAGGTATCATAAGCTTTACTCCCCTATTCGACACCTTCGGGGCCTAGCTTCGCAACTTGAACCTACTCAAACTAACCTTTTCAGCGCCACGTTTTGGCAAATTGGAAGTGACCATTTGGCATCATCAAATAACTCAAATAAACGCCTTTAATATAGAATCGGAAATAATCCATGTCTATTAAATAATATTGTTGTCCGATAAAAAGATATAAGATTCCTCCCTATGGTCGGAATGACAAGG
>CAZZHH010000053.1:0-21886 GCA_964653595.1 uncultured Lentimicrobiaceae bacterium
GAATGGAATTATAAGATATCGCCAAATTTGTAATATTTATTTATTGACAATCCCTTAGAGGAAAAGCTCTTTTCCAATTAGGTAAAAACGAAGAAGCCATTAAAGATTTTACGGTAGCAATTGCTTTAAATCCAAAAAGTGCAGAGTTTTACTTTCAAAAAGCGCAAGCTTACGCAGATCAAGAAGATTTCAAACTTGCCTATCGCGAAATGAACAAAGCGATTGAATTGAACAACACGGATGCGAACTACTTCTATGTTCGTGCTATCATCGAAACCGAATTAAGCTACAATGCGGATGCAAAAGACGATTTCGAAAAAGCAGCTTCCATGGGTCACAAAGAAGCTATCGCTGCCATTGCTCCAGTTGCTAAAAAATAACTAGCAATTAAAACATTTTTTAAAAAGGGCTTTTATAGAGCCCTTTTTTTGTTTTAAAAAAATTAAATTCTTTTCAGATAAAACACCACACAAAAGCAGTACAATTATTATAAAAACAGATAGTCGCTAAAATCATTTTAGTGTTATATCAAGATTAGCAATTATACAATTGATTTTATTTCAATTTCTCTGTCTCTAAATTGAGCTTTATTGCCAACTTTAAAGCCTCTCAAGGATTCATACAATGGGACTTTGGGAGAAATAACAAAAATAAAAATATCTTTGAATTCAATTTTTCCCATGCTTGTTGCCACCAAAATTGATTGGTCGTCGGTAGTAAACAAAGAGCCAAGTTTTATATTACTAGAGCTTGCCGAAAGATCTATTTGTAAAAAAACTCTAATATCTGCTTGGATAATATGTATTTGAGCGGTAAGTCTCTCAATTTTTGACATTTGTTGATTCCTAAACCCATCGTATCTGTCTTTTTGTGGGCCATAATCGTTTGCGATTTTCATCGTTTCGTCTAGTTCCATTTGAATAACAGCTTCTTTCTTTTGCAACTGTATAATACAAAAATGAATAAGTTCTCTTTTAAACTCTATGGTATACATTTATAAACTTTCTGTTTAATTAAAAAATATTGGATGTAAAAATATTCAAAAAAATATTTTTTGTAATTTAGCAAAGATAATACAATTTAAGCTTGTTTCAATTCAGCTATTGTTACTCATTGTTAATTGCCTCACCTCTTCAGAAGTAATAAAAAAGAAAAAATGAATTGTTGAAAACAAAAAAGGCATGTTCTTAAATTAGATTATCTTTGCAATACAAAAATAAGCAGTTTTGTCTAATGAAAAAAAGTATCATAAGCTTTCTAATACTATTTTCAATTATTAATCTCTCAGCTCAAATAGAGTTTACAAGAATTATTGAAAAAAAGGAAAAAAATGACACAATTAATCTCGTCTTTAGGTTAAAAAACTTCAGTCCAGGAGAAATTTGTCGAATTCAGCAAAAAATTCCTTCCGCTTTCAAATTATTAAATCAAAACAACAACTCCGATTCTTTATATTTCGATAAAGATATTTCAACATCCATTTGGCTTTCGTTACCAAAAGACACTGCAATAACCTTTCAAATAGAAATGCTAGCTCCTCAAAACACATTAGGGTATGTGTATATTGGCGAATGTGCTTGCTTTTATGGCGGAAAATATCAAAACCCAATAAAAAAGCACATCTCCAAAGAAAAAATTTGGCTCACAGACTCCCTACTTATCCCAAAGGAAGACAGTCTTTTATATGCACAAATAGACTCTTTAGAAAAGATCAAAACGAATATTTCAAAGCAGTCGAAAGGGAAAAGAGCCAAACTTAAAGACACCATAAATCCATACAGTTTTAGGATTCAAATCACTGCAACAAAATTTAAACAAGATATTAAAGATCTTTCAAAAGAAGTAATTTCACCAGACCTATTATTTGAAGAATATTCAGATGGATTTTACAAATATACAATCGGGACCTTTAACAACTATCAACATGCAAAAGATCGCTTGAAAATCTATCAACAGCGGAAAACTAATGGATTTATAGTTGCTTATAAACATGGTGTTAGAACAGGTTCAAAAGAGGCAATACCTGTTGTTAAAGAAGAAATTATGGAACAATAAAAAAAGAGTCATGCATACACGTATCGAAAAGGACACGATGGGCGAAATAGCCGTAGAGATTGATAAATATTGGGGAGCACAAACACAACGTTCCCTCGAAAATTTCAAAATTGGTGGTCACCGCATCCCGGTTGAAATGATCAAAGCGCTGGCCATTGTGAAAAAGTCGGCAGCAAATGCCAACGCCAAACTCGGGAAACTGCCCCAAGACAAAGCGGAACTAGTCACTCAAGTCTGCGACGAAATCATCGATGGAAAACTTAACGAACACTTTCCGTTGGTAGTATGGCAAACTGGCTCAGGTACCCAAACCAACATGAACCTCAACGAGGTGATTGCCAATCGTGCCGACGAAATCAAACGTGGCGTGTTTGGAGACGGGCAATCTTATATCAAAGCCAACGACGACGTAAATAAGTCTCAATCGACCAACGACGTGTTCCCCACAGCCATGAAGGTGGCTGCAGTTCAAGTGATTGCAGAAAAAACGATTCCTACACTGAAGCATTTTTCGAAAGAATTGAATAGAAAGGCCACCGAATTCAACACCATCGTTAAAATCGGAAGAACACACCTGATGGATGCCACACCCGTTACTCTGGGACAGGAGTTCTATTCATTCCAGTCGCAGGTGGATCATGCCATTAAAGCAATAGAATTTAGTTTACATCACCTTTATGAACTCCCTATCGGCGGAACCGCAACTGGCTCTGGTCTGAATACCCCCGAAGGATACGACAAGGAGGCCGCTTTACAAATAGCTGCACACACAAAACATCCTTTTACCGTATCTCCCTGCAAATCAGAATCGATGGCGGCACATGATGCGTTAGTTTGTGCTTCAGGAGCTTTGAAACAAACTGCTGTGAGCCTGATGAAGATTGCCAACGACATCCGTTTACTCGCATCCGGTCCTCGTTGCGGAATTGGAGAAATATCGCTTCCCGAAAACGAGCCAGGTTCTTCCATCATGCCAGGCAAAGTAAATCCTACTCAATGCGAAGCGCTAGCTATGGTATGTGCTCATGTAATCGGCAACGACACTGCGATTACCGTGGGTGGCATGCAAGGCCATTTGGAACTAAACGTGTTTATGCCCATGATGATTTTCAATCTGCTGGATTCTGCTAATCTGGTTGCCGATGCAGTTAACTCTTTCAACAACAACTGTCTGGAAGGAATTGTGCCAAATCAAGAAGCAATCAACCGAAACCTGACCCAATCGCTGATGTTGGTGACGGCACTAAATCCTCACATAGGATATTATAATGCAGCAGCCATAGCCCAAAAAGCGCACAAAGAAGGAACGACCCTCAAACAAGCCGCATTAGAAAGCGGGTTACTAACAGAGCAAGAGTATGATTTGTGGGTAGATCCTTCGTTGATGGTATAAACCCAATTTACAAAACTGTAGTATATGGTTTTGATAATTTGTTGCTTTACTTCTTAAACCCAGAATCAGCGATACAATCTCTGAAACGATTAAATGTTTCTAAATCAAGTATTTCGATTTTTTTAAATCTCCTATTGATTAATTTGGGTTAAACTTTAGAATAAAAAAGACTGATATCCTAAAACATCAGCCTTTTCTATAAATTATCTATCAACCCTCAAGGTCTACCTGTTCTACTTGGTCTACACGGTTTACTTGTTCAACCAGGGTTACCTGTCTATCGACTATTTCAGTTTTTTTGCAATTTCGCGAAGCATCACTTCGGTCATGGTATCCAGTGTATATTCATAATTTAGATCCCAATCGCGTTTTGACATGCTGTCTTCGATACTTTGTGGCCAGGAATCGGCGATTGCTTGACGGAAGTCGGGTTTATAGGTGATCTCAAACTCTGGGATGTGTTTTTTGATAGATTTATACACATCATCCGGACAGAAGCTCATGCCTCCAATGTTGTAACTGTCTCGGGTAGTCAGTTTGCTTTCGTCCACCTGCATCAAATCAATGGTTGCTTTGATGGCATCCGGCATAAACATCATAGGCAAGAAGGTGTCTGCTTTCAGGAAACACTCATATTTTTTGTTTTTGATGGCTTTATAATAAATCTCCACTGCATAATCCGTGGTGCCGCCGCCAGCTTCGGTTTTGTAGCTGATCAACCCCGGGTAACGTACGCTTCGCGTGTCGACGCCGTAACGTTTTTGGTAATAGCTGATCCAACGTTCACCAGCCAATTTGCTAATTCCATAAACGGTATTGGGATCCATTACGCAGTTTTGAGGTGTGTTTTGACGAGGAGTTGAAGGTCCGAAAACAGCGATTGAACTTGGCCAGAAAAGACGTTTCAGTTTTTGTTCGCGTGCAATTTCCAACATGTCCAACAAACTCTTCATGTTGATATCCCATGAAGGAAGTGGGTTTTTTTCCGCATTTCCCGATAGAATAGCTGCCAAATGATACACTTGAGTTATTCCATTTTTGTGAATAGTTTCCGCCAATTTCTGAGCATCCAGTGCATTCAGAATTTCGAAAGGCCCCCCTTCGGTAATCTCTTCATTTGCTTGTTTTATGTCGGTGGCTAATACGTTGCTATTGCCATACATCTTGCGTAAATCCAATGTAAGCTCAGATCCAATTTGTCCTGCACATCCAATCACTAATATTTTTTCCATCTTTATGCTTTTTTTTTTACAAAAGTAGGGATATTTTTTTATTGATTTTCACACAGTATCTATAAATTTTAAATATTTTTTGCGTCTATCTTTCTGACTCTATAAATATAATTTCGATTTTTAATATACAGTTGGATTACTGCATAATACTAAAATACTTTTTACAAAAAATAGAGACTAAAATAGATTTATAATCGAGGTCGTCTGTTTTTCGGAATTTTTTAAAACTCTAATTTAACCATTTTCAATTTTTTCAAACAACACCTTATCTGAAAAAATAGTATTTTTGTATTCTAACTCCAATTTTACATCGAATGAGCAAAAAAGAGCAAGAGGGAATAGAAGGGGCAAAAAAATACGCAGAAACTCCTTTAATGAAGCAATACAACTCCTTCAAAGCCAAATATCCTGACGCACTTCTTCTTTTCAGAGTGGGTGATTTTTATGAAACATTTGGGGAAGATGCCATCAAATCTTCCACCATATTAGGGATAACCCTCACCCGAAGAGCCAATGGCTCTGGACAACACATCGAGCTCGCCGGATTTCCACATCATTCCATCGACACCTATTTGCCAAAACTGGTAAAAGCGGGTCTGAGAGTCGCCATTTGCGATCAGCTGGAAGACCCGAAACTGACCAAAACCATTGTGAAACGGGGTGTAACAGAGTTGGTTACTCCCGGTGTTTCTTACAACGACAAGATTCTGGAATCCAACGAAAACAACTTTCTGGCCGCCATCCACCTCAACGACAAATACTCCGGCATCGCCCTTTTGGATATCTCCACCGGCGAAATGTACGTCACCCAAGGTAACTTGGAATATATCGACAAGCTGATTCAGGGCTTTCGTCCCAGTGAAATCATCATCCAAAAGAACAAACGCAACCACTTTTTCGAGGTCTTCGGCGACAAGCATTTTCTCTCCACGTTCGAGGACTGGGTCTTTTCCTACGACTTTACTTATGATTTGCTAGTAAAACATTTCAGCACCAACTCGCTCAAAGGTTTTGGCATCGAAGATTTGACCGAAGGCATCATTGCCGCCGGTGCGGCGTTCCACTATCTTGCGGAAACACAGCACGACAAAACACAGCATATCACCAAAATCAGCCGCATCGAAGAGGATCATTACATCTGGCTCGATCGGTTTACCATCCGAAATCTGGAACTGATCTATTCCCCTCACGAAGGAGGCGCCACATTGCTCTCCATCATCGACAAAACCCGCTCGCCAATGGGGTCTAGGATGTTGCGCAAATGGATTGTATTGCCTCTCAAAGACAAAGTCACCATTGAAGAGCGCCTTCAGGTGGTCTCCTATTTCAAGGAAAACCTCGAAATCGGCGAACAGATCGGAACCCACATCAAACATTGCGGCGACATGGAACGGCTCATCTCCAAAGTGGCCGTGGGTCGTGTGAACCCGCGCGAACTGGTGCAACTGCAGCGCTCCTTGCTGGCGGTTCAGGAGGTGAAGCAACTGTGTGAAGCTTCTAATCAGCCCTCGTTGTTGAAAATTGCGGAGCAACTAAACCCTTGTCATACCATTCAAAGCCGCATTGCACGGGAGATAAACGAAGACGCACCGGTGCAGATCGTGAAAGGGAATGTGATCGCAAACGGGGTGAATGAGGAGTTGGACGACCTTAGAAACCTCGCTTTTTCGGGCAAAGATTACCTGCTCACCATACAACAAAGGGAGGTGGAACGCACGAGCATTCCGTCGCTGAAGATCGGATTCAACAACGTATTCGGATATTATCTGGAAGTCACCAACACCCACAAGGACAAGGTGCCGGAAGACTGGATCCGCAAACAAACGCTCACCAATGCGGAGCGTTACATCACTCCGGAACTGAAGGAGTATGAAGAGAAAATCCTGGGTGCCGAAGAAAAAATCCTGGCGCTAGAAACCAATCTATACAACGAACTACTCATCGGCTTGCTCGATTATATTCAACCCATTCAACTCGACGCTTCTCTGTTGGCGCGGGTGGATGTATTGCTGGCATTTTCGGAAATAGCCATTGCAAACAACTACGTCCGTCCAGTAATCAACGAATCGTTCGATATCAACATCAAAAACGGACGGCATCCGGTGATTGAAAAGCAGTTGCCGATCACCGAAAAATATATTGCCAACGACCTCAGCCTCGATCCAGACAAGCAACAAATAATCATGATTACGGGGCCAAACATGTCTGGGAAATCCGCGCTTTTGCGCCAAACGGCTCTGATCGTGCTGATGGCTCAGATTGGTTGCTTCGTCCCCGCCGACGCAGCCGAAATCGGAATCGTGGACAAGATTTTCACCCGTGTAGGCGCCTCCGATAACATCAGTTCTGGTGAATCAACCTTTATGGTGGAGATGAACGAAACCGCCAGCATCATGAACAACGTGTCTGCCCGAAGCCTGATTCTGTTAGATGAAATCGGTCGCGGGACCAGCACCTACGATGGAATCTCCATTGCCTGGGCCATCGCCGAGTACCTGCATCAACACAAGCTCTATCGTCCGAAAGTGCTCTTTGCCACTCACTACCACGAACTCAACGAGATGGCTTCCATCTTCAAACGCATCCGCAACTATCACGTGACCGTAAAAGAGGTGGCCAACAAGGTGATTTTTCTGCGCAAGCTGGCATCAGGTGGAAGCGAACACAGTTTTGGGATTCATGTGGCTCGGATGGCCGGAATGCCCCGCGAACTGCTCGAACGGGCCGAAAAGATGCTCGTTCAAATGGAGTCGTCGCACAGCAAAGAAAACCTTGTTACTAACATCAAATCAGCTCAAAAAGACAAAGGATATCAGCTGAGTTTTATCCAACTCGACGACCCGTTGCTGCAACAAATCAAAGAGGACATCCTAAACACAAACATCGATCAGCTCACTCCGGTGGAAGCGCTGATGAAACTGAACGAGATCAAATCGTTGCTGAAGGGGAAGAAGTAAAACGCTGAAATTGTCACACAAAGGTTTTTAAATTTAACTGATTTAGTGCATTTTTTTATAACTGATTTTTCGCAAAGGTAATTATTTGTCGATCCCCAATTGCGCATTAAGAGATTTGAAAAAAAGGGAATATTCCATTGTTTATGACCTGACATTGGTTGGTTAATGAAGAACGGTAAGAGAGCTTTTAATAGAGAACATCTACAAAATATGTACAAAACATATACAAAATACTTAAAAGGCATACATTCGGTATGCCGTAGTTTCAAGATTCTTCCTTTCTTCTAAGATCTAATTTTTGGAAGCCCCCTAAAGAAATAAACAACTATTAACAACGACGTAGTTTGGCGTGGTGAGACAATAGCTTTGCAAAAATAAATTAACACAAATACAGATGAAAACATTAGGAAGAATTTTTGGAGTATTATCCATTTTAGGAATGTTATTAGGTTTTGTTCCTCTTTTGGGATGGCTCAATTGGCTTATTATCCCGTTTGCAGTGATTGGACTTTTATTCAGTCTTGGCGGACGGTCGAAAGGCGGAACGGTGCTTTGCGTGGTCGCCATTCTCTTTGGAATTGTCCGACTGGTGCTTGGTGGAGGAGTTATTTAAGATGAAAGAATTTGGTCTAGTGAGTTATTTCAAGGATGGAAAATGGGGCTTAAAAAACAAAGGCGAACATTTGGTAATCCCAGCAATTTACGAAGAAGAAATTCAGTTTTATTCCGATTTTGCTGCCGCCAAATTAAACGGAAAATATGGTTTTATCGACCAATCTGGCAAAACCATCATCCCCTTTATTTATTCCGATGCAGGTATTTTTGAATACGGGATTGGCGACGTAGCAATAAATGGAAAATGGGGTTGTGTGGATAAAACCGGCAACCTTATCATTGCTTGTGAACACTTACTGCCATTGTCTTTCAACTCCCCCGATGAAGTTATCGGAGTAAATAAAGGCGGACGCTGGAACCACGCAAAAAGCGAAATTATTGGTGGAAAATGGGGTTTGATTAATGCTTTGGGGGAAATGGTGGTTCCGTTTAAGTATGATAATATCAGATCATTAGCCCGTGATCGATTTCAAATATACAAAGAACAACAAATCATAGATAATTTAATAATAACAACCTAAAATATTCATTAACATTGAAATTTAAAGATTGATTTACAACAAACATATTGTACTTTTGTGTATAAGTATTATTTTAAAAACAGTAGAATGCAACTTAATGCTTTAAAATGCCCTAAATGTGGGATTGATTTATTACCACCTGAGAAAAATGACAAAATTGTTAAAACAAATTCATACAATGATTGTCTTCGAAAGTGTAATAAATGTCTGATAGGTTTTTCAAATAGCAAGACTAAGCCTAAATTAATTTATGAGAATTACAATGATAATATTCCAGAAAAATTAATAGATGGATTAGACGACACCCTTAAAGGTTCGTTGAATATAATTAATCGAAAAAACAAAAGAAATAAAATTGGATTTTCCACATCAGAAGATGCATTAACTTGGTCTTTTTTAAAATATTTTGTATTAAAGAATAGGATTAATGACTTGCTAAATATTTTAAATATTGAAAGGAATGATGATCAACTTCCAGATATCTATCTTTGGGGAGTCTGTATAAATAACAAAAACAATAATTTAGAGAACGAAATTATTAGAGTTTCTGATGATTTTAAAGAAGTTAAAGATAGGAGGTCTGAGCCGGATGTTATTATTAAGACGAATGACAAGATTGTTTTAATTGAAGTTAAATATCTAAGTTCTAATAATATCAACTTTAATAAAGAAAAATATCAAAAATATTTGATTGAAAATATTGACAATGATAAACTCTATGAAAGTGGGCATTATGAGCTATATAGAAATTGGGCATTTGCGTCAAAATTAAGTATGTCATCCTCCAAGTTTGAATTAATCAATTTGGGTTTAGATAAACTTTTCAATGACAAAAACAAGTATAGACTTATGCTTTTCCAAGAGTCAATAAAATCGTCAGGAGGATCATTCAAAAAAATTTCTTGGGAAAAAATATGTAATCAATTAGAAAAGTCAAAAAGTTATGACGATTGGTTTATTGATTACTTAAAACATAAAATCTATAGGGTATAATAAAACCGTTCAATACTCCTAAAATAAGAGCTGTTTTAATCTTTTACATTCAAAGATTATTGGCGTGGTTGAATTAGAAATTTGCAAATAAAATATTTACATGTATGAAAGAACAAATTCTGACTAAATTTGATGACACCTTAAAAAAGGTTGAAAATCTAAAATGGCTTCCATGGATTGGAGCTGACTATCAAAAAACAAACTTGCTCATTGTAGGTGAAAGCTTCTATGATGACGGAGAAGGTTGGCCTGAAAGTGATCCGGAAGCCCCAAGAAGTTTAGTGAAAAATCAAGGTTTAAATTCTAAAAATCCAGATTTTTCAAATAGAAAATTGTTTGATGCTGTTGAAAAAATTATATTAAATCAAGATAAACCAAGTTTTGAAGAAAGAGATAAAATTTGGACTTCCGTTGCCTATATGAATCAAGTTCAACGAGTTTTAGAAAACAGAGATAGCAGGCCTAATGAAGATGATTATGATATTAGTTGGCCAGTGATTTTAAATGTTGCCGAAATTATTCAGCCTAAAGTGATATTAAAAATTGGAGTTGAAAGTATCGGCAGACTTGGTTCCCTTATTGCAAATGGGAATAAAGAATGGAAAATTACAATTGATGGATTTAACACAAAACCTGAACGAATTATTGGACTTAAAAAGAATAATTTAGAAATTAAAATAATTGCAATCCATCATCCTAGTAGTCGAAGTCATTATGGTAATGAATATTGGTCAAGTATTATTTATGATAATTATCCTGAAATAAAAGAATTGTTAAAGTAGTAGAAGTTTCAAGCCGCTCTCCCAAAAAGAGCGGTTTTTTTACACACCAACTCACCAACCACGTCACATTTTGACACACCCTCTTCCTAACTTTGTTCAAAAAAGAGATGGAAAACATTAAGCAACGACTACTGACAAGCATTGGCAACGTCTATGAACAATCGAAAGAGTGTAAACAAATTACGGATGTGTTTGATAAAGTCGATAGCGATTTAACGATTCTTGCGGATTATTTTCAGGCAACCAAAAATCAATCATTTTTTATTGCGATGGTGTTTGTTTTTAATTACAAAGGCAACACAGTCGATATTGAAGACTTAGTTGAATACTTTGATTGTAATCCAACTAAAATTCTAGAATTTAGTGAAGACTTTGAAGAGTTGCAATTAAAAGGGATTTTAATTAAAGAAAAATCCACTCACAGAACAAAAGTCACAATTGCAAACGATCAGTTTATGTTGAACAAAATGATCACGGATGCGATTTTGCAAAACAAACCAATGCCTGATATTTTGAAAAATGAAAATGAAACCGTGTATGAATTTTTAGAAGAGTTGTATTGTTTGGGACAACAACGCGAGAGTGATAAAATAACCACGAATGAGCTTTTTGAAAAAACAGAAGCATTGGTTGCAAATTCTGCGCACTTTCCTTTAGTCGGTTGGGTCTCGGGTTTACATCTTGAAATCGCGAATCAATATCTCTATTTGTATATGATTTGGAAAAATGTTTCGGGCAAAAAGTCGATCGACCTTGGAGCCGCTGCGCAAGGAATATTTGGAAATAATCACAAAAAAGCAGCATTTCTCCAAACAATTATGTCAAACGAAAATGAATTGATAATACGAGATCTCATTGAGGTGGAAGAAGCCAGCTTTTTTGATGATTCAGAGCTGAAACTGACCCAATCCTCCCTGAAACAGCTGCAATCTTTTGGCATTAAACTTTTTGCAAACTCCTTAAAAAAAGAGAACATCATCGATCCAGAGAAAACACATCATAAAGAACTGCTCTTTAACCAGGAAGAGAACAAACAAATTGAGATGGTGAAGAACTTGCTGAGAAATGAAACGTTTGTTGAAACTCAAAAGAGAATGGAAGAAAAAGGGTTGCCAAAAGGCATTTCCATATTACTACATGGTACTCCAGGCACTGGGAAAACCGAAGTGGTTTATCAAATTGCCAAACAGACCAAACGGGAAATTTTCAAAGTTGAAATCAGCCAATCAAAATCCATGTGGTTTGGCGAGAGTGAAAAAATCATCAAACGAATTTTCACTGATTATAAAAATTATTCAAAAGAGTGTGAGCTGGTGCCAATTTTGCTTTTCAACGAAGCGGATGCTATCATCTCGAAACGGAAAGACGTGGACAGCTCGGGAACGGCAAAAACCGAGAATGCTATTCAAAACATCCTGTTGGAAGAACTTGAAAATTTTAATGGAATCCTGTTTGCAACCACCAATATTACCGAAAATTTAGACAAGGCTTTTGAAAGGCGGTTCTTGTTCAAAATTCGATTCACAAATCCAAATACTGAAAACAGATCTAAAATCTGGAAAAGCAAACTTAACCAGTTGACTGATGCAGAAAGCCTATTACTGGCCGAAAGGTATGACTTTTCAGGTGGACAAATCGAAAATATCGCACGAAAATCGAGTCTCCACGAAATTGTCAACGGGATCACTCCAAGGATTGATGAAGTAGTTGAGTTTTGCAATAATGAATTGATTTACAACTCAAATTATTCACCAATAGGTTTTAAAACCGTTTGATCCGAACATGATGAAAACATACAATACCATCAAATAAAAAGATGCGATACTTCCTATGACGTCGTTTGGCGTGGTCAATCCCTACTTTTGTGGTATAATTAATCAAAAAAGACAAAATCATGGCAAATTTTTATTGTGAGTATTGTGGAGCAAAGTTCTCGAGTGTATCTTCGTTAACCAACGCATTTTGCACTAAGCATCCACTTGGTTCAAACAAAGGCAGGCATAAACTTTACGAAGGAAGTGAAAAAGCGAAGTACACCTGCAAATACTGTGGGCAATCATTTAGCTCTATTAGTTCAATGACAAACGCCCATTGCACCAAACATCCCGATGGAAGCAATAAAGGAAGGCATGCTCCGGCATTGTAAATTTTGGAAAAGCCGATATTTTAACTATTGGCTTTTTTTTGTTTTTAGCTTTCAATGGGACCAAGTTCGGGTGATTTTGGAGGTGCTAAGAAGAGATTTGACAAGATGATGGAGGTGAAGAGGTAGGTTGATTTAATAATAATTACAAATAATTAATATTTAAATTAATAATAATACTTATAAATCTTTTTAATTTCAATACTTTTGCAAAAACAAGAATAATCATGAGCAATTTAACAGAAAAAACAATTGGAGAACTTTTGGAGTACAAGTTCTTTATTCCTTCTTATCAAAGAGGTTATCGCTGGACAGAAAGACAAATTGAAGATCTTTTAGAAGATATTAATGCTTTTATTCCAACTCAAATTGAGAAAACAGATAAAAAAACATGGTATTGTTTGCAACCTGTAATCATAAAAGAGTGTGACGAAAAAATGAAAGCAAAAAATAATTTGCAAGGCACTTGGTACGAAGTTATTGATGGTCAACAACGATTAACATCCATTTTCTTACTTATTCATTATGCAAATGAAATGTGGGTTGGAAAGCAAAAAAATTCTGAATTTCAGATAAAATATGAGACTCGTGATGAAAGTGATGGATTTCTTCAAGATCAGAAAATTGATGAAATAACAGACAAGGCTACTATCAGCTACGATAATATTGATTTTCACCATATTACAAAAGCATATGATAAAATTCATGATTGGGTAAAAAACTTCAAAATTAAATACGAAAAAGATTTTGACAATAATGATTTTCAATCAAAATTAAAATCAAATTCAAAAGTGATTTGGTATGAAGTTTCAGCTGAAAAAGATGCTATTGAAATCTTTACACGCATTAATATGGGAAAAATCCCATTAACTAATGCTGAACTAATAAAAGCTTTATTTCTTAATAGTTCAAATTTTTCAGATTCTGACACAGAAGGAATCAGATTAAGACAGTTAGAAATTGCATCAGAATGGGATAGAATGGAATATGCATTACAAAACGATGAACTTTGGTATTTTGTCAACAATTCAGAAAATGATTTACCAACTCGCATTGAATTTCTATTCAATATCATGGAGAATATTGATGGAATAAAAAATGGCAACGACCAATATTCCACTTTCCGTTTCTTTTCCGAAAAATTTAAATTAAAAAGCAAAGATGAAATTGATACTAATTGGAAAGAAATTAAAAGAATATTTCAAACCATTGAAGAATGGTTTGCCGATAGAGATTTGTATCATAAGATCGGCTATCTTATTGCAACAGAATCCAAAATAGTTGATTTATTAAAGGAATGCAAAGACAAACAAAAGCAAGAATTTAAGAAACTACTTAATGTTAAAATTGAAGAAAAAGTGAAATGTAAAAATTTGGAAGAATTGGAATATGGAAGATCTTCAGATTTGATTAGAAAGATTTTATTACTGCATAACATCCAAACTATGCTAAACAATAAGGATGAAACCATGCGCTTTCCGTTTATAAGATATAAAGATAAAAAGATGGGATGGGACATAGAACACATCCACGCAATTGCTACTGAGGTAAAAGTAAAACAAGAAGACCAATATACTTGGCTGAAAAATAACTTCGTAAAAAAAGATAATCAGCATACTGATAACGATCTAAATATTAAGATAACTGAAATAATAAATAAAAAGATTCAAATTACAGATGAAGATTTTAAGTCAATAATTGAATATGTCTTAGGTGATGATGATAACAGCATTCACAACTTATGCTTACTTGACAGGGGGACAAATCGTTCATATAAAAATGATTCTTTTAAAAATAAGAGAAATAAAATAATTGACAATGAAAAGAATGGAACATTTATTCCGGTTTGTACCAGAAATGTGTTTATGAAATATTATTCAAAAGAATTGAAAGACTTTGAGTTGTGGAATGAAAACGATCGGACTGATTATTTTGAAGACTTAAAAAATATTTTTAACAGCTAAATCTTGTATGCATATGAAAATTGAAAGAATCGAAAAAATAACAAATAATATGAAAGATATCGATGGTAAGATTTCTGCTAATCAATTAGTAGAGCGATTAAATTCCATGTCGTTTTGGGAATTACTTTCCGAAACATCAAAAATTCAAATTCCGATAATTCAACGAGATTTTGCACAAGGCAGGGAAACTGAAAAAACTAATAAAATCAGGTCTTTATTCTTGAAAACCATTATCGAGGCAGTTGAATCTGAAAAAGGGTCTCTTGAATTGGATTTTGTTTATGGGAATGTAGAAAAAGATGTTTTTCAGCCGTTAGACGGGCAACAACGTTTAACAACATTGTTTTTGCTACACTGGTATATTGCATTAAAAACGGGAGATTTGCTTAACACTAAAAACCATTTTTTTAAATTCACTTATGAAACAAGAATTTCATCAAGAGAGTTTTGTAATGAACTTGTCGATAACGCAGAGTATTTGGGAGAAGGGAAAGCAATTAGTGAAAAAATTTCCGACTCAAAATGGTTCTTTTCATCGTGGAAGAAAGACCCTACAATCAAAGCTATGTTAATAATGCTTGATAGTATTGAAGAACGATTAAAAGAAAAAAATGATGAGGAACTAAAAATTTATTGGCAAAAACTCGTTTCAGAAAATCCACCTATCACCTTTCATTTTAAACAACTCAATGATATAGGTTTAACCGATGACCTTTATATAAAAATGAATGCAAGAGGTAAAGGGTTGACTGATTTCGAGAATTTTAAAGCTCGTTTTGAAAAATACATCAAAGAAAATGAATTTGAGAAAGAGTTCTCATTAACGGAAGACAATAAAGAACAGTGGAAAGAGCTAACAGAAAAAACATTTTCTCATAAAATTGACACTACTTGGACTAATTTATTTTGGAAACATAGAGGAGATGATAATCAGATTGACAATGAAATTGTGAAATTCGTTGCCGGTATTGCCCTTAATCATTATGCTCAGAATTTAGAAATTCATAGAAATTATGAAGATGAACAAAATACAAGAAAATTTCTTGAAGAAAAAAAAGAAAAAAACATTACAGAGGAAGCTGTTAAAAGAGAAAGGATAGAACGCAGAATTACAATCCTTTTTAATAATCCTGCAGATGTTAGTCCTTATGATTTTTCGACTAAAGATTCTTTTGAATATTTAAAAAGTTGTTTTGAGGTATACTCAAAAAATCAGAATGATGAATTATTTCTAAACAATTTGTCTTTATGGGATTTTATCGAAAGTAAAAAAGTAAAGATAAATTGTAACACAGAGATAGACAACAACTTATTTATTGAGTTTGTAAAAGCTGCAAAAACAGAATATAAACAAAGAGTTTTATTCTATGCACAAACCCAATACTTACTAAGTCAAAAAGAAATCAATTCTGAATTATTTTCAGAATGGCTGAGAGTTGTCAGAAATATCGTCCAAAACTCAACAATTGATAGTGCTTCTGCTTTTATTGGAGCAATAGGTTTAATAAAGGAATTATCAAATAGTTGTCAAGATATATCAAATGGGTGTCATGATATTTATAAATATTTAAGTTTAAATAAAATTAAATCGACTTTTGCATCAGCTCAAACATCAGAGGAAATATTTAAAGCATCAATCATTGAAAAAAATCATGAAAACAAGCAAGTAATTTTTTCAACTGAAGATGCAAATTTCTTTAAGGGGAAAATTGCATTTGCCTTATATTGTGTCGGTGTTGAGAATAAGGATGATCCATTTAATGCTAGCTTATTAAATTCTATCTATAAGGTTGTTCTTGAGCATTTTAATACTAATTATTTAACAAATAAGTTTAGAAGTGCTTTACTCACTATCAAAAATAATGATTATTACGATTATTGGGGTACTTGGAGTTATGGAACTGGCTCTCACAAAAGATGTTTAATTGAAAACACAATAGATTTAAAAAATAATTTTACTCAAGGATATTTTAGCGAATACTTGAAAGAGATATTACTTAAGTTAGTTGAAAAATCTCTTGATGAAATTATTAATGAGTACAAGTGTCCTGATGATTTACCAAATTGGAAATGCAGGTTGATCAAAGAATCACAGTTGCTTGATGCACACTGCCAAGCTCATTATTTTGGTGTTTTAAATGATAATTCAGCTTGTTTATTATTTAAATGGAAAAAGAGACCAAATAGTATAGATGAATGTGTTATAATAAAATAAGTTTAAGACTTTTCTAATTCAAACTTATTTATAACCAGATTTTTTAAGATAGGAAGCCGCTCCCCAAAAGAGCGGTTTTTTTATTCCTTATTTCACCCACGTCATCATTTGGCTTTATCTGCTTGTAGTTTTGCCATTATTAAATATTATTATGGAAAAACAAAACATTACAAAAAGAATCGACGGCTTCTTTATCCTTGGCTTAAATGAAAAAAAAGTGGTTCAAAATTACAGTCACGACTTTACATACTATTTGTGTAAATATTTAGAAGATGCTTTTAAAAAAGACAAATCGTTTGAAGCACTTTGGAACGAATCGCTTTCCGACCTTAAGAACAACGATTTTATCAATATAATTAAAGAGGCCTCGGAGTATTATCTATTATCTAAATTTTCGAGCATCGTTAGTCCAAGCATATCTGAAGATAATCACCTGCGGAACCTATTAAAAAGCTATAAAAGAGATGACATCCCTGAACTTGCTGCAACAAACCGATTTATAGCCCTATTTAATGATTTCATGGGGCGAATTGACCTATTGTTGCCTGTTGGAAGCCATTTTATAAGAAACGAAGACGGCTCTTTTACCATTCATAACAATTGGTTTTCGATAACATTAACCACTATTTTTGACAGCGCTTGGGCGAATACTGGAATCGATTTTTGCGGAGTGTACCTCGGACTTAAAAAAGTAGCGAGATTTTACCCAGAACTAAGTGTGAGCTTTGATATTACAGTAACATATCATAATCAGTCGTTAGAAACAGAGATAGGAAAGTACTATTCAGAACTGATCAACGAATTTATCAACCAATTGAATAAAGACTTTGGAAAAGATTACTATTTTGAAAAAAAAATACAATGGGAACAAACTTCGGTGATAGTTGATATTTTGCTCAAAAGAATGGATCAGATGATGGAATTGATTGGTGAAAAAAATAGATTAATCTAAAATTTAAAAGTTATGGAAACAGAAGAGAAAAATGAAATCACAAATTTCAAACTTCAATATGACGGAATGTATCATATTGAATGGGATAATGAAGGTAAAATTGAGAAATGGTACATCACATTATCAATATCAGAATTGTTGAGAATGTTAGAAATTGAAGGGATCACTTATGAGCAAGTTCTTAACTCTGAAAATTATTATAGGGGTAAACCAACACCATTATTTTTTAAAAAAGTTAAATTAAGGTATGAATTAGAAGAAGGACGTTTTTTAGCAGCTGGTTATTTTGATGAATGGTTAGGCAATACACTAATTGGAAATTTTGCCGTAGAACTGTTTAAAGGAGATTCGATAAAAAATCACAAACATGAAACAATTTTAGGTAAAGTCGAATTGGTTGACGAAAAGTACCATGATGATTGGCAGAAAATATTTAACCAACCATTAATAAAATAAACCAACCATGACACTGTTTGACATGCTTGAAACTTAACTTTACCCAAAATTTATTTACACAAATGATTTATAGCAAAGTCATTTTAAATTAAAACGTTATGAAAAATGAAATCACAAATAATAAGCCCGTCTATTTTATTGGACTCGGAGGTACTGGAAGTATTCTGGCAGAATATATCCATAATAAAGGGATTGAGGGCAAATACATGATAGTAACCGAACAGAAGAAACTAAGTTTAGCTCCTGAAATAGATTTTATAGAATTTGCACCTAAAGGATATTATGTGGGCAGGGAAAACGAGAAAATCAAAATATCGGATTATACCCAAGAATTAATCATTCCCGAAAAGTTAAAAGACCTTTTTAATGAGGAGTATCATTTTGTTTTATTTGCTGGATTTGGAGGATTTTCAGGCACCTCATTGTCCAAAGAGCTATTTATTAACTTAATCAACAGCAATAAGTCATTTAGTCTATTTTGCTCACTGCCATTTGATTTTGAGGGGAATAACAGAAAATTATACGCCAATTCTGTAACACAAATACTGCAAGGTTTTTCAAATTTTCACTCTTTTGATTTGAATATGATTCGTCAGAAATATGGGAATCTGTTTTTAGATGAAGCATTTGAAAAAGCAAATGAAGAGATTTATTTGAGCGTAAAACAACTTATAATTAATAATACTCAACAACAATGAAAACAGACATCCAGAGCGTTCCGCCAAGCGGTAAATTTGAATCAAAAAAGCGCAAGATAATCGTTGGCGCTGATTTCTTGGACATATTGGCAACCATGCCATTGAATCAGAAATTTATCCGTAAAAACATGGCCTTTGAAGCTCAAAACGATGCCGATTTGCTGACGGAGTTTGAGAAGAGAAGCAATCCGTTTTTCAGTGATAATGGGTTGAAGGAAAAACCAACTGTAATCCTTAACATCGACTCCCCGAAACGGTTGCCCGATTTGGCCTTGGGCACGTTGGCTTCAATACTCGAGTATTTCCAACAAAAAGAGGCGTCGGTGATTTGGACCGCTACGAAAAGTGAAGGGGAGCACCATCTGTTGGAGATGATTTTGGAAATTGAGTGAGATTTACATTGAATAATTCTGATTTGAATCCCGATTTAGATTTTGTACGTTTTTTTACAAAAAACCAACAAAAACTTTATCGGGATGAAAATTGCGCTAAGCGAGGATATGCTAAGCAGTTTTTTTTGACAGGATTTACAGGATTCAAATACATTTGTCGCTGATTTCCGAGCTGTTTTTTAAGACAGGATTAGCTTCGCTGAGCTCCGTTGACTTCGTCGAACCGTAAACGGTTTCGGTCGGTTTACAAGATTAACTTCGTTGAGCTCTCTTCGGTCGGTTAACAGGATTTGAAAATTTGATGATAAATCAACATAAAATACATTATGCAAGCAAATATAATTGACCATGTATTGTCAAAAGCAGAGTATCTTGATTTTGTCTTTGAGATGGAAGACAAATTTGACTTACTTAAAAAGGCCATTATTGAGCAGTACAGACTTTCGTTGGTTGAACAGCTTACAGCAACTCGTTGGACTGTTATTGACAACCTTGAATTCGGAAAATCCAAAGAGTATCTGGTGTTTTATAAAGAGTGCTGGAAACGGCAATTTGTGTTATACTTCGATGGATATCAATCCGATTTGCGCATTGGAATTACACCGCAGTTTCAAACAGATATCGATCTGGAAATGGATTCAATGATTCAAAATGCTTTAAAAAGGGTAAAGAGCGGTGAATTTCATTCAGAAAATTACTGGATTTGGTTGGACGGGATTAATCTTTCCGATCACTCATGGAGTGAGATTTTTCACCATTAAAGAGTTAAGTTACCAACCAATTTAAAAACCAATAAACAGACAAAATATGGCAATATGGAAATCAAACAGAATTTCAGACATAATAACTGAAATTGAGGACGAAAAATTTGTTCTTCCGGTAATTCAAAGACGATTAGTCTGGGACGAGGAAAAAATGGAAATGCTTTTTGACACCCTACTAAAAGGTGATTCATTTGGAGGTATTATGGTTATTGAAGAAGAAAAAGAAACAAAACCATTATTTAATTTCCGCCCTTTTACAAAAGATGGGGAACCAATACCATCAAGACAAATTGACAAATTAACACAACTTCAAAACTTTGTAATTGATGGACAGCAACGGCTTCAAACATTTTACATTGGATTGAAAGGAAGTATAAATGGAAGAGTTCTATATTTTGACCTATTCAGTGATTATAATACCGAATTTGAGTTCAAGTTTGAAAACGATGAAAGTAAACTTCCGAGGCAGTCAAAAGATAATAACGGAAGACCAATTTCGGAGCATAATTGGTATTTAGCAAGTAACCTATTGAGACGATTGAAGGATACAAATGATGAGGATCAGGTTGCAAATGAGATAATAATATCTCAAAATCAATCAGACGACACAAAAAAAACTCACATAATAAAGAATGTCAAAGCGTTTTACAAAAATGTTATAACTGCTGAAACACTTGGCGTATCGAAAGTTGTTGTAAATAAAACATTAAATGAAACGAATAATAGACAGAAGATTGTAGAACTTTTTAGGCGTTTAAATGATGGGGGCACAAAACTATCACCATTTGATTTAGTTGCGTCTATTCTAAAGGGTTTTGAATGGAAAATGGAAGCATTTCTTGATGAAGTATTAAACGAGTTTAAGGATATTGGATTAAATCAAGATAACTTAATAAAACTTGTATTTATATTGCAAGACAATAACAGCAAAGAAATGGCTGACATTTCTGCTGCTGATGCTGAATTTGCTATTGAGAAAAAAGATAGAATTTGGAATGCACTTTTGTGTTTGAGAAAGTTTTTAATCTATTCTGACTTGCATAATTATTACAAAGAAGGAAATAGGTCATTTATTCCTCTATTCTTTGTTGCTTATCATATATTCCATAAACAGATCACTGACAAAGAAGTTGAAACATACTTTGATGATTATGATGCTAATAATCCTGAATTTCCAAGAATAAAAAAATGGATCAATTACTCTCTTGTGAATGGCGTTTTTCGAAGTAAAGGAGCGGGATGGATTCCTTATAAAACAGGAATTAAAAAAATACTTGAAAAACTCAAGACATTTAAGAATCAGGATTTTCCAACTCAAGAAATGTTTAAAGTTTACTATGACCACGGAATAACATTTACAGAGGTCGTTGATTTAAGTAAACTTGACGTTTTTGAAAGTCAATTTATGTACTACTTGATTTACGATAAAAAGCAAACAGTAAGAGTGCAAGACATTGACCATATTATGCCTAAAAATATTCTGGAAAGTCTGAATTATGATTGGGCGAAAATTAATAGCATTAGAAATTTTCAACTGCTTGATTATGGTACAAACCGAGGTGAAAAAAATGGTAAACCTTTTAAAAATTGGATTGACAACTATGTAACAGACAAGGCAGCATACGCATTGAAACACCTAATTCCGACTGATGAAAGCTTTTGGACAGAAGATAAATTTGAAGATTTTATTGAAAAAAGGGCGGAATTAATTTTAGACAAGATAAGAACAAATTTAAACTAAAATCGATTGGTAA
>CAZZHH010000054.1:0-21562 GCA_964653595.1 uncultured Lentimicrobiaceae bacterium
CAACAAATATAAACTATTTTTTTTACAAATCAAGAGCTATAATCAGATAATTCAAAATAGTTTTTAGTCATTTTTTTTAATTTTTAACAACCAAAAAATAAATCAAACCTGTATTTTAAAAAACTAAAAAAAAAATGACACGTCGAAAGGCAAAACTACTAAAACCATTCAGACGTATCATATTTAATGAATAAGTATTCCATTTTCAATTTTTACAATCGAAATTTTACCCCAATTCCCATCGATATAAAATCAAGAGGAAAAGATGATTTCAATCGTTTTTGTGATTTACTATAATCGATCATACCGGCGCTATTATGTTTGTAATTCTCTTTGTATTCTGTCAACATTTCGTATGGCTTAATGGTCTCATACACATCGTCCCCAGAACTGTCGGTAGCTTTATTTAAATGTTTTTTCTCAGGAGCCCAAGAGCAATTTGCATAAGCAATCTCGGCATATAATGACCAATTTGAGCATAAGACATAATCCAACCCAACTTTACCATAAAAGCCAAACTGAATTCCTCCGCTCGAAGAATAGTGGCGCAAATAACTACTATTATCGTTGGTAATCTCTTCGGTGAGCACATTCCCTATGCCAATGGATGACCCTAATCCGATGTATGGATTCAGTTTTTCAAATCCAGCATTTACAACAAAATTTGGATTAAAATAAGCGTAATTCATGGACATTTCAATGGATTGATTATAGACAACACCTGAATTATATAACTGATTAGTTACTACTTGCTTAATTCCAAAATGGTACCCCATCGAAATTTCAAAGGAAATATTCTTGTTTAAAAAATACCCCAAGGTTGCTTGAGGAGAAACACCTGTAGCAATTTGATAATCAACAGATTGATACGATATCGAAGTAGCAGAAGCCTGCGATACTTGTTGGATTCCTGCAATAGACGGCATTTGCAACGAATAATGTGCGCCAGTTTTTACATAAAAATTTTGGGCTTGAATGGACCATCCAAAAAAGAAAAGCCCCATAAATGCGAATGTTTTTATTTTCATTTTTCTTACTTTCTAAAAGTTATATCTAATTCCAACGTTAACCTTAACACTACTTAAGGGTATATTTATTTTAGCCATTTTATTGGGCATATCAATCGTCAAATCAGTGCTGTTCCAAGAGTCAACAAATTCTGTTTTTCGATTTTTTTGGTTTAAGGATGGAAGAATATCGTTTCCGTTTTCATCGAGGTATTTTGTAATCTCAGAGGATAAAGGAGAAAAATTCAGTTGGACCATTTCAAGCTCACCAAATAAGTTGATATTGTTTTTTAGCTTTTGACTTATTCCTAAAGCAGCATTAAGTCCCCATGGAGTACCACCAGAATATTCTATTTTTCGTTCTCCCTGATCGTTTATGTTTTGATACAACATTTCCATTTTTGGCAAAATTCCTATCACAACCCCAACCCTAGCATACGGACTGAAATCACTACTATTGGAGGCTACTACTATTTGAGGATTTATCCACAGCCAACTACACTTAATTCCAACGTCTGTGCGATAAGTGCGGTAAGTTTGAGGGTTTAGGTAGGTATTTTCATTTATTCGTGAAATTCCAAAATGCGATCCTACGGCGATTTCAGTTCCAATAGATGAGTTAAACATGTAGCCTACAGATGCTGATGGACCAGCTCCGAAGCCAAAGTTGGAATTTTTGGAGGTCACCTCTGTCCCTGTAGTAGAGACTATCAATTCGTGGTAAGATTCATTTGAAGAATACCTCCATGGCCATCCAAAAGCCATATTACCACCAATTTTGCCATACAAACCTTGTGCATGGATATTTACTGTACACATTAAAACAGTAAAAAAAATTACACTTTTATTTTTCATTCTGAAATTATTATTTTATTTACAAAACCTAAAAAACATACATCATACTTCCACTAAAACTTCCTCCATGTTTGATTTTTTTCGTCTCATTTGCCAGGTGTATGCTAAACTAGCAGTGATAAAATAGATTGCGGTATGAATCCACAAACTTAGATATTCAAATTTCACACTATGTAAATCCCCACCCATGCTATTGATTTTAATATATCCTTGAATACCTTGAGTGGCAGGAAAAATCCATCCAAATGCTCTCCAAAACCAACTGATATTTGACATTGGCCATGAAATTCCACTCAAAAAAAGGAGAATCAGCGAAAAAAACAGAAACACAATCATACTAGTCTCTCGATTCGGGAAAAACACCGATAGTGTCATCGAAAAAAAGATAGTAGCCAACAAAAATGGAAGCATGAACTTAAAAACATCGATGCTATTTCCGATATGTGGTAAGTTAAATATTCGTGGAACTATCACTAGCGTGAAAACAAGCCAGGCAAGATAAATCAAAAAATAGCACATCGCTTTGCCAAACACCACCCGATAAATTCCACGTCTACCAAATTTTGCACTCACTAGCTGATGAAAACGATTCTCTTCTCTGGCAGTCCCTGCCACCATGGTAATCCCAAAAAATAGCGTTTGATGTAGTATTAAAACCAACACAGCTGGCATCAGAAAACTAGCAAAACCCATTCCTCTATTATACAAAATATTCTCCTCAAATGGGATGGGATCCGCTTGAATTGTGGCGCTTTCACCATTAACTCCTTGTGCATTTATTCGTTCAAGCTGAATTTGCTTATTCATGTCCAGCACACTATAGTTGCTTCCCAACATCAAAGCACGATAATACAAAAAGCTGCTCATATCGCAGTACACAGAGATTGTGGCTTGTTGGTGAGTATTCAATTTCTTATCAAAATCGGATGGAATATATACTACTCCATTTACTTTTCTCGAATCAAACGCTTTTTTTGCCTCTACAATATTCAGAAATTCATGGTCGACTTTTATATCTGGAGAAGCGTCCATATTTCGAATTAACTGTCTAGACAATGCTGACTTTGACTCATTTACAACTGCAATTGGGACATCCCTTAATGTTTCGTTTAAATAAAGAGAGCAATATAGCAAAGGGTAAACAATCGGCGCTAATATTAATATAATCACCACACCTCTATCTTTAAAAATCGTTTTCAATTCATTTACAAAAACCTGATAAGTATCCTTTGTATTTGAAATAAAATTGGATAATAAGTATATTGCTTTATTTTTTTTATTCATTTTTTTAATTTTAAAATTATCAAGATTAATTAATTGGCATATTCTCTTTAATAGCAGCATTTTTCAATCTTTTTAAAATCATCAAAGGCAATAGCAAGAAAAAAGACAAAGCCACAAAGGATAACAAGGAGTATTTTACCTCCGTACCATGCAATGCTTGATTCACATAAATTTTAAAATAATATCGGATAGGGAACAATGAATTAAATATTTGAGCAGGATAAGGCAACTGTTCTATGGGAAAAGTAAATCCAGCATACGTAAAACCTAACAGACCGTAAAATGCAACCAAAGTGATTCCATCTCTTAATACTGGAACTATTCCAATGATTAACACTCCAATTGCCTGATATGCCAAAACAAATAGAAAAGTAGTTAAAAACATCCATAATATATTGGAGTTTAAGGGATAATTCATATATCTGAACAACAGAATATTCGCAATAAAACCTAGGGCAGAAAAGATCAAAGCATGAGGCAATAATTTAGCCGTAAGGGCCACAATCATGGAGTTATTTGCACTATCCATCCACAAGTGAGAGGTTTTTTCTTTCAACTCAACGCCAATTGAAAATACGGTTATCGATAGAATTATCAATTGTAAAACTCCCGGAAACAGCAGATTTAAAAGATAAACTCCATAATTAGCCCATGGATTTCCTATAGAGTGATTATCGATCGTAATTGGCTGAATGACTCCCATTAATTTATTTTCATCCACACCTCTTGCTCGAAGAGTCTGGCGATGCATAGCCCCTGAAGTAAGCATGCTCATATAACTTAAATCTTTGTATAAAAGAGAACCTGCAACTAAATAACTATCGTTTACATAAAACACGATCTTTGGACATCGGAATGAGAGCACTTTCTGAGCAAATCCATTTTCAATTTCTACAAAAGCATAAATATTTCCCTTTTGCATCTCTTTACGAGCTTCGGTATGACTATTCAATCGCATCACGATATCGGCTTGTTGGGTAACCCCCAAATTTCTAGCAAATTGACGAGACAAAGAAGAGTTATCTTTATCTACGATGGCAATGGGCATTTTATTAGGGAGTCCTTCGTAGAACAACGTGAGAAAAAAAAGATAACAAAACCCCATCACTGCAACAGATGAGAGCAAATAAATAGGGCGAGTGATAATTCTTTTTATTTCTCGATTAAACGTTGTTTTAAAGGCGCTTAAAAAATCAGATGACATAACAATGGTTTAATATTTTAATATTCTTGAAGTCAATGTTTTTTTTCAAAAATTATTTAATCTTTTTTTCAAAAATGGCAGTCATTCCAGGATGCAAATTAGCCACTTTTGAAGTTGGACGTGCATGAATTTCGAATGTCTTAGCGTCAAACTGTCCAGTAGTTTTGGTAGCTTTCCAAGTTGCAAAAGAAGCCATTGCCTTCATATAGGTCACTTTCACGTCTACTTCTTGATTATCTAAGGCTGGGATTTTCACTTTAAAGACCTTACCTACTTTTAAATCGCCCAATAAATCCTCACGCACATGAAAGGCAAACCAAATATTGTTCAAATCGACAATGCTCATAATTGGAGCTCCGGTTCCCACCAATTCTCCCCTTTTTGGATAAATTTCGGACACTACTCCATTAATTGGGGAAATTAAAAATTTATCCAACATATAAGATTTTACCTCGTTTACGGCACCTTGGGCACGTTCTACCAAAGCAGATGCAGCTTCTTTATCTTCACTTTCCGCTCCATTTACCGCCATGTCATATTGCGATTTAGCTGCATTAGAAGTAGCCAACGCAGCTTTGTACTGAGCTTCCGCTTCATCTCGTTTTTGTGTAGGAATAACCCCCTTTTCGTATAAGCGCTGTACTCTTTCAAAAGAAACTTTGGCTATATCCAATCCTACTTTTGCTTTTTGCCACATCTCATAAGCTCCCATAATCAACTCTTTTCGAGCACCTTTCTGCGCTTTTTTATTTTGGGCACTCGCTGCATTTTGGGCTGCAGAAGCTTGTTCCATCTTGGCCGTAAGCTCTGGACTGTCTATTATCACTAACGTGTCCCCTTCCTTCACTTGAGTACCTTCCTCTACAAGTAAACGATCGATACGACCCGGAATTTTTCCTGAAATACGCACTTCCGTAGCCACAGCTTCACCTTGTATCACTTCGGGTTCAGGTCTGTTAACAATTAAACCAATGATAAAAATAATTACTACCACTACAATTAATGCAATTAATCCTGTTCTTAAATCCTTATTTTTCTTTTTCATTATTTTAAATTTAAAATTATTGATTTATAAATAATCCGTATATATTAATGCAATCCACCCATTGCCTTTTTCAAATTCGACTCTTGTAATCTAAAATCAGATTTAACATCGATAAAATCGGTATAGGCTTTTTGCCACAATAGCTGAGCTTCTAAGATATCGGTTGTTTTAACCAGTCCCTCAAGAAAGTTTTCATTCGTTAATTTAAGATTTTCTTCTGCTTGATGGAGAGTTATTTGAGCAAATTCTATCTTTTGCAATGCCTCATTATACATATTAACTGCTTGTTGTACTTGAAGACTAATTAATTCTTCCGTTTCAGATAACTTCAATTCACTCAATTTTTTAGAATGATTTGCTGCATTCATGGTATGAATTCGATCCCCCCAGTGAAATATGGGGACCCTTGCCACCAACCCTATATTCCAATCACCCCCAAAATCGTTTGTCAAACCAGCGTATGGATTCGGATTTGCCATGGTGTAATTGGCAGTTAATACTACGTCAGGCAAAAATCTAGATCTTGCAATATTTGCAGCTTCATTGGTTAATTTAACTGCATTTTTTAACATTTCAATTTCAGGTCGATTGGATAAAGCCAAATTACGATATGCCGTATCTAACACAAAATCCGATGGAGAATCTATCTCCGCATACACGTTTATATCCGAATCTACGGGTAAACCAACTTGTTGACACAAAGCCATTTTCGATAATTTTAACCCGTTTGTGGCCTTATACAACATCAAATTAGCTTCACTCTGTTTTACTTTTGCTTTTAACACATCGTTGCTGGTGACTATCCCCTCAATTTTTAGATTTTCTAAGTCCGACACCAATTTATCTACTAGTTTTTTGTACTCTTGTGCTACTTTTTCCTTTTCTTCGACTGAAATCACTCGCCAAAAAGATTCATCCAATTTTAAAATAACCTCTGATGCTTCTAACTGATGATTTTGCTCAGAAATTTTTTCATTGATTTTAGCAATACGATAAAAACTTTGTAATTTTCCACCTAAAAAAACAGGTTGTACTAAGCCCATATTGAGTAAATAAATATTTTTAGACCCCATTTTCAACTGATCTTTAGGCAAAAAAGCATAATTGTTGAATAAAGGATTTCCATCTTCCATAATTACAGGGCGACCACCAACTGTAAACAAATCCGGTTTCAACGACATCGTTGCAGGATCAAATTTGTAAATAGGTAAATACTTGTCCTCACTCAACAATTGGAACTGCTTATTAACGCGAGTATAAGTACCAGTAAAATCCAAACTTGGTAAAAATTGAGTAAAAGCCGACTTTCTTAAATCTGAAGTCATCTCCATCTTTTGCTCAGATGACTGTAACTTTTTATTGTGTTTTATTGCCATCTCCCGACATTGGGATAGAGAGAGAACTGTTTGTGCGTAAGAATTCTGATTTCCAATTACATAAAAAGCAAAAATCATATAAAACAACTGTTTGTTGTGCCAAAAAACTTGTTTTAATAATCTATTTTTTTTCATTCTTTTCATTTTATTTTTTCATATTTTAAATTGACAGTATAATATTTTAACTTTCGACCATATTCGTCATTTGGTCTAATTTATGGCAAAAAAATTTAACGTACAGATATTCCGTAAAATAGAATATTTAGGAGTACTTCAATTTGACTGTTTACATATTCCGGAGAATTTTTGGAGATAACAAATGGATATTCTAATCCCTTCATTGCAGTTACTAATGCCATTGCAGCAGTATAGGTATTAGGAATTGAAAAATAACCTCTTTCTATTCCATCATCTAAAATGGATTTAATCGTATTTATTTCCGTTTCATCGTATATTTTTCTAACATTTTCAATAAATTGCAGGTGGCTTAAATATTCATTTTTAACAGCATCATACAGATTTAGCAACTTTTGAAATCCATTCATTCTCACATGGACATATGCTTTTAATTTATCTTTGGGATCATCATGCTCGGAAATTGCGGCCATAATCTCTCCCCTCAACATCGATGTTTCCTGATCGAGAACAGCTTTAAAAACATCTTCTTTACTTTGAAAATAGTAGTATAGCGAACTTTTACCTTTTCTGTTGGCATTTGCTATCTGATTCATCGATGTTTTTTGAAACCCATACTTTCCAAAAATATTTCGCGCAATCTGAATAATTGAATCTCTTGTTTCTTCTTTTGACAACATTTGAATTTCGACCATTTTATTTGAACGGTCAAAATTACAATATTTTTTTTAGGTGGTTTATATTTAACAAAACAATAACAAATAACACCAAATCATGGAGAACCTAAAACTATCTATTTAGGATCCTTTTTCCTAATCCATGAGGTGTCAGATCGATTAAACCTTTAAATTTGTCACTGAAAGAATTTATAGATTATCAATGTTCAATAATTTGATTTGAAATAGAAACCGAATAAAATTGCTGAGGAGTTTTGTTCTCCATAAAATCTGTAGCAGCAACATCAAACGGATAATAAATGGCGCACAAAGAGTTACTAACCAGATATATGTGTTTATGTTTTTCTTTTGGCACACCTTGATAAACACCCAAAAGCACTTCGAATCGAGGATTTTCAGGATCTATTTGAGCATCATGCCATACAATAATAGAAGCGTCATTTTTCAACACGGAGAGTATTTTTTGAGTATCTTTTGCAACCGATTCAGTGTGGTGGTCCCCGTCGATAAAAACTAAATCAAATTTTACATTTAGTGTATCGTAATTAAAAGTTTGAGAATGTCCAAAAAGGTGGGTTACATTGCAAATATTTTTTGAAAAAAAACGATGCATTTTAATGTAATTTTCTTCCATTCCCATCTCTCTCATAGTTTCATCGGAAAGATTGAGCGAGAAGCAATTTTTGACAAAAGGGGCCACATTTGCGACACTTTCTCCACGCCATGTTCCAATTTCTAAATAATTTTCCACCTTATGTTTTTTACTAACCAGCTGAAGGAGCGCAAGATCTGTTGGCAAAGAAGCACCACTTAGGTATGCAAAAGGTGAAACCTGAACACTTTTATCTTCTTCCAAAAAATCCGTTAAAGAGATCTGTTTAAATTGTTTTATCTCAGGAAATTTTTTGTGAAATATACGCTTGTGAGTCTCTTCATTTTCTATGATTAAGTTAAGAAGATATGGCATTTTAACAATTTCAACAAATGCTTTAAAAGCCTTAAATATTTTAAGCATGATTTTATTTTTTATTATGAGTGAAAGCGATTTTTGAATTCATAATTATGGTTTTCAACTCTTTGACAGAAGGAAAAAGAACAAACTTTCCACCTGCTTTAAAGAAAAAGAGCAATACGACCAATGATGTACAAAGATAAGAAAAAGATGCTGCTATTGCTGCACCCTGGATACCAAATTTTGGAATCAAATAGTAAACTAACGGCAGGGTAATCAAAAACCCAATGGCAGATGCAATAGCGTTGACATAATACTTTCCTATTCCGGAAAAATAATGGCCAATGATAAGAGCATAATTAAAAACCCATATACCAGGGGCAAGAATTAGAATCACCATATTCATATCGATGAAATCGGGACCAAAAATCAGGGTAAAAAATCCAGAAGGCAACAAAATCAAAGGAATCAAAGCAAGAAATGAAACAAAAAGACCATATTTTGTTAATGTTTCTGTTAAAGAGAGTGCATATTTCTTATCCGAAGTATTCACTATTTTAGAATACTGGTAGAGAGTTATCGCACTAGATATCATCCAAATGGATTCGATTACCGACACACTATTTGAATAAATCCCTACTTGAGATTTATCCCAAAAATGTTCTAAAACATAAAAACTAATTCTAAAACTCAACAATTGAAAAATATGAGCTAATTGATTTTGAATTCCATATTTAAGGAGAATCAAAAAAGATTTTTTCACTCCAAACCATGAAAATTTTTCTTGCTTTTTTAATATTGGTTTTAAATAATAAAAACTCAATATGATACAACTTGAATAGGCAAAAAACAGAGAAATCACATACGCATCAATGCTAGTTGAGAGAGATGTAGAAAAGATAAAAATCAATAAAAAAACTGTAATAAAAGGGATTAGAAAGCTTAATATATTGCTTTGATGAATTCGTTCTTTGCCTACCAAGACCGATGAATTAATGGACAAAACAGAACAAAATCCACTTAAAATAGCAACTGACAATTGATATTCAGCTGCTATTAAATTAGTGAAATAAAGAATTAAAAACGACACAATGCTAACCACAATCGACCATAAATAGGCAGCTATCAGAATGTTTTTAATTTTTAATCGAGGGGTTAGATAAACCACCGAAGCACCTCCAATAATATTATCAAAAAGCAAAATCAATGCGATCGTTGTAAGCATGATACCCTGCTCTCCTTTACCCGCTGCTCCTAAGTATCTAGAAACCACTACTGCAATTAACAAATTAAGCAGTGCAGAGGCAAAACGTAATGTAAAAGTGCTAAATATTTTTTTTATCATACAGTGGTTTCTCTATCAAAATACATTCATTATAAATTTCAGTCAAGCGATTCGCAACGGCTCGGTAGCTATATTTTTCAAGTGCAGACTGATGCATATCTTGCTTATCGAAGGTTTTATGTATTATAATCATCTTTTCTATAGCACTAACAAATTCGGTTAAATTGTTTGGCGAAACAAGAATTCCATTCCTGCTATTAACAATCTCCGAAACGCCTCCTACATTTGTAGCAACTACGGGCACTCCACAAGAAATGGATTCAATTAGTACACAAGGTAAATTTTCAAAATTACTAGTAAGAAGAAATATATCTGCCTCTTGCAAAATTTTCGAAACCCCTATAACATCCTGTCTGCCATGATTTACAATGAGACCCTCTATCTTTAATTGTTGAATTTGATCTGAATAATCCATTAAGTTACCATCGGTGATAATATGTAATTCGACATTCGAATGATTTTGCGAGATCTTAGCAAAAGCTTGTAACAACAAGGTTATGTTTTTCTGTACATTCTCTAACGTCGATATATGAATCATCTTTATCGAAGAATTTTCATTTTTTATATCTTTTGGAGAATACAAATTCGTATCTACTACATTTGGAATAGTTGCCATTGGGGCTGTAATCCTATGCTTACGCATCGATTTACTTAAATCATCTGATACAGGTAAAATATATTTTGCCTGGTTTGCTACTTTTCGAATAATCCATCGTTGTATAAAATTTGGACGTGGATACGCATAATCATGATAACCAGTCCAATGCTCGGATATGACGTAGTTTACTCCAAATTTTTTATGATAAAGCCATGCTATTATTCCAATTGGAAACACAACATTGGCATGCACTAAATTGGGCGAAAATCCATCTTCAACCATCTTTTCAAACTCAGATAAATACAAACGGATAATCTTAAAATAGGTAAGAATTTTTCCAAAGATTGGACAGCGGTTTTTCGGGATATATATAACAGTAGAAGGAAAGGGAATTTGTTGCGACACCTTTTCAAATGGAACTTTTGCATCCACATCTGTACAAACATGAAGCGCTCTAACATTATTCTCCAAACTAGCACATTCGGCATGTTTGTGCACAAAATTTCCCAAAGTGGGTTTCATTCGTGTTGGATACCAGCCAGAAATATATAAGATGTTGTTTTTCATCAATTTAAATAGCCATTTCTAATATAATCATCAAAATACAGAGTCAACCTCTCAAACATCTTGAAATTTATTTATCTTTTATTATCCTTATTATTCTTCTCGAGTTTCCTCTTTGTCTTCTCCTTCATAACAGAATAACCAAATCTTCCAATTTTTTTTCCAACTCCAAAGTAGTGTCCATGAGAATATACCAACATCTGTGCGGCATTCAAATCAAAAGCATCGGTATTTAAATCAAATAAATTTTCGTTTGCATGCACTGCCACCACCTCCGCAATAAACATATCGTGACTACCTAGCTTTTTTATTTCCAACACCTTACATTCAATATTCAATGGTGATTCAGCAATCAAGGGAGCTTTTACTATAGATGCTTTATGAGGAGTTAGTTTACAAACTTCAAATTTGTTTATATCTCTACCCGATTTTACACCACAAAAATCAGTTGCAAATGCTAATTGTTCGGTAGTTAAATTAAGCACAAACTCACCAGACTCTTTAATTATGTTATAAGAATGTCGTTCGGGGCGGATAGAGATATAACACAATGGCGGATTGCTACATATTGTCCCGGTCCACGCAATGGTAATGATATTCATTTCTCCATTAATATCGCCACAACTGACCATAATAGCAGGCAAGGGATAAATCAATGTTCCTGGTTTCCATAAACGTTTTTCCATAAAAATGTCTCCTTTGCGCAAAGGTACAAAAAACATGATAAATCGTCTTTATTTAATTTAAGGGTGTAAAAATCAAATTTCAGGATACTCAATTTCATCTAAAAAAAGTGCATTTGCTGGGACGGACTCTCCGGCAGAACTTCGGTTTTTAGATTCCACAATCGATGTAAATTCAGCTAACGTTATCTTATGCAACCCAACGTCGATAAGAGTTCCCACAATAGCTCGTACCATATTTCTCAAAAACCGATCGGCAGTAATGGTAAATTGAACTCCATAACTAGTTTTTTCCCATTTTACATAGGACACTTTGCAAAGATTAGTTTTGGTTTGCGAGTGTAATTTAGAAAAACTGGTAAAATCACTTACCAATAGTAATTGGGTTGCTGCTTGGTTCATTACATCGATATCTAAATCCCCAAATCGATACCAAGAATAATCTCTAACAAACGGATCTCGATTTTGAGAAATATAGTATTTATAGGTCCTAGATATAGCTGAAAACCTAGCGTGAAGCTGATTTGGAACTTTGAAAATTTTATAAATGGTAATGTCTCTAGGCAAAAAACGATTCATTTTATAAGTGAGTTGTTCCAATTCTTCTATTAAATTGTCCATTTCAAAATGAGCATAATAATTACGAGCATGAACCCCGGTATCAGTTCTTCCTGCACCTATAATCGAAATCTCTTGCTTTAAAATAGTAGATAATGCTTTGGTGATTTCACTTTGTATGGTATTTCCATTGGGTTGAATTTGCCAACCTTTGTAGTTTGTCCCATCGTAAGCTAAGTGTATAAAATATCGAAACATCAGAAATTGATTTTATCTATTATTTTTATGGCATCAAGGATAAACAATCCCCTCGAACCTCTATTTGAAAAATTAAGTTGAATCACAAATAGATCAAGATAAAACAATCAACATATTTTTTTGGGATATGAGAATCTTGAACCAGAATCAAAAGGTTAATTCAACCTGGTAGCTAAATTACAAACTATATTTGAAACAATAAAAATATCAAGTAAAAATATAGTATTTGAGGTAAAAAACAAAAAAACAGAGCAAACTTAAAACTCTGATTGATTGCATTATATGATTTTTTTTTAAAAAAAGAGCAAAAACTATTTTGAAGTAAAAAAAAAAAGATATAATTTGGCACTCGAATTCAAAATATAGAGTACATCAGGAAACATAAACTAAATCTGCTTTCAATGAAAATTAGTATTTCAAAAGCACTTTTGCTTGCTACAATTTTTATTTTTTCATTTAACTCACGGGCTTTTTCTAGCGATAAAGGTGGAAAATTCAATGCTGGAGAGATGATTATTGAACACATTGTAGATCAGCACGAATGGCACATAGCAACCAACTTAACTGTTCCATTGCCAATCATACTAATTGATAATGGCAAGTTGGTAGTTTTTATGTCCAGCAAGTTTCATCACGGCACTGAAGCATATAAAGGTTATAAATTAGGCACGGAGGAACCTTATAAAGGGAAAATTTACAAAGTTAATTCAGATGGAACTGCCGATGAATCGGCTAATCTTATAGATTTATCTATTACCAAAAATGTATTTTCTTTATTTTTTGGCATAATGGTCATTTGCATCGTTTTAATATCAGTTGCAAAATCATATACCAAACGTCAAGGAATGGCACCTAAAGGACTACAATCGTTTATAGAGCCTCTAATCCTATTTGTTCGTGATGATGTAGTGAAACCAACAATAGGCAAACATTACGGCAAATATTTACCATTCCTATTAACCATCTTTTTCTTTATCCTTATTAATAACTTATTAGGGTTGGTTCCATTTTTCCCTGGAGGAGCCAACTTAACTGGAAATATTGCAGTAACAGGAGTTTTAGCGCTATTTACATTTTTAGTAACTACTTTTAGTGGAAATAAAGCATACTGGAAACACGTATTCAATGCTCCTGGAGTTCCATGGTGGTTGAAAATTCCTATTCCACTTATGCCAATCGTTGAAATTGTTGGACTTTTCACAAAACCATTCGTCCTTATGGTTCGTTTGTTTGCGAATATTACCGCAGGCCACATCATTGCATTAGGATTCATCAGTTTGATATTCATATTTGGCGAAAAGAGTCCTGGAGTTGGATATAGTGTATCTATTGTTTCGGTTGCATTTTATATATTTATGGGATTATTAGAAATTCTAGTAGCGTTTATCCAAGCTTATGTATTTACTCTACTCTCCTCGATATTTATTGGAATGGCAACAGAAGAGCATCATCACCAAGAAGTTGAAAGTTAGAAAGGCGAAAGTCTTTAAATTGGAATTTAATAAGAAACAAAAATGAATCAATAACCAAAAAATAAAAAGTTATGTCTTTATTATCAGTAATGTTAGAAGCAGCAGGCGATATGGCTATCGCTAAATTAGGAGCTGGATTAGGTGCAGGTATTGCAACTATTGGCGCAGGTATGGGTATTGGTAACATCGGTAAAAGTGCATTAGAATCTATTGCACGTCAACCAGAAGCTACCGGCGACATCCGTTCTAGTATGATTATCGCAGCTGCGCTTATCGAGGGGGTAGCATTTTTTGCTATCGTAGTTTGTCTACTTATCCTTTTCGTGTAAGTTAAGATTTAGAGCGACAGTAACGGTTGGTTGCTGTTGCTCCATTTTTTTAAAAAGTCACAATTAAAAAACAGTAACGATATGGAATTGATTACACCAGGAATAGGTTTGGTATTTTGGATGTTGTTCAGCTTTAGCATTTTGCTATTCATTTTAGCAAAATTTGCATGGAAGCCAATTATTGCGATGCTTGATGCTCGTGAACAAACTATCAGCGACTCCTTAAATGAAGCAAAAAAAGCGCGAGAAGAGATGCAAGCGTTACAAGCCAACAACGAACTTCTCATTATACAAGCGAAGGAAGAGAGAGACTCTATTATTGTGGAAGCTCGTAAGATAAAAGAAAAAATGATCGAAGATGCAAAAATCAAAGCGAGCGAAGAGTCACAACGCATCATCGACGCAGCCAAAGAGAGCATCAACTTCGAAAAGATGCAAGCAATAACAGAGCTTAAAAATCAGGTTGCAAATCTCTCCATCGAAATTGCCGAGAAACTACTAAAAGAAGAGTTGGCAAATAAAGAGAAACAACAAAAAATGATCGAAGGGATATTACAAGAAATTCGCTTTAATTAATGTAATTCGAAACAATGAAAACAACAAAAATTTCGGTTCGTTATGCCAAAGCGCTCTTTGATTTTTCAAAAGAGCGAAACTTGGTTGAGACTGTTTATGAAGATATGAATCTCATCAATCAGACATACGTAACCTCTCCCGATTTTGCTCTTGCAATGAGAAGTCCAATTATCCGTCCCGACAAAAAAGTAGCTATTTTTTCAGAAATTTTCAAAAAATCAATTCACGAAGTTTCTTTAAATTTCTTAAAAATCATCTTTAAAAAGACCCGGGAATTGTACATACATGACATTGTTTTTCAATTTATTAAACTCTACAAAAAGCATCACAATATAAAAGAGGTAATTGTAATATCTCCATCTGTTCTTTCAAACGAGATAAAAGAAAAGTTAACTCTTCAACTTGGCTCACAATTAAATGCTACCATCGAAATCATTGAGCACATAGATGCATCTCTGATTGGTGGAGTTATTATCAAAGTAGACGACCAGCTAATAGATACTAGCGTTAGTGGTCAAATTAAAAAATTACAACAAGAATTTTCGACAAATATTTATAGTAAAGCATTTTAAATACATAATTCTGTAAACAACTATGGCAGAAATCAAACCAGCAGAAGTATCGGCAATTTTGCGTCAGCAACTAGCCGGCTTTCAAACAGAGGCAGAGCTTCAAGAAACAGGCACCATTCTAGAAGTAGGAGATGGTATCGCACGTGTTTATGGTCTCACAAAAGCACAATCGGGTGAGTTAGTACAATTTGACAAAGCCGGATTGCTAGGGATAGTCCTCAATTTAGAAGAAGACAACGTGGGTGTTGTTCTTCTAGGGGAGGCAAAGACCTTAACAGAAGGAGATATTTGCAAAAGAACCGGCAAAATTGCATCCATCAATGTAAGTGAAAAAATGGTGGGCCGCGTGATAAACACATTGGGTGAACCAATAGATGGGAAAGGTGAAATTGAAGGTCCTGCATACGAAATGCCTTTAGAACGTAAAGCACCTGGCGTAATTTTCCGTCAGCCTGTAAAAGAGCCATTACAAACAGGTATCAAAGCGATCGATGCCATGATTCCAATTGGTAGAGGTCAACGAGAACTTATCATTGGCGACCGTCAAACTGGGAAAACAGCGATTGCTATCGACACCATTATCAACCAAAAGGAATTCTACGACAAAGGGAATCCAGTATATTGCATATATGTGGCGATAGGTCAAAAAGGATCTACCATTGCAAACATTGTTAAAACGTTGGAAGCTCATGGTGCATTAGCTTATACTGTAATTGTTGCTGCTACTGCTTCCGATTCAGCTGCAATGCAGTTTTATGCTCCATTTGCAGGTGCATCAATTGGTGAATTTTTCCGCGATACAGGTCGTTCTGCACTAATTATTTATGATGATTTATCAAAGCAAGCGGTTGCATATCGAGAAGTTTCTTTGTTACTTCGTCGTCCACCTGGACGTGAGGCATACCCTGGCGATGTTTTTTACCTTCACTCCCGTTTATTGGAAAGAGCTGCTAAAGTAATTGAGTCCAACGACGTTGTGAAAGAGATGAACGACTTACCAGAATCGATCCGACACTTGGTAAAAGGCGGTGGCTCGTTGACTGCTTTGCCTATCATTGAGACACAAGCTGGTGACGTATCTGCATATATTCCTACAAATGTAATTTCGATTACCGATGGACAGATATTTTTAGAGACCAACTTGTTTAACTCTGGTATCCGCCCTGCTATCAACGTAGGTATATCGGTATCTAGAGTAGGTGGAAATGCTCAAATCAAATCTATGAAAAAGATAGCGGGAACACTAAAGATTGACCAAGCTCAATTCCGTGAACTCGAAGCGTTTTCAAAATTTGGATCTGACCTTGATGCATCTACCAAAGCTGTGTTGGACAAAGGTGCAAGAAACGTACAAATACTAAAACAACCTCAATACTCTCCTATGCAGGTTGAAAAACAAGTTGCGATCATCTATTGTGGGACAAAAGGGTTACTTCAAAATATTCCTACTCATCGGATTCAAGATTTTGAACTTGAATTTTTACATCACTTAGAAGAGAAACATGCAGATGCTCTTTCAAATCTTAAAGCAGGGGTATTAAATGATGAGATTACCAATATTCTTGAGTCTGTGTGTTCAGAAATTGGTCGCAAATACGAATAATAAATACATATAAAGCAACATCTTTTTGGAGATGTTGCTTTTTAAAAACATATTATTAAATATGGCAAATTTAAAAGAAGTTAGAATTAGAATTGCATCGGTACAATCTACGCAAAAGATTACCAGCGCAATGAAAATGGTATCTGCTTCAAAATTACGACGTGCTCAGAATGCCATTTTAAAGCTTCGTCCGTATTCCTCAAAGCTAAATGAAATTTTGGAAAGCATTTCTGGGAACCATACTGAAAATTCAAATAATGCTTTTGCCGAATACAGAACCGTGGAACATGTTACCTTGGTTTTGATATCTTCGAACAGAGGAATGTGTGGTAGCTTTAACTCTAATGTTATCAAAATGGGTTTAAATTTGATACATGGGAAATACGCTTCTCAATTTGAAAGCGGAAAGCTGAGCATCATCACCATTGGCAAAAGAGTAACTGAATATTTTACTAAAAGGGATTACCCTGTAATTCATTCGAATACTGCTATTACAGAAAATCCAAATTATGACAGTGCCAACGAGTTGTCTAGTATGATAATGGAAAATTTTGTGTTGAAAAAAACAGATTTTGTAGAAATCATCTATAACCAATTTAAAAATGCAGCTACTCAAGTGCTGATTAACGAACAATTTTTGCCAATAAAACAAAAACAAAACCATAACATTACTACAAATACCGATTATATTTACGAACCTTCAAAAGAGCTAATACTCGAACAATTGGTTCCAAAAATATTAAGACTTCAGTTTTATAAAGGGATATTAGACTCCGTTGCTTCTGAGCATGGGGCTCGAATGACTGCTATGCATAAAGCGACAGACAATGCTGGAGAGATGATAAAATCATTGAAATTGTCATACAACAAGGCACGTCAGGCAGCTATTACAAACGAGATTTCCGAAATTGTCTCTGGTGCGAATGCGTTAAAGGGATAATTCAACTTATTTTCAATAATTTGAGGCAGTATTATCTGCCTTTTTTTATAAAATTAGTTCAAACAATTATCAATATTTTGTGTTCATTTATCAACTTTCAATATTAACCAATAAAAACATTAGTTATGATATCAAAAAAAGTAGAATTAGCGATCAACAATCAAATTAAGGAAGAAGAACACTCTTCTCGAATATATTTAGCAATGGCATCTTGGTGCGATGCAAATGGATTTCCGGGTGCAGCATCTTTCTTCTATCGTCAAACACAAGAGGAGCGTTTTCATGCGTTAAAATTCATTCAATATGTTAATGAAAGAGGTGGTCATGCGAAATTACAAGCAATACCAGAGCCTTCAAACAAATATGAAAACATCATTCAAATTTTCAAGGAGACGCTTAAGCACGAAGAATTTATTACCGAATGCATCAACAATTTGTACGAAGTGGCTATGAAAGAAAAGGATTTTAGCACTCAAACATGGCTTCAGTTTTTCATAACAGAACAAATAGAAGAAGAGTCAACGGTAAAGGGCATTTTAGATAAATTCGAAATGATTGACGATAACAAAGGCGGTTATTATATGCTAGATAACGAACTTGCAGCATTAGGAGCTATGCCTGTAGGAACTGTATAAAAAATAATATCCACAAAAAAGATGTTACCTTTTAGTTAGGTAACATCTTTATTTTATTATACCGCCATTAATCGACATTTTTAGTTTCCTCAACCATAAAAAGGACAAAATATTTTCGTTATCATTACAATATGCCTATGTACTGTGACCAATTATCAGGAGCTGATATCGGTAATGGGCTATTTTCAAAAATACCAAAACAAGCAGCGCCACTTCCCGACATTTGAGCATAGATAGCACCATGATTATAAAGATTCTGTTTTAAAATTTCAATTTCAGGATACCTATTAAAAATGGAATCTTCAAAATTATTTTTTACGACATTTTTCCAATCCGATATCGGCATTTTTTCAACTTGAGATAAGTCAAAAGGATCTGGATTTGGGACTATATTCGAATATGCTTCGGCAGTAGAGATGTGAATATCCGGCTTCACAATTAGCAAATAAAAACCAGACAAATCGATTTTTAATGGTTCTAGCAACTCGCCTCTTCCGTGCCCAATTTGAGGGGAATCATGCAGAAAAAAAGCACAATCGCTACCCAATAAGGTTGCGTATGATTGAAGTCTATCGTTAGAAATCTGTAAATCAAACATTTCATTTAACATCCTCAACGTATAAGTAGCATCGGCAGACCCTCCTCCTAGCCCGGCTCCCATAGGAACAACTTTATGAAGATATAGGGAAACGTATGGAAAACGATACTCCTTTCGAAGAAGTTGAATTGCTTTATAACACAAATTATCTTCGAAAGATCGATCCATTGTTAATCCAGATAAGTGAACAAAATCTTTATTATCGGTGGATTGAACAATTTCTATTGCATCATACAAAAATTTTACCGGGTAAAAAATGGTACTTAACTCATGATAATTGTCATTTCTTTTAAAAAGAACGTTCAATCCTATGTTAATTTTACAAGAGGTGTATTGAATCATTGTTTTTTTTTGTAGTTTTGATGTGCAAAAATACACGCAACCAATGAAGAATGCAAACATATTAACTAATTATTCGAGGAATTAGCATTAAATAAAAAAAGTATGAAAATTTTCAATGCAATTTTACGTCGATATTTAATCAATCAGTTGCCTGATATTGATAAGTATCGTCAAAATGCTATTCCGTTGCAAAATAAGTTATTTAAAAAGCTCATTAAACGAGGTTGCGAAACTGAATTTGGGCAAAAGTTCAATTTTAAAGACATTAAAAATCACCAACAATTTTCCGAATTAGTCCCAATTCAATCGTACAACGATACCAAACCATTTATCGACAAAATGATAGAGGGCAACAAAAACATATTGTGGCCTACGGAGGTAAAATGGTTTTCAAAATCCTCTGGAACAACAAGCGAGCGAAGTAAGTATATTCCAGTAAGTAACGAATCGTTAAAATATTGCCACATCAAGGGTGCAAGAGATGTTTTAGCCTCTTATTGTAGCATGTTTCCTGATACAAAAATATTTACTGGCAAAGGTTTAATCTTGGGTGGTAGCATGAGACAAGCAGAGGTAAATAGTAATGCAACCTATGGAGATTTGTCTGCCATTCTGATTAAAAACATACCCCAATGGGCTGATTTTATCCGCACTCCTTCTCGCGAGATTGCATTGATGGATGAATGGGAGGCTAAGCTAGAGATGATGAGTAATTATACCATTCCTCAAAATGTCACAAGTATTTCTGGAGTTCCATCATGGATGCTGTTGTTGTTGAAAAAGGTGCTAGAAAAAACTGGAAAGTCAACCATAAAAGAAGTCTGGCCAAATTTAGAATTATTTATCCACGGGGGAGTAAATTTTGAGCCCTATAGAGAACAGTATGAAGAACTTTTTCCTAAAGGATCTATTTTTTACATGCAGACCTACAATGCTTCCGAAGGTTTTTTTGCATTTCAAGACAAAATCGACAGAAACGATATGCTTATCCTTCCTGACAATGGAGTATTTTTTGAATTTATACCACTTTCGGAATTTGAAAAAACCAATCCTTCTAGCTTTCCATTAGAATTGGTGGAGTTAAACACAAACTATGTAATAGTTATCTCCACCAACGCTGGATTGTGGAGATATGTAATTGGAGACACCGTTCAATTTACCTCTCTTTATCCACATAGAATTAAGATTACTGGGAGGACATCTAGCTTTATTAATGCCTTTGGAGAAGAGATTATCATTGAAAATGCTGAACGAGCAATTGCAGAAGCTTGCAAATTAACCAATGCTCTCGTTTCGGAATACACTGCAGGGCCCATTTATTTTGGAAATGGCAGCAGCGCAGCGCATGAATGGATCATCGAATTTGAAGTAGAACCCAACGATTGGAAGCTATTTTGTAATACCATAGATAATTCTTTGAAATTAATCAACTCCGACTATGATGCAAAAAGATACCATAATCTTCTGTTGCATGAACCTATCATTCACAAAGCTCCGAGTGGCACCTTTTTAAACTGGATGAAACTCAAAGGCAAACTAGGAGGACAGAACAAAGTGCCCCGTTTGTCGAACAACCGAAAAGTGATAGACGAAATTAAACCACTTTTATCCGTATAACCATGAATAAAAGAGGCTTTATAAAGCATAAACTTCTGTATGCGACATTGTTAACAATCTTTCTAACTTCAATAGAAATAGTTGGGCAAAATCAATTTCCAATACTTCAAAAGAGTTATTTCCCTTGTGATTTTTTCCATTGCGATGCATTTGGCAATCTGTATATTGTAAGAAATCAAACCATACTGAAATTTGATAGCATTGGAAAGCAAGTGGCAACGTATGATAACAGTAAAAATGGAAAAATCAGCAGCATAGATATTTCCAATCCTTTAAAAATCATGATTTTCTATTCGGAGAGCAACAAAATTCAATTTATAGATCGCACCCTCTCCCC
>CAZZHH010000055.1:0-20771 GCA_964653595.1 uncultured Lentimicrobiaceae bacterium
TAGCACTACAGTTTTTGGTACTGTCTGTCTAGGTTCGAATCCTGGTTGGTCAACACTAAAACTCTCACTCTTGTGGGAGTTTTTTATTTATTCGCAATAGCTAAATGCAATGATATGATAAATAAGGACAATATAGAAAAACTGGCAAATAAAGCGATTAAAGAGCTAGATTTGAAAGTATATATCGCCGATGTGTTAGTGAAATCTGATAGCAGAATATACGTATTTGTCGATAGTGATGAACGTGTTTTGATAGAAGACTGCATTGGAATTAGCAAATTTGTGGAAGGGGAGTTGGATCGTGAAAAAGAAGATTTTGAATTAAATGTATCTTCTTATGGAGCCAATCAGCCTTTAAAATTTCCACGTCAATACATCAAGAATATAGGCAGAACATTAGAAATTGTTCGATTAGACGAGGAGCAATTTGAAGGAGAGATTATTGGGGCATCCGAAAACGATGTAACCTTATTGATTCCAGCAAAAAAGAAAAAAGAGACACCTCAACAGGTAGTCTTTACGTATAATGAAATAAAGGAAGCTAAAGTAAAAATTAGCTTTAAGTAACCAAATATAAACAAATAAAAACTTTCTTATCATGGAAGATAGTTTAAATTTAATTGAATCTTTCGCAGAGTTTAAAGAATTCAAAAATGTCGACAGAGAAACGTTGATGAAAATATTGGAAGATGCTTTTCGTCATATGCTTCAAAAAAAGTATGGACTCGATGCTAAATTTGATATAATTGTAAATATCGATAAGGGTGACTTAGAAATTTTACGTTATTTAAATATTGTAGACGATGAAGAGTTTGAAGATGAAAATCTAGAGATAAAATTATCGGATGCAATCAAAATTGAACCTGATTTTGAAGTAGGGGAAGAGTATATCGAAAAAATATATCTAAAACATTTTGGAAGAAGAGAAATTCTGTCCTTACGTCAAATATTGATGTCGAAAGTGATGGAGTACGAAAAACTTCAAGAGTACGAAAAGTATAAAGATAGAGTGGGTGAAATTATCACTGGCGAAGTGTATCAAGCATGGAAAAAAGAGACCTTAGTTTTAGATGATGAAGGAATTGAACTGATATTACCAAAAACAGAACAGATACCTTCTGATTTCTTTAAAAAAGGAGATTCTGTCAGAGCGGTAATTTTAAGTGTGGATATGAACAATGGAAACCCTGTGATTACTATTTCTCGTACTTCCCCTATGTTCCTAGAAAGGTTGATGGAACAAGAAATTCCTGAAGTATATGATGGTATTATTACCATTAAAAACATCGTACGTGTACCTGGAGAAAGAGCAAAAGTTGCCGTTGAATCATACGATGATAGAATCGATCCTGTAGGTGCTTGTGTGGGGATGAAAGGAAGTAGAATTCATGGTATCGTTAGAGAACTTCGTAACGAAAATATCGATGTGATTAATTTTACATCTAACAATAAACTCTATATCTCCAGAGCTTTAAGTCCAGCTAAAATCACAACCATTGAATTGGATGAAAATAAGAAAAAAGCGGACGTGTTTATGAAACCAGATCAAGTATCTTTAGCTATTGGAAAAGGTGGATATAATATCAAACTTGCTAGCAAATTGACAGGTTACGAAATTGATGTCTATCGCTATGGAGATGATGAAAATGAAGATATTGATTTACAAGAGTTTAGCGATGAAATCGACCAATGGATAATCGATGTGTTGAAAACCATCGGATGCGATACCGCTAAAAGTGTTTTAGATTTATCTACAGAAGAATTGATAAAGAGAACAGATTTAGAGGAAGAGACAATTGAGGAGATAATGCGAATAATTAAACAAGAATTCGAATAAAAAGTGTATCTTTGCCCAATTGTTATGGTAGTTAATATAAAGAAGAATAAAAGGAGTAATTAGGATGGCAGACCCCAGTAAAAAGAGGCTTGGTAAGGTGGCTCAAGAGTTTAACGTTTCAACTGAGAAGATTGTTGACCTTCTGAACAAAAAGAATTATAGCATTGAAAATAATCCAAATGCTAAATTGGATGAGAATATGTATGAGATTCTCGTCAAAGAATATTCTGGAGAGAAACAGGTAAAAGAGAATGCTCAGAAAAAAAATATTGAAACTCCAAAAAAATCAGAATCACCTTCTGTCGCTAAACCTGTTTCTGTTGAGTTGGATGATGTGGAAGAAAAAGAGGTGTTTATCAAAGATAATACTATCTTGAAAATTGACACCAAGCTAGAAGGTCCTAAAATCCTAGGGAAAATTGAACTGGATAAATCAAAACAATCGCATCCTCAAACTGCTCCAGTAGCAGAGGAGAAAAAAGTCCAAGAGAAATCCGAAGCCAAAGAAACTCCTTTAGATATTGTGTCTACCGAAAAATCTAATGCGTCTGATACATCTACTTCTGCCCCTAAATCTAACATTAAATCTGTTGGATTTATTGACTTAAATTCTTTGAATACGAAAACTAAACCTGCAAAGAAAACAGAGGATCAGTTAAAAAGCGAGATAGAAAATCGAAAAGCTGTTACAGAAAAATTTCAAGAAAAACAGCAAAAATCAGATGTTAAGGAAGAGAAAAATGTTCCTGAAACTCCTATATTAAATGCTCTTACGGATGATTCGTCTGTACAACAAGGGGACGATGTATACAAAACTGAATTCCAAAAACTTGAAGGACCCAAAATTATGGGAAAAATTGATTTGGATTCTTTCAAAAAACCTGTTGCTAAATCGGATGGAAATTCTGTAAAGAGTGAAGATCGAAACAAAAAAAGAAGAAAACGTTTGGCTACACCCCCTGGTCAGCCTCAGGGTAGTAGCGATCAAAATAATCGCTCGAATAACCAGCAAAACGGAAATAATCAGAATAACTCACAACAAAATAACTCTAGAAACAACCAATCATCGCAACAAGGACAAGCTAATAATAGCCAACCTCGTCAAGGTGGGGGTAATTCCCAACCTCGCAGTGGTGGAAATAATCAACCAAGATCGGGTGGCAATACTGGGAGCAATTCACAACCTCGAAATACTGGAAACTCAACTGCACGACCTGGAAACGCTTCTTCTGGACAAGGAGGGCAACAGGGTGGTGGACAAAATAGGCCCAATCCTAATTACAAAGGTAATTCGAACAACTCGAATCCGAGATTTAATAAAAATGCGACTTCAAAAGATGTAAAAAAGGTTGAGTTAACTGACGAAGAAATCGATCGTCAAATTAAAGAGACCTTAGCTCGTTTATCACCTACTGGAAAGTCTAAAGCATCTAAACATCGTCGGGATAAACGTAATTTGGTCAGTCAAAAAGCTACAGAATTGTCTAATCAAGAGTTGAGCGAAAAGAAAATTATCAAAGTAGCTGAATTTTTAACAGCCAACGAATTAGCATTTTTAATGAATGTGCCAGTAACACAAATTATTTCGATTTGTATGAGTATTGGCTTGTTCGTTTCTATTAATCAAAGACTTGATGCAGAAACTATCACGTTACTTGCAGATGAGTTTGGCTTCTCAGTCGTTTTTATTGGAGCAGATGCAGAAGATGATACAGTAGAAGAAATTGATAATCCAGAAGATTTAACAGACCGTTCTCCTATTGTTACCGTAATGGGACACGTAGATCATGGAAAAACATCGTTACTTGATTATATTCGTAATGCAAATGTAATTGCCGGTGAAGCTGGTGGCATTACTCAACATATTGGTGCTTATGAAGTAAAACTAAAAAATGGCAAGAGAATTACCTTTTTAGATACTCCTGGGCATGAAGCATTTACCGCTATGCGTGCTCGTGGTGCTAAAGTTACCGATATAGCCATCATCGTTATAGCAGCTGATGATACGATTATGCCTCAAACCATTGAAGCGATAAACCACGCACAAGCAGCTGGCGTTCCTATGATTTTTGCTTTCAATAAAATTGATAAACCCAATGCAAATCCTGATAAAATCAGAGAGGGTTTGTCTGCAATGAATATTTTAGTGGAAGAGTGGGGTGGTAAGTTCCAAACTCAAGAGATTTCTGCGAAAAAAGGACTAAATATTGATCATCTTCTCGATAAAATTTTAATTGAAGCAGAGTTCCTTGAACTTAAAGCAAATTCTTCAAGAATGGCTATGGGAACTGTGATTGAATCTTCCTTAGATAAAGGAAAGGGTTATGTAGCAAAAATTCTTGTTCAAAATGGAACTCTTAAAATTGGGGATGTAGTTGTAGCTGGTTCTACTGTGGGTCGTGTGAAAGCAATGTTTAACGAACGCAACATCGCTATTCAAGAAGCAGGTCCTTCTGTACCATTGCTACTTCTGGGTTTAAATGCAGCTCCCCAAGCTGGAGATACCTTTAAAGTATATAAAGATGAACATGAAGCTAAAAATGTAGCCAACAAACGGGCTCAATTACTTCGCGAACAAGGAATAAGAACTCAAAAACATATTACTCTGGACGAAATCGGTAGACGTATTGCAATTGGAGATTTCAAAGAACTTAACATCATTGTTAAAGGGGATGTGGATGGATCAGTGGAAGCATTATCGGATTCATTGCTTAAACTTACCTCTTCGCAAGTTCAAGTCAACGTAATTCATAAATCGGTAGGGTCTGTTACGGAATCGGATGTTTTACTTGCTTCTGCGTCTAATGCAATTATTATCGCATTCCAAGTTCGTCCTACCCTGCAAGCTCGCAAACTAGCTGAGGCGGAAGAGATTGATATCCGTACATATTCTATTATCTACAATGCTATTAACGAAATTAAAGATGCCATAGAAGGGATGCTATCTCCAGAAATACAAGAAAAAATTGTTTGTAATATCGAAGTTCGTGAAGTGTTTAATATTACCAAAGTTGGTGCAATTGCCGGTTCGATTGTCTTGGATGGTAAAATTAACCGCCATACCAAAATTCGTGTTATCCGCAATGGTATCGTTGTTCATACAGGTAAATTATCTTCGTTGAAGCGTTTTAAAGATGAAGTAAAAGAGGTATTCGCTGGTCAAGATTGCGGTATCGGTATCGATAATTATAACGATATTAAAGTTTCTGATATCATTGAAGGATACGACGAAATCGAAGTAAAACGTACCATTAAATAGATAAATACATTAGCTTATATGAAAAACGCATCGTTATGGTGCGTTTTTTTTATCTATTTTGCATTACTTCATTAACTCATTTTTTATACCTTTGTAGCGCAAATTAGATTGAATTCAAATATTAACTTTTCAAAACATACAAATGAAAAAAAAAGCAATCACTATGTTGATATTAGCATTGGTTACTGGCGGTAGAATGCACGCCCAAGATATAGAGAATAATCCATTGATAAAACCATGGAGTACACCTTTTGAAACTCCTCCGTTTAAACAAATTAAAGCCGAAGATTATTTGCCAGCATTTAAATATGCAATCAAAAAAGCAAAAGAAGAAATATATGCTATTGAGCAAAGAAAATCTGCTCCAACATTCGAAAACACAATAGAAGCACTAGAAAACAGTGGTGCGCTATTAACAAAAATCAGCAATGTCTTTTTTAACATGCTTGAAGCAGAATCTTCTGAAGAACTTCAAAAAGTAGCTTATGAGGTGATGCCTTTGGTAACCGAACACAGCAATGATGTAAGTTTGAATCCAGGCCTTTTTTCGAGAGTTAAAACGGTGTACAAACAGAAAGATCAATTGAAATTGAATCCTGAAAAGAGGATGCTTTTAGAGAAAACTTACAGAGGTTTTGTTCGCAGTGGTGCCATTTTAAGCGATGAACAAAAACAAGCTTACAGAGATATTTCGAATAAACTTTCTGATTTGTCTTTGCAGTTTAAAAACAACTTGCTCAAAGAAACCAACTCATACCTTCTCGAAATTACCAATAAAGAGGATTTAGCAGGCTTGCCCCAAAGTGTTATTGAAATGGCCGAAATGACTGCCAAAAGTAAAAATAAAGAGGGCTGGGCTTTTGATTTGTCTGCTCCCAGCTTTGGCGCATTTATGAAATATTCCGAAAAACGCGATCTCCGTAAACAGATGTTTATTGCATATACATCCCGCTGTTTTAAAGGAAATGAATACGACAATTCAAATATTGTTCTTCAATTTGCTGAATTAAGACTAAAAATGGCAAATTTGCTAGGTTATAAAACTTATGCAGATTTCGTTTTAGAAGAGAGAATGGCCAAATCTGCAGTGAATGTAAATGACTTTTTAAATAAGTTGTTAGAAGCTTCACTGCCAGCGGCAAAAAATGAAGTAAAACAACTACAAGAATTTGCAAACAAAAATGGCCTAGAAGGAGAACTTCAAAGATGGGATTGGTCTTTTTATACTCAAAAATACATCAATGAGACCTTTAAAATTAATGATGAACTTCTGAAACCATATTTTGAACTAGAAAGAGTGAAAAAAGGCGTTTTCCTTCTAGTTAACAAACTCTATGGTTTGAATTTTAAAGAAAATAAAAAAATTGAAGTTTATCACCCAGATGTCAGCGTTTATGAGGTGGTCGACGCAAAAGGAAAATTTTTAGCTATCCTCTATTTAGACTTTTTCCCTCGTGAAACAAAAAGTAATGGCGCTTGGATGACATCTTATCGCGAACAGTCTAAAAGTAATGGAGTAGATTATCGTCCATTTATTCAGATTGTTTGTAATTTCACCAAACCAACTGCCGAAAATCCCGCTCTCTTAACTTTCGATGAGGTAAATACATTCCTCCATGAGTTTGGTCATGCACTCCATGGAATGTTATCTGATGTGACTTATTCGAGTCTCGCAGGCACTAGTGTGTATAGAGATTTTGTGGAATTGCCTTCACAAATTATGGAGAACTTTACCTCTGAAAAACAATTTTTAGATCTTTTTGCACGTCACTATAAAACAAATCAACTTATTCCCGCCGATTTAATTCAGAAAATTAAAAATTACAATAACTATCAAGCTGGATACCAAACTGTACGACAACTCTCTTTTGCTATGAATGATATGGCTTGGCACTCTATCACACAACCAATTACTCTATCTGTTAGTGATTTCGAAGCAAATGCCATTTCAAAAACTTCGTTGCTTACCGAAGTACAAGGCTCCAACTTGAGTGTTTCGTTTAGTCATATTTTCGATGGTGGTTATTCCGCTGGATATTACAGTTATAAATGGGCTGAGGTTTTAGATGCAGATGCTTTTTCTGTCTTCAAAAAAAATGGAATATTCAACAAAGCTACAGCTGCTTCATTCCGAAAAAATATCCTCTCTAAAGGAGGTACAGAACATCCAGCTTCTTTGTATCTTAAATTCAGAGGACAAGAACCTACTATCGATGCTTTGCTAATTCGAAGTGGGTTGAAAAAATAATTGGAATCTTATGATTTTTGAATAAAAAGCAGATAGTTTGAATAATTATCTGCTTTTTTTAATTATTTTTTGTAATTTAGTTGAAAAATAGAACCTAAATATTGTCAAAAATCTTTTTTTATGAAAAACACACATATCCTTTTTTTTGTCCGATTTTCCATCTTTTTGTTGCTAATTTTCGTGACACAAAGTTGCGCAGTAATGTACTCTCCAAGTATGCAAAATGTTCCTTTGCTACAAGAAAAAAATGAGGTGAGAGCAACCGTTGGATTTTCTGACTTTCAGGGTGCCTATGCTTTTAGCGACAAATTTGCGGTCATGCTAAATGGTTATTATAATAATGGTGCAAGTATGTTCAACAATGATACCTATTTTTCGAGTTATTCTTATGAACGCAAATCGCAGCATATAGAAGCCGGTGGAGGTTATTTTAAGCATCTCAATGATAATGCAATTATAGAATGCTATGGAGGTTTAGGATTTGGATCAAGCACTTTTAAAAAATACTTTTCAGATTCCTTAAATTCTATTCCAAAGTTGAATAGCTCTTTTTTAGCTAATACAAATCGGTTTTTTATTCAACCTAGCATTGGATATTCTATCGATTACTTCGATGTAGCATTCTCGACAAGAATTCAACTTTTAAGTTACTCGAATGTCAATTCGAATGGTTTTTCAGCGGTCGAATTATATGATTACAAATTATTAAATATCGATCAGCCAGTGTTCTTTTTCCTAGAACCAGCTCTTACTATGCGATTTGGTTATAAATATGTAAAATTTCATGCCCAGGCAGTTTTCTCATATAAATACAATACCGAAAGGTTACACTATATACCTTTTGTCTTTAATGTGGGTATTCATGTTAATATTTCAGATCGTTTTAAAGAAATAAAAAAGAAGAAATCTACTTCTTCGTATTATGAGGACTAATATTTAAACAAAATTGTTTTTTTAATCCTGACAAAGTAAATATATACCCAATTTTGGGCAGAATTATCCTTTAATTGGGCAATAATCAATGCTTTTTGTACCTTTGTGATAAAAATAAGATAAAAGTTGAAAAGAAAAGATATTATTTATGGACTTCGTCCAATTATCGAAGCCATTCATTCTGATAAAACGATTGATAAAGTATTAATACAAAGAGGTTTGTCAGGTGACTTAATGCGTGAATTAACCTCTTTGATACGCCATCGCAATATCCCATTACAATTAGTACCTATTGAGAAGTTGAATCGTTTAATTCACGGAAATCATCAAGGTGCAGCTGCTTATGTCTCTTCGGTTGATTACGCTAGTATTTTTGATGTAGTACCAACGGTATACGAATCAGGCGAAGATCCATTTATATTGGTACTTGATAGAATCACCGATGTGCGCAACTTGGGAGCTATCATCAGAACCGCCGAATGTGCTGGTGTCCACGCTGTGGTAATTCCTGCTCATAATTCAGCACAAATCAACGAAGATGCGGTAAAAACTTCAGCAGGAGCGATTCACAATGTGCCAATTTGTCGTCATACCAATTTAAAAGAGGTTTTTGTGTTTCTGAAAGAAGCAGGTATCGCTATCATAGGCGCCACCGAAAAAGCAAAAAAAATTCATTATGAGGCCGATTATTCGCGTCCTCTATGCATTGTAATGGGCAACGAAGGAGAGGGTATTTCTCCAGAATATTTTAATTATTTTTCCGACCATGTAAAAATTCCATTAAAGGGGACTATTGATTCCTTAAATGTTTCGGTAGCAACTGGCGTGCTTTTGTATGAAGTGGTCCGTCATCGAAATTTAATTGTGTAGAAAATCATGAAAGTTGGCATTCTTTCGGATACTCATTCTTCTATTTCCCCAAAAGTATTAGATTTTTTTGCAAATTGTGATCAAATTTGGCATGCTGGAGATATTGGCAATGAGCGAGTGTGTGCTCAACTTAACGAAATAGCCCCCTTAAAGGCTGTATATGGTAATATCGACGATTTTAACATTAGAATTCGCTTCCCCGAATATCAATTGTTTTCTGTTGAAAAGGTAAAAGTAATGATGACTCATATTGGCGGATATCCCAAAAAATATTCCTTCGGAGTTCTTCCTAAAATTGAGCTTGAGCGACCAAATTTGTTCATAACCGGTCATTCTCATATTCTAAAAGTAATGTTTGATAGCGATTTTGAAATGCTTTATATTAACCCAGGCGCAGCTGGAAAATATGGATTTCATTTGGTTTCTACCGCAGTACGATTAGACATAAACGCGGATAAGTTCGAAAACTTAGAGATTCTCGAAATTGAAAAATAATTGTGCTTATTCATGTGCATCCAACTACATTTTAAAAAATTAAATTTGAATAAATTAAATATACCCCAAATCACTTTCTCATTTATCTGATTTTTAGGTTAAAAGTTCTTAATTAATATAAAAAATATGCATTAATTATCTTACATTTGCATTAATTATGTGGAAAAATCGTATTTATATACCAGTAATAGTTATGAGTTTGTCTCTAATCGTTTTGATTGGAGTACAAGTTTATTGGATTGAGAATGCTAAAAAAGTAAGGGAAGCCAATTTTTTGTCAAGTGTAAAAGAGGCAGTTAACAACGTTGTTACTAAATTAGAAAAAATAGAGCTAGCCCGTCAGATCAAAAATCCAAAATATGGAGCATCTCCTCTTCTTTTAATTGATTCGTTGAATAAACAAATTATTAAAAAACTGGAAGTAGAAAGCAAGAAAAAAACGAAACATAACGTCGATACGGTATACGACTCTAGGGGGGAAATTACTATTGAGTTTTTTCGAAAAAAATCTGCTAATGGCACTCAAAACATCCCTAACGACACCAATCAATTATCTTACAATGAACTTGGGACTAGGTCGTTAACCGATGTTGATGTTAAAAATGACTCCATAGACCCAGTAAATAGAAGCTCCATCTTAGGGCAGGTAATCGAAAGTTTGATTAATGAAAATAACAATAAAGCAATAGAAGATAGGATAGATAAGAATTTACTCGATTCTCTGCTTAAGCTTGAACTTCGAAACGAACAAATTAATACCCCTTTTGAATTTGGGGTAATATCAGGAGTGACAAAACAATTGTGTATCGAAAAAAGTGGAAACTATCATAATGAACTGTTAAACAATGGATTGGTGTTTAATTTGTTTCCTGGGGATATCTTTTCACCTCCTTCATTCCTCTTAATTTATTTTCCAAATGAGTCTCAATTTATTTACTCGCAATTAGCGAACATGCTTTTTTTATCTGCTTTTCTGATTCTTGTGATAATTGCTATTTTTATTTTTAATATCTCTACCATTATTAAGCAAAAAAAGCTATCCGATATTAAAAATGATTTCATAAATAATATGACCCATGAGTTTAAAACCCCCATTGCTACAATTTCGTTAGCATGTGAAGCCTTAAATGATGAAGATATTGCTCAAAGTGCTGGAATGATGAGAAATTATGTCGATATTATTCATGAAGAGAACAAACGACTTGGTAAAATGGCCGAAAAAATTCTACAAACTGCTGTTTTAGATTCTGCTCGCTTAAAGATGAAACTCGAAAACGTTAATATTCATCAGGTGATTGACGATGTGTTAAAAAGTATGAAAATTGTTTTTGAATCTCGTAATGGAACTATTGTACAACACTTGAATGCGAAACAATGTGTGGTCTTTGGAGATAAAGTTCACTTGACGAATGTGATATATAACCTGTTGGATAATGCAAATAAATATACCCCAAATAAGCCTGAAATTATTATTTCAACCACTAATAATAACGATGAAACCATACAAATATCCATTCAAGATAATGGTATTGGTATAAGCAGAGCCAATCAAAAAAAAATATTTGAGAAATTATATCGGGTACCTACTGGAAATAGGCACGATGTTAAGGGGTTTGGACTCGGATTAAGTTATGTAAAAGTAATTTTAGACATTCACCAAGGAAATATTTCTGTTCAAAGCGAGTTAAAAAAAGGAAGTGAATTTACTTTTACAATTCCATTAAAAAAATAAACGATTATGGAGAATAAAAAAATTAAAGTACTACTAGCAGAAGATGATCCTAATTTAGGACTTGTGCTAAAAACATATCTCGAGGCAAAAGGATTTGAAGCTTATCATACAGTCAACGGCGATGAAGCGTACCAAGCTTTTGCGAAAAATACTTTCGATATTTGCCTTTTTGATATTATGATGCCACTAAAAGATGGTTATACTCTTGCCAAAGAAATTAGAGCAAAAGATAAAAAAATACCCATTTTGTTTACTACTGCTAAATCTATGCAACAAGATGTTTTAGAAGGGTTTGAGTCAGGTGCAGACGACTATATTACCAAACCATTTAGCATGGAGGAACTCTTAGTCAGAATGAAGGCTATTATTCGTAGATCAAATCCCGAAATATTAGGAGAACAAGCTAAAGATAGTTTTATTATTGGAAAATACACTTTTGAGTATACTAGACAAATATTGACCATCAATAATCAAACTCAGAAACTTACTTCTAAAGAGGCGGATTTGCTGAAACTTCTTTGTGAGCGAAAAAATGACGTATTAGATCGATCTTATGCACTAACCAAAATTTGGAACGATGATAGCTATTTTAACGCAAGAAGCATGGATGTTTATATTACAAAGCTGAGAAAATACCTAAAACAAGATCCCGAAATTGAATTAATGAATGTACATGGAGTTGGATTTAAACTAGTAGTAAACGATTAAATATACTGTTTTAACTTTTTATAAATTTATATAACGGAGTGAAATCGATTTTGCTCCGTTGTTTATTTCACTGAATACCAGTCAATAGCAAAATGAACTACAGTTATATTTCATAATAATTGATTGGATTGCAAAATGAGCTATTTATTCTCCAGATAAATTTGGTAAAATTCCTCTCAAATTTTAACATAATTTCTTTACAAATAGGTATTTGCTATGGTTACCGCCAAAATTTGATTAATTGTCTAAAAAACCAAAAAAATAGACATATTACCATTCAAAATCATTAAATTTGTAAAAATTAAATGCGCATGACGAACTATGGGTTTAAATTATCAAAGTTTTTTTATCATAAGTTGATGTCTATTAATCAACATAGTGCTCATTCGCCATTCTTGTTCGATTTATTTAAAAATGTGATACACGTCCCTTTTGATAAATCATACAAGGACGACTTTAAAAGCTATTATAATCCATTGACCCACGATAAATATGCTATTCGATTTGAGGAGCATGGAGCAGGTAATAATCAAGATAAAGTATTGACAATTTCAACCATAACCAAACGTTCTGCTATGCGAGTAGACGATGCTAAATTCTTGATTTATCTCTGTAAATTCTTAAATCCAAGTATTATATTAGAATTGGGAACATCCACCGGAGTAGGTGCCTATGCATTGAAAATAGGAGCTCCTAATTCGAATATTACGACTGTTGAAGGATGTAGCGAATTAGCTAAATACATAAAAAGCAAATATGGTCAATCAAACATTGAATATATACATTCTACATTTGATCACTATTTTGATGCCATTATCGATAAAAATACACAGTTTGACCTAGTGTATGTGGATGGAAATCATACCTATGATGCTACTTTACACTATTATGAAATATTAAAAAACAAACATTCCCATTCAAATACGTGTTTAATTTTTGATGATATTTATTGGTCGAAGCAGATGTTTCAAGCTTGGAAAGAAATTGTCAAAGATTCAAAAAATACGCTCACTCTTGATCTTTTTAATATGGGAGTAGTTTTCTTTAATCCTAAATTGTCAAAACAACATTTTCGAATTTCAATTTAATAATTCAAAACATGAACAACCCAATTATTCAAATTCAATCGATAAAAAGATACTACCAAATGGGAGCAGAAACCGTCAAGGCTTTAGATTCAGTAGACTTGCAAATATTTAAAAATGAGTATGTTGCTATTATGGGGCAATCTGGATCTGGAAAAACAACGATGATGAATATTCTCGGTTGTCTGGATACTCCTACAAGTGGAAGTTACATTTTAAACGATAAAGATGTTAGCTCTTTAGACGACAATAATTTGGCGGAAATTCGGAACAAGGAGATTGGTTTTGTGTTTCAAACTTTTAATCTCTTACCACGATTGTCATCACTAGAAAATGTTATGTTACCCCTTGTGTATGCTGGATTCGGAAAAGTTGAACGCAAAGAAAAAGCAGAAAGAGTGATGGAAAGTGTTGGATTAAAAGATAGAATGCATCACAAACCAAACGAATTGTCGGGGGGACAAAGGCAAAGAGTCGCGGTGGCAAGAGCCTTGGTTAACAATCCTTCAATTATTTTAGCTGATGAGCCGACTGGAAATCTCGATTCTAAAGTGTCTATTGAGATAATGGGGCTTTTTGAAAAGATTCATCAACTGGGAAATACCGTCATCTTGGTTACACATGAAGAAGATATTGCCCGTTATGCTCATAGAATCATTAAGTTAAAGGATGGAAAAATAGAGAGCGATCAATTAAATACCAATATAATAAGCATTCAAAAAATGAACTCATAAGGTTATGGACTCAAAAAATTGGAAAATTTATACAAGAACTGGCGACAAAGGCGAAACTTCGCTTATTGGAGGAATTAGAGTGCCTAAATTTCATCCTAGAATTGAAGCCTATGGAACTCTCGATGAACTTAATTCATTTATCGGGTTAATTAGAGACTCTATCGAAGATGAACAGATAAGCAGTGATTTATTATTTATTGAAACCTGTTTGTTTACTGCTGAATCTCAGTTAGCTACAGATTATCAGGTGAACGTTCATAAACCATTACCCCAAATTGATGAAAGTGACGTTTTGTTTTTGGAAAATGCAATAGATAAAATGAATGAAAAGTTACCACCCTTAGATAAATTTATTTTGCCAGGTGGACATCTAGTGTCATCCTATTGTCATGTTGCCCGCTGTGTGTGCAGAAGAGCTGAAAGAGTGATTATTTTTTTAGCAGAAAATACATTTGTCGACCCATTAGTGTTGAAGTTTGTAAATAGACTCTCTGATTATCTTTTTGTATTGGCTCGTTATGTTTTATTCGTTCGAAAAATTAAAGAATTGGAATGGGTTCCAAAAATTAAGTAAAATATTTTTCAATATCAAAAATGAGTTTTAGGGCAATTTAAAATCTCACTGAGTAAATAATAAGTATGTATAAAAGATGCTTCTATTTGATTTTCTTTTTCATGATTAATTCAAGTAACACCTTGTTTGCGCAATGCAATGAAGTATCTTCTACGTATCCCTCTTATTTTCTAAAAAGATCTCTAGCATTGGATTCCATCGAAGGAAAATGGATGGTTGCTCGAACAGTTAAAATCATGAAAAAGAACAGACCCGTAAACATCGTGAAGGAAAAAGAGGTTCAAACCTGGTTTGTGTTTCGCAACAACGAAAATTTTGTGGTTTGTAATGAGAAAATTTCGAATCAAAAAACCCAAATATTTTTCTCTAAAAGCAAAATTAATCCTTCAAAATATGTATTTAATCTGCTTTATTCTGATGATATTCAAAGTATTAATGCTTTTGTAACCTTTTATGGAAAAAAAATTTCTTTCACATATAGCGAAACTTTAAAAAAGGTGAAATATTTTTTTAAAGATAAGTATGAGGATGATGTTTCTATTGAGTATGAATACGAGCTTGAAAAACAAATTGACTACGGCTCTGTAATAGTAGATCAAGTGCCTAAGGTTAAAAATGTAATTTTGAACGGATTAAAAAAATATTTTAATATTTGAGCATGATCGAAGATTTGAAATTGAATGCATATTTAAAGGAGTTGCAGATCTCTTATGAATATTATAGTCATCCTCCAGCACCAACTATTGAAATTGCCAAACACTATTGGTCCAAATTCGAAGCTACTCACTGTAAGAACATTTTTCTAAGAAATCATAAAGGGAATCAACATTATTTAGTTTTATTGCCATGCGATTTTGATGTCAATATTAAACTACTTGAATTAAAACTAAAGCAAGGGAAACTCTCTTTTGCATCTGCTACTCGATTGTTGAAATATTTAAATTTACTTCCTGGGTCAGTAACCCCTTTTGGCTTAATTAACGACAACGAGCATCATGTGATTGTTTATGTCGATAAATCGTTATTGGAGGCCACTCGATTGAGCTTTCATCCAAACTACAATACCGCTTCTGTGGTAATTGAACGTGAAGATTTTTTGTCTTTTCTGAAATCTACAAAAAACAAAGTTGAATTTCTAGATATTGCTAGGGAAGTAGGGTGAGGTAGAGACATAAAAAAAAGAAAACAGGCAAATGTTTTCTTTTTTTTATAACAAACTATAATATAGTTTAGAGTTTTACTCCTTTTCGTTCGTCAGAAACAGTAAGTTTTTTTCTGCCTTTTGCGCGGCGTCTAGCTAATACATTACGACCGTTTGCAGTTAACATTCTTTCAAAAAAACCATGTTTGTTTTTTCTTTTTCTGTTTGAAGGTTGATATGTTCTTTTCATCGTATTATTTGTTTGGACTGCAAAATTACTCATTATTATTTTAAATTACAAACTTTTCCCCTTTTTTTTTAAAAATTATTTTAAGTTGTTGATTTTTAGGTATTTCCTGCTCTAATTTTTTAATGTTGTTACTTTATATTGATTTTGTTGTAATTTTGAAATATCATCTTGAATTTTTTTTTAAAAATAGTTTAAGAGTTTTTGCATTATGTATTCAATTAATAATTTTGTTAAGATGAATTTTTTTCGATATACTTTTCTTTTTTTGATTTTACAAGTAGTTTGCTTTTTTTCTGTTTCAGGTTCAGAACTCAAAACAAAGGATACCACAATTATCCTAAATGGGCAAAATACATTGTTGAGTTTTACAAGTAAGCCAGTAATTGGCACAATCCTGTTGTTGCAAGGATGGAATTTTCCACCTACTGATTGGTGTCAACGAACTGATATTTGTGAAGTTGCCTTAGAAAAAGGATACAACATAGTAATGCCCGATATGGGAAAAAGCATGTATCATTCTCAAGTTTTTAAAGAGACAAGAAAGGATTGGTTGAAATATCCTACTCGCAAGTGGTTGGTTGACTCTTTGATGGAGTATTTGAAAAATGAGTTTAATCTTTTTGAAGAATCTAAACGGAATTTTATTGTTGGTTTATCTACTGGAGCTAGGGGAGCTGTCCTTATCGCTATGGATTGTCCAAAATTGTTTAAGGGCGTTGCAGCTCTTTCGGGTGATTATAACCAATTGGATATGTTGAACGATAATTTAGCAATTGGATTTTATGGTGCATACAATTATCATAAAGAGAGATGGAGGGTGATTGATAACCCATACACAGATGTTTCGAAATTGAAAACACCTATTTATTTAGCTCATGGGCTAGATGATAGAGTTGTACCTAGTTCTCAAACCATAAAATTTTATAAAGCCCTAGTGAAAAAAAATCCAATATTAAAGATTAAGCTACACCTCCCTAAATTAAAGCACGACTATTTGTTTTGGAAAAGTGAAGTTGTCAATATTTTTATCTTTTTTGATTCGTTATAGAGGGGTGATGAAATTTGCCGAATCAATTGGATGTATTATCCAAATCATTAATTAGCAATGAGTTCACTTGAAAAAATTGCCAATCCTTTCGAATCCATCAATTTTATTATTTATTTGGTGAAAATTATTTCCGTGATTTTATCGCAAATTATGGGATAAACCTCTAAAATTCGTAATTATTGTTCCCCTTTTTTGATAATTAAATTCTTGGTTTTGGAAATTTGCTTGAATTTTTTAGCATTGTTTTTCTGTTTTTGTTATTCGATAATTCATAATGAAAAAATAATATTCTCAAATCGGGAATGATATAATATCATGAAAATCAAATTAATATGTGTAATTATTTGAATATTTTTATTTTGATATAGTATAAATAATCTAAAATAACACAAATTAACAACCTGATTTCTTGACTTTATAAAAATTAATGTGTAATTTTGAGAAATTAAAATCTAAAAATGAGAAATTTATTTACCATATTATTCTTCTCCATCCTAAATTTGAGTGTTTTTGCTCAAATGGATACTATTTTGGTGGACAGTAATTCAAAAGATAGTTACACAGTAGTAGATATGTTTTCAGTTAGCTGTAACGAGAAAATTTGGGATATTAATTGGAAGACTTTAAGTGAAATTTCTAATTGTAAGTTTGCAATTGAATATAGTGTAGATCAAATGAATTGGCAATTGCACGAAGAATTCGATGGAACAGCTCAATCTATTGGAATCTATACTTACCATACTTTTGTGAAAAGAACAAGTGATTCTACAAAATATTTCAGGTTACGATATGATGCTACCTCATCTTTGGTTTATTATAAAAATCCTGTTACAAACCTATGCCCTGAATATATTCCAGAGAACTTAGGCACTACATTTATTGTTGATTATAATCCTTCTTGCAACTCGGTGGATATGTCAACAAATATTTCAGATAATTCAAAAACGAATGTTCAAATATTTTCTACATTGGGTAAATTATTATTTCAAGAAGAAATTTTGCTTAATTCTCAGTGTGGAAAAATTAGTATTCCATTTTTAGATAGTACAAAAGAGATCATTATTGTTAAGTTGTCTAATGGTAATCAATCAAGCACAAAAAAGATATTTATTCCCTAAATAAATAAGAATCCTTCGTTCTTTAAAATTCCCTTAATCTTATCGTACCTCACACTTAAAAAAGATAGAAAGTCTTATGCCTTTATAAGACTTTTTGTTTTTTTATATTATTAACGGGTATGGTTTTTTTGTTTATTTTTGAAAAATGAAAATTAGAAAGGTAAGGAATATTTTTTTCAAAATATTAATCATTGGTTATTTTATCATACATCCTTGGATGTCTCTTTTTTCGCAAGACAATTTAGTGTGTGTAAAGAATCGTGATAAAGGAAGTTATAATTTTTGGGTGCATCAACCTTTGATTAGCAAATTGGACACACAGCCGATTCCTGTAATTCTTTTTCTTCATGGAAAAAGCCTTTCTGGTTCAAATTTGGAATTGGTTAAAAGGTATGGAGTGTTAAAAGAAGTGATTAAGAGGAGACAATTGCCTGCTTATGTTGTTGCCCCTCAGTGTCCCAAAGGCCAGATGTGGAATCCCTCTAAAATTAATAAGGTAGTGGATTATGTTTTTCAAAACTTTAATGCGGATACCAATCGTTTATATGTTGTTGGTATGAGCATGGGTGGATATGGGGTATTGCATTTTGCTGGAGAGTTTCCTGCTCGAGTGGCAGCTGCAGTAGCGCTTTGTGGTGGTGGAAATTTGAAAGATGCATGCAAATTAGCTACAATTCCACTTTGGATAATGCATGGAACAGCCGATAGGGCTGTATCTTTCCAGGAATCTGAAAGAATCGTATCGGAAATAAAAAAATGCAACCATGGAGTTAATTTGAAATTTGATATTTTAAAAGGAGTAGGGCATGGCGAACCTTCTCGTTTGTTCTCAATGGATGAACTCTATAATTGGCTATTTATCCATTCTAAAGATACAGTACCGCCGCCTCAAAAGGATACAATTCTTGTCGATCATAAAAAATTTTCTCATACATTTGCAAAAAAGAAAAAGGTCAAAAAAAGAAATTCAAAATCTGTAAAAAAATATTCTAATTCACATAAAAAATAAAATTATGACTGTTAAAATTGTAATCATTTTGTTTATTCATCTTTTTGGAGATTTTCTTTTGCAAGGAAGTTCAATGAGTAAATTTAAGATGTCTAAGATGAGTTATTTGTTCTTGCATGTTCTTATTTATACTGCTTTCCTATTTGTTATGAGCTATCTGTTTTTGTCATTAACAATCCAACAAAACTTATTATTTTGTGGCATTAATGGTGGACTTCATTTGTTGATCGATTTTATTACTAGCATGATTAAAAAAAGGCTTTGGGGTAAAAATGAAAGTTTGTTTATCGCTGTTATATCATTGGATACATTACTTCATATAGGAATCCTTGTGTATACTTATTTTGTGTTTTTTTCGGAGTCTGCTTTGAAAGGAACTGGTTTATAACACCAAACAGTATTCATAAAACAAACATTCAACAGAGGTATTGGATGATGGTTATACTATCGATGAAAATGGGAATACTCAGAGAGTTGATAATACTGGTGGAAAAAATTATGATGTTCTTTTCAACAAAAAAGACTACGATTCTGGAAAAAGAGCTTATGACCGGAGTGGAACAAAAAACGGAATTCAAATAGACAGAGGTCAAATCTCTAACTTTACTACTGCACCTGCGACTATTAATAATAATGAAGGAGAAAAAACTGGGGAAACTTATAGACACAGTGCAGAAGTGAAATCAAAAGAAGTAGCAGATTTATTATTTCTATTCTTAGATAAAAACACACAAGTAGAATGGTCTAATCAGAACTATACAGATCCAAATGATAAAAGTGTTAATTTAATTGTAACTAGCCATACCGGAGGTGAAAATCCTTGTGTGGGTGGAGGACGAGCTTTAACAGAATCATACATGAAAAAGGGGTATAAATTGAATTCTGATGATCACAATCATCCATGGAATTTTAAAAATGGTGGAAAAGTATCTGGAGAATATGGAAAAACGGCTGGTTGGGGTAAAGCTGATAAAGGAACACAACAGATGATCCAAAATTTTCAAAATAAAAACGGAGACATACCAGGAAAAGATGCCAAATTCAGAATGTTATGGAGAGGTAAATTCACTAATTATTAAAACTAATTTTACACATGAACAAAGTAAAATACATTACAGCCGTTGTGTTATTTCTGCTAACTACAGCTTGTGAAAACCCCAAAGACAAAGAAGAACCCAATGAAAGGAATAGTTTAAATGTTACTATCGAACGTGTATATGAAGAATTTGATCTGTGTCAGCCTGATTCATCATTGTATCCAATTCTTGATGCCATAGTGAATTCAGCAAAAGAATGTCCAAAATTAAAAAATAAAGAGTTATTGTATGATATGTGGATTTATAAGGATGAAGATTCTTTAACTCGTGTTAGTATTGAATTGGTAGAGCAAAAAAGAACATATTGCTTAAGCATAAGCAGAATTTTTACTTACAAAGGTTTGATATTTAATGCGGTTTCTAATAAAGAGTATAATAACCTTTTTACAGATATTGGATTAAAAGTTAAATATTTGTGCATGAAAGAAAACATCCTTATGGGAGATCAGGATGGGTTTGTTGCTCAATGGAAATATATTTTGGAAAAAAATAAGTTTAAATGCATTAGCTATGGTTTTTGTGATCAAATTTGGAGGGATGAGAGGTATTATAAAACAGAAAACTAAGTAATATATAATTTAAATTATTGTTGTCCGATAAAAAGATATAAGATTCCTCCCTATGGTCGGAATA
>CAZZHH010000056.1:0-20598 GCA_964653595.1 uncultured Lentimicrobiaceae bacterium
TTCGCAACTTGATCCGAACTATTCGGCATCTTCGACGCCGTGAAATTGCAAGTTTGACCACCCTATTCGGCGCCTTCGGCGCCGTGGCAAACAAAGAAAATCGAACCTGAAGCATTTTCGTTTATAGAGACGAAATATAAAAAGTTGAAAGCATAGATTGATAATTCAAATTTAATTATATTTTAACTTATAAAGATATCCATCTAACTCTTTATTCCAATGTTCAAAGCTAATTATTCGTCAAATTTTACGACATTATACTCATTAACAGGACTATATAAAAAACAAACTTTTACAAAGAATAATTGACACTTTTACAGTATTTGTCAATAATTAAATATCAACATGATTTTCACCAAAAAATATTTATAAATTAAATTTAAGAAAGTTAAAAAGTGAAATTAATTTATTCTATATTTGTCGCCGATAAATAAATAACTACCTACAAACAAAAAAAAACAAAAGCTTATGAAAAGAGAAAATTTAGTTTCAAAAACCACGTGTACGTTCACACACACACACACACACCGCTTAGGCGATGGTGGTTGGCAACATTTTTAATTGTGATGATGATGCCGATGATTGGGAAAGGGCAAAGTACTAGCAACTCAAAAAACAATGATCATTATTTTGCTGCTCATATTTGGGAAGAAAACCCTTCTAGTGTAAGTGAATACAAATTAGTAGATGCAATTCCAACTCCAAACCTTTTGGATTGGAATGGCACCCCTTTTAATTTTTTCACCGTTTCAACATGTAATAAATTTTCTTTAAGAATGTTAGGGGATCTTACAAAAATAAATTCTCCCGAAAGTGGATCAAATGGCTCTTACAAATGGCAATTTTTAAATGCAAACGGAACAATATTCGCAGAATACATTGAACCAGAAAATCTTACACAAGGGGAGTGGGAGGCAAATTACGGAAACAATTTAACATACAGTAGTGGAATTACTCCTGATTTTCAAATCACACAACCTGGCACATACTATTTGCAATTACTTTTCATGATTCAAGATAGTACTACATGGACTCCAGTAGAACCTGCAAACAACAATTCAATAATTGTACAAGTAGTCCCTGGAGTAAATAACAATACATATTCGATCAATGTTCCTGATACCGTTTGTTTTCAAGACGATATTTGTTGGTCAATTACTCCAAGTGTTAACCCTTCTCAAATTGTTTCATACAATTGGCCATACGATGAAAGTCCATGTTCTTACGCTGAACAAATAGGATTAAACACCATTACTGTTACCATAAAGAAACCATGTACAGATGAATTGATTAATCTTACAAAAACATTTTTAGTTACAAACATTCGTGATTTTTCACTAGTGGATCATGCTTGTACCGACCAAATTATAAATGTTGGCAATATAACTTTATGCAATCCAAACTATGCGGCTACATCCTATCTTTGGAATTGGGGAGATGGAACAACAAGTAATACGCAATATGCAAGTCACAGTTACACAAACCCTGGAAATTACACCGTGCAGTTAACTTTAATTTGCAGTTATAACAACACCACTTTCACCACAACGTTATCCAAAAATATTACAGTATATTCATATCCAGAAGCCCCAATTGTAAGTGGTGTTTTCAATACATGTTCAAATCCAGGTACATTTACAATAACAAACGCTGACGAAGAAAATGCCACCTATACTTGGAATGCAAGTTACAGCAGTGGAATGACTGGCACTAGCACCTCACAAAATATTACTTGGAACACTACAACGTTCCCTTTAGCTCCTAATTATGGGATGATAACAGTTATTGCAGATAATCATGGCTGTAAAGACACTACTGAGACAAAAATTTGGAACTGTTGCAACAACATCAACAACGGGGTGTTGGTTTCGAACACCACAATCACTTCATTACCAAATTTAACCAATCAAGAATATTTTTTTAATGGAACAGTGATTATAGACAATAACATAAACCTTCAAAACACAAATATTAATTTTGGCCCTGAAGCAAAAATTATTGTAAATCCTCCATACACTTTTACCACCAACTACTCAGTTTTAAAAGCTGGCTGTAATTATATGTGGGATGGAATTTATACTAATTCTACTCAATCTAAAGTAGAAATTCTTAATTCGCCAAGAGTTAGTGACGCATACAATGTCGTAAATTCAACCAATGGAGGTAATTACACATTAAGAAATTCCACTTTCCAAGATAATTACATTGTAGTTAAAGCAACAGATTATCGTCCATCTACAAACATAAACCATCCAGGATCTACAGCTGCTAACATGTTCAAAAACCAAACAAATATGATTGCACCCTATTTAGGTCAGAAATCTTATACCGGGTTTTATATTGACAATGTTTACAACCTAAGAGTTGGAGAAGTTGAGCCAGAAAATGTGAATACATTTTTAAACTTATTTTGTGGTATCCAAGCCTATAACTCTTATATAACGGTCATCCACAACAAATTCCAAAACATCCAAAGATCACCACTTTGTTCACCCGGTGAAGTTTCAGATTTCTCCCAACTTTATTGCGAAACCGCCATTCATGTAGCGAAAAAGCAAAGTGCCTTGGCAAACCCTCTTCACCCAAAAGTAACTATTGGCGGAATCAACTATTTAGACGGCAACGCATTTACCTCATGCGACATTGCTTATAATAGCTATTTAGCTTATCAAACCATCTTAAATAATACTATGAGCTATTGCAAAACAGGGATTTCTTGCAGAGATATTTTCGACAGAGGGAATGTAATCAGACTAAACAACTTCAATAGCACAGCATCGGGAATATATTTAACCAGTACTTCCCCTTCGCCAAGAGGAATAACCATTGAAAACAATACATTCAATACGGTTGGTACTTATGGTATTCGAGTATTCAATTGCAAATCAATGGGATTGGTAAAAACGAAAGTTTTGAATAACACTATCAATTACAATGCTGCAGTTGCAAATGGAAAAGGAGTTAATGTAGCAAATTGCGATGCAATAACCATTACGGGCAATACCATAGCTTCAGCAGCGTTGACATCTTCGGGCTTGCGCAAATTCTTTAGAGGTGTAAATATCGAAAATAGCCCTAATGCCATAGTCAAAACAAATACTTTCAATAATTTTGGAACTGGAATTTATGCCGAGGGAATGATTGTTGGCGCACAATTCCAATGCAACACGCTTTACCAAAACTACTACGGTTTCTATATGCCAAACGGACTTTCGGTTGCTACCGTTTACAGTGACCAAGGCACCTCAGCGATGCCAAACGATAACCAATGGACAGATCACCCAAGCCCAACTTCAGGAATTCCTACGTATAGGATTACCGGTGACGCTACTCCTAGTATTGCTCTTAAAAACTGGTATTATAGAGCTGGAATTACGAGCTACTCCCCCAATATTCTTAGTCCAAATCCAGCTTATTCCTTTGCATATCCTATTGTTGCCAGTTCTAACGCTACATCACCTTGCAGTAGTAAAGGTGGAGATGATGACAACACCGTATATATGGATAGCACTTCAACCATGGAAAATATCATCCCCGAAAATGCAAACTTAGCTGTTCAAATGCGCTATTTGTATATGTCGATGCTCTTTAATAGCAATGCGGAGCAATTTGCAACCGAAATAACCCAAAACGAGCAGAGCTTATATCAAAACATTCCGCTGATTGCAAAAATCAATGATTTGTCGCAAAACGACACAACCATTGACAGAGCCATTGCTTTAAACAACACATTGGCTCCTGTAAACGAAATGGAAACCTATCGTAAATTCGTGAACGATATTTATTTAAAATACGTAACAAAAGGAGTTCAACCATCGGCCGAATTAATAGATGAGCTTTACAGCATTGCCGATATGGCTCCCAATATTGGTGGCGAAGCAGTGTATATTGCCCGGGCAATCCTCAATTATAGTCCAGAACCGGTGCATCGCAATAATATTGTAATTCCACATGATATTAAGGTACAAGACAATATTCAATTCTACCCAAATCCAGCCAATGATGTGTTGAATATTTCAACAGTAGAAAACTTTGTTTCGGATAGTAAAATCGAGTTGTATGATATTACCGGACGAATGGTTTACAGCTCTGCTATTGTCACCGAATCGAATAGCACTTCCATCAGTCTGAAATATGTAAACCAAGGATTGTATTTGTGCGTAATTAAATCCAACAAAGAAATCATCTCTTCCTTTAAAATTTCTGTTGTAAAACAATAAGAAATAATTCCATTGCGTTACAAGCTTTATGCTTGTAACGCATTTTTAATACAAAGAAGTAATAAATATATCCTCCTAATTTTTGAAAACAATGAAAAAACTATTGTTAATAGTCTTTTTGTTTATTTTGTGTAATTCATATTCTCAAAATTTAGTTTCAAATTCTAGCTTTGAATCTTTCAATCATTGCCCAAACGGCATGACACAAATACAATCTGCTATTCCATGGTTCCAACCCATACAAGATCCTCCAAATGGATCTTCTGATTATTTTAATCTTTGCGACTCAACTCTGGGAGGCGGTTGGTATTTTTATCAAACCCAATTGCCTCGAAGCGGAAATGGGATGGCTGGGATTATGTTTTACACGTCACCAAGTGCATCTGCTGAAATCCGTGAATATATTGAAATAAAACTTGATAAATCTTTATCAAAAGACGGAAAATATTGTATTTCATATTATGTGTCTTTAATAGGTTATTCAACTTATGCAATAGATGCATTATGTTCTTGCTTAACAGTGGACAGTTTGATGTGTCAACAATCAAATGTTTATCTCTTGCCATGCCCAAATATGACATGTAATTCCGAAGGTAACATAGTTAAAGACACTTTAAATTGGGTAAAAGTAACTATGAATTATATAGCTCAGGGTGGAGAACAATTTGTTACGATTGGTAATTTCAAAACCACCCCACAAACTAATGCTGAATTTATTGCACTAACATATGGATGGGCAACCTATTATTTCATCGACGATGTAGCCGTTTACGAATGCAACACACCAGAATACCCGGCCAATACGGGCGGCAACCAATGTATAGAACCCGGGGATACCATTACATTGGGCAGTGTGCAACGTGCGGAATATCTGTATTGGTGGTACGACATGCAGGGCAATTTATTGGACACCATGGCCACCCTAACGGTTAATCCAACCCAAACCACCAGCTACATTTTGGTGCAAAAAGACTTTAAATTTGATGAAACCCGCGATACGGTTACCATCAGCGTGGGCAATTGCCCCATAGACTATAGCGGGATTAGTTTTGAAATATATCCCAATCCAGCCAACGACATTGTGAAGGTCCGGTTCAACTCCATCGTTCCCGAAGGATCCGTAATGCAAATTTATGACATGATTGGCCGAAAAGTGGCCGAATACCCACTCAAAGGAACCGAAAACATAGCCACGGTGAACCTTTTTAAACTGGCCACGGCCATATACCACGTAACAGTTTTGGTGCCAGATGGGTTTCGGAAAAGTGTGAAACTTGTGGTAATGCATTGAGGCTATAAAGTAAAAAGTTTGTAAAGCTCCGAAAAATAAATCCGTCAATTGACGGATTGTCATTTTTCGAGAGTCTTTTAACCCTCGTTAACGGGGCACGAAAAACTAATGTTATCAATCAGCTAGCTGGTGACTTGTTTTGCGGGATCGAAAGTCCTTAAAGTTGAAAGTCGAAAAGCTATAAAGGGGAAAGTGCCGAATAATCAATCACCCGATTGCGTATTTTTAATGTTGATTCTGGGTTTAACCCAGAATCAACGATACAATCGTTGAAACGATTAAATGTTTCTAAATCAAGTAGTTCATTTTTTTCAAATCTCCTATTGAATAATTTGTGTGGCTGTTTTCTAAAACTGGGTTGATTATTTAATTTACAACCATTGAACACCAATAATACAGCATGGGGGGTATTTACAAATTTTAAAGAGTTTTTATAAAAGTTTTATTGATAATCAAAAAGCACGGTTCAACCACTTCATGGCTGAAAATATTTGGGCGTTTTTTTAACTGTGAGTTGCACTCACAGTTATTCACATTCAACTACTTCGTGGCTGAATCGTGGATTTTTTATCAAAGCACAGTTCAACCAGTTTATGATCTGTTAGATTATTTAAGCTCCAATGCCAATTGTCGTGTAATCTTTCAGAAACTAGTTTATGATATGTTAGATTATATTAAGCGCCGAAGGTGCTTAATATGAATAACCGCCAGTTTATCTGGCGGTTATTCATGTTAAAAGTATTCAGCCCCGAATGGGGTTGAATAATATATGAAGACCAACAATATACAGCATGGAGATATTATTAAATATGGAAGAGTACTATAAGAATTTCATTGATAATCAATCTGAAAGAACAAACAGATGCACTACAAAACAAAAATGGGCATCAAAATTGAATTACAATGAATATGCAAAAGTACCCTATTTATAAACTTTCAACCTTTACATAGAATAGAGCCATTTGGGTTTAAAATAATCCAGTAATATTTCCAAAATCATCGATATCAATATTTTCAGACGATGGCACACTAGGTAAGCCAGGCATACGCATGATAGAGCCTGCAATTGGGACAACAAAACCAGCTCCATTCGCGATTTCAATATCTCTGATATTAACAACAAAACCTTTGGGGCGACCAATTAACGTAGGATTATCAGATAATGAGGTTTGTGTTTTTGCAATACAAACTGGTAATTTTTCTAGGTTCAAAAAAGCGATTTGATCTAATTTCTTACGTGCTGCAAGAGAATATTCAACACTGCTAGCTCCATACATTTTAACTGCAATTGTTTCAATTTTTTCGGTAATCGTCATCGAAAAAGGGTACAATGGCTTAAAACACGATGTGCATTTATTAGCAGCATCTACAACCATTTTAGCCAGTTCGATTGCTCCATCTCCTCCCTTTTCCCACGATTCATTTAGTACAACTTTAACCCCCTGTTGTTCACAATGTGAAATTACTGCTGCAATTTCTTCTTTGGTATCCGAAGAAAATCGATTTATAGCAACAATAGGGTTTAAATTAAAATGTCTTAAATTTTCGATATGTTTATCCAAATTTTCAACACCCGCCATCACAGCTCCTACATTTGAATTATTCAGATCTTTTAAATGTACCCCTCCATGATATTTAATAGCCCTAATAGTAGCAACGATAACAGACGCATTGGGCATCAGTCCACCATATTGGCATTTAATATCCAGAAATTTTTCAGCACCCAAATCGGATGCAAAACCAGCCTCAGTTACTACATAATCGGATAATGAAAGACCCATTTTTGTTGCGATCAACGAGTTGGTTCCTTGCGCAATATTAGCAAATGGTCCACCATGAATAATAGCGGGCGTATTTTCCATAGTTTGCACTAAATTTGGCTTTATAGCATGTTTTAAAAGTGCTGCCATAGCCCCTTGTGCATTTAAGTCTTTTGCATAAACAGGATTCTTGTCGAAAGTAAATCCAACGAGGATATTGCCTAATTTTTCTTTTAAATCGCTCAAGTTTTCGGAAAGACAAAGTATCGCCATCACTTCAGAGGCGGCAGTGATATCAAATCCACTTTCTCTTGGTATACCATCAGTCATACCACCTAACCCCAATACTATGTTTCGTAAAGAGCGGTCATTCATGTCCATAACTCTCTTCCATGTGATTGTTCGAGGATCAATATTGAGAGACAACTTCTTGTTTTGCAGATTATTATCTATTAATGCGGATAAAAGATTATGCGCTTTTTCAATGGCTGGTAAATCGCCTGTAAAATGAAGATTTATATCTTCCATGGGTAACACCTGCGACATTCCACCCCCGGCAGCACCACCTTTAACTCCAAAAACTGGTCCGAGTGAAGGCTCCCGTAAAACAACGGTTGCATTCACCCCAATTTTATTTAGTCCCTGAGCCAACCCAATGGATGTAGTAGTCTTTCCTTCACCCGCGGGGGTGGGTGTCATAGCAGTGACTAAGATTAATTTTGATCTTTTTATCTTATCCTCATTGATTAAACTCAATGGCAATTTTGCTTTATACTTGCCATATTGCTCAATGTCATCTTCCGAAACATTCAAATTATAAGCAATATCCTTAATAGGCAACATCTTTGACTCACGAGCCAATTCAACATCTGATTTCATATAATTATCTTTTTAGTTACTACATAAATGAATGACCTAACCAAAATTCAGTTTCGTAAAATTGCATTAGCTCATCCTACATCAAAGTATGCAAATAGAGGATCTAGTTAAAAAAAAAGGGTCTGTATTACAATAATGATGGTGTTTAAAAAGGAAAAATATTTGAAATTGTCATCCAGTCCCGATATATATCGAGACAGTGTGACAAGCAAAATTTATAATCCCACAAAGTTATAAAACAGAACCAAAAAAAAACTGCATTTCTACTCAACATACTTTAAATCAAATATCAAACAATATTCTCGGACTTTTGTTCTAAAGTCAAATAGATGTTTCATAGAAATATAAATTTTACACCAAGCTTCTGGTCGCAAATGCCAAACATGTGAAACAAATATAATACATAAAAGGCATTAAAATCATATCACAAGTGTCATGCTGTCTCGATGGCAATCGGGATAATCGAAGCATTACAAAATGAGTTTTTTTTTATGCCCTTTGATAATCCAGATGATTATCGGGACAGGGTGACAATGAATTAATAAGCCTCATAAGATAGATATCGTAACTAAATCCTGTAATGCAAAAAATCACAAACAACAAAACTAGGTCAACTATGTCTCTTTGTGGTTGATAGTCTAAATAATTAGTCTAATTCATCCCATAAAAAATGAGATAAAATTGTGTTTTTTTAAAAAATTTAATAAGAAATAGATAGTTTAGGCAACTTTAGGCCAAATTATAGTATCTTAAAAACGTATAGGGAAATTATTTAATTTAAAATTTTAGTTTATGAGAAGGGTTTCAATGGTAAAGCAACTAATTTTTTTAATTATCACCTTGAATTTTATAACAACTGGAAATGCTCAATATTTGGTAAATAATGGCAACACAATTGTTGTTTCAAATGGTGCATATCTGGTTGTAGGTAAAGATATTATAAATAAAACTGCCACCGCAGATGGAGCAATTGATTTAGATGGACTAATTTTGCTAGATGGCAACTTCGAAAATCACTCCCCAAACGAAGTATTTATCAACCAAGAATCTAACACTGATGGAATTGTAGTTCTTCGAAACACAACCTCTCCTCAATTCATAAAGGGCAGCAATCCAATACATTTCGAGAACTTAAAGCTCATTGGTTCAACCAAGACATTAGAAATTAGCAATGCTGGAGTTTCGGATGTGTTAACCTTAAATGCAATATTAGATTTAAACAAAAACAACTTTGTACTTTATAATCAAAACCCAACCTCCATTGAATATGTAAGTAAATATATTAAGAGCGAGACTTCCTCTGTGGAAGGTTATGGCACCATAGACTGGAGAATTGGAAGTAACACACAACTTTACACCATTCCATTTGGCAGTGGCGAGTCAGATTATCCAGATGTAGCTGTCTCTTACACATCACTACAAGGAGGATTTCCTTCTCAAGCAGGAATTAAGTTTGGCACCTACCCCACTTGGGATAGATTAAATTCTCCATATCCAACTGGTGTTTTAAGTCTGTCTCCATACGATGCCTTAAAAGTTGTTGACCGATTTTGGATTACGAATGCAGATTCATATACCACGGTACCTCTCTCATCCTTAGAATTTAAATATCGCAACCAAGATATTGAAAATGGAAATGCCATTACAGAGTCTAATCTCAAGGCAATTCGTGCTTCCGATGGAGGTAGCTCATGGAACGAAGTCACCCCTGGAGGCATTGTAAATCCGATAAACAACAGCATGACAATTCAGAACATATTACCAAATGATTGGAGAACTAATTGGACCTTAACATCCATTGAATTAGATGGGGATTTTTGGATACCTAGAGCATATACACCCAACGAAGATTCTCGTAACGATGTTTTTAAACCCGTTTTTGGATTCATACCAGTTAATTATCAATTTACCATTTACAACCGATGGGGAGAACGACTTTATACTACTACCGATTATGAAAAAGGATGGGATGGATTTTACAAATCAGAATTGGTAAAACAAGATGTATATGTATGGGTAATGTCCATGATTCGACCCGATGGAATGCTATACAAATATCAAGGTAATTTTTCGATGATAGTTTGGGAATAAGAATTGATCAACCATAACAATAAAATAAACTATATGAAGCTATTTAAAAAATCATTCATCATGATTGTAATATCCCTTTTTTGGCTAAATGGGTATTCACAAAACAATGTAGGGATTAATCCAACGGGAGCAAACCCTGATCCATCTGCTGCATTAGATGTTTCGTCTCCAGACAAAGGAATGTTGATTCCAAGGATGACAGCAGTATCTCGTATGGCTATTGTGGCTCCTGCTAATGGATTGTTAGTGTATGACACGGACTCTAATTGTGTGTTTTTCTATCGAACTTCCACTCTTTCATGGAATTCATTTTGTAACGTAGCAGTTGGTCCTGCTGGCCCTGCCGGTCCTACTGGTGCAACGGGTCCTGCTGGCCCCGCTGGTGCTACGGGTCCCGCTGGTCCTACCGGTCCTGTTGGTCCTGCTGGTCCCACTGGTGCTACTGGCCCTGTTGGTCCTGCCGGTGCTACAGGTGCTACAGGTGCAGTCGGTGCTGCTGGTCCTACCGGTCCTGCTGGCCCCGCTGGTCCCGCTGGTGCTACTGGTGCTACTGGCCCAGCCGGTGCTGCTGGCCCTACCGGCCCCGCTGGCCCCGCTGGTCCCGCTGGTCCTGCTGGTCCAGGAGGAACCATTAGCTGTGCAACTCCAAATGTAATATTAAAATCGGATGGCACATCTGCCACCTGCACCGTTGCACCTATATTTGAAGATGCTACCGGAAATGTAGGAATTGGGAACACAACTCCTGCAGATAAATTCTCAGTTGGAAGTACATCAGAATTTCGGGTAAACCCTGCTGGCGACTTGTCACGGATAAAAAATGTGCCCTACTCATGGCCATCTTCTAATCCTGGTGGCACCACTGGAAATTACTATTTGCGAAACAATGGTTCAGGAACGTTGATGTGGGATAATTTTGCATTAAACACTTTTGGGACAAATAACCAGGGAGTTACTGGCACCACCGACTGCAGTGTCAACACGACAACTTTTACCGATATGCCCCAAATGTCCATTACATTTACTCCCGTCCACTCAACTGTGTACGTATTTTTTACTATTGCAGGATATGAAAATGTTACAGGATCGCCACAACAATATGTGGATTTTCGCTTGATGAAAGGCGCTACCGTCGTAGGTGGTGGCAATTGTACAGCTGGAGATTATGACGACACCAAAGGGGTAGTCTCCTCGTTTAATGGAGCTTTAAGTTTAGCTGTTCCCGTTACACCAGGTGTGTCAACAACCCTTAAAATACAATGGCGTAGAGATGGAAATACAACTTCTGCTATATACTGCAACGCTTTAACTGAAAAAGACTACAATCATAGAAGTTTAATTATTATTGACTAAAAATTACAAGATTATGATTCCTTTAAAAAACAATACAAAAAATGGAGCAATAAAAACAATTGCTTTTTTCCTCTTTCTTTTCATGATATCTGTTTCATTAAAAGTAAGTGGCCAAGATAATAATGAACTTCGTAAAATATACTCCTCGTTTAATGCAGGTGAAATTGTAAGCACACCTACAGGGCACTTTGATTATGGCATCATCACCTTATCTAAAGAGGCGTACGACATTCATGTGGTTGGAGTGATTAAACCAAACCTAAATTACAGCAATCCTAAACTCATGGCAAATCCTGTTCAAAAAGAAGGTATTACAAAAGTAAAATACAGTAATGAAAACGGCACGATTAAAAAAGGAGATTTAGTTACAACTTCTTCTACTCCAGGTGTAGCAATGAAAGCAACTACTGCAGGTATGATTCTGGGAATTGCAATGGAAGATGGTTCAGAGGGCATGGTGCCAATTCGAATTATGATTCAATATGCAAATCCAAAATAATTTATTTTGCAATATTTGACGATAAAATAAATCTCAGTAACACTTACTATCTGTCCTTGTGACAGTGATCTATCATCCTTTGCTTTATGATTTTCAAAAAATAGAATTCGGGTTGATCTTAATGGTCGACCCATTTTTTTGTGGCAAGTATTTAGAAGACTACATCTTATCCTAATTTATATTTTGTACTTTTACAAAAAAATATTATTACTATGAATAATCGAATTTTAAGAATTAACACATCATTATTACTACTTCTTGGAATGCTAATTTTGGGAAACAAAATCCAATCACAAACAAATTTAGACTCTTCTATTGTATATTTCACTAAAGACATTTCCCCTTCCGGAGTGATGAATATTTTTAAATATGTGAAGGGAAATGTAAAAGGAGAAGTGGGAATAAAGGTGCATTTTGGAGAAGATGGAAACGAATATTTCGTGCCTGCCACCATGGTTGAACCCTTATGTAAAGAGCTTCATGCTACCTTGATAGAAACGAATGTTGCTTATAGAGGAAGGCGAAGCAAAACAGACTCTCATATCGCACTGGCAAAAGATCACGGCTTTACCTTCGCTCCCATCGACATTTTAGATGAAGGAGGAACATTAACATTGCCAATCAAAGATGGTAAACGTTTTAAAAATGCTCTGATAGGCAAAAACATCGAAAAATACGAAACCATCATCTATTTTACCCATTTTAAAGGTCATGGCAGCGCCGGATTCGGGGGTTGTATTAAGAATGTATCCATGGGGATGGCTACTCCAAAAGGGAAAAAAGCGATGCATTTCAACAACTTTCCACAAACCGACTCCAGCAAATGCACTCGTTGTGGAATATGTGTGCAAGATTGCCCAGCAAATGCAATCACTCTAAATCCTTTGAAAATAGATAAAGAAAAGTGCATAGGTTGTGGAAAATGTATCACTTCATGCCATTTTGAAGCCATAAAAAAGCCCGAAGACTCTGAAAAAACACAACGTTTCTTAGAGGGTTTGGTAGAATACACAAAACCAGTTATCGAGTTAAAAAATTCAATCTACTTCAATATTATCATCAATGTGTCCGCTAGTTGCGACTGTTCAGGCAACCCCAAAAAACCATTTGTGCCTAACATTGGAATTTTAGTCTCTACAGACATTGTTGCTATCGAAGCAGCTGCCCACGACCTTGTTGACAAAGCCCACCATTGCGATGATGCATTTCTAAAAGCAAATTCGGTAAGTGGAAAACATCAAATTAGATATGCTCACCAACTAGGCTTAGGAAACATAAAATATAAATTAATTGACATAGACAAACCATAAACATCTTGCACCTTTCAAAAAAGCAAATTTATAGATACAAAAACCACCGAAAAGTTAACCATTTTTCCACAAATTGTCTAAATAAACTTTGGATAAAAGGGATTATTCGTAAGTCTCATTCTGATTAACATCAAAGGAATCAAGAGGAGATTTTGGTCAGAAAAAATGGAAAAAATTAAAATATTAAAAGAAACATCTGTATTTTTGCAATCAAAATGAAATATCATTATAAAGAATTTTACATTTATTGATGAAAAAAATCCTAATACTACTAACCATTCTTCAAATAGGGCAATACTCCTATTCTCAAGCATATAGCAAAGCTGATATCGTTATTTATATTACAAAATACAAACAAGCGGCCATCAACAAAATGAATGTTTATAAAATCCCTGCCAGCATTACTTTGGCTCAAGGAATTCTGGAATCGGGAGCCGGATCAAGCGATTTAGCAGTTAATGCCAACAATCATTTCGGAATCAAATGTGGTTCTGATTGGCAGGGTGAGACATACAGAAAAGATGATGACGAAAAAGATGAATGTTTTAGAAAATACAATTCTATAGATGATTGCTTTAACGATCATTCCCTTTTTTTAACGTCCAAAGCACGGTATTCAGATTTGTTTAAACTCGAGGTCACTGACTATAAAGAGTGGGCACAAGGGCTGCAAAATGCAGGCTACGCAACCAACAAAGAATATGCAACCAAATTGGTAAAAATTATTGAAGATTACGAATTAAATGAGTACGACAAAATGTACAAAGCTCTAGCTACAAGTAACATAGAGAATAATGACACAAAAAATGGATTAGTTGTAATCGGCGATAATGAGTTTACTTCCATTGAAATTTCTAACAGTGGCAGAAAAATTTATATCAACAATCACACTCGTTTTGTAATAGCTAAAAAAGGCGATACCTACGCTAAAATAGGAAAAGATTTCGGCTCCGACGAATGGTTAATAGTCAGATACAACGATGTCCCTAAAGGATCTAAAGTGAAAGAAGGGGAAATTGTGTACATCGAATCCAAAAGGACGAAAGCATTAGTTGACACTCACCAAATTCAAGAAGGAGAAACCATTCATAGCATAGCTCAATTCTACGGGATAAAAGTCAAAAACATACTTAAATACAACAATTTCGAACCGGATGTTGTCCTTAGACCCGGAGATACACTCTGGTTGAAAAAGAAAAAAAAGGAAAAACAAGCATCTTCAGACTAACATGAACAACAATCGTGATATCTTAAACAGATGTGAACAGTTTGTAAAAAAAACTCTTTCTGGTGCTGAACCTGGCCATGATTGGTGGCACGCGAATCGTGTGCGGAATTTGGCACTCTATATTGCAAAAAATGAAGATACTCAATCCAATCTATTAACCATTGAAATTGCAGCACTACTCCACGATATTGCCGATTCAAAATTTCATAATGGCAACGAAAGTAAGGGCACAAAAGTGGCTTGTGATTTCTTAATTTCTATGAATACAGATTTAAAAATGGTGGAAGATATTGCTTTCGTCATTTCAAACATTTCTTACAAGGGTGGAAATGAAATAGTTATCAAAAGAAACAAAATTCTAGACATTGTTCAAGATGCCGACAGATTAGATGCCATCGGCGCCATCGGAATAGCAAGGACATTTAGTTATGGTGGCAACAAAAACCGAACAATGTACAACCCTGAAATACTGCCAAATTTAAACATGACCAAAGAGCAATATAAAAACAGTAATGCACCCACTTTAAACCATTTTTACGAAAAACTGTTTAAACTGAAAGACATGATGAATACGACTACAGGCAAACAACTGGCTACAGATAGAAATCGAATCATGGAGCAATTTGTCGCTAATTTTTTAGAAGAATGGAATTTTGGAGCTAAATTGGATATTAAAAAAAATTAAAATCAACAATTTATGAATATCATTGTAACTGGAGCTGGTAAAGGAATTGGATTTGAAATTGTAAAACAATTAAGCAGTAACAAAGACCATCACATTATCGGAATATCAAGAGATGTTTTCCAACTGAAAAGTTTACCAGATAATGTAACTTCTTATCGTTACGATTTAACTCAACTACCATCCGATGAGCTAACGGACATTGTAAGAACCGTGTTTGATGATGGAGTTGACATTTTGATAAACAATGCGGGACTATTGATAAACAAGCCCTATCACTTACTTACAAATAAAGACTTCGATCAGATGATGATGGTAAACCTAAAAGCCCCACATCTACTGATTCAATCGTTGTTGCCTTTATTTAACCCCAAAGCTCACATTGTGAATATTTCAAGCATGGGAGGTTTTCAAGGAAGTTCAAAGTATGCCGGATTATCACTTTACAGCACATTTAAAGGAGCATTGTGTACCCTTACGGAATGTCTGGCAGAGGAGTTAAAAACACATCATATATCGGTAAATGCACTTTGTCTAGGAGCTGTTGAAACTGAAATGTTTAAGCAAGCTTTCCCAAATAATGTAGCACCCACATCTGCTTCAGATATGGCAAAGTATATTGTAAATTTTGCTATTGAAGGAAACTCCTATTTTAATGGAAAAATAATTCCAGTTTCTTCTACTACTCCTTAATTTTTTGAAATAAACTCGTTCGAAAATTGCATTATAAATCCAGAAGAACCTTTATGGGACTTCTCCCTTCATTCAGCATTTTTAATGGATTTTCTATCAACTCCTTGATGGTTTTCAAAAAACCTACCGAATCGCGTCCGTCTATAATCCGATGATCATACGACAAAGCAACATACATCATTGGTTTAATCACAACTTGCCCATGAAAAGCAATAGGGCGTTCTTGTATGGCATGCATTCCCAGAATCGCACTTTGTGGCGGATTTAGGATGGGGGTAGACATCAACGACCCAAACACTCCCCCATTGGTAATGGTAAAAGTGCCACCCTGCATCTCCTCTAAAGTCAGCTTATTCTCTCTTGCTTTATCGGCAAATTTTTTAATTTCTAGCTCTATATCAGAGATACTCATCTGTTCTACATTTCTAATTACCGGCACCAACAATCCTTTTGGTGTGCTTACCGCTATCGAAATATCCGAATAATCAAAAGAGACTATTTCGTCGCCATCTATCTGTGAGTTAACCATTGGATACATCTTCAAAGCAATAGAAACGGCTTTGGTGAAAAATGACATGTACCCCAACGATACACCATGCTTTTGAAAAAAAACTTCACTATTCTCTTTTTTGGCCTCCATCACAAACGACATGTCAATTTCGTTAAAAGTGGTCAACATCGCTGTTTCATTTTTAACAGACACCAACCGTTGAGATAACTTTTGACGAAGAGGCGACATCTTACTTCTGTTTTGAGTTCGCGGATCTTGCAGAGAAACCTCTTTGACAAACTCTCTTTCAGATAGAAACATCTCCACCTTGTTTTTCGTAATTTTTCTATGGTGTAAAAAATCATCTAACTCTTGTACCGAAACATGTTCTTTTTGCATCATTTGATTAGCCAAAGGCGTTACATGAACGACATTAGACAAATCACCCTTAGAATCGTGTTGCGAGGTGTCTAGATCCTGAGTTATTAAATATTTAGGTGTGTCTTGCGAAGCTTCAAAGTCCGTATCTATGGTGGCTAAAATGGATGAAACATCAACCGTATCACCCTCTTCTGCTAAAAAATTGATTTTACCACTATGCTCAGAAGTTATCGAAAGGGTAGCTTTATCTGAATCAATTTCGGCAATTTCTACCCCCTTGTCAACAATGGAACCATTTTCAACAAGCAATTTGGATAAAATAACTTGATTTATGGATTCCCCTGGTATAGGTACTTTTATCTCTATTAACATAATACTTTATTTTATGAAAATAACCCGTGTTTTTCGACTTTTGTTCATTTATTTTTCTAATTAATTTTTTTTATTCTATATTTGCGGCATCTAAACAAACACACAATTAAGTTAAATTTTATCAAATGAAATCAAAAAAATTATTCCTTAGCATGTTACTACTCTTTTTTAGTATGAACCTTTTTTCTCAAGACATCACTCTAGCCGATGCAATTAGAGCCGCAGAAAAACATATCCTACAGAAACAAAAAAATAATTATTCAATAGGCATAAGCACCGAAATTCTGGAAGAAAATAAATTGATTGCTTACCTATTTGAGCTCTCCCCTTATGGTTATGTAATTGTGGCTTCCAATACAGACTTAACGCCTATTCCAGCATATTCATTTGAAAACAATTTTGGGGAAATCACTTCAACAAACACGTTACTAAAAATGATAAAAACCAATTTAAAAGCACAATTGGATGAAATTGACAGATCGAATACTCCCTTAAAAATTGCAAACCATAAAAGATGGCAGAAACTAAAAAACAGCACAATCAAGGAGGCAAAAGATGATTTTCAACAGTGGCCATCGGAAGGAAACGGTTGGTTAAAGACCAACTGGACGCAAACAGCACCCTATTCAGACTTTTGCCCCATCGACCCAGTAACATCTGCCAGAAGTTATACAGGATGTCCAGCTACAGCAATGTCTCAAATATTAAATTTCCATAAAACCATGAACGGAACCCGGTTTAATCAAAACGATGATTATTACCATAATTATGCTGGACGTCAATATCAAATTGACAACGACTATTCACTACATGGTTTCCCATCATTTGAGGATTTAAACTACTATTTAGACACCTTACAAGCACATTGGGATTTTAATTCCATGATCACAAACACCGATAAAGCTGCCTTGAATTTTGCCTGCGGCGTAGCAGCTAAACAAGTATTTACTTCTGAAGGATCCGGTACCTTTTCTGTAAGCCAAGCTTACGATGCATATCAACGTTTTGGATTTAACCAATCGGTACTTTTAGAATATAACGACACCACCATAATTCATCATTTATCGCAAAACATGAAAGATACTTTGCCTGCTCATTTAGCTATTGTAGACGCAAGTTGGTCAACAGGCCATAATGTAGTGGTAGATGGCTACAATACCGACGGATACTTTCACGTAAATTTTGGATGGGGTGGCAGTTCCAATGGCTGGTATCTTTTGCCACAAGAGATGCCAATGAGTTTAACCACTTTTGAAGGTGTAGTTGTGGATATCAACAAAAAGATCTCTGCCTCTATAGCAAACTCTCCAACCTCCAATACAATAGTAAATACATACCCCAATCCATGTTCTAACATGGTAGAATTTTCTTCGAATATAACTCCCAACAGTTGGGTGATAGTAAAAATTTGGGATATAACAGGACTTTTACTGTTAGAAAAATCTATCTTCACCGACAATTCCTATCAATTTACCATGGATTTATCGGATATTAAAATAAAAGATGGCATTTTAATCTTTCAAATATCTTCAAGCCATCAACCATATTTCGGAAAATTGATTAAAAAAGGAAAATAAAATCTGTATTAATCAAACAAAACCATTCCAGATGTGGTTTTATAGGCAAAGAAATAAATTTTAAAATAGTGTCCTTTATGATAAAACTAATCATCATCACAATCGTAATTGTTGGAATTGCAATTGCCGGATTTGCCATTAAAATGTTCATTAAAAAAGATGGTGAATTTAAAAAAAGTTGTAGCTCTGTAGATCCAACAACAGGCAAAAGCAAATCATGTACGTGTCATGACACACCTGAAAAAGAGTGTAATAATTAAAATTTTCTCTTACATTTAATTTCGATGGATGTATAGAATTAGTTTTTATCCAGTACTTTGCGAACGAATCCTGTTTGAATTATTTCGATTTAAAAACTAAGCGATAAAGATTGTATCGAAAACTACAATTAAATAGTTTACTAATTTAAAAAACGCATTTTGCGCCTTTCTTTAATTTTCGTACTAGAATTATTAGAAAGTAACAAAATGCGTTTATTTTATTAATCCCAAATTAATCAATAGGAGATTTAAAAAAATTGAACTACTTGATTTAGTTGGGCATGCCCTCGCCTTCAAGCGGGGTTTAATCCCGATTTAATGTTTGTTTCAATTCGTATCAACGAATTGATTTAGAAACATTTAATCGTTTCAGCGATTGTATCGCTGATTCTGGGTTAATCCCTAAGTAAACCCTTAAAACATTCTCAAATATTCATATAGATTTATTTTATCGAAACAGTAATCTTTTTTGCAATATGCAATGCAGTTGTTAGCGTGGATAAATCGGTATAGAGCACTCCATTTTTCCCAGAATAATGACCATGTCCTATTGGGTTTAAATGATACGTGATTGTCTCCGCATCCAAATCGATAAGTGCCAGATAAACAACAGATGGCTGAGATGAGGTTCGATACTCGGCATCATCTTGATACTTAGAATTTGACCAATAATAATTCCAGTCCCACGATTGATTTATCTCAAAAAGCAGTCTAAAAACACGAGGGTAGGAAGCGATGGATGGTTTGGCAACAATTCTAAAATTATGATTTGGGGTAGCACCAGTCACTGCGTCCGACATGGGTGTTTGGGATGTTGGAATGTACAACCCATCTACCTCTTTAACGCCTCTTTTGTGAGCCCAATATGGCAAAGCAGCAGGACGACGGATTGGTCCGGGAAGCCACTTACCATCATTATTGCTAGTTTTTTCAAAAATACCCTTTCCTATTGATTTTGAAACATAGAACGTCTCAAGGTATTTTCCATTGGCATCTTCAGACCAAAGTGCAAACAGAGGATGATTAAATTGGTTCCCTTTTTCAAAATCTAAAGTCAACACAAAGGGAGAGCTTGTTGTCTTTTGTAAGTCAATCAGCTCTTGCTGCGAATCGTTTGCAAATTTTTTATTTCTGTTGCTGCAGCTAGAAAAAACAGCAATAGAAAAAACAACCATCAGTAGGATAATATTATTTCTTGTTTTCATCTGTTTAAATATTTAAGTTTCTTACAATTCAATGATAATTCCAATCGATGGTAATACAGTTCCACCACCCTCACCCAGCAATTTCTTTAAAGAATATTTCCATTGATTGGATGGTTCTGATGGATTTACAATAACTGGAACTCCATTGATATCTCTATTCAACACATACAATTCCGGAGAATCGGCTTTAAAATTATAGACATTTTGAACATCAATATACAATAAAATGGAAAAGTTTTTAAAATATAAATCTTTAGAGGTCAACGCTTAGCTACATATTAATTGCTCATGGGTTATATTATCTGCG
>CAZZHH010000057.1:0-20567 GCA_964653595.1 uncultured Lentimicrobiaceae bacterium
TGCTGGTGCATTTTCAGTCCCAGGTTTTGATTCAAAGTATGGTTTTTTGCTAAAACCAAAAAGGGAAGCTATGATGTTACGAGGAAATTTTCTAACGTTTACGTTGTAAGCTTGAACAGATTCGTTGTACTTTCTTCGTTCTACATTAATCCTATTTTCAGTGCCAGCCAACTCTCTTTGTAAATCCAAAAAGCTTTGATTAGCTTTCAAATCAGGATATTTCTCCACTACAACCAAAAGTCTGCTAAGTGAACTACTCAATTGGTTTTGTGCAGCTTCAAACTTTTTAAAGGATTCTGGATCGTTTGGGTCTACTTTTACTTGAGTTGCTGATGCTCTTGCATTTGTGACTTCAAGTAAAGTTGATTTTTCAAAATCAGCATACCCTTTTACCGTATTTACTAAATTTGGGATTAAATCAGCTCTACGTTGATACGAACTTTCAACATTTCCCCAACTTTTGCTCAACTCTTCGTCCGATTTTACTAGACTATTGTATCCGCCAAAAGCCCATGTTATAAATATTAATACCACTACGCCAACAGCTATCAGAATGATCCATTTTTTATTCATATTTTTTTATTTTTAATTTTTATTACGTTGCAAAGATAGGTTTATACTATTTATAAATAAGAGGATTTCGGTAAATGTGGTTAATAACTCGGCAAATATCTGTTTTTAGGATAAATGCTGATGTTATTTGCAAATTCTTACTTTCCAATCATAGAAACACTTCGCTTAATAAATTTGTTCAAATCTTCCCCCTCAAGGATGTTTTGAGATAATAGCGCTAAATCAACAAGTTGTTTTACTACCTCAATTTTAGACTCTTCATTTTTTTCTTGCATTACTTGGTCCATGATTGGATGATTGGTATTGATAACAATGTTATAGGAGTCAAGACCTGGCATAAATGTTTTTGAACCGCCATTTAACGATTGCATATCGCTCCATCTACGCATAAATTCCGATCTTGTAATCATTACAGGCAATTCAGTCTCACTCATGCTTTCAGTTATCACCGAGAATTTTTCTTTGTTTACTTGGGCTTCAAAAATCTCTTTTAACTGTTTTTGCTCATCTTCTGTTAGTTTACATGGGATTACTTCCTCTTTTTCGATAAGTTTGTCTACAACATCTGAATCTACTCGATTAAATCTTGATTTTTCAAATTTTGACTCTATGGCGTTCACAAAATGATTGTCAAGCATACCATCCATCATCAATACATCATATCCCTTCTCTTTTGCCGATTGAATATAAGTATATTGAGCTTTTTCGTCGGAAGAATATAAATAAATTAACGTGTCATTTTTGTCTTTTTGTAACGTTTCAATATGATTTAGATACTCTTCAAAAGTGAAATATTTGCCATCTACATTTTTGAAAAGGAAGAATTTTGCAGCTCTTTCATAAAATTTATCGTCTGTAATCATTCCATATTGGATAAATATCTTGATGTCGTCCCATTTCTTTTCAAAATCTTCCCTGTTTTGTTTAAACATCTCCTCTAGCTTGTCTGCAACTTTTTTCGAAATATGGGATGATATTTTTTTTACATTACCATCACTTTGCAAATAACTTCTAGAAACATTTAATGGAATATCGGGAGAGTCTATTACTCCATGTAGTAACATCAAAAAATCAGGGACAATGCCTTCTAGTTGGTCTGTAATGTATACTTGGTTGCAATATAAATGGATTTTCTCTTTTTGAACTTCCATCGTTTTTCTTGCTTTTGGAAAGTATAATATCCCAGTAAGATTAAATGGATAGTCTACATTTAAATGGATGCTAAACAAGGGTTCTTCAAAGGTAGTAGGATAAAGCTCTCGGTAAAAAGTTTTATACTCTTCTTCTTGAATGTCTGAAGGTGCTTTTTTCCACAACGGATTGGTGTTGTTGATAATTCTGGGATACTCAACTTCGATACGTTTGGGTTCTGGTTTCTCCTCACCATCTTTTACTTCTACTACCTCAGTTGGGTCTGTTTCCCATCTTTTTTCATTTCCAAAACGAATGGGTACTGGTAAAAATTTGCAATATTTTCGGAGTAATTCAAGTATTTTATTTTCTTCTAAAAATTCAATTGCATCTTCCGAAATGTGAAGAATAATGTCAGTTCCACGACTTTGCTTGTCCGTTTCTGTTAAAGTATAGTTAGGACTGCCATCGCACTCCCATATTACAGCTTTTGAGTACTTTTGATACGACTTGGTTATGATTTGAACTTTGCTCGAAACCATAAAGGATGAGTAAAATCCAAGTCCAAAATGTCCTATGATGCTTGCTGAGTCAACTCCTTTGAATTTTTCTAAAAATTCCTCAGCACTCGAAAAAGCAATTTGATTGATGTATTTGTCTACTTCCTCAGCAGTCATCCCTATACCTCGGTCGCGTATGGTTAATGTTTTATTTTCTTTGTTAACCTCAATTTCTATAGTAGTGTCTCCAATTTCTCCCTCTACCTGTCCTAAAGACGATAATGCTTTTAGCTTTTGTGTAGCGTCAACAGCATTGGATACCAATTCACGCAAAAATATATCGTGATCGGAATATAAAAACTTCTTGATGATGGGGAAAATGTTCTCAGTTTGTACGTTTATAGTCCCTTTTTGCATAGTTATTATGTTTTAATAATGTTTTTAAATGTTAGATGTCCCATATTCTCAAAAGATATACCATTGTGAAAATTATGTCATAATGACAGAAATGGATGACAAAAAAAAGAGAACCGCCAAATTGGTTCTCTTTTTTATTTAGATAAAATAGATATTATTCTACTGTCACCGATTTCGCTAAATTTCGAGGCATGTCTACATTACAACCTCTGAGCACTGCAATGTGATATGCAAGAAGTTGAAGAGGGATGGATGCCACTAGAGGGACTAGTAATTCGTCTGTTTCAGGTATTTCTATCGAGTAATCTGCTAGGTTTTTTACGGTAATATCGCCTTTTGTGATGATTGCAATAATTTTTCCTTTACGTGCTTTTACCTCTTGAATATTGCTGATAATCTTCTCGTAAGTGCCACGGTTTGTAGCAATTACTACCACAGGCATCTCTTTGTCTATTAAAGCAATGGGTCCATGTTTCATCTCTGCTGCTGGGTAACCTTCTGCATGAATATATGAAATTTCTTTAAGTTTTAATGCTCCTTCGAGTGCTACAGGGAAGTTTACCCCTCTACCAAGGTATAAAAAGTTGGGTACATCTTTGAATATTTTTGCAATTTCTAGGGTTGTAGGATCGCATTTTAAGGTCTCTTGTACTTTCTCGGGTATCGACTCTAAGTCTGAAATTAAAGCTTGATAGGTAGATTTGGAGATTGTTCCCTTTTTGCTAGCCAAAGCCATTGCCATGAGGGTTAATACGGTCACTTGAGCTGTAAACGCTTTAGTCGAAGCTACTCCGATTTCTGGACCAGCATGAGTATACGATCCAGCATGGGTAGCTCTTGCAATGGAAGATCCAACCACGTTGCAAATGCCTATTACTGTGGCTCCTTTGTCTTTTGCCATTTGAATGGCAGCAAGGGTGTCGGCAGTTTCTCCCGATTGTGATATTGCAATTACCACATCATCTTCGGTGATAATTGGATTTCGATACCTAAATTCAGATGCATATTCTACCTCCACAGGAACTCGAACTAGCTCTTCAATGATGTATTCAGCAACTAGTCCAGCATGCCATGAAGTTCCACAAGCGATGATCACAAATCTTTTTGCTCTAAGCATTTTATCTTCATATTCAATGATGCCGCCTAAACTGACCACCTCTTTTTCAATATTCAGCCTGCCGCGCATACTATCTCCGATAGAACGAGGTTGCTCGTATATCTCTTTTAACATAAAATGTTCAAAACCACCTTTCTCTAGCTGGTTTAAACTCATTTCAAGTTGTTGAACATAAGGAGTAGATGCTATGTTGTCGATATTGAATATCTCAAGTTTTTTATCTGGCTCTATAATCGCAATCTCTTCTTCGTTCAGATAGACTACATTTCGAGTGTATTCAACTAAAGGAGCACCATCAGAAGCAATAAAATATTCATTCTCGCCAATGCCTATTACCAAAGGACTTCCTTTTCGTGCGCAAATTAATTGACCAGGTCGCTCTTTTGAAATTACAACAATGGCATAGGTTCCTACCACTTGATTTAAAGCAATACGAATCGCTTCCGAAAGAGTTACTTTTTCGTTTTTCTTGATGTCTTCGATCAAATGAACTAATACTTCTGTGTCGGTATTACTCTGGAATTTGTACCCTCTATGAATTAACTCAATCTTAAGAGTAGAATAATTCTCAATTATCCCATTATGAATCAATGCAATATCTTCATTCTGAGAGTAATGAGGATGAGCGTTTTCGTCATTCGGTTCCCCATGGGTAGCCCATCTTGTGTGACCTATTCCTGAGGTTCCAGTAATGTTTTTGCCTAAGATATGTTCTTCTAAATTAGAAACTTTTCCCCTACATTTCTGAATAGATATCTCTTTTGAATCTGTTAACAACGCTATTCCTGCACTATCATACCCTCTATATTCTAAACGCTTTAACCCTTTTATTAGAATTGGATAAGCTTCTCTATATCCAGTATATGCAACTATTCCGCACATGTTGATTTCTGTTAAATGATTAATCTAAATACGTATAAGACAATTCTAGTCTTAGTGGTTTTACTCTTCCTTCTACCATATTCCGTTTATATCCTGCAAATATCAATCGGTTTGCATAAATGGCACGACCCGATATAAATAAGGTTAACCCATAGTCTGGAGTGGTTGAGTTTATTAATTGTTGGATATATCGTGTTATCCTAAATCGATATTCCATCGTAGAAGCATTGTAGATTCCTCCAAAATAATCTTCTCCCTCAGTTATGGCATCGTCTGGAATAAATTGATATGTTCCAGTACCAGAATTCTTTGCAAGTGTAATCTTTTGTGGACAGTAGAATCCATTTTCATTGGGAATCGTGTTTGTAATAACTAATTCAGCTCTATTGATGATTACTCTTCTGCCATTAAACTGCTCGCGAATGGACGGGAATTTGATATAGGTATTTATTCCACCACCTGGATGTAAGTATAATTGTTTTTCACCCAATGAAGTATCGCCATTTAATACTTGATTCTTAATCTGGGGGATTGCTCCAGAATAGTTTTTATGGTCGTATTGATTTGCTCTTACACAACCATCCTCCACAAGCAATCGGAAAGTTTGGTTGGATTCCGTTGTGTGATAATAAAAGTATATACCAGAAACCGTAGATTTATTGATGCCCAAATAAACCATATGACCAACTCCAATCGAATTTTCAGCAGTTATTAGCAATCCTTTAAAATAATTCTTGAAATTATCATTGTCAAATAATTCGGATTGACCCGATTTGTCAAATATTTTGTTTTGTCCCCATCGATTGCTTAAACGAATTCTAAATTGAGCATTAGCAGTGTCGTTAGCAGAAATTATAGGGGTAGAAATACGAGTTTGATAATAGAGAGATGGATTGTAGTTGAGCGGTTTTTGTTTTGTGCGAATGTCGAAAAATTGATGATAGGTTTTGTCTGCAGATAAACTTTCGTCGAGTTCGTAGACTTTAAAATTTACAGCTGAATTTGTGTCTCCATAAAAACCACGATACGATATTACCAACACCACCGAGTCTAGAATTGGATTGTTAGAAAATTGAACATCTCGAGAGGGTAGATGAAATTGAGTAGCAAAACCAGCTTGGGTAACTCCGAAATAGGGATCATTAATCCATCCTACTATATTTTGACTTAATCCAGAGGTGATAATAGAATCCTCTATTACGGAATATGCCGTAATACTTGTAGAATCCGAAAAATCTGTACCTAGTCTATCGGTGGGTGGTTGAATATCTAGTCCAATCGAGTCGGGGTCTTTTGTGCAACTGGTTATAACGAGCATGAGCGTCAACAAGAGTAGTTGAGTGGATCCTTTTAGTAGAGAATATGTATTCAAAATTGATAGTTTTTAGTTCGATTCAAGGCAAAAAAGTCTATTTTGATAATACTTCCGTAGAAACTAACAACTCGTCGTAAAAGTTATTTACTAAGTTTACAAAGTTCTCTTCGGTATTGTATGCCAACATTGGCTTAGAAAGTTGCGATAGATAAGTTCTGATTTCTGGGTTCAGATTTTCACTTCCTACTACTAGTGCATCCGAATAATCAGCAGCAGCTTTAATTGTAGATAAGTAATTTGGCGATTTAAAGTGTTTTTGATCTGCAAGTGGTATACCGTCAAATTTTAAATTGTCCACAAATTTTGGATTAAGTAGTTCGTTAAAATCATCGTTATAAAATGAAAAAACTACTTTTGAGTCGGCAAACAAAGGACTGTCTTTATACATCTTTTTGATATACAAAGGAATAAGATGCGACATCCATCCATGACAGTGGATGATATCTGGTGCCCATCCCAAATTTTTAATTGTTTCTACAACTCCTCTGGCAAAAAATAAAGCTCGCTCGTCGTTATTGCTGTAAAAATTTTCGTTTTTGTCTCTAAGAATCAGTTTCTTGTGAAAGTACTCTTCGTTGTCGATAAAGTAAACCTGAATTCTTGCAGATGGCAGAGATGCCACCTTTATGATCAATGGATGGTCAGTATCGTTGATGATGATATTCATTCCAGATAGTCGAATAACTTCATGGAGTTGATTTCTACGCTCATTAATACATCCAAAGTTGGGCATAAAAAGTCTAATTTCTTTGCCTCTTTCAGAAATGCCGTATGGAATTGATTTACAGTTTTTTGCGATTTCACTTTCGCATACATAAGGGGAGATCTCTTGTGAAATGAACAACACTTTTGGTTTACTCATAGCCGATGATGCTTTTTTTCTTCTGTTCTGTTTTTGCAAAGGTACTCATTTTTTTTCAATTATTCAATATTTTTGTTGCATAAATCTAATGTACTGGTGATAAAAAAGGAATATTTTTATCTTTCAAATTTCATCATTTGGTTTCAATTTCAGGCTTTTTTTGCTCTGGTTGTAGTTGCCTGAGATTATAAATAAAAATATTTTGTTTGATTTATTTCTAATCTCAACGGTTTTCAAAAATAATTATTGCCTACTATCTATTTTTAAATCTTGAAAATGTTTTTTTGATTCCCATATCCGAAATCTCCCTTTTCGTAGGAAAATGATATTTGAAAATGAATTAAGATAGGGTTGATAAAGTTTTTTATATTCCCCTTTGCATAAAAAAATTAAAAAAAAAGTAGGATGATTTAAAAAAAAATCTAATTTTGCGGATAGGTATAAAAAAAAATATATTTATGTACAAAATTACCAAACACCCAATTCTTGATATTCCTCAAAATGAGGAGACTACATTTGTTTTTAATGGAAAAAAAATTATTGCACAAAAAGGATATACCATCGCTGCTGCTATGCATCAAGCTGGATTTCCGATTCATAGCCATAGCATCGATCACAGAGAACGTAGTTTGGAGTGCGGCATAGGCAAGTGCGGTGCCTGCGAAATGCTTGTGGATGGACAAATCAAAAGGGTCTGTATAACTCTTGCCGATGGAGTTAAAGAAGTTGCTGAAGTCCCTGCCGATTTTGCTGCTGACCCCATCTCTTATCCTGCCAAAAACCCACTTAAAATCTATAAAACACAAACGGTCATTATTGGTGCCGGACCTGCTGGTTTAGCATGTAGAGAAATGTTAAATGAATTTGGTGTCCGAAACATTGTTGTGGACAATAATGCTACCATTGGTGGTCAGTTTAATATGCAAACGCATCAATTTTTCTTTTTCGAAAAAGAAAAAAAATACGGTGGAATGCGTGGTTTTGATATTGCAACAACGTTGGCTGGTGATAATCACGATGGTATTATTCTAAATTCTACTGTTTGGGATGTGCTTGAAGGAAAAAGAGTAGCTGTTAAAAATATTGTCACCGATGAAATTTTCTATATCGATGCTGATTTTATAGTTACTGCTACTGGTGCTGTCCCTTTTGTTCCTGCATTCGAAAATGATGATTTACCAGGTGTGTATACCGCTGCTGTTTTCCAAAAAATGATGAATGTGGAACACACATTATTAGGGAAAAATGTTTTAACAGTGGGTGCTGGAAATATTGGTTATCTAACTTCCTATCAAGGATATCAAGCAGGAGCTAATATTAAAGCAATTATCGAAGCTCAATCCAAAGAGGGTGGTTTCCCAGTTCAAGCAAACCGTGTTAGAAGATTGGGAATACCTGTGTTGACTTCTCATATTTTACTAAAAGCTATTCCTAATAAAGCGCATGATGGTATTGTTGGCGCTGTAATTGCTAAATGCGAAAATTTTAAACCAATTCCTGGTACCGAACAAATTGTGGAAGGTATCGATATTATAAACATTTGTACTGGCTTGGTTCCTGACGATCAAATATTAATCAAGAGTAAACAAGTTTTTGGATTGAACTCATATGGTGTTGGGGATGCAATTCGAATTGGGGAAGGTACAAGCGCAGTTCTTAGAGGAAAACAAGCTGCTTATGAAATTGCCCTCGAATTGGGGGTTAAAGTTAGCTATAGTGACTATTTGGAGGTCTCTAAAGAGTATATCGATTCGCAACAACATCCTGTTCAGGTGATCGAAAAACCATTTTTACCAACTGCGGATCGAATGAACGAAAAAGGGTTTGTGCAAATTGATTGTTTGTATGGTTTCGCTTGTAATCCATGCCAGTTTGCATGTCCTCATGGTGCCATACAAAAATCATCTACAAGCACGGTTCCTCATATCGATTTTGATAAGTGTATTGGCTGTATGGATTGTGTATATCAATGCCCTGGCTTAGCAATTTTTGGTTATAATATAAAGAAAGATTGGCTTTTCCTTCCTATTGAGTATGAAGCAGTAGAAGGCGCTGAAGTTTTTTTAATCGATAACAATGGTAAAATATTAGGGGAAGGAATTATCGAAAAGATTCTAAAAAAACCAAATAAAACAAATATTTCTCGAGTTAAATCTACTTCTATTCATGGTGCTGATTTGACTACCGTTCGTGGATTTATTACCAAAGAAAATTATCCAAAACCATTCGCTACCACTCCACTCTCCGAAACTATCGATTCGGAAACGTATGTTTGTCATTGCGATGATGTCAAAATCGAAGAAATTTTAGCTGTAATTGGGGATAAAAAGTTTCTTTCGGTAGATGAACTCAAACATACTACTCGACTTGGCATGGGCCCATGTAGAGGAAAAAGATGTATTCCTAGAGTAAAACAAATGCTACGGCCTCTGGGTATCTCAATCATTGGAGAAGCTACCCCACGTGGACCTTTATCCAGTCAAATTCAAATGGGTGCTGTATATCCGAATGGAAAAAATGACCAGATTATCACCAATGTGAAAGGTCAAAAAACAAAAAGAATAGATGTTCCCGTTGTGATAGCTGGAGGTGGAATTGCTGGAAGCGCTTTGCTTCGGTATTTTTCTGAAGCTGGTGTAAAAGCAGTGTTGGTAAATCAAGATAGGGGAGCTTCTTGGAGAAATATTGCCGGTGGAAGACCTGCTTTTTCTGTACCTGAAATCTCGGAAATTGCTCGCAAAAACCTGGAGCTGTTTAAAAACATCCAACAAGACCATAATATTGATTTTAAACCCACTCGCTATGTCAGTTTTGCCCATGATGAGGCTACTTACAAAGCGCTTGATGCTTCTAGAGAATGGTCGGATGCTTTTATGGTGGATCCTAAGGATTTTAAAAAGGAGATATCACCTCGCTTTAATCCTAATTTGAAAACATATAATGCTGCGTTGATTACACATGATTGTTGGCAAGCTACTCCAGGAAAAACAATTGATTTAATCCGAAATGTTGGTATAAATAATGGCGGTGTGATTTTGGAAGATTGTGAACTGATTGATGTTGCTAAAGAAGATGATAAAACCATTGCTTTAGTATTTACCCATGAGAAAGAATTTGTAGAGTATCGTTGCGACCATTTTGTAAATGCTTTGGGATGGAATGCCGAGAAGTTTACCAATAAGTTAGGTATCGAAACTGGATTGTATCCAGTTAAACATCAGGCATTTATTACTAGAAGAATGCCTATGTTAGGCAAAAATGGCGACTCTCTTGATATGCTGATCGATCGGAGACATTACAAAGGCTTTTCTGCAGTGTATGGTCAACAACTTCGTGATACTGGACAAATCATCGGCTGTGCTTCGCCTGCCTTAGATGCTTTAGAAACTGGTAAAAACTTGAAGGTAAACAGCAAAGAGTTTATGGAAATTGTCTCGGAAGTTTTTGTCGATTGGATACCTGAACTCTCTTCTGTTGGATTCCAAGCAGTTTGGTCGGGCTACTATACCGAGCCTCGTTATGTTGTTGATCCAGAATTAGGGTTAATGACTGGACTTCGTGGTCATGGATTTATGCTCGGCATGTACTTAGCAAAATTGTATGTAGATAAATATTTAGGTAAACCGGTTCCAAGTTATATGGATAGGTTGAAATTAAGCGGAGATGGTCTTAGCGAAACTGCTTTCAAATAATTCTCCAATATAAAAAAATAAGCTCCAATTTGGAGCTTATTTTTTTATAATTATTTTAATTTTCTATTTCATCTGTTCTTTTAGTCTCTCTTGTTGTGATAGCCGATTTGTTAATTGGTTTACATAGTTTAAGTCGTTTTTGATTTTGTAAACCTTATAGGCTTTTGTTGCCCATTCTACTGCAAGGTCTAATTCTCCTTCCATTTCTGCTGCTAATGCCATATTGTGACATGCTCTTCCAGCAATTTTTGGATCAACAGAGTTGGTGTATTTCGTCCAAATTTTTGCCGCACCTTTCCAGTCGTTTAATTTTACATATCTTACTGCTTCTTTAAATTGAGGATCTCCTTTGGTGTAATAGTATCTACTAACCCAAGCCCAATTTGGAGAAATTCGAATAGCAAACATCTCCCCAGCAAATTTACCAGCATTATTAATACATGATCTTTTAGATGGTAAATTCCTTAAAGCAGCAGCTTCTGTAGGTCCTTTACCTCTCCATGCTTGTTCATCTGCAAAAACATCTTGATCGATGATTCGTTTGTTTTTATAGTCGTAAATTCTCCACCCTGCATTTACTCGTATTCTTAAATCACTCCAAAACTCTACTACACTCTCTGTTTGCCATTTCTTGTTTGATTTTTTGCTTGAGAACCAACGGTATGCATTAAATCTGAATCAAAAGTTTCTAACGCAACCAATGCATCTACGTTGTATTTTTTGCAAAGATTTTCCACTTCACTCCACTCCAATGGTAAAGGAAACTGCTTTGTGCCAGTACCTCTATAGTCTTCGTTGGTTAAAACAGTCGATTTAAAACGGGGTGAATTGTTAAGTTTATTTGCACATCCATTTAATGTTGCATACGATGCTTCTTTATCAGCAAATATGGATTCGCCAGAAAGAAAACCTTCAATTACATTACTCCACCTGTCTTGTTTGGATGGAAGGGAATGATTTAAAAGCCCAAACGAATTTATCTCTTGAGGTACATTGATTTGAGCAGGTACCAACACCTGTACTTGTACCGATTTTGTTTTGCACGATGTGAAAAGTATCGTAATAACAAGGATTGTCAAGAGGGAGGGGAGATGTAAGTAAGATTTTTTCATGTTTATTATTTTTTAAAATGTTGCTAATTATCCAATAATCAAGCCATTTTTTTTATTGTGATAAATACGAATAGTGAAACAAAAATAAATAAAAATTTATATCTTTGCTAAAAACAATCTATGGATTGAATCTATATTTTAAAAATTACGATGATATGAAAAAAGTATATTTGTTTTTAATTATTTCTATTCAATGTTTATTTTCGATGGCTCAGGATGCTAAACCTCACTTTGCTGCAATTCACTTTTCTCCTGTATTTGAGAGTGTGAAATATTTAAAAACTGGATTCGGGACAACGCTTGAAGGTGCTTACTTTTTAAACGATTGGTTTGCTACAGGTGGAATTTTTAGATATAGTATGCATCCCTATTCTTATACTCACTTTGTTGCTTCGGGCGATGCTAGTCAGTTTGGATTTACCGCAAATGCTTTCATTCTTAAAAGATTCTTTAACGATAAAATTTCTCTTATTCCTAGTGTTGGGTTGGGATTTTCTTCTACAACATTGCCAGCTGGGGTATATACCAATAAAGAGCTCGTACAAACTGCACCTGGAATATTTTCTGAAGTTGAAACTAAAACCGATCTCTCTGCAATTAATGTTACTTCATTCGTATTTAATGTTTTTAGTGTAGATTGTAATTATCACTTTAAACCGAATATGTCTGCTGGAGTTAAATTCGAATATCAAATTGATGTTTCTAATAAATGGCCAAGTGAGACATTGGGCGACTTTTTGAGTTTCGGTATTGGTTATACCTACTTCTTTGGCGTAAAATAGTTGCTATCTTTTTTGTTTTTTATTTTGTCAATTTTTTGCCGACGAAACCCCAAAGTCTGTGTGTAGTTCGTGCTTATTTTTTTCCTACTTTTGTTCCAAAAAACTGAACCCAATGAACATCTATGAAGCAAGAGCTTTTTTGCACCGATGTGCTGAAATGAGCGGAGACGAGAAGTTGACGCACGATTTTGTGTTAGAGGCATTGCAATTCCTTAATCCAACCAGACTTTATACCAGGGTTGGCGGATACGGTATCTTGGCTGAATTTGAGTTTTCTAAAAAAGGGAAAACCCTGTTGTTTCGTGCAGATATGGATGGAGTTGGATCGCAACCCGATATTGTAAGGCATAGTTGCGGACACGATGGTCATTGCGCTATTTTACTTGATTTTGCATCCAAATTACAGCAAAATCCTTTCAATGAAGGTCGGATTTTGTTGCTTTTTCAGCCATCCGAAGAGAATGGACAAGGAGCTAAAGCTGTTTTAAATTCAGGTGTTTTGCAAAAATATTCCATCGATTTCGCATTCGCATTACACAACATACCTGGATATTCGATAGGATCGGTGTTATGTAAATCTAAAAACTTTTCTTGTGCAGTTTTATCTTGTGAAATGGAGTTCAAGGGCAAAACTTCCCATGCATCTGAACCTGAAAAATGTGTTTCTCCACAGAAGGCCATGTTTGAGATAGTTTCAGAAATATCTCAGATGCAGCGCACAGACTATGCAATCGAGGATTATTTTCTGGCGACTATGGTAGAGTTGCATATTGGGGAGGAAGCATACGGTGTGGCACCTGGCAATGGAATTTTACGTTGGACATTTCGAGCTAAAACAAATGCCGTAATACGCAAATCGATTGCTTTGATAGAGGCCTTTTCAACACAGATTGCATCGCAGACCAACGAGTTGGAATTTTCCGTCCACTTTTTGGAAGAGTTTTATGCCAATGAGAATAATCCAAAGGCCGTCGGAATAATTGCTCACGCTGCCGCTAATTGTGGATTGGAATACGTTGAAATAGATGAAGGATTCCGCTGGGGCGAAGATTTCGGAGTGCTAACACAAGCTATTCCTGGAGCAATGTTCGGACTTGGTGCCGGCGAATTATGTCCACCCTTACATTCAAACGATTTCAATTTTCCTGATGATTTGATCGAAATAGGAAGCCAACTGTTTTATGAAATTGCTTCCAGTTTGAATTGACTTTCTGAATAGTATCCCACAAAAAAAAAGGACTTAGCTATGCTGCTAAATCCTTATGAGCATGAAAAATATTTGATTATTGAGCTATTTTTGAAGATACTTTACACTTTGAATTGCCCCATTTTCTTCGTTTTTAAATTGTAAAAGATAAAATCCTTGTGGCAACTCTGGTAAGGATATGTTGTTTGACGTAAGTTCTATAGTTTGTAATGTTTGTCCTGTAATGGTAGATATGGACAATGTGTATATCTCTGGAGTAGCGCTAATGAATTTAATTTGGTTGGTTTCGCTAGGATTTGGATATACAGAAAGGGTTTCTATATTCATTTCCATTGAAGGGATATATAGGATGCTTGAATAACTGTATTTCCCGTCAAAATCGGTTTGTTTTAAACGGTAATATGCATCTTCTGATGAAATATCGCTATAAGTATAATTGAGAATTTGGTTGCTGTTTCCAGCACCTTTAAGCATTGCTATTTGTTTGAAATCAATCCCATTAGATGAACGTTCCAAAGTAAAGTAATCATTGTTGATTTCAGTAGCAGTAGACCAGGTTAAGAAAATGTTGGAGGACTCTCTTTTAGCTGAAAAATCGATTAATTCTATGGGTAAAGTACTAGTTTTGTAATCGATAAATTGTTGTACAATGCCAGGTCCATTAATCTCTATGGTGATTTTTTTGATCGGGGTGGATTGTAAATTTGCAGTGGAACAATCTGTTTTGCTAGTCCAAATTCTGCCATTTGTTTTCCCGCTACCATGAGTGTCTCTTTTGGGTAAATTGAAAAATGCAATTCCTTCATTTGTTTCTATTGTTCCTTGCAAAGTGTAAAGGTTGTTGGGTATGTTGTTGCCTCTGATTTTAATGTCATAATCGAAATTAAAATCGTAATTGTACCCAAATCTACAATTGTTGCCTCCATAAATAATTAAAGAGGTAGGATTTATTGTGATTTCTACAGAATATCCATCGGTAGAGTTTACAACGATTTGACTTTTTGAAGACGAAATCATGATTGTCATCAAAATTAGAGAGAAAATATATTTAAAAGTTGCTTGTTCATCCTATTTATCTAAGGGTTACGTTAATTTTCGCCACCCTTTGTCAAAAAATATGCCAAATTATTTTTACGTTATTTTAAATTTTATAGATATTTTCTGTAGTTGCTACTTTTTTAATATTAACATTGCAACTTGGATGACCCTTTTAAACTTGAATTGGTAGTCAAATTTGGGATGCTGGAAAAATGGGATAAATTGGAAATTGTACAACCAATATAGCGTAATTGAACTCTTTAGTGTAGAATATGTATCATTATTAACCGGTGTTTTCAATAACCAATTAAAAGACAAAGATGATACATAGTAAAGTATTAGCATAAATAGGCAAATTAAACAGGTTTCACACTCTAACCGATATCGAATTGGAAAGAGATAAAAATGTCAAATTTTTTAGGATTTATATAACAAAGTATTCAAAAAGTCTGGTCAAAGGGTGTAAAAAATATTACTGCATGAAGTAAATTATTTTACACAACTTCCATTGTTTACCTCTTTAGTTGGAGCCACAAAACAGAGCGATCCATCCGCGTTTTCAGCCATCAAGATCATTCCTTGCGAGAGGATTCCTTTGATTTCTCTGGGTGCGAGATTGACAATCATACTGACTTTTTGTCCGATGATGTTTTCGGGTTCATAATACTCTGCAATGCCTGATACAACGGTGCGTTTATCTATCCCAGTATATAAGGTTAGCTTAAGCAATTTCTTTGTTTTTGCTACCTTTTCTGCTTCTATAATGGTAGCTGTTCGAATATCCATTGCTGAAAAGTTGTCAAAGCTAATGTCTGGCTTTTGTTCTATCACAGATGCCTGTTCTAATAAATTGCTCTTTTTTGTTTCCATTAGCTTATTTATTTGAAAATCTATAGTTTCATCTTCCATTTTTTCAAATAGAAATTCCGCTGGATTGATTGTTTCGCCTGCTTTCAATAAATCTATGGTGCCTGCATCTTGCCAATTAAAATTACCGAGTTTGAGAAGTGCTTTTAATTTTTTAGAAGTGAATGGCATAAATGGCTCACTTAAAATCGATAAATTTGCACATATTTGTAACGCAATGTACATATTTGTCTTTACAACCTCTGGGTTTACTTTAAATTGCTTCCAAGGCTCTGTTTCGGTGAGGTATTTGTTGCCCAGTCTTGCTAAATCCATAAGGTGATTCAATGCCTCTCTAAATCGATACTGCTCAATGCTTTTGCCTATTAACTCAGGATATTTTGCTAAATCATCGATGGCATTTTTTTCTAAATCACCAAAATTTCCCGGAGTTGGTATTACTCCTTCGAAATATTTGTGGGTTAAGACTACTGCTCTGTTTACAAAATTTCCAAATATTGCCAACAGTTCATTGTTGTTTTTGGCTTGAAAATCTTTCCATGTAAAATCATTGTCTTTGCTTTCTGGAGCATTCGAACACAAAGTGTAACGGAGTACATCTTGTTTGTTTGGCAAATCTTTCAAATATTCGTGAAGCCATACTGCCCAATTTCGGGAAGTGGATATTTTATCATTTTCTAGATTTAAAAACTCGTTAGCTGGCACATTCTCTGGTAAAATATAGGTGCCGTCGGCATGCAACATAGCTGGAAAGATAATACAATGAAAAACAATGTTGTCTTTACCTATAAAATGTACTAGCTTGCTTTCCCTATCTTTCCACCATTTTTCCCAACTCTCTTTGTGCTCTATTGCCCACTCTTTTGTTGCTGAAATATATCCGATTGGTGCATCAAACCAAACATATAACACTTTTCCATCTGCTCCTTGAATCGGCACTTTTACACCCCAATCCAAATCGCGAGTTACTGCTCGTGGTTGGAGACCTTGGTCGATCCACGATTTACACTGACCATATACGTTAGGTTTCCAATCCGACTTGTGTCCTTCCAAAATCCATTCTTTGAGCCATGTTTCATATTTTTCTAAGGGCAAAAACCAGTGTTTAGTCTCTTTTCGGATTGGCTTGCTACCACTCAAAGTGGATTTTGGATTTATTAAATCGGTAGCATTGAGCGTTGTTCCACAGGCTTCACATTGATCTCCGTATGCACGTTCGTTGCCGCAATGAGGGCATGTGCCAGTGATATACCGATCGGCTAAAAACTGTTTTACCTCTTCATCGTAATATTGCTCGGTGGTTTGTTCGATAAACTTATTGTTTTTATGTAATATTTCAAAGAATTCAGATGCAGTTTCGTGATGTATAGGACTCGATGTGCGCGAGTATACATCAAATGAGATTCCAAAATCGGCAAACGACTGCTGGATGATGTTGTGGTACTTGTCTACCACCTCTTGAGGGGTAATTCCTTCTTTACGTGCTTTTATGGTAATAGGTACACCATGTTCGTCAGAGCCTCCAATAAAAAGTACATCTTCACCCATCATTCGTAGGTAACGGGCATAAATGTCGGCAGGGACATAAACGCCGGCTAAGTGACCAATATGGATTGGTCCATTGGCATAAGGTAAAGCAGATGTGATGGTGTAACGAGTGCGTTTTTCGGTGTAAGCCATGATCGAAAGTTTTAAATTCTTTTATTGAGTGGCAAAAGTACAACTATTTTTGGAAAAAATATACAACACCGATACCTACAAATCATCAAAAAAAAAAAAACAGATCCCTTTTTAGGGATGAAGAGTTTCAGGAAATCTAAAAAAAAATAGTACCTTCGCAGCTAAATTTAATCAACAATGATCAATTTTTCAAATACTACCCTTAGTAAAATTATAGTCCATAAAGTAGGAAATAGTAGCAGAGACGAGGGCGTAAAAATTTCAAAAAACATCCTTTCCGTAAATGGAATTGTAAAGGACCTGCTGACAAAGTACTTTTTAAATCCATTTAAAACGAATGAGTATTATAGCTTTTGCCACGACTCTGATCTTACCATGAACGAAATGAACAATTTTGTTACTGCTATATTTGCAAACCCAAATGCAATCCAAAGTGAATCGGAAAATATTGCAAAACATCTTTATAACAAGTCGTCGCATCCAAAAATTAAAAGTGGAGAGTTGTATGTGACTTATTTAAAAGATTGTTTGGTTGACGACGAAGTTGTAGATGCTGTAGGCATTTTTAAGTCGGAATCGAAAGAAACCTTTTTAAAAGTATATCAAACTTCTGATAATTATACGATTGAGCACGATGAGGGAATCGATATTCATAAATTGGATAAAGGGTGCATCGTTTTCAACACTCATCAACAGGATGGTTTTATGATGGCGATTGTAGACAATATAAACCGAAATTTTGAAGCTCAATACTGGCGCGATGAGTTTTTGCAAATAAAAGAGTATGAAGATAGTTTTTACCATACGCAAAAAGCTATGCAGATGTGCAAAAGTTTTGTGGTCGAAAAATTACCGGAGTCTTTTGATTTGGATAAAGCCGGTCAAGCTGAGATTCTTAATAAATCGTTGGCGTTTTTTAAAGAAAAAGAGGTGTTTTCTTTTGATGATTTTGCACAGGAGGTAATCGCTCAGCCAGAGATTATTGATGAATTTAAAAAATATAAACCGATCTTTGAATCCGACAACGATTTGGTGGTAGAAGATCATTTTGACTTGTCTGAACAAGCGGTTAGCAAACAATCCAAAATTTTTAAAAGCGTACTAAAGCTCGATAAAAACTTTACGGTATATATCCATGGAGATAGAAAAAACATTGTAAAAGGATACGACGACGAAAAAGCTAAAAGTTATTATACCATCTACTACAACGATGAAATGTAGAGATGTTTAATAAAACTTTTAGTTATTTTTCCTCCATTATTGCTTTTCTAATTTTTGTGAGTTTGGCTAAAAGTGGTTCCATCTGATTTAATGCTAGCATATTTGCCCCATCGGAGAGTGCTGCTTTTGGGTTGGGATGGGTTTCTATAAATAAACCATCGAACCCAGATGCGATTCCAGCAGAAGCTATGATGGGAATTAATTCGGGTCTGCCACCAGTAACTCCACTTCCTTGATTGGGTTGCTGTAGCGAATGTGTTACATCGAGGATAATTGGACATTTGTTTTGTTGCATTGTCATCAACCCCCTGTAGTCAACCACTAAATCTTGATATCCGAATGTGGTTCCTCGTTCTGTTACCATTACCTTTTGATTCCCTTTTGCTCTGACTTTTTCCACCGCAAATTTCATCGACTCAGGGGCTAAAAATTGCCCTTTTTTGATGTTTACAAAAAGACCTGTAGCTGCAGCAGCTTCGAGCAAGTCGGTCTGTCTACACAAAAATGCAGGGATTTGTAATGCATCTACGTACATTGCAGCATTTGTGGCTTCATCAGCAGTATGAATGTCTGTAATAGTGGGGATTTGAAATACTCTGCCCACTTCGGCAATAATCTCTAAAGCTTGTTCGTCCCCAATTCCTGTAAAAGAAGTTACGTTTGACCGGTTGGCTTTTCGATAAGAAGCTTTAAAAATGAGTGGAATCTCATACTTTTCACAGATGTTTTTCAGCTCAATCGCAATATTCATGGGCATTTTTTCGTCTTCCACAACACATGGCCCAGCGATGAGGAAAAAGTTGTTAGAAGAATAGTTAGCCAATTTAGGCATGGTATGAATGCTAAAAAATGAGTTCATTGTTGTTGTTGTTTTCAGTTACTATGCAAATATACCCATTTTTTGTAGGGCGAATATTTTTTTTAAATTATTTGTTTATTTAATCCGGTTAATTGACCTACCTATGACTTGCCAATTACAAATACCGTTGGGATTTTGTGAAAATCGGGAGGGCCAAGCTTTGTCCAATTTTTTATGGCCAGTGCCTTAATTAGCATTTTTGACGAATATAGGCCCGAAGCAATACATAACATCGTGTTTGGATTTAAGACTTTACAAAGGGACTCAAACATTTGAATATTTCGGTATGGAGCTTCAATAAAAAGTTGGGTGATATTGTTTTGGGCCAACTTTTCAATCTCTTTTAAAAAACGTTCTCGTTCCATTTTATCGATGGGTAAATATCCATGAAAAGAAAACTGTTGACCGTTAAATCCTGAGGCCGAGAGCGCTAGTAACATTGAAGAAGCTCCAATGAATGGAATTACGGGTATCCCAATTTTATGAGCCTGAGCAACTACAATGGCTCCAGGATCTGCAGTACATGGCATGCCAGCTTCGGACATCAATCCAATACTATTTCCCTTTTTTGCTTCGATAAGATAGTTTTCAACCACCAGATCTTTAGAGTGTTCATTTAAGACCATAAACATTTCTTCTGTAAATGGATGTGGATATCCGATAGATTTTAAAAATCGACGGGCGGTACGCAACTCTTCCACTATGAAAAAGCGAATTTTGGAAATCTCTACAATGTTAAAATCTGGTATTTCCTGTTTGTAGTTTTCCCCAATAGGAGTTGGAATTAAAAATAAGGTGCCTAATTGTTTAGCTGCCATGTGATTGATGATTTAGTCTGCAAAAATAATGTTTTAAATCGAGGAATAAAAAAAAGCCACCTATTTTCATAAGTGACTTTTTTCTTTCTGTGGAACTGGCGGGATTCGAACCCGCGTCCAAACAAGGCAAAAGAATGCTTTCTACATGTTTAGCTTTGGCTTGATTGTCGAGAAAATGCAGGTGCCTAGCTGACCGACATGTTCCGTATTCTCTAAATTTTCGTACCAGCATCGAGACCTGATGGCACTAGTTCGTCCTTTATGATACTTCTGATCCAATCGCCGATGAACAGGGCTATCGGGGAAGCAGCGAGCAGATAATCCTAGATTAAGCTGCTAATGCGTAATTGTTGTTTTCGCCAGTTATGGCTCGAAAGTTGGCTATTAACGGGACCTTCTTACAACGCCCGACATGCTTACAAACCCAAACTCTT
>CAZZHH010000058.1:0-19338 GCA_964653595.1 uncultured Lentimicrobiaceae bacterium
TACGGTTCCGTGAGAGGTTTAGGGGTGAAATTCCCCTTTACCTACTCGATTTTTTTCATTCGTCCAGCCAGTTTAATGCCTTTTGCGTTATTCCGTTAAACCATTCCACTTCATTGTCTGTCGAGTTTGCTAATTCATTAGAATGCTCGAAAAATCGTTGAACGTGTCTTGGTTCAGGAACATAGTTAGCTTTATGAGAGTCTTGAACCATTTTAATAAAAACATTCAATGGCAAAGGAACAATTGTAGAAGTCCCGCCATAAAAGGATATATTCTGTTTATGAAGCAAATAAAAATGAGCTTTGCAAGCATCATTTATGTTTGGTGCAATGAATAAACAGTATGCAGGTTTACCCGTTTCTCTTTTAAATTTTGCAAGGTGCCTTGAAACTGGCTCTCCTTCTGTTTCATATTGTCTTTGTCCACCTTGCATAGTTACTTCAACCGTTAAACCGAAGTCGCCATAATCGCAAACAATGTCTGCCATATTGCCCTGTGCTGTTGACATTGGATTTCCAAAGTCGTCAAATTTTAAATTGGCTTTAATCTCGCCACCGTCCAACATTGTCAAAGCTCGCCAAGCATTCCATTCCAACATTAGTGGCGTGTCATAAAGAGAATTATCAAGTATTTGGTCAAATGTTGAAGATATTTCATCAAAAAGTCGGTAGTCTTTGATTGCTGCAACTTGTTCTGTTATTATTTGCTCTTTTCGATTTTCTAACTGGTCTGCAAATAAGTTTTTGAGGTCTTGCAATGTTGCAGTTTTTATAATTTCAAGTTGTGGAAACTCTGCTCTAATTTTTTGTTCTAATAAATCTCTGTCGTCTGTTAGCAATGTAGGAATTTGCGGATTGCCAAGATAAGCAACATATTGACCTTCGTTATTAATAAAGCAAGGTTCTCTGTCTGTGTGTAGCAAGAAATAATCAACTTCTTGAACTTTCTCAGGAACAATTGATATTGACTTTCCTATATGAGAAATATTTACTAATCCTGTTGCTCTCAAATAACGAACACAAGCATCAGCATAATCTCTCATATTACTTGCTTTCGTGTTTAAAAAGTTCGCAATTGAAGGATCATTAGTTTCTCTCGTTTGTGTATTTCCTGAGATAATATCTGCACTATAAATCTCTCTCAATTCTCTATCAAAATATTCAGCTCGAAAACGCTTGTAATTGCCTTCGTTTTGAGCTTTTTCTATTCTGAATTGATTTATTTTATCAACTATTGTGTCAAATTCTTTGTAGTCAACCAATTGCAAACCAAACATCTTTAACTCATCAAATTTCAAGGACCCAAAATGTCTAATGAGCCTGAAAAGTTCAAGATACGGTTTTACCCAAAATTCCGCTGAATTTTCAGTCGGTTTGTGAAATGGAGAAGGAACTTGAAATTTGAGTAATTGTCTTAAAAAGATTTCATCCTTTCTTCTTGAATTTACTAATTCTTCCCCTGCTGGAGTTAATTGTATTGTTGGGGAAAGAATAACAAATCCAAGTGCTTTAGGTGCTCTGTTTATTCTATCTCTTGCACTAAACGCTGGGTCATTAGCACCTTCACCATGGAAAAAGTTTTCCTCTCTCAATAGCTCCATAAATGCTCTTTGCGTTTCGGTATTCCATCTTTGCCCAGCGAAATGGGTGTATAAAAGCCCAATTTCAGGAATCATCTTTGACGGTGTTCTGGGGGAGGTGGTTACAAAAATTACTTTACTGTCAATTCTAGCCATAGTATACAAATTCTTCTTCTAGTATTAATTGGGGTTCTCGTTTCAATTTTTCATTGCCATAATTAGAAACAAGTATATGACTCGCTTCTGCCTTAAATCTATTCCTAATGTTGACTGCGTATGATTTTCCATATTCATCAACAATATAATCATTATATAATTTTTCTGTGAGCGGTGTTCTTCCAATAACCATAAGAGCCTTACAATTCAGAGATTTGTATTTATTGGCTAATTCAGTGTGGTTCTTTTCATTAAATCCGTCTTTATGTTCAGCGTTTCCATAATCTGAAAAAACACAGTCATAAGGTGGATCTAAAAACATAAAGTCATCTTTAGTTGCCATTTTGAAAACCTCGGAATAGTCGAGATTATAAATTTCTGCATTTGCTAGTAATTTGCTGTGCAATTTTGTAACCAATGAGGTATTAAGATTCTCATAACGACCATAAGGCACATTAAATTCCCCTTTCGCATTGTAGCGAATCATACCTGAATAAGCAGTTTTATTAATAAAGAAATAAAGTAAAGCGTCAGAGTATTTTTTTTCAGTCAATTCATTGAACATATCTCTGATTTGATAATAGAGTGGTTCGTTTTCATCATCAACTCTTAAATCTGGTGTTTTGCGTTTTAGCTCCTCAAAATTTCTGCGGTTTATTGTGTAGATTCTTTCAATTTCTGAGAGCTCTTTTTTTACCGTGTCAAATTCATTTTTAATACCTAAGTAAAACGAAATTAGTTTTGAATTAATATCATTTATTATTGCTCTCTTTGGCTCCAAATGAAAGAACAACGCTCCACCACCAAAAAATGGTTCAATATACCGTCCTTCAAATTTGGGAATATGTTTAATCAAATGAGGGATTTCTTTTGATTTACCTCCTCTGTATTTTACTATAGGCTTCATACTTTGGCTAATTTACGTTTATACTGGTCAATACTTTCTGCTACAACATTTAATATTTGTGTTGCTTCTTCTTCTTCGGCAATAATGTCGTAAACCTTGTCTGCCGACCATAAACGAATTAGTTCTTTCGAGTCAAATTCAAGCAATTCTGCAAGAACTGTAACCTGTGTCCGTTTTACTCGTCTGTCGCCTTTTTCAATCTTGCAGTATGTAGCTGTATCGATTTCCAATGCAGCAGCTAACTGACGTTGAGGAATTTGCTTTTCCTCTCGAAGAGTCCTTATTTTATTACCAAAGATTATTGACATAACATTGTCTTGACATTATTTGGCAAATATAATTCATTTTTCAATATTTTTTCATTTTTCAACTATTTTTTTTACAGAGTCTGTCTTTTTTAGGGTGAAGGCTAACGGTTGGCGGTATGTTTTTGTTGCCGACTTCGAAGCACGTCACTGTCAACCCACGATGAAGTTTGAAGCGAGCCACAACCTTTCAAATTAGCACTAACTCGGCAATAAAATATACCGCATGTTACCAACTGGGCGTTCTTGTCTGACAATGGTTTGAGATAATTTTTCAATTCAGTCATACCGTTTTCACTGTCTTTAAAAGATTTAGTTTTTTTAGTGTCGGCAAAGTCAGCGTTGGGAAATAGACAAGCTCTATGGCAGGTTTTGGCTTTAGCGTGGGCTTGTGCGACCTGCCATTGTGCTTGGCTATGTGCGTTAACGTTTAATTGCTCTAATAATTTCACCAATCCATAAAACTAATGAGGTTGAACCGATAATTATAGCCCAATCCTTTAATGATAATGGAACTGTTCTAAATACTTCCCCACCAAATTCCACAATTAAAATTTGTCCTATTAGAATTACAAGAGCAACTATTAAGAAGCCAATGGATTTATTTAAACCATGAAATGCCGATTTCCCAGTAGCAAATGCTTTAGCATTAAACATATTCCAAAATTGTAACATTACAAATATTGTGAAGAAACGAGATAAATCGTAACGGCTAACCTCACCATTATTTGAGAAATAAAATAAGAGACCTAATAAAATAATAACGAAAGAAAAACCAACAAATAAAATATTTGAACGCATTGGAGGTGTTATTATAAAATCCTCATTTTTTCTAGGTTTATTATCCATTACCCTCAAATTCGGCGGTAAGGAAGCCAAAGCACCTGCTGCAAAGGTGTCCATAATAAGATTAACCCATAACATTTGTGTAACAGTCAAAGGCAATTCATGACCGAAAATTGAACCTAAAAATACGATAATTAAGGCAGCAACATTTATTGTTAATTGAAATAGAATAAAACGCTGAATGTTTTGATATAATGAACGACCCCACATTACAGCAGTTGTAATACTACTGAATGAATCATCTAATAAGGTTATATCACTTGCCTCTTTAGCGACAGATGTACCTGAACCCATTGACAAACCAACATGTGCAAAATTTAAAGCTGGTGCATCGTTAGTTCCGTCTCCAGTAACTGCAACGACAGAACCATTTTTTTGCAATAGTTGAACTAGTCTTTGCTTATCTGTCGGTCTGGCTCTACACATTATTTTTAAATGCTGTACTCTCTTTAAAGCTTCTTCGTCCGAAAGATTTTCAAATTCAACCCCAGTAATTATGTTGTGTAAGTTATCACTATCGTTCCAGATTCCTATTTGACGACCAATTTCCTTAGCAGTACCCGGAGTATCGCCAGTTACAATTTTAACTTCGATGCCCGCATTTAAACATTTTGTAACAGCAGAAGGAACATCTAATCTCACAGGGTCTGAAATAGCTGTAATTCCAAGGAATATAAGACTTGAGTTAATCAATTTCCCATTTTCAAATCTGTCAATATTATCATCTACAATTTCATACGCAAAACCCAAAGTCCGCATTGCTTGATTCTGATATTGCAAAAGGGAATTTTCGATTGTAGAATTATATTCATTAATTGGTTTCAACCCTTGTTCAGACAATATATAACTACATTTTGAAAGTACAATTTCAGGTGCACCCTTCACATATAGAACTTTTTTGTTTAGCAAAGGACTATTAACCAATGAAGCCATAAATTTTCTTTCTGTTGAAAATGTTAGTTGTTCGATTACTTCAGCATCTTCACGAATATCTAAATAATTTAAACCTTGCTCATGTAACCACAATAAAAGCGCAGCTTCTGTTGGGTTACCTAACGTTTTTATTTTTGTGGGTTCAGAATAATCAAGATAAGCAGTTGAATTTACTGATATGCTCTCTTTTATAATATTGCTATTTTCGTCATTTGTTAAATGATTGCCATTTAAACACAGAAAATCAGCTTTATATACTTGCATTTGATTCTGTGTTAACGTCCCTGTTTTGTCGGTACAAATTACTGTAGTTGCACCCATAGTTTCACAAGCGTGCATTTTTCGAACTAAATTATTGTTTTGCAACATTCGACGCATACTTAGTGCAAGACTAAGGGTAACGCTCATTGGTAAGCCTTCGGGAACAGCAACAACAATCAATGTAACCGCAACCATAAAATATTGCAATATACGTCCTGCGACATCTAAACTAACCCATGATTCAGCGTTTAAGGGGTTGATGCCAAATAAAAAGCCAGAAGCAGAAAGTAGCAAGAAAGTTAATATGCCGTAGATTATCCACCTCAACCAACTTCCTTCTTCAACACTTTTGGGAAGTTCTTTTTCTTTACCTAGTAATTCAAATGAATCGTAAATAATTGGTAACCAAACTTTAGTTAATACAATTGCTGCTGATAGGATTACAATCCCTATGGAACCTAATTGACCTATTGTGAATTGGGCTTCACCTAAAAATAAATCCTTAACAAAAAGTGCTAAAAATGTTAAAACTGCTAAGGCAAAACCAACAACACCAATAAATTTAGCCAGTTTGTCCAATTGCTTATTCAATGGTGTTTCTTCACCACTCATTTCTGTTGCTTTCTCTGCAACTTTACCAAATTCTGTTTCGTCGCCAACTTTCTTTATCTCTAGAATACCGTGACCATCCATCAATTTTGTTCCTCTCATTGCCCAATTCGAAGGATATGTCGAATCCGAATGAAAATTAGCTGGGTTGTTAGTTTTATCAATTATCGGCTCACCAGTTAAACAGGATTCATCAATTTGAAGAGACACTGCTTCGAGTAATTCACCATCAGCAGGAACTTCTTCGCCTGTACCAAGAATTACAATATCACCAACAACGATTTCTTTTTTTGGTATTTCGCAAATATTTCCATTTCGTATTACCTTGTAAAGCGTGTCGTCATTAACTTTGTTTAAAACATCAAATTTTTTATTTGCGTCCATCTCAAACCAAAAAGCAACACCGGTTGCTAAAAGAATAGCGCAAAAGATACCTATTGTTTCAGCAAACTCCATGTGAACAAATGAAATACCTAATGAAAGAAATGCCGCAATTAAAAGTATTCTGATAATTGGGTCTTCGAACTTTTCTAAAAAAAGCTTCCATAAAGGTTCTCTCTCTGGTGGAGTTAAAATATTTACTCCAAATTTATTACGGCTTTCGAGGACTTGCTCATTAGAAAGTCCGGTGTAGTGCTTCTTGTGTTCCATCTTATTTCAATAAATTTAATAATGATTGAGGTAATTGCTTCGATTTTGCTTTTAGGTTATTTAATAAGGTAAGTTCAATTTTATCCAACTTTCCATCACCTTGAATTTTTGCTAAAAGCCATTTTGCTTCTTCTTCATCAACAACACCTGGAGATGTTTCATCTTCTAATAAGAAACTGGTTATTGCATCAACAAAAAGCGTTTCCCAACTTGGATGATTTTCTTTTCCACTTACAGCATCGTTTAACTCGAACAGAAATTCTGCTTCTTCCTTGTCAATTACGCCATCAGCATATAATACTTCACGTAATTGTTTTACTTCTTGTTCATCAATTACTCCATCGGCGAGAATTGATTTTTTTAGTTCATTTAATTTGCTCATTTTAAAAAAAAATTTAAGTTTGACAATAAAAGGATTTTGAAATATTACGGTTTATGATTTTACTAATTGTACTATAATTAATCTCCCCCCATCTTCTTTTGATAATAGAATTTTTTTGCCTTCAGTTAATTCAACAGCTTCGCCAATTTCAATTTTCTTATCAATGTCTTTGTCGTACATGCTTGTAAGTTTTCTATTTATTAGAATCCACTTGCCGTTATGGAAATGAAAGTCACCTACAGGAATTTTTTGGTCAGGGGTTGTTTTTTCATTAGCATTTACAAAACGATTTACATGCCACATATATAATAGTTGCTTATTGTAAACCATCAATCTGTAGTTTTCAGGTTTGAAAACACCAACTTTTGGGGAATAATATAAATTTAAAACAGGTAACTGTCCTTTATATTCTGTTCCACAAAACGGGCATTTAGGTTTTGTAGAATTATCAAATACAAACCATTTGTGCCAACAGTTAGGGTTTTGACAGGGTTGCATTAAATCTACTGTTTTTAATAATGCCTGTTCCCATTCGTCAGCAGTTGGTCGAATATCTGGATTTTGTAAACCATCAATGAAAGCCTTATTAAATAGTTCTTTTAAATATGGACCACAAACAGAATATGGAATCTTAACAGGGTCACCTTGAGGTAGCTGACTTGGGTGTAACTGGTCAACTTTTACTCTGTTGCTTTTATCTGTCGGATGTTCAACAAATAGAGCTTTTATACCCATAGAAAGTTCTTCGTCCTTTGCTGAATCTAAATCATTAACTTTTCCTCCTCTTAAAGGGTGTCGATATAACAAATACATATAAATCATTACAGCTAAGGCATGTCTATCTGTTTTTATACTTGGCAATTTTCGTTTAGCATCAGTAATTGGAAGGTGTTTTGTTGAAATTACTTCAGGAGCAATAAAATCAGGAGTACCCAAAACATCGGGTGGGTACTTGCCCGGAACGACTAACCCGTCAATGTCAATTATTGAAGCTTGTCCAGTTGTTGGGTCAACTAAAACATTTTTATACGACAAATCCGAGTGAGCCAAACCAGCAGCATGAAGTCTCTTAACTGCACGACTAATTCGAATACTAATTTGAAAATATTTAAACCAATCGCCCTTTTCTTCAGGTGCTAAAAATTTGTTTAAATTTTTAGCAGATGCATACCACTTACCCTCTTTTTCTTTTCCTTTAATTCCTAAAAAATCATTATTTATTGAACCCTTTTTAAAGAAAAATTGCTTTTGATAAGTTGGGCAAGTAATTCCTAGCTTTCCATTATACTCCACTATTTTGGTTGGCCAACAATATAAATCTTTCCAATATTCTCCGCCTACCTGGTTAAAAATATTTTCTCTGTATTTGCCTGTAATATTTTGTAATCGGTCTTTGGCATTAAAATCCTGTTTATCTCTAAAAAAGGCCACTACATAACTTTTGTCGGGGCTAAAATAGACGTCTTTCATACCTCCAGCACCTATCATTTCGTCCACAAATTCAACTTGTGAGCCGTCTGTCGCTGTAATTTTTACTGTTTTTGCCATAATTAAAATAGTATTGCTATTGTCCTATCATCATGATTGCCCGGCGACCAAAAGTCCAGCCAGTTTAACAATTGGTCTGCTGAGGCTTCGTTATCATCCGAAAAATCAACCTCTTTTGATAGGTCTTGCCATAATTCATTCCATTTTTCAACTTTCAACAAATTTGCATCTGTTTCAAATTTCGGGTCAGTAATTCCGTCAGACATTAGAATTAAAGCTGTGAAATCATCAACAATATCAAATCTCAGTCTTCTGTACAATTCTGTGGGTTGAGTTATTTCTGACATTGTTAAAAAACGTGTTTGACCTGCATATTCACCGCCATCTGATTCTCCAAGAATCTTTAAAAAATTAGTGTCTTTATTGTAAATACCAACGCCACCATCACCGACCCAAAATGCTCCGACGAACCATCCAAATTTGAATTTCTTACAAATTGACACTATTAAAGTGGTGGAATAATCTTTTAAAGGTTTGTTAGCTTTCTTTGCTTCTTCTTCAATGTTTTTTACTGCTTTAAATACTGAATTACCGAGTATACCGTACAAAGCATCTCCCATTTTTTTTCTTCTCTCATCCGATTTTTCGTTGCTAAAGTCCTTGATTAGATTTTCAAATTCTTTTGTTTTTTCCTTAATCAGTTGTTCACAAACTTCAACTACTGTGTTACATGCTATTTCAGAACCCTTTCTTGAGGATTTCGCAGAACCGGCACCATCAGCAACGGATAAAATATACCAATCAACTTCACTTATATATCTGATATTAAAATCATCATCACGGGGTTTACCTTCTTGGGCATGTGAACGACCTCTTTGGCTTGCTGCAACAATGTCTTTTTTGTGGGTTTTTCCAAGTCCAAATATATTGGTAGAGGATGTGACTTTTACAAAACATTTGTCGCTATCAGGTTTATAATATTCAATGTCATTTGGAGTAGGAATATTTTTCCATAATGATTTAGGGTCTGGATTAATTATAAATGTGATTTGTCTTTCGAAGACCGGTTTCCCATCTGACCAATCTTTTCTCTTAATTTTTAGTTTTATTTTATGGTCGCCAGCAGTGTTTGGTTTTCCTTTAATTTCATTGGTGTCAGAATTAAAAATTAGCCCAATTGGCTCTAAACCTTCAAACCAAAAATCACCAATTTCTGTTAAACCAAGTTCCTCAATTTTAAATAGAAAGCAGTAATCTTGATTTACTTTACCATTTGGAATAATAATGCTTTTATTCTTTATCTGTAATTCAAAGGAGTTAGAACTTTTATCTTTTATCTGTTCAACTTTGACGGGTTCAGGTTCAGTTTTACTCTCTGCGATTATGGTATTTTCGTTCTGTATTAATGCTGGCTCGGTTTTATCGGAATTTATAATCGTTTCATTTTCTGCATCAATTTTTAAGTCTTCTTTTGTTTCAGATTCTTCTGATGACCCTTCATTTATTTTTATTGCATCCTCGTCTGCAATTGTATTAGTGTTTACCACAGAAAAATTTTGCCATGATGCTTTTATAAAGTCTTTTATTTCTGATTCCTTTTCGTTAAGAAATTTTGATAATTGTTCTTCGTTTTTTGCATCTATTTCAAGACTACCCATGTATTTTAAAATATCCATAATTACCCCCTTGTCCTGTTAATATTAATACTACCTTCTCCAAAACCAAATTTTGCTTCGATGCCGCACCAAGGACATTTACTAACTTCTTCTTCACCCGTACACATTATATTTCCACAGCCACAATGACTAAAACCAAATTGATTACCACAACAAGGGCAAGCAGGAAAACCAACTAATTCAGAAGTGTTTATTTTGATTTGATTTGAATCACTTTCGCACAAATCAAAGTAAGAATTTTCAACAGGATATGCACCAACAAGTTTATAATCTACTGTGTTTAATGCTAATTCTTTAAATTCTGATGGTGAAATTCTCTTTTGATACTTGATTAAATATGGTCTTTTGGTGTTTTGACACTTGGCTAAAATAACAGCAAAATTCTCATCAACCTTTTTATTAAATCCCTTTTCAAGGTCAATTTTTGATAAATAACCATTTGTAATTGGTGCTAAATGCAAGCCATCATCTTTTGATTCTGATACACTTACACTACTCGTTTTGATTGAAGCTGTTACCCATTTAAAAAACTTCTTAAACGATTCTGAATCTGTATTTTTAAGCAATAGCACCTGGTCGGTAATTTTACCAAATATGCTCGTATCAGTGTTGTCACCCAACGAGATTACTACAAGATTGGATTTTGATTTATATTTTTGATTCCATTTATCAAAGGCGGTTTCATATTTATCTGTAGGATTACCATCAGTAAATAAGAAAATAATTGGTTTCCAATCACCCTTAATTTCTGGTGTAGTCTTTTGAAGTGATGAATCAAAATCATTCATTAAAAAATTCAGAGCATTTCCTAATGAAGTACCTCCACCTATAGGCAATTTGGGCGGATAAAAATTAAAAAGCTCAATTAAAGGCGTTATCTTTTGTGCTTTACCCGCAAAAACTATTATTGATACGTAAACAGTTTCCAACGCATAAGGGTCGGTTCTTAGTTCCTTAATTATAGTTGCAATACCTTCTTGAACTTGTTCAATGGGTTCGCCAATCATTGATTCAGAAACATCAATTACAAAATATATGGGTAATCTTCTCATAAAATGAATTTTAATGTTAGTAATAGCAACAAGAGTAAAATTATTTGCGACATATCAACAGCAATGCCATTGCCAACTTGTGCAGGTTTAGCAATTTTTTTCAAAAAGTTTAAAAACGGATTAAATATGTTTTCAAAAAAATTGAAGGCTTTTAAGTACCTACCGGTTAGCCTATTTTTATAAGGTGTAAGTTTCGAATACAGGAATAAACCTACAATCAATACATTAACTAATATGTATAAAAATAATCTCATAACAAATTATATTACAGAGTGAACCTCAGGAGGTGGAGGTGGTAACAACATTTGGTCAGTAGCACCAATACTTCTATTACCAACACTAACCGATGCTGAAACCCATTTGAAAAACTGTTTAAATGTACCACTATCAGTTGTTTCAAGACTAACAATTTTATCGGTAATCTTTTTTACATTATCAACATCCGTTTTTGAGCCTACAATACACGCGATTATGCTACCAAAATGGCGTTTTTGTATTTCAGGTATTATTGTGTTAAAAAGCTGAGGGTCTGACGCTCTTCCATCACACATAATAAATAGTAAAGGCATCCAGTCTCCTTTTTTATCAGGCGTACTTAACTCCACTTCATTATCCACTTTTTTGCAAATAAATTGTAACGCTTCCCCTAAATGTGTTGGGCCTGATTCTGGTTGGTTAATAGTTGGTATTTGCAAACTTTCTAATTCTGTTAGAGGGACTAACAACTCAACATTTCTGTTGAAAGTAGCGATACTCATATACACTGATTCAAGTGCAAATGGGTCTTGTCTTAAACTAGCTACCATAGCCTCTAAACCTACTTTTATTGATTCAATAGGTTCACCTCTCATTGCTCCTGAGGTTTGAATCAAAATATATACTGGTAATCTTCTCATCCTTACTTAATTTAGCATAATTCTTGAAATCTTTTTCTGAAGGTAAGTGGACTCTGGATATTTGCAAATATTTCTTTAGTACCACCCGTCCCTACGATTTGTAAATTACCATACCCTAAAATTCTTCCAAGAATACTTTGATTAACATTTACACTTTCTATTTTCGACAAATTTAGTTCAACTGTTTTGCGACTAATTAATCCAGTTTTAATAATTACTCTTTTGTTGGTAATTCCAAATTCATCTGTCCATTTATCAATTAATGGAGCAATAAAAAGAGTAAATAAAGCTCTGAACGAAACGAATATTATCCAGTGATAAGTTGTCTCATACTCAACAACTTCTCCCCGTATAAGATTATTATTGATATAATTTCCCATTATTGCTAATATTTTCAGAATTATTTTCTCCCCAAAAACAATGACATAAGCAAACTCAAAATGGATGAACCTACTTTGCGTTCTAAACCTTGTTTCGTGGTAGGAATTCCCGTTCTACGAGCAAAACTTTGTTTTGCACCGGAAATTCCTACCGCCCTTTTCCACGAAAAGGAAAACCCATAACTTTTATTTCGTCCCATAGTTAAACTACAATATTTACTTCTGGTGGTGGTGGTGGTAACTCATTTAAACCAGATACATCTTTTCCACTAGCTTCAATTTTTTGACTTCCAGTACTTACGGATGCTGAAACCCATTTAAAGAATGCTTTAATAGTTGCACTGTCTGCTGTATCAAGCTGAACAACAACCTCAGTAATTTGCTTTAAAATGCTGGTATTAGCGCCTGACCCTGCTGCACAAGCCACAACCATTCCGAATTTTTGGTTTTTAAAATCGTTTAAACCTTTCTGCCAATTGTCTGTAGGCTCACCATCTGTCATAATGAAAACCAAAGGTTTCCAATCTCCTTTTACCTCGGCTGTAGATTTTGTTACCTCTGAACTTACTTTATTTGCAAGTAAAGAAAGTGCATCACCTAAAGCAGTTGTCCCCGTTGCTTGTATGTCGGGCATCTGAAACATCGATAATTCAGTTAACGGAACAACCTGTCTTGCTGAACTGTCAAAAGTAATTACACTTAAAAAGGCTGTTTCCAAAGCATACGGGTCTTGCCTTAACGTTGAAACCAAAACCTGAACGCCGTTTTTTACGGCTTCTATTGGCTCACCGGTCATTGAACCGGAAATATCCAAAACTAAATAAACTGGTAATCTTCTCATTTTGCGTATTTGTTTAAAATTGTTTGAATTGTTTCAAGAAAAACTTTGTCTTCTGTCGGGTCGCCTATAGCATCAAATTTCCATTCCCCATTGCGTTTATACAATTTCCCTAAAACTAAAGCCTTTTTATTAGCGAATGTAGAGTCTGTGGTTATGTCATAGTTAGAAAACACTTTATTAACCTTTGTTGATGTCCCTTCGTACATACGGATTTTTGCGTAAGGGATATTCGTAAAATCAAAACTCTGACCTTGATTAAGATAGATATTGATAAAAAAGAAAATCTTCTCAATTGTCGAATTTACTTTATTTAAATCTACCGTTATAATTTCATTGTCTAAACCATCATCTCCGCCTTGGTCGCCTTTTCTGTCATCACCACTATGACGTAATGAACCATCAACAGATGTCAATTTGCCAAGTGGAAGATTATTTCGTTGTAAAAAACCATTGTAATCTGGTGAATAGATATAGTCAATTAGATTTCCTGCATTATCTGTCATAATGCAACTTAAATCCAAATCGACATCTTCAATGATTTTTTTACTTCCAAATAGTCCTTTTTTGATGGTTTCAATTGCCCCCCAATTAACACCAACACAGAAGTTCGTGAGTTTCTCTCCTGTTTCTTTTCTTAGGTCAATTTTTTGACCTTTTGATAAATTTATTGCCATTTTCTTGATATTTTAATGGTTAGTTATATTTGTTTAAATAGTCTTGTAAACCACCTTTTTGTCCAACCCCAACAGCTTCAAATTTCCATTCTCCGTTTCGTTTGTACAAACGACCAAATTCAACAACCGTTTCAATAGAAAAATCTTCTTCCAATTCATATTTCAGAATTTCTTCTTTTGTATCAGGGTTGTAAACACGTACAAAGGAATTTCTCACTTGGCCAAAGTTTTGTTTGCGATTTTCTGCATCATGAATTGTTACGACAAAACACAGTTCTGTAGCATTTGGATTGATTTTAGACAAATCAATTTTTATGCTTTCATCGTCACCATCACCAGCTCCGGTAAGATTATCACCTGTATGTTCAACAGCACCATCAGGAGAAGTTAGGTTATTGTAGAAAACAAAATGAGAATCAGTTAGAAGTTTCTTGTTTTCGCCTAATACAAAAACAGAAGCATCTAAATCAAAGTCTTGTCCTGTACTTGTAGCGTTGGCATCCCAGCCAAGCCCGACAACGAATTTTGGTAAATTCACATTTACCCGTTGCCCTTTTTCTAAATTTATTGCCATTGTATTTATGTTTTTATTATTATTTACTGCCAGCAGTCCATTTCATTCCCCAATTATAAGCTTTATCGCAATCCCCGTGTCCATTGTGAAAGGTTACAAGTTTTTTAACTGTGATGGAGTCATTTTGGTCAAATAATATTTCTGCAATGGCACAAAACTTTTGAGAGCTGTATTGTTTGCCCATTTCAACAACAATTTCAGGATTTTCAGGAACTTTTATTGTAACTACTGCATTTGTTTCAGCCCATTTTGCAACGCCTTCGTAAATAAAACAGTAAACTATAATTCTTTTAAGTTCATATAATCCTTGTGGATTAACTAAAATATTCTCCCCAGAACCAGCACCTGAGCGGTCATCGCCTGTATGCCAAACCCAGGGAATACCTGTATATTTTCCTTGTTTTGTTAGTCTGTCTTTGGGGCCTCCTTGTCCGTGTGCAAATTGGATTCCATCAATTACAGATTTTTGTCCATCATTAAGAAGATAAAAACAACCTAAGTCAAGGTCAATGCCTTGCGAACCACCAAATAGACCAGATAAAAACCCTTTCTTTTGAGTTTCCTGTGTCCAATTCAAATTAATGATAATCTCCTTGTTGGATTTATTCCCTTTCGACAAGTCAATTTTATGACTGTCGCCTTGTTTTTCAAGGGTTACTTTGTTTAGATTTATTGCCATAGCTATTGAATTTAGTTATATTTTGATAATAGTTCCTCTAAACCACCATTATGTCCAAGACCTAAAGCCTGAATTTTCCATTCGTCATTTTTTCTGTATAATCGACAGAATTCCACAGAAGCACAAGCAGAGAAATCTTCAGTTAAATCATATAAGAATTCACCCTCACCATCCGCTTGACCCGGTCTGTATAGTCTAACATAAGCTCTTTCTACTTGTCCAAAATTCTGTTTTCTTTGCTTGTAATCAAAAATACTAACACAAATGATTATTTCTTGAACCTTGGTGCTTATTTTCGACAAATCAATATCCATTGTCTCATCGTCACCATCCTCAGAAGTTTCGCCACTTTCATCATCAAGTGAGCCTATTACAGACAATTCAGGGTCAACTGGGCGGGATTTATGCCTCATTTCTTCATTACTACTCCAAAATGTATGTGGAGTAATTTTTAATGGGTACAAAAGATTTCCATCAGAATCAACTTTTAACCGACTTTCGCTATTGTAAAAAACTAAATAGTCATCAGATATTAATTTCTTATTAGAACCAAGCATAAAAGCCGATACATCTAAATCAAAATCATAACCTGTTGAATTATCTTCTCTAACATCCCAACCTAAACCGGCATGAAACTTATTCATACCAATAGCATGGTTTTGACCTTTTTCTAATCGTATCATAACTCTTCCTCCTAACAGTATTTCTTTACAAAATATTCAAGTCCGCCTTTATAACCGATTCCCATTGCTTCAAATTTCCATTCTCCATTTCGTTTATAAAGCCTGCCAAATTCAACAGCGGTTTCAACTGAAAAATCTTCATCCAGTTCATATTTTGCAATTTCTTCATTTGTTTGGGCATTGTAAATTCTAATAAATGAATTCCTCACTTGCCCGAAATTCTGTTTCCGATTTTCATAATCGTGAATGGTTACAGTGAATATTATTTCCTGTATTTTTGAGTCAACTCTTGAAAGGTCGACTGTTAAAGTTTCATCATCACCATCACTGTTTCCTCCCGTTAAATCATCGCCAGATGATTCTACCGAATTGTCGGGTGATTTTTGATTGTTATAAAAAACGAAAAACTCGTCTTTGGGAATTTTTTTGTTTTCACCTAGCATAAATGCAGATGCATCCAAGTCAAAGTCAAAACCTGTACCTTCGTTTGGGTCCCATCCCAAACCGACACCTACTTTTGATAAGCCAATTTCGATGCGTTGTCCTTTTGTCAAATTGATAGCCATGAAATTTTATTTTAATTAGTTAAACAAACCGTGAAATTACTAATATTTTGTTCAATGGAAGTCTTTGGTGCGTAGGAAAGATTTGGCTCTTTGACTTTTGCGAAGCGTTGGCTTGTGTGTCGGGCAAAAGGCAATGTGCCAAATGTGTGTCGGGTTTTCGCTTTTCTTTCTTGTGGGTCGGCAAAAAACTAAATCTTTTTCCTGTCATTGTCATTTCATTATTTTTATTCTCAAACCATCATTCTCTGTCATTTTCGTTGTCGCTGTCTTTTTCTTCGCCTTGTTGGTAACGGTTTGGCGGTATGTTTTTGTTGCCGATTTCGAAGCACTGTCTTGTCAAGTTACACGAAAGTTTATTAGATGCAGAAACGCTGAAATACCCACTATCTCGGCAATAAAATATACCGCCTGTTACAAACTGGCGTTCTTTCATGTCTAAACAATCACAGTTACTTTTTCATATAAGTCTGGCAAACAATTTTGTCTCATTCTGAATTTTGTTCCATGATTATGACCTGTCCTTGCGTCAAAGTCCACAAGAATATTGCCTTTTTCTAACGCTTTTAAAAATCCTTCAAAGTTGAATTTCTGAAGCATTAGAACTTTTGTATAATGGTAAAATTCTTTTCCGTTTTCCTTTTTAGTTTCTGCTTGGACGTAAAAACAATTTAATAATTTTGTTCCGGCTTTATTCGATAAATCATCGAAACCCCAATATGGTTGTGGGTTTAATTCCTTTATCCCTATGTTTTTTTGAACTTTTTTCAACCAATTTGCATGCTTGTCTGAAACCTTTTTTGCGTTAAATGAAATAAGGACTTTCTTTTCTTTACGGTCAATTTTAACCATAAATCCACGGTCACTTGGAGAATTGCCATGAATTGTTTGTCTAAAAGACATTTCTGTTGTTGGATATTTTTTCCCAGCTTCTTTATGTTTCCAACCGTACATTGGTAAAAGCATTTGAGGAACAAATCCAATTGCCCTTGGTGAAGGCTCTATATGGAATAATGTTGTTAAAGAAGTGGTATTAATTCTTTGTGATTTTAATTCCCATTCTGCCGCATTTGGTATTGGTAAATTGTTTTCTGCAATTCCCAGTAAGTCTTCTAGTGTATTTCCAATTCCACCTTGATTTCCATGTCTTCTGTTTTCAATCCAGCCTTTGGCTGCAATTTTCTTTAATTCAGCAATTAACTGAGGTTTTGTATATATTTTCATTCTGCGTCTTGAAATAAAGTTAATGGTCTAATTCGCAATAGCTCGCTTTGTTTTTTATTTTTTTCAATTCTTTTTTCTGACATTTCACAATAGTCAGGAGATAATTCAATACCAATGAAATGTCTTTTTAATCCCATTGCGACTATTGCCGTTGTTCCACTTCCCATAAAAGGGTCTAAAACAATTTTTGCTTTTGTTGAAGAAATAATTCTATCAATTAAGGCAACTGGAAAAGGTGCAGGGTGCTCATTTTTCATTTCTTGAGTAAATTCCCAAACATCACCAAAGGCGTTAGCCTTTGGTGCTAATTTAAAGTCAGATTTTGGAATTAGATAAATTACTTCGTAAGTTGGCAAAAAGTAACCGGGATTAAAGTTAATTCCGCCTTTTCTACGCCAAATAATTATTTGTCTTACTGGCAAATCTCTAATAATATCTTTTCGGTCTTGAATAAGTCCGTCTTGTACTCGCCACTTATGATTGTAAAAAATTGCTCCATCATCTTTTAAAAGACGATACATTTCGGTCAAACAGTTGAATTGCCATTCTGCGTATTCGTCATTGGGAATATTGTCGCTGTAATGACTATATCCGTTTTGCAATGCGTTTCCTGCCCATTTCCCACTTTTTGTGTTTTCTTTCATTCCGTTACCGGTAGAATTTTTCAAATTGTATGGTGGTGAAGTAACAACTAAATCCAAACATTTGTCTGGCATTTTTCTCATTACGTCCAAGCAGTCTCCGCAAATTATTTTATCTAAATATTTTTCTTCAAAATTCATTTAATCTACTTTCTATTTGAGACAAAATTAGTCATTTTTTCTGTAACTGTGATTATTAGTGGCACTGTCTTTTTCTACGCTTGTTTGTAACGTTTTGGCGCTTGGCGCAGTGGCGGATTTCGGAGCACAAAACTGTCAATACACCACAAAAGTTGATGCGAGGTAGAATGTTCAATTAACCACGTCACCCGCCATTGAGCCAAACGCCTGTTATGCCACGTATTTTTCATTCTTTAAGTCTAAATGGATAAATTTCTCTTATTTCTTTCTGTTCATCTTCATTCAGCTCATTGTAGGACTTATTAAATTTCTCTTTCGCTAATTTAACTCGTAAGTCATTATAAACAGACTTGATTGTTTCTTGAACTTTTACATAAAAGTCGTAAGAAGTTCCTTTGTCTGCTTGAAATTGAATTTGATGATTTGACTTGTTTGTCTGAATGAAGTCAACCAATTTCTTTTCTAATTCTTCTTGGGTAATTGTCTTACCATTCAGAATGATTTGATTTTTGTCAGTCGTTGAAATTGTCATTACTTCATAAGAACTAAAGTCTTTATTGTCAGTCGGCAATAACTGTCTTTCAAGTCCAATCACTGTGTTTGCAGTATAGGCGATTGTCAGTAGGGCAACGGCTCTATAATAAGGTTCATCAAAGTCTGAAGGAATTAAAACACTTGTAATAGCCTTTGCAATGTTTGAAGGTGAAACTTCGTCATTAGCTGCTTGTTGAATTGCAACTGTCATTCGGCTATACATTGAATTGGCAATAGCGGTTGAGTCAAGCCGTTTAAGTTCTTCAAGGCAGTCAACAGAATAAAACTTGTTTGGTGTCAATTTATAAATATTATCAAATCTGTTATAGTCTATTGTTGCAGGAATGTCGTTGAGCTTCACGATTTCTTGATAGAATTCAAAATACGATTGTCCTGATGAAGATTTTAAGGATTTACTTTCAATCAAATATTTTTCAAGCAAGTCAAGTTCTTTATTGATGTCAACTTGTTGTTCTCCGTAGCTTTTTGTTAAACAGAAAAGAAGGATTGATTCAATTTCGTTGCTTTTTGTCTGTCCAAAGGAACTGAATGAAAAAAATATTAACGCTATGGGTATGATGTGTCTCATTGTCGTTTTAATATGTGGCATAACGTTTTGGCGCTTGGCGCAGTGGCGGATTTCGGAGCACAAAACTGTCAATA
>CAZZHH010000059.1:0-19238 GCA_964653595.1 uncultured Lentimicrobiaceae bacterium
GAGACATGCAGCGAAGATTGCCAGATATTACTAAAATGAAAGAGTTGCTAAACCGACCATTGACATCTATTGAAGATGGAATTCAGGAGATATTAAAAGACACAAAGCACATTATAATTTAAACTATGAACTATTCTATAGAACAACTTGTAGAAAAAATTTCAATTGAGGTAGATAAACTCCGATTTAAGTCGGAACCTGCATTGCTTTATCGCCCTATTGAATACACATTACATCAAGGAGGAAAAAGGTTACGACCACTTCTTTCCCTTGTATCGTGCCAAATGTTTAATGGAAATGTAGACGAATCACTTATTCCCGCTGTTTCACTCGAGATGTTTCATAATTTTACATTGATTCACGATGATATCATGGATCAAGCACCTATCCGAAGAGGTGTCGAAACGGTCTACAAAAAATGGAATGAAAATATTGCTATTCTTTCGGGAGATACCCTTTTTGCCATGGCTTACGACCATCTGATGTTGTATGAAAAAGAGCAACTTCGCGACCTAATTAAATTGTTGAACGAGACCGCAATTGGAGTTTGCGAAGGACAACAAATGGATATGGATTTTGAAACTCAAGAGCAAGTGTCTATAAATCAATACATTGAAATGATACGGCTTAAAACTGCAATATTAATTGGTGCTTGTCTTAAAGCCGGTGCAATTACAGCTAATGCAACAAAAGAAGAACAACAACAAATTTATCAATTTGGAGAGAATATTGGATTGGCATTTCAGCTAATGGATGATTTGTTGGATGTATTTGGCGATGTTTCAAAGTTTGGCAAAACAAATGGTGGGGATATTAGAGAAAACAAAAAAACATTCCTCTATCTTAAATCCCTCGAAGTGGCAACTGGAGATGATTTAAAAATGCTTAAACACTATTTTTTCAGTACTAATTTTGATCAAAACGAGAAATTTTTGGCTGTAAAAGGACTTTACGAAAAGCTGAATATTAAAGGTATCACCGAAGAATTAATGAATTTCTATTACAATCAAGCCCAAGTTCACCTCCATAATATTCAATTGGAGGATCAAAATAAAAAACAGTTGATAGAACTTACAAACAACATCATGCTTCGCGATCACTAAATCATTATTCCTAAGATGAAAAAAAAATTGGTTGTTTTATCCGGAGCTGGAATGAGTGCAGAAAGCGGCATCAGCACGTTTCGCGACTCCGACGGGTTGTGGGAACAGCACCGCGTGGAGGACGTATGCACCTTTGATGCTTGGATGAAGAATTCCACATTGGTGCTCGATTTCTATAACCAACGCCGGGCACAACTCGACAAAGTGAAACCCAACAAAGGGCACGAGCTGATTGCTCAGCTAGAAAATGATTTCGAGGTGACCGTGGTGACCCAAAATGTAGACAATCTTCACGAAAGGGCGGGATCCACAAAGGTGATTCACCTTCACGGCGAGTTAACCAAAGCAAGAAGCACGGCCGATTCCTCTTTGATTTATGACATTGGCACCAAGCCGATATTGCAGGGAGACACCTGTGAAAAAGGGTCCCAGTTGCGTCCGCATATCGTGTGGTTTGGCGAGGAGGTGCCACTCATTATGGACGCAACCACGATTGTTAAGAATGCCGAGGTGCTCATTATCATCGGCACCTCACTGAATGTTTATCCCGCCGCAGGATTGGCGCAGTATCGTTCGCCAAAATGCAAGACCTGGTACATCGACCCACGCCCCGATATCAAAAAAGTGCACCCTTCCATCCACGTGGTGGCCAACATCGCTTCGGAAGGATTGATGGAGATCATGCCGGAATTGAAAGCCATTTAAAAAGAGGCAGTTTGATTAAAAAATCGAACCACCTTTAAAAATTTTTTAATCTGGAATCAAAGCCCTAATATACAATCTTATCCTTCAGATACTTCTTGACATAGTCCGAAATACCCTCTTCCAACGAAGTGAATTCGTTCGGATATCCAGCTTTTTTCACCTTGGTCATGTCGGCTTCGGTAAAGTATTGGTATTTGTCGCGGATGTCCTCCGGGGTGTCCACAAATTCGATGTTTGGTTCAATCCCCAACGCATTGAAGGTGGCAGTGGCCAAATCGTAGAAAGATCTTGCTTTTCCGGTTCCCAAGTTATAGATTCCCGATTCGGGTTTGTTTTTCATAAACCATAAAATCACATCGGCCACATCCTTTACATAGATGAAATCGCGTAGCTGTTTACCATCTTCAAAATCGGGACGGTGCGAACGGAATAGCTTCACCTTGCCGGTTTCTCGAATTTGTTTTTCGGAGTGGAAAATTACGGAAGCCATGCGACCTTTATGGTATTCGTTGGGACCATATACATTGAAAAACTTGAATCCAGCCCAGAAAGGAGGCGTGGTCGTTTGTTGCAGTACCCATTTGTCAAATTCGTTTTTCGATTCCCCATATGGATTCAGCGGTTTCAAAAGTGGAATAATTTTATGATCGTCTACATACCCATGTTCTCCCATCCCGTATGTGGCAGCCGATGAAGCATAAATCATTGGAATGTTGAATTCCGAACATTTATTCCAAATCATTTTGGAGTAATTGACATTGAGACAATCAAACACTTTGTGGTCAAATTCAGCAGTATCGGTTCTTGCTCCTATATGGATGACAAAGGATACTTCATTGTATTTTGAATCTAGCCATTCGTCAAAATGGTTGCGATCAATTTTGGTGAAGAATTTTTTATCGATATAATTGGAGTTTTTTTCTGGACGATTAAAATCATCTACCAAGACAAGATTTTCAACTCCTAACTCATTTAATCGAGTAATGATAACACTTCCAATAAACCCTGCTGCACCTGTAATAATAACCATTAGTTTTTACTTTAAAAAAAATCAAACAAAATTTTTTAGTATTTCAAATTAATCTATAAATTGAAATGGTGGGACAAAAATACAACTATTTTCACTTTCTTTTGAAGTAAATAGTTTTTCAATTGCAATTTTGCCATTAGATCCCAATGATTTAGTGTATTCGTTTACATACAAGCGAATATGTGCGGTCATCACCTCTTGGTCCATCTCCTGTGCATGGCATTTGCAGAATTCTAGTACCTCTTCCATATGATTCCATGCATAATCAATGCTGTTTTTGATTAGCTGGTTGATCTGTTTTTGAGTGTCAATATGGATGGATTTTTTAATAACAACTCCTCCTAATGGAATCGGAAGATGATAGCGCTCTTCCCATGCGGCACCCAGATCCAAGAGTTTATTCAATCCCCTTTGCTGGTATGTGAAACGACTTTCGTGGATGATGACACCGGCATCAAATTGGTGTTGCTGAAGTTGGTTTTCTATCGTTGAAAACAGCTGATGAAAAACCTGCTGATGGTTCGGAAAAAAGTGAGAAAAAAGAAACGAAGCGGTTGTATGTTTTCCTGGTAATACCACCCTATGCATTGGATTAAGCTGGAAGGATTGGGTGTGGTGCGTAATGAGCAATGGACCGCATCCACGGCCAAGCGCACCACCCGAAGTTAAAAGGTTGTATTTTTCTGACACCTTCGGAACCAGCGCATAACTAATTTTACAGAGGTCGAATTGATGGTTGATGGTTGCCAGATTTAGCTCTTCGATGTCGAAAAAAAGAAAGTCCATCTCAATACCATGCATCGGAATTTTATGATTTATCAATGCATAAAAAACGAATGTGTCGTTCGGACAAGGGGATATTGCGATGGAATAATTCTTCATGATCCCTTTTTTTCTAAATATTGGATATAATTTATTCCCCAATTTGTGAGGGCGGTCAGCGCAGAGTCGAGATCCCATTCGTTTCGTGTGCGGGGTGCCACAAAATTGGAGATCGCTCTCACCTGAATGTTTGGAACTCCCATTTGCTGGCAGACAAACATGATGGCGGCTCCCTCCATGCTCTCCACATCAGGCTGATACTGAGTAAAAACTTCGTGAATCCGGGCTTCCCGATTGTGTATGGTGTCGGAGGTGATTCCAACGGCATGAGGCAAATCATGAGGCAATGGAATCGTGGAAAATCCGGTTTCCGGAAAGTTCAGCTCAACTGTTTTTTCTTCTAAACCTAGCTGAGGTAAGGTTAAAAAACCATCTTGCGTATCGGCACCTAAGTCCGAGAACATATCTTGTTTTATCCATACCACATCTCCAATGTTTAAAGACTTATGGAAACTACCTGCAATGCCTACTTGGATGACAAAATCAAATTTGTGTTGAAGTAGAGCTTTTGTAATTGCAAAAGTAGCTTTGGCTATACCGATACCTGTTTTTAAAAAAGTGTATTCATGTAGAAGCAAATCTTCATGCTTGGTTTTTTCCCAAGCCTCTATTTCTTTGAATTCTGGTTCCGTTGCCGCAACAAAAAGTATTTTCATAAGTCAATTATTTCTCAACACATTCAAGAGAGTAGGTAGTATCTCCTTCGGTGGTAGAATTGTTTAGGTCAGAACACTCTTTGTCTGTATATTGTTCAGAGACACCTTTTACACGACCATTTAATTTGTGTTGGCACTCACAACACTTCTCTTTTTTACAACCAACCAAAGTTAATAAAGCTAAGATTATAAAATATTTCATCTTAATTTATGTTTTTACAAAGATAATTAAAAAATGAAATTCATACAGGTTTTAATATTTCAATCCTAAAAATCAACATAGAGGATGCATATCTATCACAAACAGATGTATGAAATTTAACAATGTCATTTTGGTTTATCGCATGATTTTACTAAAAAATTGCTGGATATTTATTTGGATTATACTCGTGCATCATCTCATAAACGGTGTCGAACACGTCTTCAGCGTTGGGATTAGAAAAATAATCTCCATCGGTAGTGTATGCTGGTCGATGTTCTTTTGATGTTAGAGTTCGTGGTGCTGCGTCGAGCCAATTAAATGCTCTTTGTTCTTCAAGAACTTTTTGCATCATAAAAGCAGTTGCTCCACCAGGCACATCTTCATCGAAAAATAGCACTTTGTTTGTCTTTTTAATGGATTTGCAAATATCGTGTTGAATATCGAATGGAAGTAGCGATTGCACATCAATGAGTTCTGCGGAAATATTGAATTCATTTAACTGAGCCACTGCATCTTCCGCAATTTTCACACAAGAACCATAGGTTATAATGGTAACATCTGTCCCCTCTTTTAATACCTCTACTTTGCCAAATGGGATATTATAGAGGCCAATATTTGATGGCATTTTTTCTCTCAACCGGTATCCGTTTAGAGGCTCTATTACCAATACCGGGTCATTACCAGCAATGGCTGTGTTATAAAAACCCGCTGCTTGAGTCATGTTACGAGGAACTAAAACATGAATTCCTCTGATGGAGTTAATAACCATGCTAAGTGGAGAGCCAGAGTGCCAAATGCCTTCTAATCGATGGCCACGTGTAGAAATAATTACTGGGGCAATTTGACCCCCATTGGTTCGGTAATGGGTAGTTGCCAAATCATCGCTCATGGTTTGTAAAGCATATAATAGGTAATCGAAGTATTGTATTTCTGCAATAGGTCTTAACCCTCTTAATGCCAATCCAATAGCTTGTCCCATTATGGTGTTTTCTCTAATTCCAGTATCAGAAATGCGGAGTTCTCCATATTTTTGTTGCATTCCTTCAAATGTCTGGTTTACGCCGCCAATGTGACCGACGTCTTCTCCGAAGACGACTAACCTAGGGTCTTTTTCGAAAAGAATATGATAGTTTTTATTTAAAATCTCTCTACCAGGTACCATTTTAGAGCTTTCATCATATATTGGCTTCACTTCCAATACGTTAAGTGGTGATTGGGGGCGTTCTAAATATAAATGAGCGCTGTACCTTTTATTCCCGTCTTCCATTTGGTGGGCAATCCATTTTCGAAGGGCAGATTTTAATTGTTTGTCAGCACTACATGTTTGACACATGTATCTGAGGATATGTGCAGCAGTGGCTATTACATCTTTTCTAGTAGGATCGGATAGTCTTTTTAAATCTGCTAATTGAGCATCTATTCTTCCTGTTTTTTTACAGTTACAACTGTTTACATTTGCTAATTCTACAAGCTCTTCTCTTAGTTTTAGGATAGGATCTGAATAACTTTTCCAGGCCATATCACGAGCATTTTTTACAATTTCTTCAGCTAGGATGTCTATTTGATTTAGTTCTTCCGCTAAAGCAATTTTATTTTCTAGTATCCATTTTCTTAATTTTAATATTGGGTCGAATTCCTCTTCAAATTTTAATCTTTCTTCGGTTTTGTATCTTTCATGAGAGCCTGAAGTGGAGTGTCCGAGGGGTTGTGTTGCCTCTTCGATGTGAAACAATACTGGGGTGTGTTTTTCTCGGCAAATTTGGATTCCTTTTTTGTATAAATCTATTAACCCTTCATAGTCCCATGCTTTTCCTTTGTAAATTTTGAAACCTTTGTGGGTAGTGGATTCTTCAAACCCCGAAAGTAAATCAGAAATACTCTCTTTCGTAGTTTGGTGTTTTTTTGGAACCGAAATTCCATATCCATCATCCCAAACTGAGATAGCCATAGGAACTTGAAGCACTCCAGCTGCATTTAATGTCTCAAAAAAATGTCCCTCCGATGTGCTTGCGTCGCCAATTGTGCCAAAAGCCACTTCATTGCCTTGCATAGAAAATTTTGTAAGAGACTGTAATTCCGGATTGTTTCTGTATAATTTTGAAGCATATGCTAAACCTAACAATCGTGGCATTTGTCCAGCCGTTGGAGAAATATCTGCACTGCTGTTTTTTTGTTTCATCAAATCTAAGTATTCACCCTGACTATCGATATTGGGAGTAGAGAAATGGTTGTTCATCAACCTTCCTCCAGTTCCTCTGCAAGCACCTAACTCAGTGTTCCCATATAGTTGATTAAAAAATTCTACGATGGTAAGACCACCAATGGCCATCATAAAAGTTTGGTCTCGATAATATCCACTTCTAAAATCGCCGTCGTTAAATTGTTTTGCCATGGCAATTTGTGCAATTTCTTTCCCGTCTCCAAAAATACCAAATTTTGCACGCCCTCTTAAAACTTCTTTTCTTCCTAGTATACTTGCTTGCCTGCTTTCAACAGCTAGTTGATAATCGGACAAAATCTCTTTTTTATTATATGTTTTTTTAGCCATTTGTGATAATAATTAAAATGAATCCTTTTTAATCGTATGGTCAACAAAGAATATAGGTTATTGCCTTAATACGGTTAATCTCTTAAACAGATTTGTCTTCTGTTTGTTTGAAAAAATTTCAGTAAGAAAAAAAGGAGACATTTTGCTAATATCACAATTTTCAAAATAGGCAATTCCTAGGTTAAAAATTTGAACTTAGGGATAAAAAGGTATTAGCGAAGCTAGCGAATTATCTGTATATTTCCATAGAATGTTTGAGGAACACCTTCCACCTTGGTCTCAAAAACGAAGAAATATGTTCCATTGCCCACATTCGAACCATCCCAATTGTTTTGGTAATTGTTTGATTCAAATACTTTCATCCCATTTGTATTCACAATTACTAATCTGTTGTTTGGATACTGTTCAATATTCTGAATTACAAAATGGTCGTTGTATCCATCTCCATTTGGAGTAAAAACATTGGGAAAAACGATATTTGTTTTAGGTATAATAATTTTGTTTTCTGCTAACTCTTTTTCTTTTGGAGTACTATATGAATTTTCGGGTAGACTCTCTACTATTTCTTTATCGACAGAGGGTTCTGTGTTTTTAAAACTATCAATTTCTTTGATGGTAGGAGGGGTGGTTGGTTTAGAAGCAATCTCAGTAATGGTATTTGTGCTATGATTTACTACATAAGCTGTGGAGTTTTCTGAATCCGTTGTTTTTTCGTTGGTTGTGGTAATTGAGGAAGAAGGATTTATTGTTTTTTGTGGAAATAAATCTTTGGAAGTTGCAATCTCCGATTGCTTTATCGAGTTCTCAACCGTTGTGTCGATTTTTGTGTCAGTGGATGGGTTGTTTTTGTTGATTTCACTTGGTTCGATGAGATAAATTACTGCTAAAACAGCAACTCCAACTATAACCGTGCTTGTAATAATGGCTATACTTTTTCCTATAATGGACCCGAAAAACTTTGTGGAGGCACTAGTTGAGCTAGTAACGATGGATGAATTTACGGGCAATACTACATCAAGCTTGTTGGAAATAGATTCCCAACATTTGGAAGAGGGTTTTTCGGAGAAATCTCTGAAAAGTTCTTCAAAGTCTGTTTTATATTGGTCGTTATTCATGTTAATATTTCGTAATGTTCAATTTTTCCAATTTTGTTTGCAGCCATTTTTTTGCTTTAGAGTACTGAGATTTTGATGTTCCTTCGTTTAATCCGAGTATTTCTCCAATCTCTCTGTGGTTATAGCCTTCAATGGCATACAAATTAAAGATCATTCGATATCCGTCTGGCATTGATTGAATTATGTTTTTTATTTGCTGAACATGCATTATGTCAATAGCCGAATCATCATCGTTTGAAAGATAATGTATATCGGAAATGTCGTCGTTTAAGTTGAATTTTAGATTGCTACGATATGCTGTAATGGATGTGTTAATCACAATTCGTCTAATCCAACCATCAAAAGATCCATTTCCTTTGTAAGAACTTAGTTTAACAAAAATCTGAACAAATGAGTCTGCAAGAATATCTTCCGCATCTTCGGTGCTTCTAGCGTAACGCAAACACACACCAAACATCTTTTTACTGTATTTTTCGTATAGTTGTTTTTGTGCCCGACGATTATTCTTTAAACACTCTTCAATTAATTCTTTTTCCGAGTACATTCATCCCGATTTGTTTGTTAGACGTCAATTTTTATTATATGGTTGCACTTGCAAAATCTTCTTGTTTTAATTAGTCGCTATTTCTTTATATAATCCTTTTCCCTTGTATGAATATAGAATGTATAAGTAGTAGGTGACAAATGGTTTTGTTCCTCTAGTGATGGTTAAAAATTCAGGCTTGGATATAGACTGAAAGTAATTGCCATACATCTCTTTGGCAGAGTGTACCGTGGTGTCGGTAGAGATATAATATGCATCGTATCCCTTGCCAACCCCTCCTCGTTTGTGGTTGATCCATAAATATTTATGACCTTGAGATAAATCTCCTGTTACAATAAGAGGTATGTTGTTGGGCTCGGCTAAATAGAAATCGTAATGAGCTGCAGGAAACCATTTGTCACTTAAAAAAACAGGATTATTAGATATTTTTTTATAACGTATGTTTTTCTGGTGAACATATTTGAACTTTTGTCCAAGTTTATCCCAACCAGTAATGTCGGATGTTGGATCGTTATGATATCCAATGGGTATAATGTTGAAACTTAGTTGTAACAAAATTATTATTACAGCAAACAGATATAAAGAAGCGCTAGCGATGATGCTTTTTTTAAAGAAACGATTTTTTTGCTTTTTCCTATTTGCAATAATGATTGAAGTAAATAGAACCAAGGTGCTAAAACCAGGTCCTGACCAATGTGGCAAGGTAGATTTAAAAATGGAGATAAATAGAAAAACTAAAATTATTGGTAGACTAAAGTAGATAAAAAAGGTTTTCGAGATAGACCTTTCTGGTGCGTTTTTTTTGTAATAGAATAAGCTCCAAAGAATTAATATGTATACAACAACGTTTGTATAAAGTATTTGGCCGAAAAATTCACGTCCAAAATAGAGATAATTAAATCCTTGTTGAAAAAAATTTGCTCTTTCACCTTGAAATGTAAAACTTATAAATTCATTTTGAAAATTCCAAATAATTACTGGCGAAAAAACGAGAAGAGTAATTAATCCAGACAAATACAGAGTTTTTTCAATCAACCAACTTTTATTATATTTTACAATAAAAAGAAAAGCCGAAAGCCATAAAAAGACTGCTTGGTATTTAGCAAGCATAGCTAAACCTACCATTGCCCCTGCTGCTAAAATCCATTTTTTCTCAATGAGTGTGATTTTGTCAACAGTAAGACATCTGTGAAAGATTGATATTGAAAGTAGCCAAAAGGTCATCAAACCAGTATCAGGCATGATAAAAAAGCCAGAAACAATCGAATTGTAAAATGATGCATTGTATAAAATTACAGCAATTAATGCTGTTTTTTTTGAAGAAATTCTGTCGATAAATTGGTAAACGATAAGGGAATTAATGATTGAAAAAATAATTGCTCCAAGCCGCATAAAAAAATCATTTTTCCACTCCATGTTAAAGGTAAAAAGTTGAATTATCCAACCAACCATTGGAGGATGATCAAAATGGCTTAAAGAAGGGTATAATGCGTATGTATGATAATAAACTTCATCGTTGGAGAGAGGTAAAACCGCAGCTAATACTACTTTTAAAAGTGTTATGCTAAGGATGATTACCCAAATTGATTTAGGAATGTTTTTTAACGAAAACTGCATTTTTGTCTTTGTTTTAATGGCAAAAATATGGTTTTATTACGATAAAAATTAAAATATTTTTTTTAGTTTGTAAAATGACCACTACTCTTTTTGATCAAATTTATTTCTTACTTTTAGGTTTTATCGTTTTGATACAATTTTAGTGTGTTTGAGAAACCTTTGCCAAAAATGGAAAAAAGAAAAAAATTTGTATTATTAAAAAGTTTTCTTATTTTTACAAAAAATATCATCATTAGGGAGTTTTTACATCTTATTTTTTATCTATTATGAATACACCATTTAAAATTTTTTTAGTTGAGGATGATCGCATTTATGCCAAAATGTTGCAAGCACATTTGAGTAGCATTCCAGATTGTTACATAGAGGTTTTTGACACTGGAGAGTCTTTTTTGAACAATCTTTACAGAAGTCCAGATTTTATCTCTTTAGATTATGGTTTGCCGGATTATTCAGGATTAGAAATTTTGACAAAAATTAAGGAGTTCAGTCCGGACATTCCTATAGTGGTGGTATCTGCACAAGATGAAGTTGGGGTTGCCGTAGATTTGTTTAAGGCAGGTATATTTGATTATATTTTAAAAAATACGGAGGTAAAAGAGCGTCTTTGGAATGCTATCAATAAGGCAAAGGAAAATTTAGAATTGAGGTCTGAAATTAGTTTTTTGAGACAACAAATTGCTTCCCGTTTTAGTTTTAGCAATATAGTTGGCAGCAGTTCTGCGATGCAAAAAACATTGACATTGATTGATAAGGCTTGTCGGTCGAATATTATTACTTCTCTCCATGGAGAAGAGGGAACCGGAAAAGAGAGTCTTGCCAAAACCATTCATTATAATTCTATTCGAGCCGATCATCCATTTATTAGCATAAACGCTGCTACCGTTTCGGCAAGTAGGTTTGATATTGAATTTTTTGGGTACGAAAAGGATGCTTTTGTGGGAGCAAATTCACGAAAAGCTGGTTTTTTTGAAGAAGCAGCTCAAGGCACTATTTATATTAGTGAAATTCAAGAGCTGGATTTAAATATGCAAGCAAAGCTTCTTAAAACAATTCAAGAGAAGGAGTTTATCAGGGTAGGAGGAACTAAGCCAATTTCCCTTGAGGCACGAGTTATTACTTCGGCAAGCAAAAATCTCGTTCATCTTGTTCAAAAAAACGATTTTCGTAAGGATTTGTATTACAGCTTGTTGGGCATGCCAATTGAAGTGCCATCTCTAAAAAACAGAGGAAACGACATAATGGCTTTGGCAAAAATGTTTGCCGAGAAGTTCTGTGCAGACAACAATTTTATAATTCCTTCTTTTTCGCAAGAGGCTCAAATTAAATTACTTAATTATAATTATCCAGGGAATGTTAGAGAGCTAAAAAACATCATTGAACTTGCTGTTACCATGGCCTCAGGAAGTAGTATAATAAATGATTACGATATAATTTTTAACCCTCACGATAAAGATACAAATTTTATTTCAGAAGAACTTACCCTTTATGAGTATGAAATGAAAATTGTGAAGCATTTTTTGAAAAAATATGATAACGACATTCAAGTATGTGCCGATAAGTTGAATATTGGAAAGTCTACCATTTACCGATATTTGAAAAAAGGAGATATTCGATTGTAGTTTTGTTAAGTAGTTGTTGGTTTCTGTCAAAGACTTTTCTTTTTTTTGGTTTTTATGTTTCACAAATAGAGAGTGTGAAATCAAGTGTTAATAATACATTATTGTTTAAAAATATTCTATTTTACCTATCTTTTGTTTTTTAGGCGTCTGAAAATCAATTTTAATTTCTGAAAATCAGTGAATTATGTCAAATTTTTAGTTTTGATAAAAAGATTCTAGTATTTGAAAACTTGTTAAAAAAAGACCTTTTGGTTGTATATTATTGAAAATTAAACTAAATTTTTTGGAAGATTGAAAAAAATAGTTATTTTTGCTGAAGAATATACTTCACAATTGCCAATTATGTTTACAAAAAGATTTATAGTACTAATATTTATTATAGTACAATATTTGTCTTTGGGTGTTAACGCTCAAAGCCAATTTGTGATTGACTCAACTTCTGTTGATAGATATCAAAATTCAGATATTGATTCTGTATATAGGGAATTTAAAAACACGACAGTTAAAATTAGACCTCCCAAGTATTTTGTAGAATTTAGCAATGATCAACTCTCTGGGTTCATGAATACAGGCACAGCAGGAAGTATTGTTGGATTTGAAAATAATGAATTAGCTTACGCTGGGTACTACGAAAAAATTGCACAGGATGCTTTTAGTAAAGTGGATTCTGCTAAATTTTTAGGAAGTGAAAAGGTTATCACTCAAAAAGGAGATCCAGCTCAATTTTTCTTCTATACGTTTGTAGTTGACAAAGTGGATGTTATTCGAATTATGTTCGTTACTGGCGACAATACACAAATGATTTTATTGCAAGCAAATTACCCTATGGCGTTTGATGCGCTATTAAGACCAGCAATAATTAAAAGTTTTTTAACCGTAGATTATAATTAATTAACTCCTGATGAAGAAGATAATTTTTCTTTTTTCCTTGGTGTTATTTTCAATATCAAGCATAAGTCAAACAACAAATGTGGTATACAATACACCATATAGAACGACAGGACAGAGTTTGTGGAAGCAAGGGACAAGTGGTGTTTTTCAAATTGATCATGTTTTTTTTGATCAAACTTGGAATACCAATTCCACTTTTGGTAATATATACAATGTTGCTGGACAGAACTTTGGAGCAAGAGTAAAAGCGGAGACTTGGGGGTCGATAGGGGCAGGGTTTCAGGTTAATTTTGGGACCGAAAAGTTAAATATTGACTATAATGCCGACATGGTGATTAATAGACCCGTCAATACCACATTTAATCCAGGCGACGAAATAGTGTTAAAAACAAGTTTTAATCCCTACACACCATCAGATACAAGCATTAAAACGGATGTTTACGATGCTAACATGAGACTTTGGTTAAAGTTTGGAATGGGAGTAAAAATTCATCCAAAACTATGTGTTTTTAGCTGTACAGAATTTGATATTGTTAATTTCAACATGGCAGTGGACACCTTTGATATGATAAAGGCTGGTAATCTTACAGGTGTAAGCATTTTAGATGGTATGCGCGAATGGCCAGTAGAAGACGCTTTCCCATTTTCTTATACAGATCCGGAAGATATTATTACCGTTGACATTACTTTGCCTAGCAATTCTGGAGCAAATATTTATTTAGATAGTAATAATCTGCATTCTTTTGTTACTCCGATTACTCCTTATTTTAACACCTATTTTTCGATACCCAAATTTATTGCATATCTACATATACCTTATGTCTCGGCATTCTTTGCTAATTTGAGTAATAGTTATACCGCTGGTCCATTTTACTTAAATTATACGTTAATGGAAGCGGGATTTAATCTAGGATTGTTTCACAAACAACATCTCACATTGCAACCTACTATGAAAGGAAAATTAGACTTACCAACTAAAATAGATTATACGGTATTTAACCCTATAAATGGGACAGTTTATGCACAGGGTTTTGATTCTATTATTAATTACACCGTTGGAAATAATATCAAGTTAAAATATCCTTGTAATTACGATTTTATCGATATCACTCCATCTTTTAATATGGAGAATACATTTACGAATCACACTTACGATAGTATTGCGCTTGATTTTGTATTTGATATGTTGTCCTTTGATATGGGAATGAGTGCTATAACAGTAATTCCTCGCATTTGCGTTCCAATTTATTATCCATGTCCTACCTGGTCGAATCCTTTAAAGTGGTGTAGCCGTACATTCTGCACGCCACCAGTTGTTTTTGGAGGTTTTCATACTGGATTTGGTCCTTTGGTTCACTGGCGACCCAATATGTTTAATATTAAATATAATTGGTGTAACAACTCTTGGAACATGCAAGGCTTTAATAGTTTTAACTCCATGACTCCATTTAGATTAGAATCCAAAAAGTTTAGCGTTGATTTAAATGTGAACAATGTGCTTTGTTATGGACAAAATTCAGGGAGTGCTACTGCTGTTGTTACAAATGGAAACCCTCCATTTACGTATGAATGGTCAAATGGGAATGTGGTTACTTCAAACTCTAATAGCAATACTCAGACAGGACTAGGCGCCGGAACTCATTTTGTAATAGTCAGAGACGCTAAAGAATGCTCTGTCTTTGATTCTAAAGTTATTACCCAACCAGAATTGCCAATGACTATGACATACAATCTAATTGAACCTACCTGTTATGATAGTTATAATGGAAGTATCAATATAAATATTAACGGTGGTACAGCAAATTATTCTTACCTGTGGAGTAATTCTAGCACAAATACCTCCATAATAAATTTAGATGCTGGAACCTATTCTGTAACAATTACAGACAACAATTCTTGTTCGCTCTCTAACACATTTACACTCACAAAACCAAATGTAATGATTTCTGAGATCTACAAAGAGGATGTTTTGTGTAAAGGGGAAAATTCGGGTTATGCAGCATTAACCGTTACGGGAGGCACTCCTCACTATTTTTACCAATGGTCAAATGGAGACACTTCCGCTGTACAAACCGCATTAACTGCTGGTAATTATACAATTACGGTTAGTGATTTTAATTCATGTCAAATAATAGATACAGTTGAAATCCGCCAACCGTTAGAAATCTTAAATGTTTCAAGCAATATCACCAACATTGATTGTTTTGGAGCATCTTCTGGTATGATTAACACAACAGCGTATGGAGGAACACCTCCATACATGTACTTGTGGTTCAATGCAAACAATTATTTTTTAAATCAAAGTTCTGCAAATATTTCAAATCTTCCTGCAGGAAATTACTCTTTAATTGTAAAAGATTATTTCAATTGTTCCGATACTGCTAATTTGATTGTAACCCAGCCAGATCCATTTCAATATCAGATAAATACAACAGATGTATTGTGTAAAGGTTTAGCTACTGGTGAAATAGAAATTAGTTTAACCGGTGCAACACAACCTTTTACCTATAATTGGTCTAATGGGACCAATGTAGAGGATATTGCTGGTCTGGTAGCTGGAAATTACACCCTTACGCTTACAGATAGCCATAATTGTTTGTATGTCATAGATACAATAATTAGCGAACCTGCTGAGTTGCTTTCTGTGAGTTCCATTGCAACTAATGTATTGTGTAAGGGGGATGCTTCTGGAGCCGTGATTGCATCTTCTGAAGGGGGAACAACTCCTTATTCATATCAGTGGTCCAACGGATCCAATTCTCATAAAATTGAACAAGTGAATGCTGGAACATATACGGTAACAGTTACCGATGCAAACGGGTGTTTGTATTATAGTGGTGCTGTTGTGTCTGAACCAAATTTGCCATTAACGATTCATGCTACTTTATTCCCAACCTCCTGTTTTGGATACCAGGATGGGTCTATACTTGTTGATCTCGAAGGAGGAACAATACCTTATACTATATCATGGGACAACAATACCTACATTTTAACATCAAATCAACAATCGATAGAAGGTCTTAAGTCTGGAATTATTAATCTCCGTATTACAGATGCAAATAGTTGTATTAATTTTCAAACATTCACCATAGGAAGTCCAGATTCCGTAATAATTGATGTTTTACCTTCCCCGGTTTCGTGTTATGGCGGCAACGATGGACAAGTAATTGTAACTGTTGTGGGAGGAACAGATCCTTATACTTATCTGTGGTCAAATAATGCAACTACAAATCATTTGGAAGGGGTTGTTTCGGGTACGTATCTAGTATCCGTAACTGATGCAAACCAATGTGTGTATCATACAAGCACTCTTATTGAAGAGATGCCAAAAAACATTGTTAATGCTGTTATTAAACCTACCACATGTAAGGATATGAATGATGCATCCATCCAGCTTTCTGTTACAGGTGGAGCAGGAAATCACCATTTTTTATGGTCAAATGGAACAACTAGTCCTAACGCTCAAAATCTTGCTTCTGGTTTTTATAATGTAGTGGTTTCGGATGATAATCAGTGCGAAATAAGATTGGATTATCAGATTGAGCCTAACTACACAGAATGTGTTGAAATTCCATCGAGTTTTTCTCCTAACAACGATGGCATAAATGATGAATGGGTTATTAGAAGGCTGGATGAATATTCAAATGCAAAGGTCCAAGTTTATAATAAATGGGGAAATCTTTTATATATCAATCAAGGTATTTATTTTCCATGGAATGGCTTGTATAATGGGAACCCTTTGCCATCTGAGGTATATTATTATATTATTGATTTAAACAACGGAGATTCTCCATATACGGGTACAATTACTATATTAAGATAATGGGAAAACATGAAAATTAAAAAGTTTTTTTTATTTATTCTTCTTACGGCAGTATTTTTATTGTCAGAAAAGACAATCATGGGCGAGGAAATTGAATCACCGCCTCCTTGTCACACAATCTCTTTAACTGGGACAAATGTCTCTTGTTTTGGATTTAGCGATGGTAGTGCAACTCTTTCCATTAATGGGGGATCGGGTAACTTTACTATAATTTGGTCTACAGGAGCAACAGCAACAACCAGTCTTTCAAACCTACCTGCTGGATATTACGACGTAAGAGTTGTAGACAATGTATACGGTTGCACCGCTTTTGATATTATTAGTATTACAGAGCCAAGCTTATTAACGACATCTATTATAGGTAATAACATTAATTGTTTTGGAGATTCAACGGGTTCTATTAATTTAACAATTGCAGGTGGAACAGCTCCTTATTCAATTTTATGGTCAAATTTGGAAACCACTTCCTCTTTGTCTAATCTGCCTGTCGGAGAATATTCTGTTCGAGTAATAGATAGTCGTGGTTGTATAGTTAGAGATTCTGTAGAATTAATTCAACCATTACAGCCATTAGGATCGGATTATTTGATTAAGAACATTTTGTGTTTTGGAAATTCAAATGGATCAATTGATCTAAACGTTTGGGGCGGAACTCCACCTTATGCTTACAATTGGAACGAAAACACCTTTTTTTCTCAAGATATCAATATGATTCCGGTTGGCTTTTATAACGTTGTAATTACCGATAGCAAAGGATGTCATAAATACCATTCCATTGAAATAACAGGTCCAGAATTATTAAGGTCTGTATCCTTAAAAACGGATAATAATTGTTATGGAGAAACCAATGGTAGGGCTGAAATAACAGTTTCAGGCGGAACTTTACCATATTCTTATTCATGGGCAAATTCAGATTTTTTATTAAGTTATAATACACCTTCTATAAACAACCTATCCAACAATCATTATTACGTTACGGTAACCGATCATAATGGGTGCACCCTAAATACAAGTTATGTGATTGAAAGTCCTTCTCAGCTTACATATTCAATTAGTAGCGTAGATGTTACAGCATTAGGAGGAACAGATGGTCAAATTTATTTTTCTGTAAGCGGCGGAGTTGGTCCTTATGCATACTCCTGGTCAAACGGAATATCCACTGCTGACAACTTAAACGTAACTTCTGGAATATATCAAATCACGGTACTCGACATGAATAATTGTATACTTGAAGCTTCTATTCAAATATTCGAACCCTTAGAGGCCCTTTCATTCTCCTATATTTCAAAAAACACATCCTGTCATGGTTCTGCTGATGGGGAAGTTTTTGCCTATGCAACTGGAGGTACCCCCCCATATCGCTATCAATGGTCTACAGGTTCAAGTTTATCCTATTTATCAGGAGTTTCATCAGGAAGTTATGTGTTGACTTTGACAGATTTTAACAATGTTCAATTTGTGGATACAGTGATTATTACACAGCCACAACCATTTCATTTTTCGCATATAATAAATTCGCCAAGTTGTCATTTATTTAATAATGGAAATATTGATCTTACCATTTCAGGTGGAACAGCTCCTTATAGATATCATTGGTATGATTCGCATTTTGCACTTGCCGGTTTAAATCAAGATTTAAGCAATGTTTCTGCAGGTCAATATACAGTAGAAATTACCGATACATTTGGTTGTATCAGCAATTATTCTGTTATAGTAAACCAGCCACAACCATTAAATTTAAGTATTATTGGGGGCAACATTCAATGTACAGGTGGGTCAAATGGAAACTTGTCTACAACGGTTTCAGGAGGTACTACTCCCTATATATATCTATGGTCAAATGGACAAACAACACCAAATATAAGTTTTATTCCAGCTGGAGAATACTCACTAACAGTTTCAGATGCTAATGGGTGTTTAGTCTATGCTTCTGCAAAAATTTTAGAACCAGAACCAATAACCATTAATTTAACCGCTTATCCAACGAGCTGTATTGATCAAACCGATGGGGCGATAACTTCTATTATTTCAGGAGGAAGCAGTGGATATCAATATTTTTGGAGTAATGGTGCTACCGAGGGGGATCTAATAAGTATTCCAGCAGGAGATTATGTGTTGTCTGTATCAGACGTTTTTGGCTGTGTTGCAAGTGCATCCATAAAAGTCAGCAGAAGTAATGTTGCCTGTCTATCCGTGCCAAATACTTTTTCACCAAATGGCGATGGAATAAACGATACATGGGTTATTAAAAATATTGAGTTATATCCCGATAGTTATATGCAGGTTTTTAATAAATGGGGAACAAGTGTGTTTGAGTCTCAATCTTATCTCGACTCTTGGGATGGAAATTATCAAGGGAATCCACTACCAGCAGAAACCTATTATTATATTTTAAGCTTTGCTAAAAGTTTAGAAACCTTAACAGGGACTATAACTATTATAAAATAATTCACTATTGTCCGATAAAAATTCAAATTGGGTGTTTAGATTTTGTAAAACATTG
>CAZZHH010000060.1:0-19139 GCA_964653595.1 uncultured Lentimicrobiaceae bacterium
CTTGTCATTCCGACCATAGGGAGGAATCTTATATCTTTTTATCGGACAACAATAATAAAAGATATAACTTCTAGAGTAACGAACTGTTTTCATTAATTCAGCACAATTTTTAACGATTTTTTGAATCGAAAATATTGGGTTACTGGATGTTCTCGTTTATTTTTTATTAAAATATTCTTCCATTAATCTCATTACATACTTTCCAAGGACATCAAATTCGATATTTACAATGGTTCCTGGTTTAAAGTTGTGAAAGTTTGTGTGATCGTAAGTGTAAGGGATAATGGCAACAGAAAACATGTCTTTCTCAGAATCCACTACAGTCAAACTTACTCCATTTACACTAATAGATCCTTTAGAAACGGTAAAATTGTTTAAGGATGAGTCGTAACTAAAGTAAAATCTCCAACTGCCATCTTCTTCCGTTACTTTTGTGCATATAGCAGTTTGATCCACATGCCCTTGAACAATATGACCATCAAAACGATTTTCCATAGACATACTACGTTCTAGGTTTACTTCGTATCCGATTTTCCACGACTTGAGGTTCGTTTTGTCTAAAGTCTCTTGAATGGCTGTTACAGTATACTGATTTTTAATGTAGTCAACAGCTACAGCTGTTAAACATACTCCATCATGAGCCATGCTTTGATCTATTTTCATCTGCTTTGCAAGTGGAGTTTCAATGGTAAAATGGATGTTAGTTTTGTCGCGTTGAATGTCAACGATTTTTCCAGTTTTTTCAATAATACCTGTAAACATTTTTTTTAATTTTAAATTATCTATATAATGATACTGACCCATGTAGGGTTCGCATTTTAATTCCTCCTAATCTGTATTCAAAAACTTCACATACATAAAAATATACTCCATCCGAACATTCTTGTTTTGTGGTTATGTCTCTACCGTCCCAATTGATATCAGGATTTTGGGTTGTGAAAACAATATTTCCCCATCGGTTGAAGATTTTAATGTTTATTCGATCTACAAAATCGTATGGAAACGGAGTAAATTGATCATTGATATGATCTCCGTTTGGCGTGAAAATATTGGGGAGTTCGTATAAATTACAGCTATCGATATCTAAACATATGTAGTTGCTTCGAGTTTTGTTTTGATTTGAATCTATTGCTTCAACTATAAAACAACCTGCAATAGTATTCATACCTTGATAGGTGATTTCAGTAATGTTAGGGTCGTTTATTGAATCGATTATAATGAAATCATCGTTTTCGGATAGGGTGTAATATATTTTATACTTAACAATATCTTCTATACAACTTAAATCTGAAAAAGTCCAGCTAAAATGATTTTTTATGCAATCTGTTGAGCCATATAGTATAGGCGGACAAGGAGGAATATTATCTATTGGTGAACTACATACTTGTTGAGATAAATTTATCAACGGCGAACTAATTCCGGCAATGGTGTATTGTCCAGTACTTTTGATGTAATAACAATATTCTTTCTCATTTTCAAGTCCATAATCAGAGTAACTTAAATTAGAAGTTGAAGCAATTGAGTCCCAAATTGTACTACCAGGATTTCGTCTAAAAATATCATATCGTTGATTAATCCATGGCACAGTTACACTCCAGCTCAAATTGATTCTATTATCGGTAGGAGTAGCCTGAAGAAAAATACTGCTTGCTGGGTTTGAAGTGCCAATAAGGGAGGTAAGTCCGCCTGTTAGATTGAAAAAATCGATTTTATATTTCCAACTTTGATTGGCGGTATTCGTATTTAAGTTTTGAAATAAAGTATCATGAATGTTGTTGGTGGTGTGTATTAATACGAAATCGTTGTTGCTTGTTAATGCTCTATATAGTTTGTATTGATAAGGGCCAGGATATTGAATGGTGTCAAATTCCGTTGGTTTTGACCAAACTATATCCATCTTTCCAGCATTTTCATCTGTTTGGGTTACACTGACATTCGTAATAATTGGTACATCTTTTTTTAATGACGTGCAAAGCTCATTAGAAGCATAACTCTCAGCATAATCAACAAATGTAGCAACTACAACGTAACAATAGGTGTTGCCATGAAGTAATCCTGCTCCATCATTATTGTCAAGGAAAGTTGTATCATCAAGGGATGTTGTGTTTCCAATCAAGGTGAATCCAGTATAAGAAGGAACGCCAGTTTCACAATAACTGTGTGTCCATCCAGATGGTCCATCATGCCGATATATTTTATATCCGATAGCATTGCCACATGGTGATTTGTTCCATGATAGGTTGATGGAGTTGCCAATTGGAAAAACATTCACTAATGTAGGAGCGGGTGCAACTACTTTGATGCTAACAGTTCGAATTGAAACTAAATTAATGGGATTGCCATTGTCTTTGGCTTTGAAAGTGACTTGATAGGGGTTTTTCTTCACATTAGAACAATCGGTAACCCATCTGAAATTAGAATTTACAATACCATAGCCTATCATAGGCTGACTAAAAGATGCTGGATTTGGCGAGGTGCTTAAGGCACTACCTGTGGCAGTAAGAGTTATTTGATGATTGTCGATATCAGTGGCTTGGACATTAAATTCTAAAGTAGTCCCAACTTCAATGCAAGTATCTTGGATGGCATTGATTACAGGTGGCCGATTATTGCAATAGCCAATAGAAATTTGCATATCTCGGGTAATACTTCCAATTTTTACTCCTTGTCGGTACTCCTCAATGACGATGGCAATGTTGTAGTCGCCTTGAATGATGGGACTGTCCCAATAAAAATCTCCATTGTAAGGATCGATGCTTAAAGAGATGGTGTACGGGGGAATTGTATAGCCTGGAATCGGATCTCCAGAAAGACCCTTGCATTGGACAATTTTGTATGCCAAGCTGTCCCCATCTTCGTCAAATGCACCAGGATTATGATAAAAAGGAACATTTACACAGCCATTGTCAATGGGAGGATTTAATAAGGTGGGAGAGTTGTTTCCACTAATAAACGGACTTATGAGTAAAGAAGTCTCAATGTAAAAGGGGATGTTTACAGAGTTAGGTATGTTTATTACTCCATAATTTCTATTGGGATCTTCCATTGAAATGGTGTAAAAACCAGATGCTGGAAAAGTGTGAATAGCTTTGTATTTGTTCCGTGAGATATCGTTGGGGTAGTTTATCTTTTCAACTCTTCCTACCATCTGCATGCCACCATCTCCCCATTTTACTTCTAAACTATCCCGATCGGCCGGACTAGGAGTATAGGTGTAAGTAGTAACTGTAAATTCGTAAGTTAACCCACTTATATGCTTATACGTAATCTCTCCAGCCCTCTCGTGAGTGGCAAATGCTGTGTGAAACAACATTATTAAAAGTGCAGATGCCAGATATTTACGCATGTTTCAAATTATTTATAATGCAAAAATAAAGCTTTTAAGTGTTTAATATCTATATTGAGGGATATTATTTCTCTTTTTTTATCATTTTAATTTATAATCCATTGGGTGAATTATTTTTTTTGGTTATACAATTTATTTCCTCTATTTTTTTTGTTCCGCGATTTATTTGAGATTGTGTTGTAATTTAATCCGTTGATAGCCAATTTATTCTATTTAAATTAGGTAATTCAGTATTAGAAATTTACTCTAAAAACAAAAAAATAATAGCGATTGTTTGTGGTATTTAACAAAAAATTATTATTATTTCGTATATTTGTGGCCTTAATACATACTAAAAGAAATTTTTATGTTGACCACAAATGATTTAAAACAGTTGGAATCCATAGGGTTATCTCCTCAGCAAATTAAAGAGCAACTTTCTCATTTTACTCAAGGGTTCCCTTTTGTTACTTTAAATCGACCTGCATTTATCAACGATGGAATCAAATATGTTACTACTGTGGGTGAAATAAAACTCAACAAAGATTTTGATGAATATGCTCAAGATTTGAAAATCATAAAATTTGTTCCTGCTTCTGGAGCAGCTAGTCGTATGTTTAAAGACTTATTCGATTTTAAAGAGGGGTATGATAAACCAGATATTTCTCAAAAAGTTTTAGATTTTGGTACTCTTTTCTTTAATTCTATTAAGAAATTTGCTTTTTATGAAGATCTTAAAAAGGCAATGTCGAAAGATAAACTGTCGATTGAAAAAGAGTTAAAATCAAAAAACTATAAACTTATACTCGATTATCTTTTATTACCTATTGGATTAAATTATTCAAATCTTCCAAAAGCCCTAATTAAATTCCATAATTATGTTTCTGAATCGCGTACCGCAATTGAAGAACATTTGGTGGAAGGTGCTTTATATGGCAAATCGTGCGATGGAAATGTGTATATCCATTTTACTCTTTCTCCTGAACATGTTACATTATTCAAGCACCATACTTGTGAAATTATTCCTTTATATGAGGAAAAATATGGGGTAAAATATGTCATTACTCATTCTATTCAACAACCTAAAACGGATACTATTGCAGTAAATGTAGATAATACTCCCTTTAGAACTAACGAAAATAAACTTTTATTCCGTCCCGCTGGACATGGTGCACTGCTTTGGAATGTTAATCAACTAAATTGCGATATTATCTTTATTAAAAATATCGATAATGTTGTAGTGGAAAGAAAAATTGAATCTACAGTGTTATTCAAAAAAATCATTGGCGCCCTTCTGGTTCAATATAAAACCTCTATCGATAAATGGATTAAAAAACTAAAAAGTGCTGATAGCTTTCATCTCGATGAATTGGTCTCTTATGTCGAAAATGACCTTGGCTTTAGTTTGCCCTCTTCGTTTGAAAAGTTAAATGATGAGCAAAAAAAGGAGTCCTTGTTTAATTTTCTAAATCGCCCAATTAGAGTTTGTGGGATGGTCAAAAATGAAGGCGAACCTGGTGGAGGACCTTTTTGGTTGACCTCAAAATCTGGCACTTCTCTTCAAATAGTAGAATCCTCTCAAATTGATTTGAATAATGCAAAACAACGACGTTTATTCGAACAATCCTCTCATTTTAATCCCGTAGATATTGTTTGCTCTATTAAAGATTATCAGGGCAATATTTTCGACTTATCTCAATTTGTGGATCATAATACAGGCTTTATTTCCCAAAAATCAAAGGATGGAAAGGCCTTAAAAGCTTTGGAGTTGCCTGGATTATGGAATGGTGCCATGGCCGACTGGATTACTATTTTTGTAGAAGTTCCTATTGCTACTTTTAATCCAGTTAAAACAGTAAATGACCTTTTACGAAACGAACATCAAAATTGATTTACTTCTTAAATTATTTTTGCAATAGTGTAAAAAAAAGAGGACTTTAATCCTCTTTTTTTTTTTTTTTTTTAAACACCCAAAGAATCCTATTCTGAAGTAATTATTCTGTAAGTAATGGCTTGTTTTTATCCCAACTAATTAAATAATTGAACGTTACCTTTTTTGTCTCTCCTGGCTTAAGGTTTAATTTCCAATGTATTATTCCACTTGTTGGGTCAACTTCTGCATCTTTTACCGAACTGGTTTCAATTTTTATATCACTAACGTTGGAAATTGGAAATTGGTCTTTTAAGTCCATTTCAATAGCAGTCATGTTTTGATTTTTAACGGTTATTTCTATGGTTATGCTTCTTTTTCGAATATTTCCTACTACGTTGTCTTTGGTTTTATCGGTCAGTTTCTTGCGATCGATAAAAATACGTTTATCAGTTCCTAACGAAACAGTAAGAGTATCGTTGGATGTAGCTGGATTGATCATAGTTTGCCCTATGATGCTGTTTTCAAATATAATATTTGCATTTGCGGGTATCAAATTCAATTTTTCCCAACCTACCAAATCTGCCGTTAAAAATGCTTCTTTGTCAATTTTTGGAATTGCTACATATTTAAATATTCCCGTCAGATTTTCTTTGAAAATGGTGATGGTATGTGGTTTTGCATCGGAAGGAATTTCATAAGGAATGGTAATCTCATACTCTGTGTTTATCATATTGCTCGATTGATCAACATACGACGACGTCTCTTCCGCATTAGCATAATCCAAGGATTCAAATTTGTCACTATCTGTTCGTGCAACTTTGCTCTCTTTTGTTTTACTTTGGGTAACAGGCATAGCCATATTGCTCATCGTATTTCCGGTGTAAGGTCTGTTTACATAATAGGTCAAAAACCAAGGATTAATAATTGGTAATACCTTGTTTGTCATAGGCGTGCCAGTAGATAAAGTTACGTTTGCTTTGCTCCAATCCTCGTCGGTATTTTGGGTTACAAGCGCTTTCATTGTAAGCTGAACTGGTTTTGATACTTCGTCTACTTTCAGCTCATATAGTGGATTCCAGCCAGCTGGAGAGGTTAGATAAGAGAAGAATATGGATGCGTTTACTACAGGTGTTTCTGCTAAAACGGTGATGGTAAGAATGGTTTCAGGATTTTTAACAATTGGATCCACTTCTGGACGTGTAATTGATTGATAATTATTTAACTCTCTTAATTTTGTTTTGTAATCTAAGTCAATTTTTGCCAACATCTTCTCACGCTTCTTTACTTTCAAAAACTCACTGTTAATTTCAGCCATACGAGTCCGGTAAAATTGAAGACCATCTCTTAATTGTGTGATGGTATCTGCTTTTGTAATCGCTTTGCTATTGGTTATGATATTTTTTTCTACCAAAAGAAGATCTCTTTTTTGATTGTTTTCGTCTATTTCAAATTGAAGAATTTCAAGGGAATCAGTATAAGCTTTAATTTTATTTTTAATGTGAGGTGGAATGGAACTTTCTTTTACCTCTGGTGGTTCTGGATATTTAATTTCTGTTTGTTGTTCCAAAATAATAAAATTCCCCTTTCCTGAAACCCTGAGCGAATTTGTATTGAGTCTCGAAGATAACCCACTTATCACAATTTGAGATGTTCCTGCTGGAATATTTACTTCTGCTTTGCGAAAAATTTGAGCTCCACTTCGATAAACGGTTACTTTGTTGATTTTTGAACTTGATTTAATCTCCTTCTGCGCTATTGATACTGAATAAGATACTATTAGTAACAATACAACAATTGCTGATTTCTTCATAAATATTGTTTTTTGTGAATAAAAAAACTGCAATTCATCAAAGATTAAGCCAAATGAATTTTAAATTTATGTTTTAATTGGTATTGGAAAAAAATATCTTTTTGCTTGTGAGTTTTTCAAAATTTTTCCCCCTTCTAATCTTTTTTGCTACCTTTGTAGCTTGATTTTTTTGACAATTATGACATTTTTAAACTAAATTTTAAATGTTGTACTTTTTTTTCTTGTATAAGTCGTTAAAATATAGATATTTATGAAAAGTAAAAATTTAGGCTTGCCTAGCTCGTCTTCTAAAAATAACAATGAAGCTGTTGCAAATACAATGAAGCTGTTGCAAATAATGTATATGCAACTAATATTGCTCAACGCGATCATAATGAGTTTCATAACTGCTACACCATCGAAAGTGTGAAAGAGGATATCTCATTTTTACGTTTGATATATGGGGATAAGTTAAAGCTGACAGATAGCGATGTAACCATCGATTTTGTAAATAAATTGAAAGTCATTAGTAAAGAGGTATATTTCTTTTTGAAAACCTTAGAGATTGATTTAACTCCTCAAAATTATATTAAAAGCAAGTATGAGTTTATCAAATATCGTATTCCAAATGGAGATCCACATCTGTTTTATTTAGCTTGGAATGGATTAATTAAAAATGATAGTTTTCGTCGTTTATTACTCCAAACTTTTAGCTTGAGCCGTTTTAATGATGCTCTTTGTCCTCAAAATATTCCTGTGGTCGGCTCATCTATGACACGGTATCGAACAAAATTGGTTTTAGCAGATGATATGGCAATAAATCCTGATGGAAGTCGCCGTATGATTGGACGTGCCTTGGATGATGGAAGCGGGTTAAATATGCGCGAATCGATTGTCTGGTTGCCTAATGGCAAGGCAATTCCACTATTCCCTCAAGGGTATGTTCCTTTGAATCAAACTCAAGTAATCATGATCCGCCATGGAAAATCTGTTCATGAGTCGGGTGGCGAAAATCCCGAGTTTGTAGGCTCTGGAATGTGGGATTCATGGGATAGCAACAGACGTATTTCCGGCTCTATGAGCAACTTTTTAAAAGAAAGTGGAGTTGAAACTGCTCGTGAATTGGGTAAAGATTTCAAAATTGTGGTCGATGTCCTTGATAAAGCTGGTTGCCCGCTTTGGTCGTGGGCAAAAGATAATCCTGTTCCTGTTTTTGGCAGTGAATCGGAAAATACCGAACAAACAGCTCGAAACTTCTTGCTAGAAGCTGGGTACAATAATATCTCATTTAATTCTATGTTCGGTCTCAACTCCCAAAAATACGGTGCACTCACTTTTCTTAAAAAGAAAGATATTATAGACCAAGCTGCATTAATATATAGCAAAGGATCAGTGCCAACGGATGAACACCGTGCGAAGGTTGCAAAAATGTTTAAAAATCGCTTTTACCACTTCCCCGAAGGGGAAACATTAATAGAAGCTGATTGGAGGATCGCTTTCAGCTTTATCGATTTGTTAAATAAAAACTTGGGAAAACGAATTGTTTTAGCTGACCATTCGGGTGCAATTCGTGTGTTTGAAGCGGTTATTCGTACTCTCGATTTTGCTGAGTATTGCTCTATTAAAGAAGCGCAAGACTCTATTATTGCCCTTTGTTATCAGCCCGGACGAAATCTTCGTTACGATTATTTGCAAAAAAAGGAGTATCCTCTTCGTAAACGTAACATAAAGTAAAAATATCATTTTTAACCTTTTACTTATTATAGCCCAAGAAAATTGAAATCGTGTTATTTTTTTCTGTTTTTTTTTAAAAGAAGAGTGCCAAAGTACTCTTCTTTTTTTTGTTTATATATGGTGAATGACTATTTTTGCATTAAAAAAAAACACATGTCTACTTTCGCAATTTCAATTATCGTTATCCTATCCATTCTAGTGATTTTATTGTTGATTTTATTGAATAAAATTGCAAAAGATCTAGTTGTAGATTCTCAAACTGAACTTAAAAACTACCGTTGGTTTAAAACTAGACTTTCTAATTTGATCAAAGTTCAAAAAAACAGGCCTTTCCCATTGTCCATTGCCATTCTCGATATAGACAACTTCAGACGTTTTAATATGATAAGCATTCAACTTGGAGATCAATTATTGTATGAGTTTGCTACTCAATTGCATAATCAAGTTTTCGATAAAATATCGCGTAGAAATGTTGTTAGATATCGGCTTGGTGACGAATTTGCAATAATTTTTGAAAATATCGACCCAGCAAAAGTTCAAGAGATTATGAATTCAATTTCAAATACTTTTAAAAACAATTATTTGAAATTAGAAGAGAGTTCTGAAACATATTTTGTAACTTTTTCTTATGGATTAGCTCATTATAAAAAGGGAGACACCTTTGAATCTTTAACAAAAAGAGGGGAAATTGATTTGGTAAAACAAAAACATCGATAATTTTTTTAATCTCCTAAACAATTTCACTGTTTTATCGTTTATTTCGTATAACTCAATAAAATAAAATAAAAATGGAAAAACATAGTGGAATTATTACTTTTGGAGGAAATCCTCTAACACTAGCTGGAAAAATGATTAAAACTGGAGATAAAGCTCCCGAATTTACTGTCTTAAACCCTGATTTATCTCCGTTTACTTTTAATTCTGATGGCAAAGTTACCATCATCTCTGTCGTTCCATCTATCGACACCGGAATTTGTGACTCACAGACTCGCCGTTTTAACCAAGAAGCCGCAAATTTAGATATGGATATTCTCACTATCTCATGCGACTTGCCATTTGCACTTGGTAGATATTGTGCAGCGGCTGGAATTGATAAAGTTAAAACATTATCTGATCATCATTCGTTAGACTTTGGTTCAAAATATGGTTTTGTTATCGACGAATTGCGTATTTTATCCCGTGGAATAGTAATCGTGGACCAAAATGGAGTTGTTAAATATGTTGAATACGTTAAAGAGGTAGCATCACATCCCGATTACGAAACTGCATTGGCAGAAGCAAAAAAGCTTTTAAAATCCGATAGTGGTTGTGGATGTTGCGGTTGCAAATAAACTCAAATTAATCAATAGGAGATTTGAAAAAATCGAACTACTTGATTTAGTTAGGTTTAATCGTTTCAGCGATTGTACCGCTGATTCTAGGATAAAACTATAAAGAAATATTATTAACAATAAAAAAAGCCTGTTCTCACAGGCTTTTTTATTGTTAATATGTTTAATAGCTTAAACGTTGAAGCGGATGTGAAGGATGTCTCCATCTTGTACAATGTAATTTTTTCCCTCTACACTCATTTTACCTGCCTCTTTGCATTTTTGTTCAGAACCAAATTGCACCAAATCGTTGTATTTAATAACTTCTGCACGTATAAAACCACGTTCCAAATCGCTGTGAATAGCGCCAGCAGCTTGAGGAGCAGTTGCCCCTTTGCGAATGCTCCATGCGCGGTTTTCTTTTCCTCCCACAGTAAAGAAAGCAATCAAATTAAGTAAGCGGTATGCAGTGTTGATAAGCTTGTTCACACTAGGCTCAGTTAGCCCAACGTCTTCTAAGAATGCTTGTCGATCTTCTTCACTTTCTAATTCTGCTATGTCTGCCTCTAACTTGCCAGCCACAATAACAATTTCAGCATCAATGCCGGCAAATTTTTCTTGTACCGTTTTGCTATATGTGTTTCCTGTAATGGCTGCGTTTTCATCTACATTGCAAACAAACATCACCGGCTTTTCAGTTAATAACATTAAATCAGCAATGTATTTATGATCCTCATCACTAATATCTAATGTTCTTATAGGTTTAAAATCTTCGATATGTGTTTTGCAACGTTGAAGAACTTCTGCTGCTTTTTTTGCATCTTTGTCTCCAGTTTTGGCTGCTTTTTCAACTTTCTGAAGCTTTTTTTCAATTTGTTCAAGATCTTTTACTTGCAACTCGAATTCCACAATATCGATATCTCTGACAGGATCAATCGAACCTTCTACGTGTGGAAGATTCTCGTCTTCAAAGCATCTTAACACATGTACGAGTGCATCTACCTGACGAATGTCTCCCAAAAAAGTATTCCCAAGGCCTTGACCTTCACTAGCACCCTTTGCTAAACCAGGTATGTCGACGATATCAACAGTAGCAAAAATCAACTCTTCTGCTTTGATAAATCGATGGATGTCAATCAAACGGGGATCGGGGACGTTGCAAACGCCCATGTTTGATTTGTTTGTGCTATATGCAAAGTTGGTAGCTTGTGCTTTTGTATTTGAAATACAGTTAAAAAGTGTTGTTTTTCCTGAATTGGTTAACCCAATAATTCCACATTTTAGGCCCATTGTCTCTATTTTTTAATTTGAGTGCAAAATTACATCTTTTTTGCTAGTTATCCAACCGCCAATTTCATTATTCGGAGGGTGAATTTATAACCAATACATGAAATTCAAAATAATTAATCAAATCTTATCTTTCATAATTAAAATCCCCAAACGATCACGCGGCTTTTCTTGTTTCCGTGTGTCATCTCGATGGTTTTTACAAACGGGACCTCATAGTATTTCAGGCTGTTTAAAATCGGTTTCACGTGATCGCTTTTGGATACCAACGAGGAGAAAAACTTGAACTGGCTTTTGAAGATGATGCTTTCTGTAATCATGTTTTGGATAAATCCGAGTTCGCCGCCTTTGCAATACAATTCGGCACTGCTTCCACCAAAATTCAGTTGTGGTTTTGCCCTTTTATCTTGTTTTAGATTGCTGACTTTGCGTTGGTTTGAATTTTTAGCTTCCTCTTCGGAACGGTGGAAGGGTGGGTTGCAAACACAGAAATCAAAACGGTCGCTGGGTTGCAATATGCCGTTGAAGATGGTGGTGGCTGATTTTTGAAGTCTAAACTCAACCAATCCAGCCATTTGAGGATTCTTCTCTACGATGTTCGCGGCCGATTTGATGGCATCCTTGTCAATGTCGCTACCTACAAACGACCATCCGTATTCGCTGATTCCCAACATCGGAAAAATGCAATTGGCGCCAACTCCGATGTCCAACACCGAAACTTCTTTACCAGTTGGCACAATGCCATTGTTTTGTTCCGCCAAGATATCGGCCATATAGTGGAGATAATCGGCTCTTCCAGGGATCGGTGGGCAAAGGTAATTAGTCGGGATGTTCCAGTAAACGACTCCGTATTGGGTTTTTAACAATGCCCTGTTGAGCCATTTCACTGCTTGTGAATTAGAAAAATCAATGGTTTGAGTTTTATACTCATTTACCATGACATATTGGGCTAAATCGGGGCATGCTTTGCAAAGGGTCGGAAAATCGTAATGTCCTTGATATTTGTTTTTTGAGTGAAATGCCGCTTTTTCGGGAGCAACCTTAACTTTTTTGGAGGAACTCCATTTGTCTTTCATTATAATTGTATTGATTGTTGATATACGGATTGTGCAATTGTTGAGCTGATTTCTAAAAATGATGATTTATTCAAGTTCGAGTTATTGATGAGAAGAAGTAACTCAATTGGTTCTTTATCATTTGAATATGGTGGTTGCATATAGGTGAATGGAAAAGCGTTGAAGCCGAGTTTAGAATAAAATTGAATCCTTCTTTTTGACGAGTCATCTAAAGGCAATTCACACTCAAGGACTAAAGTTTTATCCTTCTGGAACTGCTTTAATACAACTTTTCCAATTCCTAAATTTCTTTTTTCAGGAGAGATGGCAAAGTGCTCTAGGTAAAAGAAGGTGTTAAATTCCCAATAATTGAATAATCCAACAAAATGATTGTCTTCCAAAATAATGTTTGGGTGAAATATTGGGTTATTCAGCGTTTTTATCAACGAATCTTCACTACGACGTTCTACTTCTGGAAAAGCAAATTCATAAAGATTATAATAATCCACCCAAATTGCATCTGTGGACAAAATAGACTTTAGTTTAGTTTTATTTCCCATATCTGTTGTAAAAAGTAAAAGTGGTAGATTCTTTTCTTACTTTTAACCTTAAAGAGTCTTTTTCGGGATAACCTACTGAAATAAGTAACCCAATACTTTTATTCTTTGAGATATTCAAAATTTCTTTGATGGGTTTTTCGTTAAACCAGCCAATCATACAAGTTCCGATACCCAATTCCGTTGCTTGGAGGCAGAAATGTTCGGCTGCTATACCGATGTCTATTAAAGGAAAATCGATCTTTTTGAGCATAGTGCCGACTTTTGATGTGATGTTTGCTTTTTCCATCACAATCACCACCATCACGGGGGCGTTGAGCGTGAATTTGTTGAACTTGTCAAATAATCCAAAGGTTTCACCAGCTACCTTGTTCTTAAGCTCAGGATCATCCACTATAATAAACGAGTACGGCTGTGCATTACAAGCCGATGGTGCCATTCGAGCCGATTCTACACAGAGGTCTAGATCTTCTCTAGAGATAGGAGTGGAGTTGTATTTTCGGGTGCTTTGACGTTTGTTGACTAATTCTATAAATTTCATTTTGTCTGTTTTATTACTACAATTGAGCGAAGCGAATTCATGAGTACCTTTTAATTATAATGAACAATACGAATAAAAGACACATAAGAGACATAAGGTTTTCACAAAAGAATATCCTATTGTTGCTTTTTTGATGTCCTGATGTGTCTTAAGTGGTTCAAAATAATTTATGCAGTTATAATTTAAATTCGTTTGCTCAGTTCCTTGTTCAGCTTTTCATAACCGGGTTTTCCGAGCAAAGCGAACATATTGCGTTTGTAATCTTCTACTCCAGGTTGGTCGAATGGGTTTACGTCAATCATGTAGCCACTGATGGCACAGGCAAATTCGTAAAAATAGATAAGTTGGCCAATATAGTAAGCTGATAATTGCGGGATGGTCAGGTGAATCACAGGAACACCGCCGTCAACATGGGCTATCGTGGTGCCAAGGAATGCATTTTTGTTGATTTCCTGGATGCTTTTTTCTGCCAAGAAGTTGAGTCCGTCTAGATTGTTTGGATCATGAGGAATTGCCACTTTGGCATTCGCTTTATCTACCCATAACATGGTTTCAAATAGGTGTCGTTCTCCTTGTTGGATATACTGTCCCATGGAGTGTAGGTCGGAGCTGAAGGTAACACTAGCGGGAAAAATGCCTTTGTGCTCTTTGCCTTCACTTTCGCCATATAATTGTTTCCACCATTCGGAGAAATAGACCAGCGTTGGTTGATAATTTGCCAATATTTCGGTAGTGAATCCTTTGTTGTACAATAAGTTGCGTGTAATGGCATATTGCAAGGCTACATTTTCTGAGATATTTTTGGTGTCAAGACATGTTTCACGCATATCCTGAGCTCCTTTGACCAATGCGTCGATGTCGAAACCGGCAGCGGAGATAGGTAATAGGCCAACAGGAGTGAGGACTGAAAACCGTCCTCCCACATCATCGGGGATGACAAATGTTGGATACCCTTCCGATTTTGCCAATGTCAACAATGCCCCTTTCGACTCATCGGTGATGGCAATAATACGAGATTTGGCTTCTGTTTTACCATATTTCTGTTCGCAATGCGATTTCAATACCCTAAATGCTAATGCAGGTTCAGTAGTTGTGCCAGATTTCGATATAACTACGATGCTGTAATCTTTATGATGGAGCATATCAAGTAAGTCGGCCAAATAATCTTCGCTGATATTGTGCCCCGCATAAATGATTAGCGGTTGTTTTTTTGTGTCCTGAAGGTAAAGCAAATTGTTTCCCAATGCTTCGATAACTGCTCTGGCACCCAGATAAGACCCACCAATGCCTGTAACCACAATGATTTCGGATACCGATGATAATTTATGTGCAGTAGATTTGATTTTAAGAAGAAAATCGGATGTTAATTCAAGCGGCAAGTCAAGCCATCCGAGGAATTCTTTGCCCTTTCCCGTTTTAGAGATTAATGCTTTATGAGCTTCTATAGCTTTGGTGGTCATTTGGTTCTGTTCTTCAACACTATAAAATGACGTTGTGTTTTGGGTGTTTATCTTTATCATAGCTACTATGTTTTTTGTACTAAATTACATCATTTTTTTATCTTAAAAAGTTTTTTGAGACATTTTTTATAGATTTCATTAATTTATTATGATTTAAAACTTGTTTAAGATATCGGGATGGAAATATAAAAAGTAGATCCTTGGTTTGGAATCGATTCAACCCAAATTTTTCCATTATTTTTTTCAACAAACTCTTTACACAGAATTAGTCCTAAACCTGAACTAGGCTCTCCATTTGTTCCAATTCGATAGGATTGTTTGTCAATTTTAAATAGATTATCGATTATTGTTGAATCCATGCCTATGCCACTGTCTTTAATTTGAATTTGGATAGTTTCATTGATTCGTTCAGCAGTTATTAAGATATTTCCGTTCTGAGGAGTAAATTTTATTGCGTTTGATACCAGATTTCTTATGACAGAATACATCATATTTTCATCAGCAAAAAGTGAAATATGAGTGGCTTTAATATCTATTGTTATGTTTTTGATTGCTGCTGCCTCTATGAGAGGTTGTATGGAGTTTGTAAGTAGTATATCTGCTTGTATTAGTTTGGGAAAAAATGGAATCAACCCTCTTTTCATACGTGCCCACTCAAGTAAATTATCGAGAAGGACATAGAGGTTTTTGGCCGATTTTTTCATTGTTTCGGCAAAAGACTTTATCTCATCTGGTGTGAAACTTTGAAGTTCATCACTCAAGATTTCCGTTAGACCCATAAAACTAGTAAATGGAGATCTTAAATCATGAGCAATGATTGAGAAAAATTTATCTTTCTCCATATTTGAATTAGTTAACTCAATATTGCTTTTGTTGATTTGTTCTTCAAACAGTTTCCTCTCTGTGATGTCAAAACAGTGTCCTATGTATCCAATAAACTCATTATGTAGGTTGTAATTGGGTGTGCCAATATCAAGGATCCATTTATATTCTCCACTATGATGTTTTAGTCTGTATTCCATCACAAATGCTTCTTGTTTTTCAAAAGCTGCTATATATGTGTTAAAGCAAAATTCCATATCGTCGGGGTGAACCCCTTCTACCCAACCATCGCCATACTCTTGTTCAAACGTTCTTCCTGTAAATTTGAGCCATGGCAAATTGAAATAGTTACATTTTTTATCTAACCCAGATTTCCATATTAATGCAACTCCAGAGTCGGCTAGATTCCTATATTGGGTTTCGGTCTCTTTTAACTGTACTTCCATTAATTTTCGTTCAGTGATATCGATAATAAAACCCTCAAGGGCCACGACTTCATTTGCACTATTAAATATTGGAATACCTTGTTCCCAAACCCATTTTATCTCATTGCTTGCTGTCAATATTTCATATTCCACTTGGATTTTCTTATTTTTTGCAATTGCTTCTACCCATGTATTCCACAAAAAATCTCTATATTGTGGTAAAATTAAATCATTAAAACTTATCTTGTTATTGTCAACTAACTCATTGCTAGTATATCCAGTAAGTTCCTTACACTGATCGGATACAAATTGCATAGTCCAGTCTTTATCAAAATTACATCGATACGCCATTCCAGGTAAATTGGAAATTAAGACCGATTTACTTCGTTCACTTTCTAATAGCTGAATTCCTCTTTTCTTTTGTTCTGTTATGTTTTTTACAATGGCTAGAATATTTGTATTGTTATTTAATTCGATTTTTTGAAGTTTGAGTTCTGTTTCAATAGTTTGGTTGTCTCCACAAATTATTTGAAATTCAAAATTTTGTTCTCCTTGTAATATGGTTTGTTCCATTTTTTCTTTACAAAAATCTTCTTTGGATTCTCCATTTGGTAAAAAATTGGGGGAAAAATCAATAATTTTATGATTTAAAATTTCTTCTTTGCTTCTTTTTAAAAGTAATTCTGCTTTTGTGTTACAATCTGTAATTACATGATTGTTCATGATAAAAATTGCATCGTTTGCAGCTTCAAAAACTTTTTTATATTTTCTTTCACTCTCCTCGAGTGCATCTTTTTGTTCTGTTTTTTTAGTTAAGTCCCTCCATATTGCAAAAAATACAGTTTTATTTTCAATTTTAGTAAAAGACAGCGATACTTCTACCATTAATACAGTTTGATCAAGTCTCTTATGTAACCATTCAAACGAATGATGCCCTTTTAGTAGGGTAATATCTATCATTTTTTGGAATTTTTCTTCTGATTCGATCCCGTCAGGCTGTGTTGCTGGAGAAATATCCTCGATACTCTTTCCAATAATTTGAGTTTGGGTGCCAACGAGTAATTTTTCAGCAGCATAATTACATTTTGTAATAATCCCATTGGTAAATAGAAGATATGCGTCTGGAGAATCCATAAATAAAGATTTGTGAATCTCTTCGCTTAGTATTATTTTTTGATGATTGATTTTTCTTTCCGTGATATCTCTAACAACAAAAATTAACTGTTTGGGTTCGCCATAATAGTCCCTAATAATATCCGAATTCACCTCAATATCAAAGTAACTACCGTCTTTTTTTATTGCTCTATATTCATTACTTTTAGATTTATTACCACGAATAATGGTTTGTATATTTTCTCTTAATATTTTGTGATCTTCTTCGTGGATAAATTCAAAGATGTTTTTTTTATCGATATTTCGAAAACTTTCATGTCCAAACATCCTAAGCGAAGCATCTGAAGCCATTAAAATTTTGCCTTCTAAATCGGATATCGTAATGTCGTCGGGGGAAGCTTTTAATATTGCTTGATATAAGGATTGAGATTTTTGTTGATGCTCAAATATTTCTTTGTTTTGAGCAATTTTTTCTTCTAATAAAATTTGAGTGTACGATTTTTGGGAAAATTGTTCTACAAAAAGGGATGCTAGTTTGGCTATTTTTGAAAATCTTTCTAATTTCATAGAAGGAATAGGATGGTTCTCTTCCCAACATTCTACTTCGTTTAATCCTATTCTTTCTGTGTTTATGGTCTTTATCTCTGTATCCTCATCGATGGCTTTAATATGGCCAAGGATCCAAGTCGCTATTTGACTACCTTCAATACATATGTTGATTTTAGAAAACCATAATTTGCATTTTTTACATTGGATAAGTTTGGGCTCATTTATATTAGAAGAAGCTAACCCAAAGTCAAAAATATTGCATTCTTTTTCCCCGTTTTCCGATTTTTGAGTTAAATAGTTACATGTATTAGAAAAGTTTTTAGATTTAACAATATGAGTACCATCTTCTAAAAGTATTGCCGAATCAATGTTATGCGTTTCAGTAAACATATCGTGAAAACGCTTTAACTCGTCAAATTGTATTATATTATCGTTGTTAGAATGGAAAGTATTCATATTTTTATGAGTATAAGTTGATGATTTTTTCGATGTGGATTTTTGTTCTATAAGTCTTTAATGTTATAATATTTAAACTATTAAAAATAATCGGTTGAAGGATATCATCAGCAAATATAATAAAAAAATATTAAAAATAGATACACTGTTAATTATCACTATTCAAGTCTATTTCTTTGCAATTGAGATATTAAGAATCACTATTGTCCGTTTAAAACGTAATGAAACAAAATCCTTAAAGATTTCTCACTGCGTGCGAAATGACTATCAATATGTTAGCAACCATACTAAAAAAAGACGGTGCGATGAAAATAAACGGACAACCTGAAAAAGAAAAAAGGAATTTTATGAAAATCAGTCTGACAATATTATTTTTAATTTTTGCCCTGAAAATATTTGGACAGATTCAACCACCTAAAACGCCGACTTTTCAAAATTTTGAACCTGTTGTACCCGGTAAGAGTATTCCGAACCAAAACAATAACCTGAAAACAAATCAAAATCCTAACGGTCTTGATTTATATGAGAAAGATAAACAAGAACAACTACGCAGACAACAGCAACTGAACAACATTTACAGCGAATTAGACGAATCAAACAAAGACAATATTAGTTATACTTTGCCGCCATGTGTTTCATTGAAAGGAGCTACTTCATACCAAACTGCATTTTACGAAATAATGAAAATGGCTGAAAATCAAAATGAACTCAGTATTGCAAAAGCAAATTTTATTGTCGAAAACGCATATTATGAAAACACTGGTAATTATCAAAATTTTGAGAAAACTATAAACGAAATCGGACAGTTTTTAAATTGGAAAATGATAGAATATGGTTTAGACT
>CAZZHH010000061.1:0-18777 GCA_964653595.1 uncultured Lentimicrobiaceae bacterium
TTTGTCCATGAGTAATTATTTGATTTTAGCAAACCAAAGTTACTTAATTAAGAGACAGGAAAATCAATCTCCAATTCTTAATATTTTTATCGAACAACAATGATTTGTTATTATAATTATTTGGTTATCTTTGAAAAATAAAATTCATATTAATTAATATATTCAAAAAAACATGAAAAAAATATTTAATTTAGTATTTTTGTTAACTTTAATACAAGGCGTTACTGGGCAAAAAACTTATGTTGATTTACAACCATTGACAATATTAAAAAATCCTATTGAAAAAACTGGATGGGATACAGTTTTTCATGATGAGTTTAATGGTTCAAAGAATCCAATGTGGCAAAATCGATATTGTTGGTGTGGAAATACCATACCCGGGTTTTCTACTTATTTTATAGACCAAAATTATTCTTTTGGTCCTAGGCCAGGGTCTTTAACTTTGATATCTAAAAAAGAAGATTATACGCCTTCTGGTTCAATAATTAAAAAACCATATACATCTGCTATGCTATACTCTAGCCCTTGTGGTGCAGCAAACTCACTTCCAACCCCAAACCGAACATGGGTATATGGCTATTTTGAAATTCGATGTAAAAACCCTAAAGGGCAATTAATGTGGCCTGCATTTTGGTTATTTGGTGATGCAAATTCTACTAGTACCTACAATGAATTAGATGTTTTTGAATTCGGAACGGGAGATGCCGTAGTGATGACGAATCATTATCAAGCACCAAATGCTAATGTTCACTCTCTTTCTAAATGGATTTATTCTATGCCGGGTCAAACGTTTGGAGATACATGGGTAACTTATGCCTTAAAATGGGAACCAAACAAGTTAGTGTGGTATATTAATAATCAACCTGTTAGAATTGTGACTAATCTATCTTCCATAATACCAACAACTGCAATGGGGATAATAATTGGTGGAGGAGCAAACGATTTTTACACATCAGGCACTTTGAATTTACCAAAGAATTTTCCAAATTCTATGGTGATCGATTATGTAAGAGTATACCAAAGAAATAATTATAGCATTCCTAATCCAATTTTTTCTATTAATAAAAAGCAGGGATTTACTATTGGTGAACATCTTGATATTGATTTTTCTTTAAACACTCCAATTTATATTGATGCTTCAGAAAGTTATATGCCAAATCATTTATACTATTTATCAATTATGGAGTGCAATCAACTAGGTGTAATTATCCCTAATACGGAATATGTGGGAGTGATTGATGGGAGTGATATTTCTCAAGTGAATAATATAAATTTAACAGCATTTATACAATCAAAAGGAGGATCCCTAAGTAGTAATAAACATTATATCGTAAAATTGGCAGGGTCTTCACCTTGGACAGAAAAATTTCAATATATCCATTTAGTGAACTGTAATGGTAGAATTAGTTTTAAAATTAATGGGAATGATAATACAGTATGGCCAACTCCAATAGTTATTAAAAATAATGATATTAAGACTAGAATAATTTTGGATGCTACTCAATCAATTTCCTGTAATAATAGTTATTGGGTTTCCTTTTTTGAATGTAACTCCAGTGGAGTTCAGATTGGAACAGAGAAGGGGGGTTGGATTTCTTCTTTAAATTGGACGTCAGGTTTTTCTAAAAAAATACTCGAGAGTCTTGATGTTGAATTTTTTGCACAGACTGTATATAATTATGTTTTTCAAAGAGGACATTATTATACAATAAAACTTGCAATTGGACCCAACTGGACAGAAAAACATCAACTCGTTTACATTGAACCATGTATTGATAATGTTATTTATAGCATTAATGATAATTATGCAACATTTCCGTCGGTAATTTCAATTGAAAATGGACAAGATATATTACTAGATGGGGCAAACAGTATGATTTGTAATAATAATTTTTATTTTTCAATACAAGAATGTAATTCAGCTGGCAGTATAATAAATGGCGCAAATGAAGTCTATGAATGGGCAGCAAATGGCACTTCTAACGGAGTATTAGGAGATGAGACAGTTTATTACTATATAATTGGCAGATATAATATTAGAGAATTTTGTTCAAGGAAGAACTATGAATTAGGATGTGGTAAATATTATAGGGTAAAACTTGCAACAGGTTCTTTGTTTAATGAAGTAAAAATTATATATATTGAACCTTGTTTAAATGTGAATAGTAGTTATTTAATTAATTATACAGACCAACAAAGTTACAATTTTAGCAATACAAATGTCGATTTAAAAATGTATGCGCCTAATAGTATTTCGTGTAATCGCAATTATTTTGTTTCAGTTCAAAAAATGCTTAATGGTGTTTTGGTTGAACCTGAAGTAAAAGATTGGCTAAATCCATTTGAGGTTTACTTCTTATTGAATACTGGGGCTTTTGATCTTAAGGCTTTTGCGATGGATTCAAATCATAATAGTCAATATCCCCTGAGTCCCTTTAGTTTTGCCAACAATTGCTCATATCGTGTTAGGATGGTTGCAAGTGCAGGTATTTGTAATCAATTTGTGTGGAACACAACTGATAAAATAATTAATTTTGGCAGTAGCAAATCTAATGATAATAATGAAGAATTAATTGTAGCTAAAAATGAAATTGATGAAACATTCATAGAAGTATCTCCAAATCCAAGTAATAATCAAATTTTACTACAAGTTCCAAATAATGACAAAAACAGCATGCTTGATTTGGGAATATATGATTTACAAGGCAATAGAGTTAAATATGTTAATTTTTCAGGTGATATTTGTGTCGTGGAAATAAGTGATTTAGCTTCTGGTGTGTATTTTTTACGAATAATATTAAATAATACATTGATTACAAAGAAAATTATAAAAACATAGAAGCTAGACAAGTAGATTGTTTTGTCATTGTTAAATATTTTTTTGACTTAATGTCCTCAATCGCTTGTTAAAAAAGCTTGACAATGTTTCTATCAGAATAATTACTACATTTGCTTTTTAGTATCATTCTGTAACAATCAATTAAAGACAATTTATATTTATTAAGATGAATCGATTATCAACAAAAACTACTTTATTATTAATGTTAATAATTGTTTTTATTAACTATTTGTTTCAACCTACTAACATCCTCACTTGGGATATTTTTGGCTATTATCTTTACTTGCCGTTTCAATTTATTTATCACGATTTGGGAATCTCACATTTTGAAGTGTTAAACGAAATAGTAGCAAAATACCATAACACGGAGACACTTTATCAAATTATCCAACAGCCCAATGGAACATCAGTGATGAAATATTCAATGGGTATGTCCTTTTTTTATGCCCCTTTCTTTTTTATAGGACATGCATTTGCCTATTTGTTGGATTATCCCATGGATGGCTTTTCGTTGCCATACCAGAAATCAATTTTTTTCGGAGGAATCATCTATTCAATTCTCGGAATCTGGCTTTTGATGAAAGTGCTATTACATTTTTTTTCTGATAAAGTAAGTGCCATCACTCTGTTGCTAATTGTTCTTGCCACAAACATTCTGGTCCATTTCGGTATGTTTGGACAAAATGCCATGTCGCACAATATGTTGTTTTTCAGTTATGCCTTAATACTGTGGCTGACGATAAAGTGGCATGAGACTTATAAGATTAAACATATAATTGGATTGGCAATAATTTGTGGTCTTACAATTTTAAGTCGTCCATCAGAAATTGTCTGTTTGCTGATCCCATTTTTGTGGGGAGTTGCTAATTTCAAAGGATTTAAAGAAAAGATAGCGATACTGTTAAAGAACAAGAAGCAGATATTGTTGTTTGTTTTTATAATTGTTTTGATTGGTTCATTTCAGTTGATTTATTGGAAAATAATTACAGGGAAGTTTCTTTTTTATAGTTATGGAGCCAATGCAGGTGAAGGATTTGAATTCCTTTCCCCATATTTATATGAAGTATTATTCAGTTTCCGCAAAGGATGGCTACTGTACACCCCAATCATGGTTTTTGCAATCATCGGTTTTGTTCAGGTTTACAAAAAAAATAGATTTATCTTTTGGGCACTTTTTGCCTATTTTCTTTTGAACTTATATATTGTTTCCAGTTGGAGTTGTTGGTGGTATGCCCAAAGCTTTAGTCAACGATCGCTCATCCAATCTTATCCAGTTATGGCAATTGGGTTGGGGTACTTTATTCAGTGGCTGATGAATCAAAAGTTAGTTGTAAAAGTGCTGCTTTTTCTGGTTATTATCGGGATGATTGGGATTAATGTATTCCAGTCATATCAATACTATGCTGGGGTTTTGCATGGAGACAGCATGACTGGGGCATATTATATGAGGACTTTCGGGAAATTGCATGCAAGCGAAGAGGATCGAAAACTGTTGATGGTGAATCGCTTTTTTAATGGGGAAGAGGTTTTCGAGAATGATGGCAGTTATATCAAAACAAAAGAATTCACCATTGAACGTCTTGAAAAAATCAAGTATGATTCATTAACTGAAGTTGATTTTTCAACCTCAAATAAGCTCAATGTCGATACACTCTATTCTCCTGGAATTGAAATCCCATACGCAGAGATAACAGAAAAGGGTCATGCGTGGCTTCGGATAACGGCATGGGTCTATCCCGTAACTGATGTGGTGGAAAATCCGTTTTGTTTGGTGACACATTTTACCCATAAAGGATTTCCATATAAATATAAAGCCATTGATTCAGAAAAATTGAATCTAAAACTCAATGCTTGGAATAAAATCACCCTCGATTATCTTACACCTGAAGTGAGAAAAGTGAAGGATTCTTTGAAGGTCTTTTTTTGGTTAAGAGGAAAACAACCTTTGAATGTTGGAGGAATTAAGGTGGAAGTTTATGATAAGGAATAATCATTTGGGTCGCGATGCCATCAGTTGCGTTTGATTTTGACCCTTTATTGATATAAAATCATCAAACTTCATTTTTTTTTGAATTAATCCATAAATTTGAGTTAAATCCAATTAATATTCTGTCTTTTTTGTAATTCGTGGGCAAAAAAGTAGTAATTTTGCATCAGAATTAACAATAAACACCTAATATGCACGAAATCAGAAACATAGCTATCATAGCTCACGTTGACCACGGGAAAACGACTTTAGTTGACAGAATTTTACATCAAGTTAAAATGTTCCGGGACAACCAGGATATGGGCGAATTAATTTTGGATAGCAATGATTTAGAGCGGGAACGAGGCATTACCATTTTGGCAAAAAACGTTTCAGTTCGTTACAAAGACGTAAAAATCAACATCATCGATACACCAGGTCACTCCGATTTCGGAGGCGAAGTAGAGCGTGTGTTGAATATGGCCGATGGTTGTTTGTTGGTAGTAGATGCATTTGAGGGTCCCATGCCTCAAACCCGTTTTGTGCTTCAAAAAGCAATCGAATTAAACCTTAAACCAATCGTAGTCGTAAATAAAGTAGATAAGCCTAATTGCAAACCCGATGAAGTGGTAGAACAAGTATTCGACCTCATGTTTAGTTTAGATGCCACCGAAGATCAATTGAACTTTCCTGTAGTTTATGGCTCTGCAAAACAAGGTTGGATGGGTGAAGACTGGAACAACCCAAGCACCGATTTCACCTACTTGTTAGACACCATCATCAAAACTATTCCACCTGCTTTACAGAAAGAAGGAACCCCTCAAATGATGATTACTTCTTTGGATTATTCATCTTATGTGGGTCGGATTGCCGTAGGACTTTTATCGAGAGGCCAGCTACAAGTAGGAATGAACATTGCATTGGTTCGTCGTGACGGCAGAATCCAAAAATCAAAAATCAAAGAACTATATACCTTTGAGGGTTTAGGGAAACAACGTACCAAAGAGATCGTCTATTCCGGCGATATCTGTGCAGTTTTAGGACCAGAAGATTTTGACATTGGCGATACCATTGCCGATTTTGAGTCACCAGAAGCTTTGATTCCGATTGATGTGGATGAGCCAACCATGAGCATGTTGTTTACCATCAACAACTCTCCATTTTTTGGCAAAGAGGGAAAATTTCTAACCTCCCGTCATCTTCGCGACCGTTTGATGCTAGAAACTGAGAAGAACTTGGCACTTCGCGTTGTTGAGACTGATTCAGCCGATCAATTTATGGTTTTCGGACGTGGGATTCTTCACTTGTCTGTGTTGATTGAGACCATGCGTCGCGAAGGCTACGAATTGCAAGTGGGACAACCACAAGTAATCATTAAAGAAGTAGATGGCGTTAAATGTGAACCTATCGAACAATTGACCATTCATGTTCCGGAGCAATTTGCTGGAAAAGTGATCGAAATCGTTTCACAACGTAAAGGGGAAATTTTAGATATTGTAAACAAAGGAGATCGTGCCAACTTGGAATTCAAAATTCCTTCCCGTGGAATCATTGGCATGCGTAACGTGATGCTTACTGCTACCGAAGGGGAAGCCGTAATTGCTCATAGATTTCTTGCATTCGAACCTTGGAAAGGAGATATTCAATCGCGTAGAAGCGGTGCTTTGATTGCGATGGAAACCGGAACTGCCACTGGGTATGCAATCAACAACCTTCAAGATCGTGGTCGTTATATCGTGGAACCGATGGACGAAGTGTATGCAGGCCAAGTAGTAGGTGAACACATCCGACAAGATGATTTGGTATTGAATGTTACCAAAGCAAAACAACTTACCAACATGCGTGCTTCCGGTTCGGATAATAAATTATTGATAGCTCCAGCGGTGAAGTTCTCATTAGAAGAGTATATGGAATACATTGCAAACGATGAGTACCTAGAAATCACTCCATTAAAGTTGAGATTAAGAAAAATATTACTCGACGAAAACGATCGGAAGAGAGCTGCAAAAAAGAAGTAATTGACTTTAATTAGCGATTTTGGCATAAAAACCGCTTTGCTTCGCAGCAATTTTTCCGCCAAAATCGGGTTGATTGTTAGCCTAATAACCCCACGCTCCGCGTGGGGTTATTAGGTTTTGACGCCTTCGGCGCCGTAGCTTCGCAACTTCATCCGGACTATTCGACGCCTGCGTCGCTGAGTACTCGCAAATTTATACACTCCTTTTATCGCATTTTACGTTGGAGATGAATATCACCACTATAAAAACTTTTCATTACCTACTGGTTTGCCACACAACTATAAATTGTTTAAATCAAAATGGAATAAAACAACTTGATTGGTTTTAAATCTACCAATGTTTCTTTTTTAAAAAATTACTATATATCCATAATGCAACCATTTAATGTTTGTCATCGTCATTTACGATGTGTAACAACATTTAAAATCAAAAAAACAATTTAATTATATGGCTTTACAGGATTTAGAGTGAGGATATTTATTTCATTGTCACCCTGAGTTTATCGAAGGGCTTTCAAAAGTTCTTGACAGAGTTCTTCGACAAGCTCTGTATGACACTTATATTCTAATATTATCTGAAATAATATTTATGGTATTTTATTAAATTCACCACTCTAAATCCTATAGTGCCATTTATATCATGTAAAAAAATCCATATATTTACCAAGATTATTTAGAAAGAACACTTATCTATCCATAAAAAATTCTTAATTATGAAAAAATTTACACTTCTGCTGTTAGCTTGTATAATGAGTTTAACCGCTCTATATGCACAACAAAACAATGTAGGCAGCGCCCCCAAAGAAGACACAATTACCTCTATTCCATGCATTTACAATTACACCTTATCTTACGACAACTTAATGTTTATACCCGACGGGCCTAACTGTGATAGTTTAGCTCCATGCTATTTATCATCTATTACTTTCACCCAATTTTTACCAGGTGAGACGGTATTATCTGCAAGTGATATTCGATCAATATGCATGAAGATAGAACACTCTTATTTAGGGGATTTACAATTTAAAATGGTATGCCCAAATGGTCAATCTGTTGTGCTACATTCGCAACCCAATGGTGGCAGCTTATTTTTAGGTGTTCCAGTAGATGATACTGGGGGATGTAACCCATTTAATTCTCCCATGGGACAGGGATGGAATTATTGTTGGAGCAACAGTCCGGAATTTAATTACCATGGAGAGTTGCCAAATTATTTACACATGGGCCAAAGCACATCATGCGACTCCACAAATATTACAGGTAATTCTAACTATTATAAACCAATGAACTCCTTTAATGGTCTCATAGGCTGCCCTTTAAATGGCACCTGGAGTCTTGAAATTTGTGATTTGTATGGCATTGACGATGGATGGATTTGGAATTGGAGTATGTCTGTAAAAAACATGGACACTTCCGTTACCGGCGGAGTTGTTTATTATGACCAAAATTCAAATTGTCAACGCGATCTCAACGAATTTGGGCTATGGAATAAACTTGGGCTAATACAGCCTGGTGGAATATATGTACAAACAAATCAATCGGGAGTTTGGCAAATAGATTCGTTGCCAGCGGGAGAATATTCGATCACGATGGACACAGCCTCTGGCTGGTTCAACCCATGTAATTCATCTCAATCGTTTACTATTATAGAAGGACAAGCTACTCAAGTACCATGCATTGGTCTATATTCATCCACAGTTTGCGAATGGCCATTAGTTAACATTTTTGCTCCCTCATTCCGACCCTGCTTTTCGAATCAAGCAATATATGTATCTGCCCAAAATTTGAATATAGCAACATCCACTATAGACAGTGCATTTGTTACGGTTCATCTCGACACTATGTTGCAAGTTATTGGGGCTTCGTTGCCTTATGAAACGATAAGTCCAAATACTTACAAATTTTATGTAGGCGATCTTTTACCAGGAGAAGTTCAAAATTTCCAAATAAACACTACGGTAAATTGTGCTGTAACCCTAGGACAATCCCTATGCATGAGTGCCGAAATAGGAACCACTTCCCCTTGTACTGTCGACACCTCTTCTACCCCAATTTTCCCAGATGGAGTTACTCCTTGCACTCTTCCATGGGATCATTCTAGTTTGAGTGTAATAGGATGGTGCGCCAACGATTCGATACATTTTAGAATTACCAATACTGGAAGTCCTTCCAATGGCAACATGCAGTGTTATTCCCCAGTGCGAGTATATGTAGATGAAACGCTCACTTACTTTGACTCCATCATGATTGCAGGAGGACAATATGTAGAGTACGTATATCCAGGAAATGGACAAACTTGGATAATACAAGCCGATCAACATCCATTACATCCTGGCAATTCACATCCAACAGCGCATGTAGAAGCATGTGGTAATTTGGACAATTGGACGCCCGGAATCATTAATGAGTTTCCACTTGACGATGAAACATCGTATATAGACCATTTTTGCCGTGAAGCATCGGGAAGTTATGATCCAAACATAAAAATTGGATACCCTTATGGGATAGGAGAAACAAATAAGATTTCAGCAAACCAACCCTTGCAATACGCAATACATTTTCAAAACACTGGCACAGATACCGCATTTACCGTGGTAATCAGAGACACTTTAGATGTCAATTTGAACATTTTCTCCGTAGTCCCCACAGCTGCAAGTCACCCCTATACATTTAGAATCTATGGGCAAAGGGTATTAGAGTGGACTTTCAACAACATATTGTTACCCGACAGCAACATCAATGAGCCAGCAAGTAAAGGTTTTGCTACTTTCACCGTAAATCAAAATCCCGACTTAATGAAAGGGACACGTATTTACAACAAAGCAGATATCTACTTCGATTATAATTTGCCTATTACGACAAACGAAACCAACCATACCATCGATTTCATTCAAACGGTACTTCCTGCAGCAATCAACTCCTATAGTAAGCCAAAAGATGCAACCATATACATATATCCAAATCCAGTAACCAATGAAGCCACCCTGATAGCGCCAAGCGAGCTTATTGGAGAGACTTACACGTTGATTAACTTTCTCGGACAAAGTATAAATTCAGGAAAAATTACCCAGCAAGAGAGCAAAATCAATTTGAGCGCTTTTCCAAAAGGAGTTTATCTTTTAAAAATTGGGAATAGTGGCAAGTTATCGATTAAAATAATCAAAAACTAAGGCATCACGAAATGCTACAAACACAAAAGGATTCCACGATAAAGGGGAATCCTTTTGTGTTTATTATTTTTTACAAATAACACTTATTTCTTTTTCTTCAATTCCAAAAATTTGGCATCACATTTTTTGAAAATAGAATATGGGTTCATCGCATTTCCTTCGTTTTGAATAAGTAGAGTTTCATCTTCATACTTGGCTTCCACATCGCCATTAGGACTATCACCGTTGATTGCAATCATTTTTAGGTAAACTTCTCCATCTTGATTAATCACTTCGATGGATCCTTTTGCTTTACCCGAAGAATAAGCAAAGTTGTTATCCTTTTTGGATATCACAATTTCCAAATCGCAAACAGATTGATCCGTGATAGAATAAACCCCACTGTAATCTATTGCTGATGCAGTCTTTGCTACTTCAGTAGGGACAGAAGTTGAATCTTTTTGTTCTGTTTTTTCACTATTTTTACTATCGCAAGAGCTTAAAATTAGAGAAGTAGCAACGATTCCAATCATTAAAAATTTGTTTTTATTCATTGATTTTTTTTGTTAAATGTACATAATTTCAGATTATTTCAAGATAAAAAGGCACAATTCACACCATTTTATTTTGACAAATTTAGGCAATAATAAATCATTTTTCGCATAAAAATAAAAAATGGCTTTTTTATGTTGTAGGACACCACATGATCGTACAATAAATCGATGAATTAAAAATTTGGTGGAGTAAATGAGTAAAAATGGAGATAATTTCATTAAAAAAACAGAACAATAGTATCGTTAATGCTATTTTTTTTCAATAAAGATGTCGTTAGTAACCCTGAAAGATGTAATTTTGCAAAAAAAATCAAAAATGGGTCGAATAGTAGCGATTGATTATGGGCAAAAACGGGTAGGCATAGCAGTCACCGATCCTTTGCAGATTATTGCAAATGGGTTAACAACTGTACCCTCGGGTAAGATATTTGATTTTTTGAAGAAGTATCTTCAAGCAGAGGTGGTAGATTGCATTGTAGTAGGTTTGCCAATGCAAATGAATGCTACCAAATCTGAATCTGCACGATTCATCGACCCCTTTGTGAAGAAGTTATCCAAAGATTACCCCAATATTCCAATCGTTAGAGTAGATGAACGTTTCACATCTAAAATGGCATTTCAAACTATGATCGATTCGGGCATCAACAAAAAGAGTCGTCAGAACAAAGAATTAGTCGACACCATCAGCGCCACCATAATCCTTCAATCTTATTTAGAATCAATCAGTTACAAACAAAATAATCTGCCAATATGATATTACCCATAGTTGCAATTGGACATCCAATATTAAGAAAAGTAGCATCTGATATTGACCAGAGCTATCCCGATTTACAAAAGCTTATTCAAGACATGTGGGAAACCATGTATTTTTCGAAAGGGGTTGGATTAGCAGCACCCCAAATAAATAAATCGATACGTTTACAAGTTATTGACACCAGTCCGTTTTCAGAAGATAGTCCGGAAGCTGCCGATTTTAAAAAAGTAATGATCAACGCAAAAATCGTGAAAGAAGATGGCGATGAGTGGGTTTTCAACGAAGGATGTTTGAGTATTCCGGAAGTGAGAGAGGACGTTTCGCGCAAATCAAATGTTACCATTCAATACTACGACGAAAACTGGAATTATCATGAAGAGACCTATAATGGAATCATTGCAAGAGTGATTCAGCATGAATACGACCATTTAGAAGGGAAACTATTTGTAGACAGACTTAGTTCGATAAGAAAGATGATGTTGAAACGAAGATTACACGAAATTTCGACAGGCAAAGTGCACACCGATTATCGAATGATATTACCAAACTTAAAAAAATAAACATGAAAAAGGTTTTTTATATTTGCTTCATAACATTGGGATTGGTGACAATTTCATGCAATTCACAAGATACAAAAAAGGAAAAAATTACTGCCATCGAAAAGGAGATTTCTTCGAGCAAAATGACTAACTTTGATGAAGCTAAAGCCGAAAAACTCATTCAATTATATGCTGATTTTGTACAAGAATATCCAAAAGACACTCTTTCACCACATTATCTTTTTAGATCGGCAGATTTGTATGTGGCATTAAACAGGGGAAATATGGCGATAAACCAATTGGACAAGATTATAAAGGGTTATCCAAACTTTAAAAAGACGCCCGATTGCTACTTTTTAAAAGCATTTATAGCCGAAAACACCTTGCATCATTTAAGTTTGGCCGACAAATATTACAAAGAGTTCCTGAAAGAATTCCCTACTCATCCATTGGCAAAAGACGCTGAGATAAGTCAGCAAAACTTAGGCAAAACCCCAGAACAACTCATTGCCGAATTTGAAGCAAAACAAGACTCCATCTCCAAATTAGAAGTAAAGAAGTAAGATTTACTTTTACAACAAAGGATTCTGTTTTTTTTTGTTACTTTATAGAACTTAGTGGACTTTTGAATTTTAGCTGTCACGCTGAGTCTTATCGAAGCGTTGATTATCAGTATCTTCAGATAATCCTTAATTAATGCCTATAGCTGTCGACTGAAGTTATAGAACTCTACTTGGCGTGTTACTTTTCGTGCTCCTTCTTGTTGAACTGTTTCCAAAATGGAAATAGTTGACTGTTTTTGCAATTCACCAGTATCGTAAATGTTTGCTAAATGTTTGCTTATGGCTGGCACTTCTACTCCAAATAATTGGGCAATTGCCTTTTGCGGAAGCCAAAACATGTCGTTTTGATAAGTTACGCTTATGTTTACATTTTCGTTTTGGTTGCTTTTAAGATGATATTGTTTTCCTTTTATTTACTCCAATGTTATTGCATTATATTCTGCCTCGCTCAACCCAAATTCGGGGTCTATTACATTTACTTCGTTGTAAGTGAGTAATTATAAAAAGAAATTTATACCTCTATCGAGTGTTGCAAAATTATAAATTTCAGATATTTGGGACACTGTACCAAGAATTGTTTATAACCAACGGTTGCCTTTTTTTTCAGAAATCCCGCTATGGCAGATCGATTATTTTCCCACGCAAAACTTTGCGAAGATAGTCCCAAGTATCTCATTGTTACTCACTTCGCCGGTGATGTTGCCAATGTGATATAAAACATCTTTGATATCGATGGTGATTAAATCGGAAGGCACATTATTTTCGAATCCAACTTCCATATTTTCGATGGCATAGTACGCTTTGCTTAAAGCTTCAAAGTGTCTGCTATTGCTCAATATTACGCTTTCGCTTAAGTCGGGAATATGGGCAGTTTTAAGCAAAAGGTCGTTTAAAAGTTGAATATTTTCGTTTCGTTTAGCCGAAATAAAAACGGTATCTAAGTCCACCAACTCTCTAAAATGAGGTGGCGATTCGATGAGCATATCGGTTTTATTGGCTACGATGATAAAGGTCTTTTCTTTATTGGTAACATGCTCTTTAAAATCGTTTAATTCATCTATCATCTCGTCGAAAGAGATAGTAGAGGCGTCCACTACATAGAGAACGATTGCGGCTTGTTCTATTTTCTGATAGGTGCGTTCTATCCCTAGATTTTCGATTTCGTCGTCGGAATCGCGAAGACCAGCAGTATCGATAAAGCGGAAATTCACTCCACTGATGGTAAAAGTATCTTCGATGGTATCGCGGGTAGTACCTGGAATATCGCTAACAATGGCTCTATCCTCTTTTAAAATAGAATTTAGCAGAGTAGATTTACCCACGTTAGGTTTTCCGACAATAGCTACGGGAATACCTTGTTTGATGACATTTCCAATTTTAAAAGAGTCGATAAGCGAAGAGATTTCGTTTTTAATCGACTGCAGTAGCTCTTTTAGTTGGGTACGATCGACAAATTCCAGATCTTCTTCACTAAAATCGAGTTCCAACTCAAGTAGTGCTGAAAAATGGATTAATTTTTCGCGGAGTTGTTTTAAAATGGTTGAAAAGCCACCTCTCATCTGGTTCAATGCCACTTGATGAGACGCTTTATCGGCAGAAGCAATTAAATCGGCTACAGCTTCGGCTTGCGACAAATCCATTTTACCATTTAAAAAAGCTCGTTGCGTAAATTCACCCGGGCGGGCCAAACGAACTCCATTTTGGATTAGGATTTCGATAATTTTCTGTTGAATAAATAGAGAACCATGGCAATAAATTTCTGCACTATCTTCCCCTGTATATGAGTGAGGAGATTTAAAAACGGAAACCAACACCTCGTCTACGAGCTCCTGTTTGTGTATAATCCGACCAAAAAGCAACTTGCGACTAAACTCTTGGTGAAGCCACTTTTCGGTGGTATCAAAAATAGCATCTAAAGCAGAAAAACTATTTTTACCGGACAATCTAATAATAGCAATAGCTCCAGCGCCTGAAGCCGACGCAATAGCGCAAATGGTCTCTTGTTGTATCATTCTATTTGTTTTTCAATTTGTTAACAATAGCCAATCAATAAAATTGTTTTCTTTGTATTGCAAATATATCGAATAATGTTTGATTAGTCAATAGAAACCATTCTCATTGTTTATATTTGCAAAAATCTTTTTACAAAACCGATCTATTGTCGGGGTAAAAAACAGAAACGGATGTGCTTTTAAAAAACCTAAATATTATCCCAACAAATTATGTTGTTAGATATATTCAACGAGATTAGCATTTATTTTAAACCACTTTTAGGGTCTTCTTTTTTCATGCTTTTTGTCATCATTACTTTTGGCTTGTTGTTAGGAAGAATCCGGTTGGGAAGTTTTTCTTTTGACTTTTCTGCAGTAATCTTTATAGCTCTTATATTTGGGCATTATGGGGTTATCTTAGATCCCATCATACAACAGATAGGCATCCTTCTTTTTATTTTCACCATTGGGATACAAGCTGGGCCGGGTTTCTTTCGATCGTTTATGAAGAATGGTCGTAGTTTCATCTTTCTATCTATAATTATTGTTGGCACGGGAGCTTTAGCTTCAGCGATGGCTATCATTTTATTTGGTATTGACAAAAACCTTATCATTGGGATCTTCAATGGGGCATTAACGAGCACTCCGGGCTTGGCAGCAGCAGTAGAAGCAACCCAATCGCCTCTATCGTCGATAGGATACGGTATTGCATACCCATTTGGAGTGATAGGCGTAGTGCTTTTTGTTTCTCTAATCCCCAAAATCAAAAAGATAGACATCCAAAAAGAGGAAGAAGAGTACTCTACCCATCTTTTGGATGACTACCCACAAATTGTCACCAAAGATTTTATAGTCACAAACCAAGAAGTTATCTGCAAACCATTCTCCGTTTTAAGAGAAGACAAAAGCACCATTCACTGTATAACAACAAAAATATTCAGAAATAACCAAGTTTTAATTCCTCACACCGACACTCAGTTAGAGTTAGACGATATCATCCGTGTAGTTGGTCCCGACCGCGACATGCATCGGGTTTCGGAGATGGTAGGTCCAGAGACAAATCATAGCTTTCCTAAAACAGAAAGTAGCGATGCACAATGGATTTTTGTCACCAACAAAGCAATCTTGCACAAGCAAATAGAAGATTTAAATCTTTTTGCCAACTTCAACGCAAGCATTGCAGTATTAAAGAGAAGTGGCATCGACATTAGTCCTGATCCCAAAACTCAGTTACGATTTGGTGATCGATTATTTATTGCTGCCGACAAGGAGTCGTTTCCGGCAATTATTACCTTGTTTGGAAATGAATCCAAGCGACTCTCGGAAACCGATTTTTTACCCATCACCCTTGGTATCATCATCGGGATTGTTTTGGGAACCATCCCAATCAATTTAGGCATATTCACCTTCAAACTGGGGTTAACAGGAGGCGTACTCTCGGCTGCAATTATCTTGAGCTCGATAGGAAAAACCGGTCCGATAATATGGTCTATGTCGAGCAATGCCAATCTTTTAATCCGAGAATTTGGGCTTTTGTTGTTTTTGGCAACGGTAGGATGTGAAGCAGGATCCCATTTGGTAGAGACTTTGATAAACCACGGCATTCTCCTTTTTGGCATCGGTGCAGCCATTACCCTGATTCCATTGCTTGCAGGATGGTGGGTAGGCAGAAGAGTTTTTCGAATAAATGCACTCTCCTTATTGGGACTCATTACGGGAGGCATGACCAGCACACCTGGTTTGGGAGCTGCAGCAAAACATACGCACACCAACATCCCACAAATTGCATACGCAACAGTATACCCATTTGCATTAGTGATGATGATTCTATTTTCGAAACTACTCAACTTATTGTAATATCCTAATGAAGTCAATATTAATCTCTACTTTCCTATACTTCTTTTTATCTCCCTTTTTATTTGCACAAAAGACTATCCCTTTTATTAGCACCTCAACTCCACCAGAAATAGATGGATTGCTAACGGATGAAATATGGAATCAATGTGTTGGGGTAACCGATTTTTATCAGCAAGATCCACAATGGAACATATCCCCATCACAAAAAAGTGAAGTAAAAATATGTTATTCTCAACAAGGCATTTATATTGGGGCAAGGATGTTTGATTTAGCAGCCGACAGCATTTTATATGAATATGGGATGCGAGATAACTCCGTAAATGCCGATTATTTTGCCATCGAATTTGATCCTTACAATACGATGCAAGACTCCTATTATTTTCAGATAACAGCATCGGGAGTGCAAACGGAATGGAGGCGCACCGATGGATATTACAATGCTGTTTGGGAAAGTGCTGTAAAAATCACGAAAGAGGGGTGGTCGGCAGAGATGTTTATTCCATTTTCTGCGTTTACGTTTCCCTCCAAAGAGATTCAAAATTGGCGAATTCAATACTACCGCTATATCCGAAGACACAGAGAACTTATTGTTTTATCGCTTGAAGATAAGTCCAACGACAACGACATACAATACTGGGCAACATCGGAGAATTTAAAAAGCATACAGGCGCCGATAAGATTATTTTTAAATCCCTACTTAAATGGAATCATGGAAAAAAAAGCGACCGATGTGTCGTGGAGCAACAAGATAAATGGGGGATTAGATTTAAAATGGGGAATTAACCAAAGTCACACCTTCGATGTTACCCTCCTCCCCGATTTTAGCCAGGTGCAATCGGACAACAAAGTAAAAAATTTAAGTGCATTTGAGACTGTTTACGATGATTACCGACCCTTTTTTTATGAGTCGATGTCTCTTTTTAAGACTGGAGATTTAATCTATTCGCGAAGAATTGCGGGGACACCCCTCGGTTATCAAAGTGTAAAAGAGAACCTTTCCGAAAAAGAGAAAATTGTGGAAAACCCATCCAATTCGCAGTTGATAAATGCGATTAAGTTTTATGGACGATCTACAAATGGCTTAGCCGTGGGATTCTTTAATGCCATTACGAATAAATCTCAAGCCTTAGTGGAGTCGGAAAACGGAGAAAGGAGATTCGTAGAGACCCAGCCACTTACCAATTACAACATCCTAGTAATGGACAAAGCTTTAAAAGGAAAATCGAATCTATTTTTCAGCAACGCCAACACCTATCGTGGTGCTTCAAATGTAAATGCAAACGTAGCAGCCCTAGGAGGAAATTACTATTTTTCGAATGGCACCTATCGCATATATTTACTAAGTGGAATGAGCAGAAGAGTAAAAGGAGATCATGCATTTGCCCAAACAAACATGGAGGGTTATAAAACAGATTTCTTGATAGCTAAAGTAAATGGAAAATTCCAATATCAAGCAAATGCTTGGATAAAAGATAAAAATTACGACCCCAACGACATGGGTTTAAATTTTGTAAACGATGAAATTAGCACCTATTACCAAATTAGTTATCGCGAACCAAACCCTTTTTGGAAAGTGTTAAATATGCGCAATACGCTTTCGATGAATTTTGGCACTAGATGGTCTACTGGGATGCCAACAACCTACGAAATCAATTATAATTTCAGCACTACCACCAAAAAATACGTCTCTCTATGGGGTGGATTGGGGTGGCGACCAGCCAAGATATTTGATTATTACGAACCCCGAAATGGACAATATTATTTAGCCCCTAAATACCTGTCGGGAAATGCAAATTTTTCTACCGATTACCGAAAACCATTTGCCTTAGATGGTTCGTACAGCATTACCTTTGTATATGATTATTCGGGAGTAAACCACTATTTTTACCTCTCCCCTGTTGCTCGAATTGGAAACCATGTTAACCTTAGATATACAAGCTGGTTCACCAACAATATAGCTCAACGTGGATTTGCTTTTAACGACGATAACACCAACGAATCTTACTTTGGCAAACGTCAAGTACAGACCGTTGAAAATTCACTTTCGGCTAATTACGTAGTGATAAACAATTTGTCATTTGCATTGAGCACAAGATATTATTGGTCGAAAGGAAAGTATTCGGATTTTTACTTACTAAACAAAAATGGAGTTTTAAATTCAAACCCAACAACTGTAACAGAGAACAAAGACTTTACTTACTCCGCCTTTAACATTGATTTTTCGTTTAACTGGAATTTTGCTCCAGGCAGCTCTTTGGTGATTACATACAAGAACGAATTAGTACACGAGCTTTCTAATGCAAACAAAGATTATATGGAATATTTGCGCTATTCGTTCGACAACCCATTTTCCAATTTAATTGCGCTTAAAGTGGTTTATTTTATAGATGCCGGCAGAGTGGTGAAATGGAAGAAAAACTGAACCACATAGAGGCTATAAAGTGGAAAGTCCGTAAAGTCGAAAGGGGAAAGTTTGTAAAGTTTGTAAAGTGAAAAGTAAGATAGCCGATTTGAAGATGAATCAATTTGAAAATTTGAAAATTTGAGG
>CAZZHH010000062.1:0-18501 GCA_964653595.1 uncultured Lentimicrobiaceae bacterium
ACTGATGTTTAAACACAAAATATGACAAATTTTGATTTTTATCGGTCAGTAGTGAATGATTTTCTAAAAAGGAGAAATTGGGAACTTAACTTCTTTTCTATGATTTTATGATGTGCATAAAAAACTACGTAAGATATTTCAGACTCAATTTTATTTATGACATACATAATCTTATTTATGACATACATATTTACATAAAAAAAATGTGGATTAATTGTTAAAATGTTTACAATACTAAGAGATTTGATGTAGGTGTGTGAAAAAATAATCATACCCATTTTTGTAACAACTCTTTTGTTTATAAAATGCTTGTAATTTGCGTTAAATCCTTTGCAATTTTTGTATATTTGCACCATGAATGAGATGATATTAATCCTAGATTTTGGTTCGCAATACACACAGCTTATTGCGAGAAGAGTTAGAGAACTCAATGTTTATTGTGAAATTCACCCGTTTAATAAAATTCCAACTTTTGGCTATGAGTTGAAAGGGGTGATATTATCCGGAAGTCCCTATTCGGTTCGGACCGAAGGTGCCCCAAATCCCGACATCAGCATGTTCAGAGGAAAAGTTCCCGTGTTGGCTGTTTGTTATGGTGCCCAACTTTTGGCTCAACAAAACGGAGGAAACGTGATGCCGTCGGAAATCCGTGAATATGGTAGGGCAAACCTATCATACGTTAACAATGATTCGGAATTGCTTTGGGATGTTCCCAACGGCAGTCAGGTCTGGATGTCCCACGGAGATACCATTTCTGTTTTGCCTGATAACTTCGAGGTGATTTGCAGTACATCAGATGTGAAAGCCGGTGGATTTAAGATAAAAGGAGAGGAGACTTATGGAATTCAATTCCATCCCGAAGTGTATCATTCAACTGATGGAATGATCATGTTGAAGAATTACATCTGCAATATCGCAAAATGTTCGGGCAACTGGACTCCAAACTCATTTGTGGAAACCACTATTGCAGAGTTGAAGGCAAAACTGGGATCCGACAAGGTGATTCTTGGTCTTTCAGGTGGTGTTGATTCATCTGTTGCAGCAGTACTATTGCACAGAGCCATCGGAGCTAATTTATATTGTATTTTTGTCGATAATGGATTGCTTCGCAAAAATGAGTTCCAAAATGTATTGGATTCTTATAAACACATGGGTTTGAATGTAAAAGGAGTGGATGCTTCCAAAGAGTTTTATGCAGCATTAAGTGGCATTACCGAGCCGGAAGCAAAACGGAAAGCCATTGGCAAAACATTTATCGATGTGTTTGATGCCGAAGCAAAAAAAATCGAAGATGTAACTTGGTTGGCTCAAGGTACGATATATCCAGATGTTATTGAGTCGGTTTCGGTTAAAGGGCCATCGGCAACTATCAAGTCGCACCACAATGTCGGCGGTTTACCAGATTATATGAAATTGCAGATAGTGGAACCATTGAAATCGTTATTCAAAGATGAAGTCCGCAGAGTAGGAACCGCTCTTGGAATGTCCGATGCGTTGCTCAAACGCCATCCATTCCCAGGTCCGGGACTTGGTATCCGAATTTTAGGAGATATCACTCCCGAGAAAGTGGCTGTTCTGCAGGATGTGGACGATGTGTTCATTCAACATTTGCGCGATTCGGGTTGGTACGACCAAGTTTGGCAAGCGGGCGCAATGCTCTTGCCTGTCCAAAGTGTAGGCGTAATGGGAGATGAGCGCACCTATGAAAGCGTTGTTGCATTGAGAGCGGTAAGTTCAACCGATGGAATGACAGCCGATTGGTCTCATTTACCTTATGAGTTGTTGGCAAAAATTTCAAATGATATAATTAATAAGGTTAAAGGTGTAAATAGAGTAGTTTACGATATCAGCTCGAAACCACCTGCAACCATTGAATGGGAATAAGAGGAGTCAAAAGTTTATAAAGTCAAAAGTTTATAAAGTCAAAAGTTTATAAAGTCAAAAGTTTATAAAGTCAATTCTTAGCTCATATATACTACTTTTTTCTCTCACATTCTTCAGGCTCGATTTGCACTTCTTTTTGTCACACTGAGCTTGTCGAAGTGCACGTTTCACGGACATCTTTTCACGTTTTACGTTCTTTAGACTCGCATGCGCACTTCTTTTCACTCCCGATAGCTATCGGGATCACGGACCTCTTTTCACGATTCTTACTTCTTTCTTCTGTATTCTTAATTCTTAAAAAAATGAAACAATACTTTAAAATTCTTTTAGTCGCCACTTTCTTGGTTTTTGCGAATGCTTGTATTTATGCTCAACCAGCAAATGTCAAGAGTTCTCGGATTGAAACTATAAATGGGAAGCAGTTTTATATCCATACTGTTGAGAAAGGGCAGACGTTGTATGGGATATCCAAAATTTATTCGATATCCGTAGATGAGATTTTAGAATATAATGAGTCAGCTTCCACCGGATTACAGAAAGGAATGGAGCTTAAAATCATAAAAAAACAGCCCAATACATTTGTTGATTCAAACAATCAAAATCTTGGAGTTTCTACAAATTCTAAAAGTTCACTTGGAGTCAAGGATTCAACAATTCTTCATATAGTAAAAAAGGGAGAGACTTTATATTCTATTGCAAATCTGTATAAGGTTTCTGTAAAAGATGTAAAAGGATGGAATTCTAATGTGAATGATCAGATTTCAGTAGATGATAAAGTTGTTATTTACCTCAAAAAGTCGAATGAAGTAAAAAACTCAGATATAGTTCAATGGATAAATAAGGGGGTAGATAAAGAAGCAGAAATCATCCCTATAGATACTGCAAAAAAAGAGATACCTCCATTGAATGTTACAAAATCTTTTAGAGGATATTATGAGGTTGCATTGATGGTGCCTTTTATGTTGTCTGAAGTTCATGATTTAGATAATGTTAAAACAATTAAAGATCTTTCTGAAGTAAAATCTTTGGAATTTGTGCAATTTTATGAATCTTTTTTAACTGCATTTAAAGAGTTTGAAAAAAATGGTGTAAAAGTAACTTTGCGTGTTTTTGATGTATCTAGTGATACAAATAAGTTAAATAAGATTTTGAATTCTGTAGATTTTCAAAATGTAGATTTAATAATCGGACCATTTTTTACTTCTACCTATAAAATTGCATCCAATTGGGCTAAAAAGAATCAAGTATATATCGTAAATCCATTTTCGCAGAGAGAGGATTTATTTGTAGACAATCCTTTTGCAATTAAAATGGCATCATCCAAGAAAAGTCAATCTCAAAAAATTGCAAAATATTGTAATCTTCTCTCATCTGAAGCAAATGTTGTAATTGTACATAATGGGAGTACGGAAGAGAAAAAAATGCTAATAAATCTTAAACAAAGTTTTGCATTATTTGCTCCAAAAATATCAATAATTGATGTTTTGTACAGTCAAAAAGGAATAAGTGGAGTGAGTGAAAAAATCATGGAAGACCGATTAAATATTGTGATTGCACTTATGTCAAAGGAAGCGGTTGTTACTAATTTTGTTAGAAGATTATACGAATTAAAACGTGAAAATGTGACTCTTTTTGCACCAGACTCTTGGGCTGAATATGATAATATCGAAACCGATTATTTTGAGTATCTGCATTTGCATATTTTCGATGATAATTTCGTGGATTATTCGGACGAACTTACGATCAAGTTTGTAGAACAATTTAGAGAAAGTTATCATACAGAGCCAGAGCTGAAAAAATATGGTTTTCATGGTTACGATATTTGTAAATATTTTGTGGGTGCACTCATAAAGGAGGGGTATTCATGGCCTGACAAATTGCAAAGTTATCAACCCCGTTTGATTAGTTCAAAAATTAAATTAACAAGAATGGATGAAAAATCTGGATGGGAAAATGTTGATTTACAGATATATAAAATTGATCAGTATCGGTTTGTTTCTGTCGAAAAATAGCTGTTTCAACCATTTATAAAGTATTAGAATAAATCAGGGGTGAAAAAACAGATTACATTCCAGCCTGGAAGGCATCCTTAATGATTTTTACTTCTTGTTGATTTGAATTTATCAAAACGGATACGATATCGAATCTAAATTCATCCATAAAATTGTATTTTTCGGCAAATCGATTTGCTGCTCTTATTAAGAAGAATTGTTTTTTTTTGTCAACAAATATCTCTGGTTCTCCAAAATAATTGGTGCGTCTGGTTTTTACTTCAATAAAAACAATCATCTGATTATCTTTAGCAATGATATCTACTTCGTCGTTGCCATATCTCCAATTAGTATGAAGTATTTCATAACCCTTCAAACGAAGTTCTTTTAACGCTAATTCTTCCCCAATTTTTCCAAAATCATTGTGTTCTGCCATTTGTTAATCGTTAAAGGTTACTGTTGTTGATTGTTTGGTTACGGAAAGGGAGATATTTGATCCCATTTTTAATGCGTAGTTTTCTTCAATATGACCAGCGGGAAAACCGAAACAAACCGGGAAAGAAAATTCTTGAACAGATTCATGAATAATCTCTTCAACTGATTTGCCAAAAGGAATTAAATTGTCGTGCATGTCCGACATCCCACCAATTATTAGACCTTTGATTTTGGATAGTTTATTGCCTCTTTTAATAGATATCATCATGCGATCAATATGATATAGATACTCATCTAAATCTTCTAAAAACAGGATTTTTCCATTGGTGTTAATATCAGACACTGAACTTTGTAAACTGTATAATATCGATAGGTTACCCCCAATCAATACGCCATTCATGGTGCCCATTTTGTTTAAAGGATGATAGGGGATATTGTAACTTATTTTTTCTCCAGAAAGTGCTTTTATTAAACTGTCAACAGAGGCATTGCTATCATCGTTGATTGGAAAATTGATGGGCATGGTGCTGTGAATGGTTTTCAACCCAAGATTATGAAGGTGGGAATGTAATACGGTGATGTCGCTATATCCACATATCCATTTTGGGTTGGAAAGTAACGGTTTAAAATCAATTTTATCAACAATTCGAGACGTTCCATAGCCTCCTCTTGTGCATAAAATTCCATCTACTTGAGGGTTGTTTATAAGCCACTCAAAATCTGCTATTCTTTGTTGGTCGGTTCCTGCAAATTGATTTTCCGATGCATAGATGTTGGGTGCTGTTATTACGTTGAATCCCAATTTCTCGAGAAGACGGATAGACGGTTCTATTTCTTCTCTAGTTACTTTTCTAGCAGTAGAGGTCATCCCAATGGTGTCGCCTTTAGATAAATATTTTGGAGTTATCATAACTTTTTAAGATATTTCAACTGCAAATATACATTAATATTCGATGGATAAACTAATTAAAAAAAGCATTAAAACATCGAATAAATGAACAGATCATTGTTAGCAAAAAAAAAATAAATACAATATTGAAAAACAAAACTCGTTAATTTTGTGTAGTTAAATAATTAAATATTAAAACCGAATAATTATATGTTAAGTGCAATTGTATTACAAGTAACTAAAACAGGAGAAAGCATTGCAGAGAATATTACCAATGCTGCTGTTCCTCAACAATTTGATTCGTTAAGTATTTGGAGTCTAGCTGTTAAAGGTGGTTGGATTATGATACCTTTGGCACTAATGTCTATCATTGCGATTTACATTTTTGTAGAACGATTTATGACCATTAATAAAGCAGGTAAAGATGATCCCAATTTTATGAACAATATTCGTGATTTTATTCATAATGGTCGCCTAGATTCTGCTGTAGCTTTGTGTAAAAATAATCAATCCCCCTTAGCCAGAATGATAGAAAAAGGGTTGACACGACTTGGAAAACCGCTAAATGATATCAATACTGCAATTGAAAATGTTGGAAAACTTGAGATTACTAGATTAGAGAAAAATATTGCAGCATTGGCTACGATTGCTGGTGCGGGTCCTATGCTTGGATTTTTGGGAACAGTCACTGGTATGGTAAAAGCATTTTACGATATGGCTAAAGCAGGAAATAATATAGACATTCAATTGCTTTCGAGTGGTATTTACGAAGCAATGGTTACCACCGTTGGTGGACTTATTGTTGGTATTGTTGCTTACATCTGTTACAACGTTTTGGTTGCTAGAGTAGAAAAGGTGGTTTACCTTTTAGAAGCACGTACTACTGAATTTATGGATCTATTAAATGAGCCTGTAGCTTAATATTATTTTATTTAGACAGTTATGGCATTAAAAACAAGAAATAAAAGGAACGCAGAATTTAGTACTTCATCCATGTCCGATTTAGTATTTCTGTTGCTTATCTTTTTTATGATTACCTCTACTCTAGTCAGTCCAAATGCAATTAAATTATTATTGCCTAACAGTACAGGTAAAACCATGTCTCCTAGGACTATGAGTGTATATGTAAAAGCTCCCGATGAATTTTATGTAGAAGAAAATAGGGTATCTGTCGAAGATTTATCTTTGAAAATTAAAGAAAAATTAGTTGGACAACCCGATGATGCAACCGTAGTTTTAAGAGCAGATAAGGATGCAGCCGTACAATTGATTGTAAATGTAATTGATGCTGTAAATAGAATTAACGATGAAACAAAAAAGAAATACAAAGTTATTTTGGCAACAAAACCAAATGAGTAGCGTATAATTGCAATAAACCAAAAATACATAGTACAATATGTTAAAATTAAATAATCAACATAAGGGGATAATTGGAACTGTTGTGTTTCATTTGTTTTTATTGCTGTGTTTCTTTTTTATGGGTTTTAAAACACCTTTGCCTTTACCTGAAGAGATTGGTACAGAGATAGATATGGGTGGAGGTGGAGGCGGATCTTCTAGTGCAGATGTCAGCCAACCTTCCTCCACAGATTCTGAAGATTTAGCAACAAACGATTCGGAAGAGTCAGAAACTATTCATACCAGCAAGAACAAGGTGGTAAAAAAAAATGTGGAAAATAAAATAATTGAACCCAAAGTAGATGAGCGAGCTATTTTTAAAAAATCAAATAAAAATGGTTCAGGCAATGGAAATGGAAGTGGCACAGGTGATGGAAATGGAACTGGTAATGGCACTGGAGATGGAAGTGGAAATGGCCCGGGACACGGTCCAGGAAATGGTCCAGGGTTCTCTCTTGCCGGTAGGAACGCTAAAAATTTACCTGCCCCAGATTTTAACAATGTTCAGGGCAAAGTAGTGGTTAGAATTAAGGTGGATCAAACTGGAAAGGTGATTGATGCAGAAGCTGTTTCTAAAGGATCTACCATCGCTAATGTTAGAGTATGGAAAAAATGTGAAGAGTATGCTTTGAAGGCAAAGTTTAGTGCAAAACCAGATGCTCCCGATGTTCAACAAGGAACCATCACATACATCATTGAATAATTTTTTAATGTTTATATTTCGAACTTTTAATACTAGCTCAAGTGCTACTTAACACTTGAGCATTTTTTATTTTTTAGATATGAATTATAAAGAGACACTTGAGTATTTGTTTAATAGTTTGCCTATGTATCACAGGGTTGGAGCTGCTGCATATAAAGACAATCTCGACAATACATATCTGTTGATGGATTTGCTAAATCATCCTTATAAAAAGTTTAAATCTATCCATATCGCTGGTACAAATGGAAAAGGCTCTACTTCGCATTTTTTAGCCTCTATTTTGCAAGAAAAAGGATTGAAAATCGGACTTTATACATCGCCTCATTTACAAGATTTTAGGGAGAGAATTAAAATTAATGGGATCATGATACCCGAAAACGAGGTGATAGATTTTATTGTCAAATATAAAAATGATTTTGAAAAAATTAAACCCTCCTTCTTTGAAATGACTGTTGCAATGGCATTTGATTATTTTGCTAATGAAAAAGTGGATATTGCTGTTATAGAGACTGGTTTAGGAGGCCGGTTAGACTCTACTAATGTAATTACACCAATTTTATCGATTATCACTAATATTGATTTTGACCACACTGCGTTGTTAGGCAATACGCTTTCTAAAATTGCTTCCGAGAAAGCAGGGATAATTAAAGAAAATATCCCCGTCGTTATAGGCGAATCAAATTTAGATTCTGATTCAGTTTTTACTGAAAAAGCGAAACAAATGAATACTCCCATTCTATTTGCCGACAGAATTTATCTAGCTAAAGAACAAAAATCAAATGATTCTTTTTGGCTAAATCTAGATATTGGAAATTACAATCTTTCCTCCCCTTTAGCCGGAAAATATCAAATTAAAAATTTAACCACTGTTTGTGCCGCGGTTGATGTATTAAATGAAAGAAGTATATTAACTATCACAAAATCGGATTGTGAGATGGGGGTGTTGAATGTCATAAAAAACACGAAACTTATAGGTAGATGGCAAAAAATCCACGAAATCCCATTAGCAATTGCTGATACTGGTCATAATGTTCATGGATTAACCATTGTTTTAAATCAATTAAAAGAGTTAAATGCTTCAAGGATTCACTTTGTATTAGGAATGGTAAACGATAAAGATTTAAATTCTGTTTTGTCGATATTGCCTAAAAATGCACTCTACTATTTTTGCAAAGCTGACATTCCTAGAGGGATTGATGCTACCGTGTTAGCAGAATTTGCAGGAAAATATGGTTTAATGGGTGAATGTTATCCTTCTGTTAGAGAAGCATATTTGAAAGCCTTACAAGCAGCTCAAAAGAATGATATCGTTTTTGTGGGGGGCAGTACTTTTACCGTTGCTGAAGTGTTTTAGTGAAAAAAAACCACAAGTCGATAATGATAAATTAATATACTGAAAAACAATTAGTTTGTGTGATATTCTCTATTTGATTTTTCAATAAATATTGAACCCAGAATCAGTGATACAATCGCTGAAACGATTTAATGTTTCTAAATCAATTCGTTGATCCGAATTGAAACAAAGATTAAATCGGGATTAAACCCAACTAAATCAAGTAGTTCTATTTTTTTTTTTAATCTCCTATTGATTAATTTGGGTTTAACATTTTTTTTCTTATACAAATATTGGAAAAAACAACAATTTTTCATACTTTTGCACGATAAAGAATAAAACTATGGATTTTAATTTTTCGAAAGATAAGTTTGTTGGCGAAGGACTCACATACGATGACGTATTATTAGTTCCTGCCTATAGTGAAATTTTACCAAGGGATGTAAGCTTAAGAACCCAGTTTACAAGGAATATTCAGATGAATATCCCAATCGTATCGGCTGCTATGGATACAGTAACTGAATCCCAAATGGCGATAGCGATGGCTCAAGAAGGTGGAATTGGTGTGCTCCATAAAAATATGAGCATCGAAGAGCAAGCTACAGAAGTTAAAAAAGTGAAGCGCGCCGAAAATGGCATGATTATCAATCCCATCACAATTCGTGAAGATGAAACGGTTGCAGATGCTTTGAATTTAATGGCTGAATTTAAAATTGGTGGAATTCCCGTAGTTAACAATAGTAATAATTTAGTTGGGATTGTTACCAATAGAGATTTACGTTTTATTCGTGAATTAAATAAAGTGATAAACACAGTGATGACCAAAAAGGTTATCACCACAACTGAATTTACTTCTTTTGATAAAGCAGCAGAAATTCTACAAGAATATAAGATTGAAAAATTGCCTGTAGTCAATAAAGCAGGTCTTTTGGTTGGATTAATCACTTATAAAGACATTATCAAAATAAAAGCCCGACCCAATGCTTGTAAAGACAAGATGGGGCGTTTGTGTGTGGCTGCTGGCGTTGGCGTAACTGCTGATACCCTCGATCGATGTGAAGCATTGGTTAAAGCAGGGGTAGATGCATTGGTTCTCGACACAGCTCATGGGCACTCGAAGGGCGTGATTGAGATGGTGAAGAAAGTAAAATCAAAATTCCCAAATATTGAACTGGTTGTGGGTAACATTGCCACTGCAGAAGCAGCTATAGAACTTGTAAAAGCTGGAGCCGATGCAGTAAAAGTTGGAATTGGACCAGGTTCTATATGCACTACACGTATTATTGCAGGTATTGGGGTTCCCCAATTGGGTGCTATTTACGCTGTTTCACAAGCCTTAAAAGGTTCAGGGATTCCTGTAATCGCGGATGGTGGAATTCGTTACACTGGTGATATAGTTAAAGCGATAGCTGCAGGTGCAGATAGCATCATGGCAGGTTCTCTGTTTGCTGGAGTAGATGAATCACCAGGTGAAACCATCATTTTTGAAGGAAGAAAGTATAAAACCTATCGAGGAATGGGCTCTCTTGACGCAATGCAAAAAGGTTCGAAAGATCGCTATTTTCAAGATGTGGAAGATGATATCAAAAAATTAGTTCCAGAAGGTATTGTTGGGAGAGTTGCATACAAGGGAGGACTTTCCGAAGTAATATATCAAATGATTGGAGGACTTCGAGCAGGAATGGGATATACTGGTTCGGCAAGTATTGATCATTTGAAAACCTATGCAAAATTTGTAAAAATTACTCACGCTGGCATGGTAGAGAGTCACCCTCATGACATTACCATTACCAGAGAAGCACCTAATTATTCTAGATAAAATATTAATAATCAACGTATAACATAATTTAAGATATGAAAAGAATCTCAATTGTATTTGTTCTAATAATATTTAGCTCATTTAGTTTGCAAAATGTTTTTGCTCAAAAAAAAGGAAATACTCCAAAACCAGTATCAAAAACCGCTAAAGTTTCTACTACAACAACGTCTGAGGAACCTGCTTTGATTACAATCAATGGAGAAAAAATTACGAAATCGGAGTTTTTAAATGTATATTTGAAAAACAATTCCAATAAAAGCGGCTCCATTGACTCAAAAAGCTTAAATGAATACTTGGAACTTTACATCAATTTTAAGTTGAAAGTAAAAGAAGCTGAGATGTTAAAATATGATACTTCTGTTGCTTTCATCAACGAGTTAGCTGGGTATCGCAAACAATTAGCTCAACCTTATTTGGTAGACAAAGAGGTGAACGAGTTGTTGTTGAACGAAGCGTTTGATCGTTCAAAATTTGATATTCGTGCAAGTCATATTTTAATTCGTTTAGATAAAGACGCAGCTCCTAAAGATACCTTAAAAGCATATCAAAAAATTGAAACAATCAGAGATAGATTTTTAAAAGGAGAATCTTTTTCTAGCTTAGCAATAGAGACTTCTGAAGACCCTTCTGCTAGAGATCAACGACCAGAAGGCGGTCGTCCTGGATATAAAGGCAACAAAGGTGATTTAGGCTATTTTTCTGTTTTTGACATGGTGTATCCTTTTGAAAATGCTGCTTATAATACTCCTGTTGGTCAAGTTTCTCCAATTATTAGAACCGATTTTGGTTATCATATTCTTAATGTTGTAGACAAAAAACCTGCTCTTGGAAAAGTCCATGTAGCTCATCTTCTAGTAAAACTTCCAGAAAATGCTACATCAAGTGATTCAACTGCTGCTTTAGCAAAAGTGAAAGAAATAAGTGCAAAGATTAAAAATGGCGAGAATTTCGACGAATTAGTGAAAGTTTATTCCGACGACAAAGGATCTTCGCCAAAAGGAGGTCTGTTGCCTTGGTTTGGACCTAATAGAATGGTCCCTGAGTTTGTTTCAGCTTTGTATTCTTTACAAATTGATCAAATTTCAGAACCTGTTGCAACTATGTATGGATGGCACTTCATTAAAATGATGGAGAAAAGTAAAACTCAATCGTTTGAAGAGGCTAAAGCGGAGTTGAAATTGAAAATTAATAGGGATGTCCGTTCAAATAAGAGTAAAGATTCATTTATTGACAGATTAAAAGCAGAATATTCATTTGTTGCTTATCCGAAACAGTTGGATGAATTTAATCCAATTTTAGATTCTACTTTTGCTAAAAATACTTGGAAATCAACCAAAGCATCTAAATTAACAAAACCAATTTTTGTGTTGGATGGGAAAAAATACACTCAAACTCAATTTGCTGAGTATTTAGAAAAACATCAATCGGATCAAACTAAAGAAGATTCCAAATCTGTTTTACAAAATAGATTTAAATCATGGGTAGAAGAAGAAATTATTGCCTATGAAGATTCTCGTCTATCGGAAAAATATGCTGATTTCAAATTGCTTTTAAAAGAGTATCGCGATGGTATTTTGTTGTTTGATTTAACAGATCGTAAAGTATGGTCAAAAGCGATTAAAGATACTGTTGGTCTTCAAGAATTTTACGAAGATTTGAAAGTTAACTATAAATACCCTCGTCGTGTAGAAGCAAATATTTACAAAGCGAAAGATGAAAAAAGTGCCAAAAGTGCTCTCAAAATCATCCAAAAAGAAACTGCCAAAGGGACAAATCCAGACGAAATTGTGAAACTTATCAACAAAAAAGAGGAGTTAATCAAACTTGAAAAAGGAGTATTTGCTAGTGGAGATAATGCTATGTTAGATGAGTATGAGTGGAAAGTGGGATTATCCGAAGTTGTCAATCATAAAAACAGCTTTAATATTATTCACATAGCTCAGGTTTTAGCACCTTCGGTAAAACCTCTATCTGAAATAAAAGGAATTGTGATTTCGGAATATCAAAATTATTTAGAAAAAGAGTGGATTAAAGAACTTAAAGGAAAATATACGGTTGTAGTAAATCAAGAAGTGTTAAAATCAATTAAGTAATCTTTGAAAAATAATTTAATCTTATATCTGCTTTTAGTAGTTTCTCTAGCAACTTCGTGTAAAGAGCACACAGATGATATTCCCTTAGCGCGAGTTGGTAACGAATATTTATATGCTTCTAATTTAACTGGGTTAGTGTCTCCTGGCACTAACCCAGTTGATAGTTTGTTGATTGTAAATAATTACATCCAATCGTGGGTAGATCAACAAATTATGGCACAAAAAGCAGAAGATGAGCTTTCCTCCCAAAAGAAAGATTTTTCAAAACAGGTAGAGGCCTATAAACTTTCTCTATTGATACAAGCTTATGAGATAGATTATGTAGAAAAAAAAATGGATACAGCAGTTACTGATAAAGAAATTGCTAAATATTACGAAGATCATAAAGTTGATTTTCAATTAAATTCAAATATAATTCAATTAAATTTCGTTAAATTCAGAAATAATCATCCATTGATAAAATCAGTTAAATCCTTATTGTTTTCAAAATCACCTAATAAGAATTTAATTGCAAAAATGGTTGAAAAAGATGCAGAGAATTTTTTTTTAGACGATAAAAAATGGATTATGTTTGATGATATAACTAAAGAATTACCTCTACAAAATTTTCAACAATCCCAACTTTTTTATAACAATCAATTAGAAATCAAAGATTCTCTCTATCATTACTTAATTGTAATCAAAGATTTTAAAATAAAAGACGAAGTTTCTCCGTTGATGTACGAACGCGAAAATATCAAAGCTGTAATATTAAATAACAGAAAGAACAAATTATTAGAAGCTCTCAGAATAGATGTTAGAAAAAAAGCTTTAGAAAAATCGGAAATCGAAATATTCCAAAAATAAAAGAAATGAAATTTGTAAAACTTAATGTGTTTTTTGCTCTTCTAGTTTTTGTAACTATATCTGCAAATGCGCAAGACAAAAAGCCAGTAATTGATGAAGTAGTAGCTACTGTTGGAAATAAAGCTATTTTGTTGTCGGAGATTGAAAATCAATATTTGCAGTATAAAATGCAAAATCCTTCTGAAGATTATAATGTAGATATCCGATGCATGATTTTGGATAATTTGATGTTGAGTAAGTTGCTAATAACCCAAGCACAGCTCGATAGTGTGGATATTTCAGACGCCCAAGTGGAAGAACGAATAGAGCGTAATATGAGATATTTTATATCCCAATTTGGTTCAAAACAAAAGTTAGAAGAGTATTATAAAAAATCGATTAAAGATATAAAAGATGAGCTGCGTGAGAATGTTAAAGATCAGCTTTATGTCGAATTTATGCAGGATAAAATCACGAGAAACATCACAGTTACACCTTCTGAAACTAAGTCTTATTTTAAGAAAATTCCATTGGATAGCATTCCAATTTTTCCATCAGAATACGAAATTGCCGAAATTACGAAGATTCCAAAAGTCTCCCAAACCCAAATTGATTTTGCAAAAAACAAATTAAATGGATTAAGAGATAGAATAATTGCAGGGGAGGGGTTTTCCACGATGGCAGTTCTCTATTCTGAAGATCCAGGAAGCGCTGTAAAAGGTGGTGAAATTGGTTTTGTGAATAGAGGAGAGTTATATCCAGAATTTGAAACAGCAGCTTTTGCATTAAAACCTGGCGAAATTTCGCCAATTATTAAGTCCAAAGCTGGTTTTCATATCATTCAATTAATCGAACGTAGAGGTCAATCCATCAACGTTCGTCATATTCTAATTATGCTAAAACCAGCCAATGAAGATATGTTGGCTGCAAAATTATCTCTGGATTCAGTATACACTCAATTAAAAAGTAGCTCTTTATCTGTGGAAGAAGCAATCACGAAATATTCGGAAGCGCCGAATAAAAAAAGTGGTGGCAATATCATTAATCCGTATTCTGGTGGCCTCTCTTTTATTGATAATCAAATGGAAGAGTCTGTTTTTAAAGCAATTGAGAATTTTAATGTTGGGGAGTTTTCCAAACCAATATTGTCAAAGACTGAAGATGGAGAACCTTGTTATCGGATTGTTGTATTAAAAAAGAAAACATTACCTCATAAAGCAAACATCATCGACGACTATGATAAGATTCAGAAGGCGGCGTTGGAAGACAAAAAACAACGAACTTTAGATAAATATGTATCTGAAAAAATAGTAGATATTTATGTAAATATTTTACCAGCATACAAAAAGTGTTCTTTTACACATAAATGGATTAAGGAGTAGGAAAATGATGTATAAAGATGATTTAGAAGCAGTAGAAGCTTTTATTGAAAAATTTGGAAATATTAGAACAGAAATAGCCAAGGTGGTTGTTGGCCAAGATGATGTAATCCGAGATCTGTTAATAGCAATTTTTTCAAAGAGCCATGCTCTTTTGGTCGGTGTTCCAGGACTTGCAAAAACGCTAATGGTAACTACCATAGCCAAAAGTATAGGTTTATCATTTAATAGAATTCAATTTACCCCCGATTTGATGCCAAGTGATATCATGGGGACAGAAATATTAGACGAAAATCGGAAGTTGAAGTTTGTCAAAGGTCCTGTTTTTTCAAATATTATTCTTGCAGATGAAATTAACAGAACTCCTCCCAAAACTCAATCTGCACTGTTAGAAGCTATGCAAGAACGTACGGTATCTATAGCAGGAACATCTCACAAGTTGCCCGATCCATTTTTTGTTTTGGCAACTCAAAATCCAATTGAACAAGAGGGTACTTACACTTTGCCCGAAGCTCAATTAGATCGATTTATGTTTAACATTAAATTAGATTATCCAACTTTTGATCAAGAGCTTGAAATTGTCAAAAGCACTATCACAAGAGACTTGCCAGAGCCATCTCCCGTAATTTCTGTGGATGAAATTCTCTACTTCCAACATCTGATGCAACGAATTCCTATTGTAGAGAATGTATATCGGTATGCTGTTAATCTTTCTGTAATGTCTCGACCAGATACAGAGAAAGCGCATAGTCATGCAAATAAATACTTATCTTGGGGAGCTGGACCTCGTGCATCCCAAAATTTGATTATGGCAGCCCGTTGCCATGCTCTTATTCAAGGAAAACACGCTCCTGATATTGAAGATGTAAAAGCAGTGTCACCATCTATTTTGCGTCACAGGCTAGTAAAAAACTATAAAGCAGAGGCTGAAGGAATTTCCATAGAAGATATTATTCAAACTTTCTTGAATTCGTAAAATGGCAACTTGTTAGTGTAATTTAAAAAAATATTTTAATTCAAAAAGGACTCCAAATTACTATCTAATGATTCATCTTCTTTTTCTTATTTTAGTTGTAATTAAAACCACAAACTGCTGATAACATATTAAAAACTTCAAAGTTAACTATTGGTAATTAGTTTTAAATTTAATATTCAGTAATGTAACATAAATAAATCAATAACCATATCAAATTAATTATGAAAAAACTATTATTAATTAATCTCTTGTTGTTTATTAGTTTGTATACTTATAGTCAAGAGTTTAAAATGAAACTATGGCTTGAAGATTCTGCAGGGAATAAAGATAGTGTTGAAATAGGATATGACAATGTTGCAACTGATGGAATTGATTTATCATTTGGAGAAGAAAATATTTTTTCGTCACCATGGGGTAATGAATTTGAGGCAAGAGCTGGAGATGCAACTATTACACTAAATGGACAATATAATACATCTCCAACAACAATTCATACTAAAAAACAGATAATTGGCAAAACATGTAACTTTTTTCATATGATGAAAATTGCAATCAATTGTAAGAATTTCCCATTAATTATTAAATGGGATACGTCTGTATTTTCCTCTAATTCATGTGGGTATTCAAGTTTTATAACGTCAGGCACGATATGGGGAGGTGATTGGTTTGATGGAGTTATGGCTTTTATGAACCCATTACATGATTGGTACGATAAAGATTCTTTAATAATAACTGAAATAGGAGACCTTTCATCGCCAGTGCATTATTCACAAAACGGGCAGGATATAATCCAATTAAATGTTTCTTTTGGAGATACAATGCCTACTACTTCAATGGGTGATTTTATAATTGAAAAAAGTTTTGATGTTTTCCCAAATCCATCAAATGGTAGCTTTTATATTAAATCAAAGATTAATATGATTGGATTATCCGATATAAAAATTTATAATATATTAGGAGAATTATTATATCATAAAATAAAAGATAATAATGCTGCAGAGATTATTGAAATTAATAATATAAATTTTGAAAATGGCATATATCAAATAGTATTGTCTTATAATAAAAGCCTAATTACTACTAAACTAATTATTAGCAAATAACAGCAAATTTAAACATGAAAATATTCGTAAAAATTGTATTTATTTTCTTCTTCATTTTGAATAATTTATTTTTATTTGGACAAACACACTTAGGGTGTGGAAATGATATTGGCAATACAAAATCTAAAGCTCTTCAATGTACAGGTGCTTCATCTGATTATTCTAACAAATACAAACATAAAGAACAATATATCCCGCAACATGGATCAAATGATATTGTCAAAACTCTTCATATAAACATAAATATTTGGCAAAGGCAAAATGGAACAGGTAACTTATTTAATACTCCAGAAACAATTGCAAGATTAAAGCAAATTGGAATTTGGATAAATAATAAATACCAATATGTGTATAATCCAACATCACCAACTGTCTCATATTCTACAGAACTTATTAGTGATTCAAAAATTAGAATTGTATTAGATTCTATTTATTTCTATACTGACCCCTCTAATGATTCAGCATATTATTATGGGGGTAATGGGTATGCAACATATGGTCATAATGTTTTACTTGATAATTATATAAAGACAAATTTTCCTGAAAGAGTTAGAGCTTTAAATATTCATTTAACTGGTTCCGAGTGGGCAAATGTTGGAGGCTATTCGGTATATGGATCTATTGAAAGTTTTTATCGTAGAGACCCAGATATGTCAACATCTACAGTTCATGATTATTGGTTTGCATCACATTGGGCTCATGAGATTGGACATTCGTTTGATTTATGGCATACATATAATGTTGGTTGGGCACAAAATTGTTATGAAAATTATTCAGACTTTTTATGGGATATTTATGACACAACGTCAAACTGTGCTTCTGGATGTGATGTTTGTTTAATACCCTCTGACAGTAATAACAATAATCTTATGGGAGGTAATAATAATATTCATATTTCTGCTTTACAAATGGGTATTATTCATCGATCTACTGTCATGGAAAATTTTCATAATATTAACTATGGTTTAAGGGATCATATTACAGGATTTTCCTTAACTCCATTTGAAGTTCAAGGAAATGAGACTTGGGATTTTAGTATGAAATTTTATCAAAACATAATAGTAAAAAGTGGTTATACATTAACTATAAAATGTGAAACTCAATTTGTACCAAATGCAAAAATTATAATTGAACCTTGAGCTAAATTAATAATTGATGGAGGAACGTTAACAAACGAAAAATATTATAATTCGATATGGAAAGGCATCGAAGTATGGGGTACCGCAAACAAATCTCAAATTTCACCAGACAATGTATATCAAGGGCAACTTGAAATTATTAATGGGGGCACCATTGAAAATGCCGAAGTAGCCGTGTATGTTGGCAAACGGGATTCACTAGGTGTTCATGTTTCTTATTCTGAAGGGGGTTTGATTAAAGCAACGAATGCCGTGTTCAAAAACAATAAAACGGGAGTGGTTATGATGCCATTCCATAATTTTCTTCCATCAAATCCTACTACACAGAAACCAAACTTCTCCTTTTTTACTAATTGCACTTTCGAAACAAATTCATCATGGAACATTCCAAACACCTATCCGGATGCATTTGTGAAACTTTACGAAGTGGATGGGGTTTGTTTTAACGGTTGTTCTTTTGCAAACACCGCTCCAGCTAGTTTTGCCGTGTATAACCGAGGAAAAGGTATTGTGGGTGAGGATGCATATTTTATA
>CAZZHH010000063.1:0-18126 GCA_964653595.1 uncultured Lentimicrobiaceae bacterium
ATGGGACCTTGGGGACCAGTGGCTCCATCAGCGCCATTTGCACCAGCAGGACCAGTTAATCCAATGGGACCTTGGGGACCAGTGGTTCCATCAGGTCCGGCCTGACCAGCGGGACCTACTAAATTATGATAAATATAATTAACGTCCCCTTCCCTTCTAATACCAAGTTGAGTTCCATTCCAAATAAATTCAAGACCAACACCATCAGGTCCCACGAAACCCTGTGCACCTTGGGGTCCAGCTGGACCTATCGGGCCTTGAAGTCCCACTGGTCCTTGTGGGCCAATTTGACCTTGAGGGCCCACTGGTCCTTGAGGGCCTGTAGCACCCTGAGGACCTTGAGGCCCAGATACACCTGGAGCACCATTTACCCCGGAAGGGCCTTGTGGACCAGCTGGTCCGGGAATTCCAAGTGCCAATTGGCATAAAGAGACCCAACTGATAGTTGACTGACGGAAAAAGAAAACACAATTTGAGTCCGTATCGTAAACCAATAAACCATTTCCAGGATTGGGGATAGCTAAACGAGTAATTGCACTCATTCTTGGAATCAATAAACCCTTATCAGGCGAAACAATATCCAAGGCAGCAGAAGGATGTGGATCTTGTCCTGTAGGGCTTATCCCAACACGCCCCTGTCCAAATACTATTGAATTTAATATTAACATTAATGCTAATAAAAAAACTTTTTCAATTACTCTTTTCATAAATATATATTTACTTAATTCATTTATTTAAAAATATTTACAAGACCTTTATACTTAAATTTTTTCCCATCTGGTTTATTAAGTACAACTACCCAAACATAAGTTCCAATTTCACAAGGTTGCTCATTAAAGGTTCCATTCCATCCTTGATTTGGGTCATAAGATGTAAATAACAAATTTCCCCATCTATTATATATGTACATTTCGAAATTTTTGGGAACAAAGTTTATTACAGGTTTAAAGATTTCATTATCCCCATCTAAATCGGGACTAAAAGTATTGGGGAAAAAGATATCTGCTAAAGTCTCTTCAGAAGTAAGAGTCCAATACTTATCAAAATTATTGGAGTGAATGTTTTGTATTGAAATAGAATTATTCTCTACATTGTTTGTATAGGAAGAATAATCGGACCAAATAGAAGAGTATAATTTGTATGAAATAGGTTTTAATGAGTTTTTTAAAATATCATTTCCATTATTTATATCACTTTCAGAATAGGATAAAGTAAAGGTAGACAATGGTTTTTGAGAATATGAATCAGCGTCAATAATCCAAAATCTATCTACAATTTTTAGAGGCTGAAAAGGTTCAAGCGAAATAACATTATCAGGATATGGAAAGTTTGAATTTTCTGTATGATAAGTAGAAAATAGAACACTTCCATTGTTATTACCAGGTGAATTTACAACAAACCTAATTGGAATATCAGAAGTGTCTGTATTGCCAGTTCCAAAAGGAATGTGATAGAGCCCAATTTTATTAGAAATTTTCCATTCCAAAGAACCAATTCCTTCTAATGAATTTGTTTCTGCAAACAAATACCCACTATGATATTCCAGAGCACTATTATTATTATTTTTAATAATAAAATTATTTTTGTTGAGATTAAAAATTGAATTTAATATCAAAAAACCACTAGTTGAAGAATTATTATCATTTAATATCTTTTGTGAACCAAAAAAAGATAAATTTTCAAAAGAGATGGGATAAATACCAGAAACATTCTGAATAGTAGATAGATTATGCATTTTAACCCATCCATTAGGAATAAGTTCGTGGTTAATAAATACACCTGAGTTTGTATGATTAGAAATATCCCCACCTAATAAAATGGTGCCATCAAGGTCAATTTTTCCATCAGAAAATTCGTTTTTAATATCAAAATCACCTTGAATAACTAAAAATGTTTCTCTTTCAACAACCACATTACCACCCGCTAAAACTAAGTTTTGCGCATAATTTTGCGGCATATAAACCACCATAATACCTAATAAAATTAAGCTATAAAACACCCCCATCATAAAATATTTCCCTATTAATGAACTCAACAAATATACACTAAAATTTTCAACAAAACAAGTATTTAAATTAAATATTATAAAATAATCAAAATATTTTCCACGTCTGTAATTTTTTTGTTAACAACACGATGCGAAATTTTCTTATTATAAAACTCCCATTTTATAATAAGCAATTACATTCTATTTTTGTTATTTTTTTATTATTTTACACGAATATTTAATTTCAATAAAAATCAAAACATTTAAAGGTAAAAATTTGAAAACTTTTAAATCACTAAACAATTTCAGTGAATTTTAGCATATAACTTTAAGCACAATGAGTCATATTTTTGGCACTTAAAACCACAACACATATATGTCATTTTGTCAGAAAAAAAGTTAACATCAAATATTATTAGTCATATTTTCATAAAAACAACGTTCTTTTTCTGACAAAATGAAGTTGGCATAATGGTTGACATTGTGTTGCAAAAAAAATCAAAAAATTCAATTAAAAAGAATCATACAATGGGAAAAATTATTGGAATTGACTTAGGAACTACAAACTCGTGTGTATCAGTAATGGAAGGCAATGAGCCAGTAGTAATAGCCAATAGTGAAGGAAGAAGAACCACTCCTTCTATCGTAGGTTTTACAGAAAATGGAGAACGTAAAGTTGGAGATCCAGCAAAGCGACAAGCAATTACGAATCCTACAAAAACAATATCATCAATTAAGCGGTTTATGGGAGAAACCTTTGACAGAACTTCTATAGAAACATCTAGAGTTCCCTATAAAGTAGTAAAGGGTGACAACAACACACCACGTGTTCAAATAGATGACAGAACTTACACTCCCCAAGAAATCTCAGCAATTATTTTGCAAAAAATGAAAAAAACAGCTGAAGATTATTTAGGGACAGAAGTTACCGAGGCAGTTATTACAGTACCTGCTTACTTTAGTGATTCACAACGTCAAGCGACCAAAGAAGCTGGTGAAATTGCAGGATTAGTAGTTCGTCGAATTATCAACGAGCCTACAGCTGCAGCTCTAGCTTATGGTCTAGACAAAAAACTTTCTGATGCCAAAGTGGCTGTATACGATTTAGGTGGAGGTACTTTTGATATTTCAGTTCTTGAACTTGGCGACGGTGTATTTGAAGTTAAATCCACAAATGGAGACACCCATTTAGGTGGTGATGATTTTGATCAACGTATCATCGATTGGCTTGCAGATGAGTTTAAAAAGGACGAAGGGTTAGATTTGAAAAAAGATCCGATGGCGCTTCAAAGACTGAAAGAAGCAGCTGAAAAAGCAAAAATTGAACTTTCAAGCTCAAACTCTACAGAAATAAACTTGCCATATATTATGCCTGTAGATGGAATTCCAAAACACTTAGTAAAAACACTTACTCTAACAAAATTTGAACAACTGGTAGATGATTTAGTTAAAAAAACGATTGAACCTTGTCGTAAGGCTCTATCGGATGCTGGATTAAAACCATCCGAAATCAACGAAGTATTATTGGTTGGAGGATCTACTCGTATCCCAGCTATTCAACGCGTGGTAGAAGAATTTTTTGGACGTACTCCATCCAAAGGTGTCAATCCTGACGAAGTAGTGGCAGTTGGTGCAGCAATTCAAGGAGGAGTTCTTTCGGGTGATGTTAAAGACGTATTGTTACTCGATGTTACACCTCTTTCTTTAGGAATTGAAACTTTAGGAGGTGTTATGACCAAACTAATAGAATCAAACACGACAATACCTACACGAAAATCAGAGACGTTTAGCACAGCTGCTGATAATCAAACCAGTGTAGAAATACACATTATTCAAGGAGAAAGACCAATGGCAGCTAATAACAAAAGCATCGGTCGTTTTCACTTGGATGGCATTCCGTCTGCACCTAGAGGAATTCCTCAAATTGAAGTTACTTTCGATATTGATGCGAATGGAATTTTACACGTAACAGCTAAAGATAAAGCTACAGGAAAAGAACAAAGAATTCGAATCGAAGCCTCTTCTGGTTTGTCGGATGATGAAATCCAAAAAATGAAAGCAGAAGCAGAAGCTAACGCAGAAGCAGATCGAATTCAAAAAGAGGAAATTGACAAGTTAAATGCAGCAGATGCTCTTGTTTTCTCAACCGAAAAACAACTTAAAGAGTTTGGCGACAAAGTTCCTGCTGAAAAGAAAGCTCCTATCGAAGAAGCGGTTGCAAAATTAAAATCAGCACATGCAGCTAAAGATTTTGCAGCTATTGAAACATCTACTAACGAACTAAATACTGCATGGAATGCTGCTTCAGAAGAAATGTACAAAGCTTCTCAAGAGGCTGGTGCACAACAAGCAGGTAGCGATCAAGGACAACAATCTTCTAACAATGGAGAGAGTTCTGACAACGTAACCGATGTCGATTACGAAGAAGTAAAAAACTAATCTATAATATTCTCTAATTCATATTATAAAAGAGGTCAACCAAATAGTTGACCTCTTTTTATTAGGATATCATCCTATCAGTTTAAAACAAACTATAATTCCTTCAAGGAAACAGTCCATTAAAAATTCGATATTTTCTATAGAATAATAAATGAATATAGAGAAAACCAAATTAATCACTCCCCAAAATCTCTTCCATTAACTTAATAGATTCAATAATGGTAGGAATATTTGAGATATTAATACTCAATTTTTCTTGCACCTGTTTCATTTTACAAGATTGTGGATGATGTTGAATATAATGAAGGACTTTTGAAAAATATTCCGAAGAGAAATAATCCGAATTTGGATCAGAAATAAAATGAGCCATCAATTTATTATTCTTCAAAGTTACTTTTTCAAATCCTATATCTCGAGCCATTCTTCTAAGCTTAATAGATAGAATAAGCTCTTTTGTAGAAGATGGAATCGAACCAAACATATCCATCAATTTTTTACTAAAATTGGACAATTGTTCATCCGTTTCTAAATCATCCAATTCTTTATATAAGGATAATCTTTGAGCAATATTTGAAACATAATTATCCGGTATTAACAATTCCATATCTGTATCTAATGCGCAATCACTTGGCAATACAGCTACTGGTTGTTGGTCGTACAAAGATTTAAACTCATTGGATTTTAACTCTTTAATAGCTTCATCGATAATACGTTGATACATTTCATATCCAATATCAGAGATAAATCCACTTTGCTCTCCTCCTAGCAAATCTCCAGCACCTCGAATGTCCAAATCGCGTAACGCAATATTAAAACCGCTACCCAAATCAGAAAAATCCTCTAAAGCTTTAAGTCTTCGACGGGCCTCATCCGTAATTACAGATTTTGGGGGGGTAAACAAATAGCAAAAAGCACGTTTATTGTTTCTTCCAACACGTCCGCGCAACTGATGCAAGTCACTCAAACCATAATTCTGAGCTTCGTTGATAATAATGGTATTTGCATTCGAAATATCTAATCCAGATTCAACAATGGTAGTACTTACCAATACATCAAAATTTCCTTCAATAAAATCGAGCATAATTGCTTCCAATTTAGCACCATCCATTTGTCCGTGAGCAACCACAACTTTGGCTTGAGGAATATTTCGTTGAATCATGCCAGCAATTTCAGGCAAATTATTAATACGATTATGGACAAAAAACACCTGACCATTTCGTGATAACTCGTATAAAATTGCATCTCTGATTAACAGCTCGTCAAATGGATGAACTTCTGTTTGAATTGGCTGTCGATTGGGTGGTGGCGTATTAATGATAGATAAATCTCTAGCACCAAGCATCGAAAATTGCAATGTTCGAGGAATAGGTGTAGCTGTAAGAGTAAGAGTGTCTACATTAATTTTCATTTGACGGAGTTTCTCTTTAGCTGAAACTCCAAATTTTTGCTCTTCATCGATAATCAGCAAACCTAAATTCTTAAACTCTACATCTTTGCTCAACAGCCTGTGAGTGCCAATCAATATATCAATTTTCCCTTCAACCAATTTCTTTAAAGTCTCTTTTTGCTGCTTTGTTGACTTAAATCGATTAATATAATCAACACTACATGGAAAATCACTTAATCTCTCTGAGAATGTTTTGTAATGCTGGAGAGCTAAAATAGTGGTAGGGACTAAAACTGCAATTTGTTTATTGTCAGCTACAGCTTTAAATGCAGCCCTAATAGCAATTTCTGTCTTTCCAAATCCTACATCTCCACATACCAATCGATCCATTGGAAAACTTTTTTCCATATCAAGTTTCACATCTGTAGTTGCTTTAATTTGGTCAGGGGTATCTTCATATAAAAAAGACGCCTCAAGTTCTGTTTGCAAATAAGAATCTGGAGAAAATGCAAATCCATGGGAACTTCTTCTTTTTGCATATAGCAAAATCAAATCTTTTGCAATATCTTTAACTCTCTGTTTTGCCTTTTCTTTGGCTTTTGTCCATGTACCAGAACCAAGCCGATGAAGCGTAGGAGGTACACCCTCTTTCCCCACATATTTAGAAATTCGGTGCAAAGAGTGTATGCTGATATATAACAAATCTTGATCTTTATACACCAGCCTAATGGCTTCTTGAATTTTTCCATTCACCATCATTTTTTCGAGCCCGTCGTATCTACCAACACCATGGTCGATATGGGTAATAAAATCACCCGGTTGTAAATTATAGATCTCCTTAAGTGTGATTGCTTCACTTTTTTTGTGTCCATCCCGAAGTGAAAACCGATGATACTTATCGAAAATCTGATGATCCGTAAAAATTGCTATTTTATCCCTATTTTCAATAAATCCTTCATGAAGAGAAATGTTAACATATTTACATAAAGGAACTTCTAAGGATTTCCCAGCACTAATATCTGCAATAATTGACTCAATTCGTTGAAGTTGTTTTGGATTTTCAGAAGTAATGGACACAGAGTATTCACGACCGCACAAATCATTTAGCATCTCGTAAAATAAATCGAAATTTTTATTAAATGATGGTTGTGCATCTATATCAAAATTTAGAACTAATCCATTTTTCAAGAAGGGAGTAAAGCTGAATTCTATGCAGACATGATCTGTAATTGCCTTTAACAGTTCGGATTCAGATACAAACAGCTCTTGAGGTGGCAAATGACGAATTGGCGAAGAAATTTGTTGGAAAATCTGAAGCGACTTTTGATACTCTGCCTCTACTTTATCAATGGTATATGATAAATCGGAGAACCATATAATAGTAGAACTACCTAGATAATCAAAAATGGAAATATACTTTTCGCTAGCACTCCTTGTTTGGGTGTTTGGGATGATACTTATATGGTTGTACTTTTGAATAGATAGTTGAGATAAAGGATCAAAAGCACGAAGAGATTCAATAGTAACCCCCCCTAATTCTATACGAAAAGGCAAATCGTTCGCAAATGAGAAAACATCTACTATTCCACCTCTAACGGAAAATTGGCCAGGTTCTACAACAAAGTCAACACGTTCGAATTGATAGCTAATCAAAAATTCAATTAAAAAATCAACATCAAGCTTATCGTTTACCGACAATTTAAACGTATTCTTAGTCAAAAAAGAGCGTGTAATAACTTTCTCTGCTAAAGCTTCGGGGTAAGAAACGATTGCCAATCGTTTGAAAGAACCCGATTTTGTAATAACTTCCGACCTAAGTAAAACATTAGCATTATCGGTCTTTGCAATCTCGTATGGCCGATGGTAGGAAGTAGGATAGAAAAGAACTTTTTTCTGAGAAAAATCTAAATCGTCTTGACCCAACAAATGTTCTAAGTCGTTACAAAAATAAGCTGCAGACTCTTTATCAGGCAAAACAAACAGATGTTGACCCGCATGAATATTTAAAACGGAAGCAGCAACCATCGCATTAGAAGAGCCCTTTAATCCTTTTAAATGCAACGATTTATCTAGCTTTAACTGTTCTAGAAGCTCTTTAACAGAAGAGGTTTGGCTTATAAATGATAGTATGGGATGTGTTTTCAATGTATAAAATTCTTAATGACATAGAGATTGGGTATCGATAAACTTTTCGATGTTAAAAACAAAAGAATTATTGAGTTTAGCTCTCATAAGCCAAAGCAAAAAATAATAAAATGCCACCCCAATTATGGCCGACAAGCCTATCACAACTTCGTTCGAAGTAATATTTGCAACTACAATCAAGGTTATAATTAGAAATAAAAATGGAAAAATATATCCATAAAAAACAGCTTTTGACCCCATAGATGGTTTCATGGTAACGTTTACAACTTCCCCAATTTTCCAGTTTAAAGCACCTAAATACTTGATCTGAATGTTTTTATCTTTCATTTCGGAGCTATTACACAGCCCTTTAGCTTCACACGAAGTGCAAGCACTTTTTGCAAGAATAGTAACAGTAATACAGCTCCCTTCTATTGCTGTGATGCGCCCATCATGCTTTATATCTCTCGATGCCATAAATTTATTTTTTCAATTGCAAATATATGATTTTTAATACAAAAATTGCAATAAAGTTGGGTACAAAAAGCTAACAATCGACAAGTATTGAAACTTTTTTAAATAAATTTTCTGCTATCAAGATTGGTTTTCTCTATCTTTACCTTACCTGAATAGGAAAGTTTTTTACGATTTCGTTTCCATTTCTTACTACACGAACAAAATAGGTACCCACTGGTATGATGGTTTGGAATTTATAGGAAACAGTAATTTTATCGTAATGTGGATAATCAAAATCCTTTTTAAATTCTTGAATCATATCTCCATTAGAATTAAATAAATAAATGGAATAAAGTCCTCCCAGTTTATTATTAAAATCAAACTTGAATTTACCATTGGTAACGGTCTGTTCTACACGCATTACTTTAGCAGTGGGTTGAAATGGTATTCCTTTTAAATTTGCTACAAATTTTCGAAGAGAATCGCTTTCGCTCGAATTATCATCATAAATGCTACTTAAGTCGTTGTTGTCGGTAATTGCCCAAATTGCGTTTTGAACAGCATAACTTTTAAATTTTTTCTTTATTATATAATTTGCAAGGGTGAGCAAATTGCCGTCTGCAGAGCCAGAAGGGTTAAAAGCAATATCTTCTAACGGAGCTCCTTTATGCATTTGCGAACAAAAAGCATTCACGGCAGCAGACTTATTTCCTTTAGGGGAAATTGCTATTAATCGATTGTCTACCATCATCATACGCTGAAACATGGTATCATCAGAAGATAAAAAAAGTCCTGGCTCAAGCTGGATAGATAAAGGAGCTGCTGTAAGGTTTTGGAGAGAAATTTTGATGCAAGACCCCCAATACATAGATGTATTTTTGTCCTGGGCTTTGTTTATACTTTTAAAACTGGCTTTCACCATATTTTTTTTAATAGCTTCCGATAGTAAAATGTTTTTGGAAAACCCATTTGATAGAGTCATCAGAAGGGATATTGCAAATGCTAAAGAAATATAATACTGTTTCATAACAGAAAAATTTGGAATTAAAACAACTGTTTTTTTTTAACTAACAACATACTAAACGGATATTTTAAAATAATAGTATTGTAAATACACAATTTAATGCATAGATTTGCAAAAAAACAGATGAGTGAATCAGCCCATAATATGATAAAAGGAAGAGTAGCGGAAACGATTGTACAAGAACTTTTTTTATCAAACAATTACTTGGTTTTTCATTACGGAATGGAACGAACATTACCGGAAATTTTACCTACCATTCGCAAAAGCCTTGATGAAGTATCCAGAGCCATTAAATCTCAACCCGATTTTGTAATTCAAGATCGCTTCACAGGAGAACTAATGTATCTGGAAGTAAAATTCAGATGCAATGGGAGATTTGATATTGATGATCTCCCAAATCTTTATCCATACAAAAATGCACATTTTGTAATTGTATCGCCAAGCAATATCCAAGCTATTCACTACAGTGATTTAGCCAAAGGATATAGAATAAATAATTGTGCAGATAGAAAGTTGAAGGATTACCCTTTCTTTAAATTAGACAAAAACAGCGTTCAGCAATTTGAAAAATATATTCATGAGTTTTTTGGGAATACTAATAATTCAACAGAATAGGAGGGCGAAGAAACTAACACTTCAACGTTGAAAACTTGTAAAAAAAAATATTTTCAGAAAAAAGGTTGCGAAAATCAATTAATAATATTACCTTTGCAGTCTGAAATTCAAGAAATAATAATAAAGATAACCGAATAAAGAAGTTTTAATATGTATTTAACTACAGAAGTAAAAAAAGAAATTTTCAGCAAACATGGTGAATCAGTTGCAGATACAGGTTCAGTAGAAAGCCAAGTTGCATTGTTTTCATTCAGAATTTTACATTTAACTGAGCATTTAAAAAAGAACAGACAAGACAAATTTACAGAACGTTCTTTAGTTTTGTTGGTTGGAAAACGCAGAAAGCTTCTTGATTATTTAAAAAGAAATGACATTCAAAGATATAGGAATCTTATCAAGGAACTAAACTTAAGAAAATAAGTTTCCAAAAAGAGATACGCAAGGGCAATTTTCGGATTGCCTTTTTGCATTTATATTAAAGCGGATATTTAACACCGCAATGACGCAATAAAAAAAGAATATTTAGTATGATCGGAGTAACAAAATCGTTCAACTTACCTGATGGCAGGGAAGTAATTATTGAAACAGGCAAACTTGCAAAACAAGCAGATGGATCAGTAGTAGTAAAAATTGGAGACACAATGCTTTTAGCAACTGTCTGCTCGAAAAATGAAGCGGGTGAAAATGTAGATTTTCTTCCATTATCGGTGGATTATCAAGAAAAATACGCGGCATTAGGTCGTTTTCCTGGTGGTTTTTTCAAAAGAGAAGCACGTCTTTCAGAATATGAGATTTTGATTTCTCGTTTAGTAGATCGTGCACTTCGTCCACTTTTTCCAGAAACATATCACGCAGAAACTCAAGTCCTAATATACTTAATCTCCGGAGATAAAAACACATTACCTGATGCTTTTGCTTGTCTGGCAGCTTCTTCTGCAATCATGGTGTCTAATATTCCATTTAATGGACCTGTATCAGAAGTAAGGGTAGCTAGAATCAACGGCGAATTTGTGATTAACCCTCCCTTTGACACATTAGAGAACGCAGACATTGAATTAATTGTTGCTGCTTCTATGGATAACATCATGATGGTAGAGGGTGAGATGAAAGAGGTTCAAGAAGCCGAAATGCTTGAAGCGATTAGAGTTGCACATGAAGCTATAAAAATTCAATGTCAAGCTCAAATTGAATTGGCAGCTATGATTTCGGGTTCTTCTCCAAAAAGAGAATTTTGTCACGAAAAAAATGATGAAGAGCTAAAAGAAAGATTATTTAAAGAATTTTATAACCCTGTATATGAAGTTAGCAAATCATGCTTACCTAAACATGATAGATCCAATGCATGGGAAAAATTATTTTCTGATTTTCTTGAGTCAATACCTGAAGAAGATAGAGCTACAAAAAAGCCAATCGTTAAAAGATATTTTGATGAATTGCTATACGATGTAGTTCGAAATATGATTCTTACCGATAAAGTAAGACTTGATGGAAGAAAAACGAATGAGATAAGACCTATTTGGGGCGAAACCAACTATTTACCTGCAGCTCATGGATCGGCAATTTTTACTCGCGGCGAAACCCAATCGCTTACCACATGCACCTTAGGCTCTAAACTTAATCAACAAGCCATAGATGGGGTTGTTATTGAAGGATCTAATAATTTTATCTTACATTACAACTTTCCCCCATTCTCAACAGGCGAAGTCAAGCCAATTCGTGGAACTGGTCGTCGAGAAATTGGGCATGGAAACCTAGCTTTAAGAGCTTTAAAACCAGTATTACCTGGACCAGATTTAAACCCATACACCATTCGTTTAGTTTCCGATATCATGGAATCAAACGGGTCTTCGTCTATGGCTACAGTATGTGCTAGCACCATGGCATTGATGGACGCTGGTGTAAAAATTTCAAAGCCAGTTAGTGGTATTGCAATGGGGTTAATAACTGACACTCAAACTGGTAAATATGCTGTACTTTCCGATATCTTAGGAGATGAAGATCATCTAGGCGATATGGATTTCAAAGTTACTGGCACAAAAGATGGGATTACTGCTTGCCAGATGGATATCAAAGTAGATGGGCTGTCATTCGAAATTCTCACAGATGCACTTGCTCAAGCTAGAGAAGGAAGACTTCATATCCTAGGAGAAATTGCAAAAACGATAACTGAGCCACGAGAAGATTACAAACCATTTGTTCCTCGCATCATCAAAACTAAAATTCCAAGAGAATTTATAGGAGCCATGATTGGCCCAGGTGGAAAACATATTCAAGAGCTTCAAAGAGAAACCGGAACAACCATTGTAATTGAAGAAGTTGGCGATTATGGAGTTATAGACATCGTTTCAAACAACAAAGAAGCTGTTGATATTGTAATGAGACGAATAAAAGCAATAAGTGCAACAATTGAAGAGGGAGAAGTTTTCGATGGTAAAGTAAAATCTATCATGCCTTATGGAGCTTTTATCGAATTACTACCTGGAAAAGAGGGATTACTTCACGTTTCTGAATTAGCATGGGAAAGAATCGAAAAAGTAGAAGACAAACTGCAAGTAGGTGATATTATCCAAGTTAAACTTCTAGAAATCGACAAAAAAACTGGAAAATACAAATTGTCTCACAAAGTACTAATTCCACGACCTGAGAAAAAATAAATTAACGATAGGCCATTTTTTCTATTCGCAAAATTTGGCCTATTTTAATTGTAACTTTTTGTAGTTATATTCGTATTATTCTGCATTCAACAACATAATAAAAGATAAAAAAAAATGAGGCAACTCAAAATATCGAAACAGGTTACCAATAGAGAAACAGCGTCGTTAGATAAGTATTTGCAAGAAATAGGCAAAGTAGAGCTAATTACTGCAGACGAAGAAGTAGAACTAGCTCGACGCATCAAAGCTGGTGATCAGGTGGCATTAGAAAAGCTTACAAAAGCTAACCTTCGTTTCGTAGTTTCAGTTTCAAAACAATATCAAAACCAAGGCCTCAGTCTACCAGACTTAATAAATGAAGGAAACCTAGGCTTGATAAAGGCAGCACAACGATTTGATGAAACTAGAGGATTTAAATTTATATCCTACGCAGTTTGGTGGATTCGCCAATCGATTTTACAAGCGCTAGCCGAACAATCGCGAATTGTACGGTTGCCTTTGAATAAAATTGGTTCTATTAATAAAATCACTAAAGCATACGCTCAACTCGAACAAGAGTACGAACGTGAACCCAAAGCATCTGAAATAGCTGAGCTATTAGACATTACTGAAATAGAAGTAAAAGAGTCCTTACGTAATTCAGGTCGTCATGTCTCTATGGATGCTCCTTTAATTCAAGATGAAGAAAACAACATGTACGATGTACTTCGTAACGAAGAAGGAACAACTCCTGATCAAGGACTAAACTACGAATCTCTTAGAAGGGAAATAGAAAGAGCAATCTCTACCTTGCCACAGCGTGAAGCAGACGTTATTCGACTTTACTTCGGATTAGAAGGGAAACACCCAATGACACTGGAAGAGATCGGAGAAAAATTTGACCTAACGCGCGAAAGAGTTAGACAGATCAAAGAAAAAGCAATCCGCAGACTTAAACATGCTTCCCGAAGCAAAATACTAAAAACATATTTAGGATAAATTATTAAGGCGAACATTCAAGTTCGCTTTTTTATTATCTTTACATCAAAAAATACGATAAAATGAATAATTTAATTGCACCCTCTCTCCTATCTGCCAATTTTGTGAATCTTTCTCAGGATATTCAGATGATAAATAAAAGCAATGCCGATTGGATTCATGTAGATGTCATGGATGGCGTATTTGTTCCTAATATTTCCATCGGATTTCCCATTCTAGAAGCAGTAAAGAAAATTTCCCAAAAACCGTTAGATGTTCATTTAATGATTGTTGAACCAGATAAATATATCCCTCGTTTTGCAGAAGCAGGTGCCGACATTATAACGATCCATTATGAAGCGTGCCCTCACCTTCATCGATCCATACAAAATATTAAAAACCAGGGGGTTAAAGCTGGGATTGTATTGAATCCACATACGCCAATATCCATGCTTGATGACATCATCAATGATTGTGATTTAGTCCTATTGATGTCGGTAAATCCTGGATTTGGTGGTCAAAAATTCATAGAGAACACGTATCATAAAATCGAACAACTTAAAAATTTGATTCATAAGAAAAATGCGGGCACTCTAATCGAAGTGGATGGCGGTGTGACAAATGAAAATGCTAAAAAACTATTTTCTACTGGCGCAGATGTATTAGTAGCTGGAAATTACATATTTAAATCCGAAAATCCTACTTTGGCAATAGATAAATTAAAATACTAAATCTATCGACTAATATCTTTTTAAAACAAATTAATAAATTTTGCTTAGTGAAATTTTTATTCGATATTTGCAAATAAATACTTTTATTAACAACAAATATATTAAACGTATGAAAAAATCTACATTATTATTCGGGTTATTTTTATTAACCTTAAGCAATCTACTAAATGCCCAAAACTGTACTCCAGATTACACAGGATATACATCCGTGCCAGATACTGGAATAATGTTGCCACACCCACTTCCTGTAGCAACTGTAAACGAAGCATATCAACAAACAGTTACCATTGGAGTTCCTTCAAAAGTAATTTTTCAATCAGCAGAAGCTCCTCTTAATTGGATTAAACTTTTAAGTGTATCTAGCAGTTTAGGCAACACATGGACTGTATTGAACGATGCAGGTGGTACTACATTTCCACAATGGAATAAACTAACGTGGCAATGTGTTACTCTCACAGGGACACCAACTCATACTGGTACAGATTCAATTAGTGTAATGGTAGATGCAGAAGTGGTAGTATTTAGCCAACCTTGGCCAGTTGAAAATCAAGTTGGAGGGAAATTAGCACTTGTTATTCAACAGCCTCAATTTATTGCTAATACCTATACCGACAACAATGTTTCTGTTTCCCCTAATCCATCCAAAGATGGTATTTATAATCTACTTTCTGATGAATCTTATACGATGAATATTTGTGATATTACTGGCAAAACAATTCAGACCAATTTGATAGAGAAAGGGGTAATAACAATCGATATTTCAGACAAACCATCGGGAGTGTATTTTATCCAATTAAAAAACGACTCACAATCCAATGTGATACGAATACTTAAAAACTAATTCTCAATTTTAAAAATTTCATTTTTAAAGAGCGCAAACCAATATATGCGCTCTTTTTTTTATGAACGTCTATTTAATTTTTGTCTTACCCATTTAAAAACATCTCCTGCTAAATACCCAATTAAACCACCATAAGCACTCATTATCCATGGATTAGATCTCATGGGACAACTTCCTGAAGAGCACCCAATGAAATAATAATACGCAAAACCACAGGCTATTCCAAGTAGGATAAAAACAATAGACACCAAATTAAAAATCTGTTTCATATATGAAAGAGTTTAAACATTAAAAATTACCAAATATAAAAATGAAAAGCATCGAGCAAAGTAAAGAAAGCAAAAATAACGCTGCCAATAGCATTGAGTGTTGCAAAAGCTGTGTTAATTTTACTAATATCATTTGGTTTCACAATGATATGCTCATAAGTTAATATCATCAAAAATGAACTAAATCCAGTCCAATACACCCACGATCCTCTGACATAAAACCCAAAAATCACCAAAAAAACTAGGGCAATGATGTGACTAATAGTCGAAATAAACAATGCTTTATTACGTCCAAAATGTTCTGGGATAGAATGTAAGCCTTGTTCTCTATCAAAATCTTCATCTTGTAAAGCATAGAGGATATCAAAACCTGCCACCCAAAAGAAAACTGCAATAGATAATAAAATTGGCAAAAAATCAATCTGTTGAGCTATCACAAGGTAAGCGCCTACTGGAGCTATTCCGAGAGCTAAACCCAGTATATAATGTGACAACCATGTAAATCTTTTCGAAAAACTATATCCAATAACTACAGCAATGGCAACTGGAGATAGATAAAACGCAAGTGGATTAATAATATATGCGGTTAAAATAAAAAGAAAAACATTTACAAACACAAAGACAATTGCTTTTTCAGGCGAAATAATATTACTAGGAATTTCTCTGGTTACAGTCCTATTATTTTTTTTATCTATATCTCTGTCTATATACCGATTAAAAGCCATGGCAGCATTACGAGCAAAAAAAACAGCAAGCACCATCCATCCCAAATTTATCAAAAATGATCCACTGGGTTTCTCAATATAAGCGTACCCAAAACCAATAAGGGCAAATGGCAATGAAAAAAGAGTATGACTGAGTTTAACGAAGGAGGACCATTTTGTTATTAGATTCATTTTATCAATTTATTTATTGCAAAATTAATTATTCTTTTAATTTATTCAGAGATATTTGTATAATTAATTCTTTTTCTTTAATATTGTATAAAAAACAGGCATGAACAAACAGATTGTAAGACAAATGCTTACTGAATCAGCTCTTTATCTTTTTGAAGTAAAAGGATTTGATGGAGTTACAATTGACGATATTGCCATACATGCGAAAAGAACTAGAACCTGTTTTTATCATTATTTTAAATCAAAAGAAGATCTTTTTTTGCACCAATCTGAAATTGAAAAGGAAAATTATTTAAAAATATTGAGAAAAATTGAAAAGGAATATGTGCATCGACCAGATATCCAAATGCGATTTCTTATGATCAATAAAATGAGACTACTATACAAATCCTCATTTTTTAAAATTGCTCTAGAAAATCATCTATTTGAAAGAATTCCAGAGCTTCAAGAAATTAGAAACGACTTTGATCAAAAAATTTTAGAACAATATTCACGAATTTTAAAAAAAGGTGTAAAACTGGGCATTTTTATCTCATTGGAAAAAAGTATGATTTTCTTTGAATTTTATCAAAAAATGCAAAAAGGAATTGAATCCAAGCTTTTTGAAGAGCTAGATGAAGATCTTTTTTTTGAAAAATACATGATTGCAGCAGAATTAGCAGTGAAAGCATTATCAGCAAACAACATTAGCCGTGAATCAAAAGTAAAAGAACTCTCAAAATATCCTGAAATATTAGAATAATTATTATCTTTGCAAAAAATCTATGGAACAAATTTTCGAAATTTTAAAGTACGTTCTCCCCTCACTTGTCGTTTTTATTACGGTTTTTTACCTTTTTAAAATGCATATTCAAAATGTTGAAAAACAGAAACTTCTAGAGTTAAAACAAGAATCAAAAAACATTATACTTCCTCTTAGACTTCAAGCTTACGAAAGAGTGATTCTATATTTAGAAAGAATTACACCTGGAAATTTAGTAGTAAGGCTAAACAACTCAACCCTTTCAGCATCACAATTTCAATTGCTATTACTTTCTGCAATTCGAAACGAATATGATCATAATCTGTCGCAACAATTATATATTACTCCATTTGGATGGTCGGCAGTGAAAAACGCAAAAGAAGAAGTTATTAAAATGGTTAACCTTGCTGCTGCAAAAGTAGAACCAAGCGCACCAGCCAGCGAACTTACTGCTTCAATATTTGAACTACTAGTATCTAATCAACAAACGCCCACTTCCTATGCACTCGATGTTCTTAAAAAAGAGATCAGTATCTATTTTTAAATAACAATGCCTGTTTTCACAAAAAACAAAAAAGCAACCGGTTAAAGTCGCTTTCTCTTTGTAGAGGGGATGCCGAAATTTTAAATCTTAAATTTGCAAAATTTCGTGCACATTTGAAAAACTAATTCAAACCGAATATCAAATTACAGTTTAGAGTATAATAAATCGGTTTGATGTTTTTCGGTGCAGGATTCGAACCTATGACCTTCGGGTTATAAGCCCGACGAGCTACATGATAAAAAAACAAAAAAAGCAACCGGTTAAAGTCGCTTTCTCTTTGTAGCGGGGATGCCGAAATTTTAAATCACAAATTTGCAAAATTTCGTGCACATTTGAAAAACTAATTCAAACCGAATATCAAATTACAGTTTAGAGTATAATAAATCGGTTTGATGTTTTTCGGTGCAGGATTCGAACCTATGACCTTCGGGTTATAAGCCCGACGAGCTACATGATAAAA